>NZ_CDBK01000098.1 GCF_000819785.1 Aeromonas caviae | reverse complement strand
CTGCTGGCGCGCCAGCAGCCCCCCTCGCTGACCCACTGGTTCGGGACCGATCAGATGGGGCGGGATCTATGGTTGCGGGCCTTTCAGGGCACCCTCACCAGTCTGGAACTTGGGCTAGGCACGGCGCTCTGCAGTGGCCTGCTGGCCATGGTGGCGGCAAGCGTGTCGCTCATACATCCCAGATGTGATGCGGCGGTGCGAATGGTGATCGACGCCATGCTGGCGCTGCCCCATATGCTGCTGCTGATCCTGATCTGTTTTACCGTGGGGGGCGGCATGCGCGGGGTGATCCTGGCGGTGGCGCTCACCCACTGGCCCAAGCTGGCGCTCATTCTCTGCGCCGAGGCGCGGCGGATCGCCTGCAGTGACTATGTGGTGCTGGCCCGCTGTCAGGGGATGGGGGCGCTGCGTCGCTGGCGCATCCACCTGCTGCCGGGGCTGTTGCCCCAGTGGTTTATCGGCACCTTGTTGATGTTTCCCCATGCGGTGCTGCACAGCGCGGCCTTGAGCTTTCTCGGCTTTGGTCTGGCGGCCCACGAGGCCTCCCTTGGCCTGCTGCTGGCCGATGCCCTGCGTTATCTGGCCGGTGGCGGTTGGTGGCTGGCCCTCTTCCCGGGGCTGATGTTGCTGCTGTTGGTGTTGCTCTTTGATCAGGCTACCCGCGCGTTGCAACAGCTGTTGTGGCACAGGAGTGAACCATGCTGAGTTTTGATCAGGTGACCATAGAGGCTGCCCACTACTCCTGGCTGGGGCGGCGCAGCTGGCAGCCTTTGCTGACCGATATCAGCCTGCAACTGGCGCCGGGGGAGATAGTGGCGCTGGTGGGGGGGAGCGGCGAGGGCAAGAGCCTGTTGCTGCAAAGCGCCCTGACCCTGCTGCCGGACAATCTGCGCATGCGCGGCCGCATCTCCCTCGATGGCAACCCCCTGTGCGACGCCAGCCGTGCCGAGCTGCGCGGCCACACCCTCTGCTATGTGCCGCAGGGGGTGAGCGCCCTCAATCCGTTGCTGACGGTGGAGCGTCAGTTGGGCCGTGCGGCGCGCCTCTGTGGTCAGAGCGGTTCTCGCGAGCGGCTCGGCGAGCAACTGCTGCGCTACCAGCTGCCCGCGACCACCCTGGACAGATTCCCGCGCCAGCTCTCCGGCGGCATGGCCAAGCGCATTCTGGCCTGCACCGCGGCCCTCGGCGGTGCCCGCTACATTCTGGCGGACGAGATCACCGCCTGGCTCGACGAGGGGCTGGCTTGTCTGCTGCTCGGCCAGTTGCGTGAATTGGCCAATCAGGGCAGCGGCATCCTCTGGGTCACCCACGATCTGGCGCTGGCGGCCCGCTTTGCCGATCGCATCGTGGCGCTCCATCAGGGCCGGGTGTGCGATACCTTGAGCTGCCACCATCTGCGCCAAGGGCAGGGGAGCGAGATGCTCAGAGCCCACTGGCAGGCGCTGCCCGAGTTCAATGCTCTCTTCTCTGCGCCGAAGGTTTCATAATGTTGGAAGTACGAAGTCTCACCATCGCCCAAGGGGAACGTCCCCTCTGGCAGGGGTTATCGCTGACGGTGAAAGCGGGCGAGCGGCTCGGCATCTCTGCCCCGAGCGGTTATGGCAAGACCACGCTGGGGCGAGTATTGGCGGGTTGGCAACCGGTTGGGACCGGCGGGCAGATCCTGCTGGATGGGCAACCGGTGCCTGAACAGGTAAAAGGCTATCACCCCATCCAGTTGGTGCCCCAGCACCCGGAGCTCACCTTCAATCCTTATCGCACCACCGGGCAGGCGCTGTGGGATGTGTGGCGCCCCGATGACGCCATGCTGGCCCGCTTTATGGTCAAGCCTGAGTGGCTCGGCCGTAAACCCGGTCAGCTATCCGGTGGCGAGCTGGCCCGCATCGCGTTGCTGCGCGCCCTCGATCCCCGCACTCGTCTGCTGATTGCCGACGAGGTGACCGCCCAGCTGGATCCGCAGATTCAGCGCCAACTCTGGCGGGAGTTGATGGTTGAGTGCGAGCAGCGCGGGCTTGGCATGCTTGTCTTCAGTCACCAGCAGGCACTGCTGCGCCAGATCTGCCATCGGGTGCTGCGCTTTGGTGAGGTGCCTGCGGAGCGGGAGGCGATGGCCCGTAGCGTGGCCTGAGGATTGGCTTCCCCCTCATCCCCAGCCCTTCTCCCGCAAGGGGAGAAGGGAGCAGACGGTGACTCTCCCCAAGCTTGGGGGCACAAGCTGGTTGTTATGCTCGCAGTACGCGTACTTCGAACTTATTGCCAGTATCCACGAACCGGTCTCCTCTCCCTGGGGGGAGGGCCAGGGTGAGGGGACGCTGGCTACTCCGAACAGATGGCACGGCCGACAAGGTTCATAGACAAAAGAGAGGGAGGCATCAGCCTCCCTCTTTTGTTTTCTACCGTTATCAGCGGCGTTTAACCGGTTCAGGCACTGGCCAGCCAGTTGAGCCAGGCATCCATCCCTTCCCCCGTGGTGGCACTCACCTGGATCACCTGAATATAAGGGTTGACCCGTTTGGCGTTCTCGATACAGCGGGCGACATCGAAGCTGACATAGGGCAGCAGATCGATCTTGTTGATCACCATCAGCTGGGCGGCGGCAAACATGTCCGGGTATTTCAGCGGCTTCTCTTCCCCCTCGGTGACGGAGAGGATCGCCACCTTGTACTTCTCGCCGAGATCGAAGCTGGCGGGGCAGACCAGATTGCCCACGTTCTCGATAAAGAGGATGCCCCCGGGATTGGCGGGCAGCTGGTGGCAGGCGTCGTGGACCATCTTGGCGTCCAGATGGCAGCCCTTGCCGGTGTTGATCTGCACGGCAGGGACGCCGGTGGCGCGGATGCGATCCGCATCGCTGCTTGTCTGTTGATCCCCTTCGATGACGGCGCAGGGGCGCTGTCCCTCAAGCCGGCGCAGGGTCTCGCACAGCAAAGTGGTCTTGCCTGAGCCCGGGCTCGACACCAGGTTGAGCACCAGCTGGTCGGCGGCAGTGAAGTGCTCGCGGTTGTGGGCCGCCAGCGCGTTGTTCTTGGCCAGCACATCCATCTCGATGGCGATCAGCTGGCGCTGCCCCATGCCGGGCACCGACAATCCCGCTTCCCCTTTGCCGTAGTGCAGGGAGCCCTGCTGATGGTCATGGTCATGGCTGTGATCATGGGGATGCGCGTGGGAATGACCGTGGTCATGAGAGTGGGCATGTTCATGATGATGGTCGTGGGGGTGATCATGGTGGTGCTCATGAGGGTGATCATGACCCTCTGCTCCTATTGGTGCCCGTACCCCGTGGTAGTGGTGATGGACATCCCCCTGATGGTGATAGTGGTGGTGAATGATCAGGGTGCGCGGCGCGCTCTGCTCGTGGTCATGATGGTGATGGGCGTCATGAGCATGATGATGGTCGTGCTCATGACCATGTTCATGGTGATGTTCATGTTCGTGATGATGCTCATGATCGTGCTCATGGCCGGCGATCCGCGCCTGGCCGCATCCGCATACGCTACACATATCAACTTACCTCGATGTCGGTGATGCGCAGGCTGTTCCCTTGCGCGACTCGTAATTTGTACCCGCCACACTCGGGACAGGCTTGTCCGCGTTCGGTGAGGGTGACCGTCTGGTTGCAGTCGTAACACCAGGCCTCTGCCGCCTGGTGCTGAAAGTGCAGCTGGGCCCCTTCGACGGCAGTGCCCTTGGCGGCCGCCTCGAAACAGAAGGCAATGGTGTCCGGGTCGACGCAGGAGAAGCTGCCGACCTCGAGCCAGAGGGCGGTCACCTTGGTAAAGCCCCGCTGGGTGGCCTGCTCGGCCGCCAGATCGATGGCGGCCATGGCCAGAGACATTTCGTGCATGGTGGCTCCTTAACCGATATGGGGAGGAGTGATTCCCCCCTGTAATTGGCTGAACGGCATGGCCGCTCAACAGATCCGCGGCAGCAGCTCCCCTTGCGGCAGCTCCAGATAGCGGCGGCTGCCCCAGGGGTTGTTCAGGATCACCTTGTGGCGATCGCTCGCCTGCACCACGCCGATCTGGCTGGCTGCTGGGTTGAATTGCCGCAAGATGCCCAGCGCGTCCTGCGCCTGTTCGGCAGGCAGGGCCAGCACCATGGTTCCCTCGTTGGCGAGATCATGGGGCTCGAAACCGTATAGCTCGCACAGGCCCCGCACCGGATCGCAGACCGGAATGGCGGACTCCTCCAGCTCGATGGCAACGCCGGAGGCGCTGCTCCACTCGTTGAGCACGGCGGCAAGGCCACCGCGGGTGGCATCGCGCAGGGCGTGAGGGGTAATACCCGCTTTTAGCAGCGCTTCTACTAGCGGCCAGAGGGTGGTGCAGTCGCTCTTGAGATCGGAGCCCAGTTGCAGGGCGTCACGGGCCATCAGTATGCAGGCACCGTGGCTGCCGATATCCCGCGACACTAGGATGGCGTCACCGGCCTTGAGGCTGCGCACCGAGATGCCCCGGCTCTGTTCGGGCAGCGGGAAGGTGCCGACCCCGCTGGTGTTGATAAAGATCTTGTCGGCCGCCCCCCTAGGCACCACCTTGGTGTCGCCGCAGACGATGCGGGCACCGCTGTTGGCAAGCTCCGCGGCCATCGACTCGACGATGCGGGCCAGATCGGCGTAGGGGAAGCCCTCCTCGATGATAAAGCTGCAGCTCAGATACTCGGGCTTGGCCCCCATCATGGCGAGATCATTGACCGTGCCGGCGATGGCCAGCTTGCCGATATCGCCCCCCTCGAAGAAGAGCGGCGAGACGGTAAAGCTGTCGGTGGTGAAGGCGACGGGGCCGTTTACCGGCAGCAGGGCGGCATCTTCACCGCGCAGCAGGATCTCGTTGCCAAAGTGGCGAAAGAAGAGCTGGTTGATCAGCTGGTTCATCTCGACGCCACCGCCGCCGTGGCTAAGTTGGATTTCTCTCATCGGGTCTGGTTCTCCACAAGATTGCAGAAACAGGCTGGTTCATCTCTCCTCATCACCCGACCGCCGTGGCTTAACTGAATTTCTCTCATTAGATCCCCATATATCGGTAGTAGGCATTGCAGGCCCCCTCGGAGCTGACCATGCAGCTGCCCATGGGCTGGGTCGGGGAGCAGCCCCGGCCAAAGACTTTGCACTGGTTCGGTTTGGCCAGGCCGCGCAGGATATCGGCGCACTGGCACGCCTTGTGGTCATCGATGGGAGTCTGATTGAGCGCAAAGTGGTGCTCCGCATCGCGCCTGGCAAAGGCATCGCGCAGGCGCAGGGCGGAGGCATTGATATCCCCCAGACCTCGCCAGCGAAAGTGCTCGCGGGTCTCGAAAAAGCGCTCGACCAGCCGCTGGGCCGCTTTATTGCCGCTGGCGGTGACGGCGCGGCTGTACTGCACCTCCAGCGCGTAGCGACCCTCGACCTTCTGGCGCACCATCATCAAAAGCGCCTCCATCACGTCCACCGGCTCGAAACCGCTCACCACCACAGGCACCTGATAACGATCGACGATGGGCAGGTAGATATCGGCGCCGGTGATGACGCTGACGTGGGAGGGGCCGATAAAGGCGTTCACCTTGGCCACCCCGTCGGCCATCACCGCATGAATGGCGGGGGGCACCAGCACATGGTTGATATGCAACAGCAGGTTCAGGGCCCCTTGCTCTTCAGCGGCAGCCAGCAAGGCGGCGGTCATCGGGGTAGATGTCTCGAACCCGATGGCGAAGAAGACCACGGTTTTCTCCGGGTTCTCACGGGCGATGCGCAGGGTATCGAGGGGGTCATAGACCGGGCGGATATCGCTCCCCTTGGCCCGTTGCTGGGCCAGCGTGCCTTTGGAGCCCGGCACCCGGATCATGTCCCCCAGGGTGACCAGAATGACGTTGGGCTGGCGGGCCAGCTCGATGGCCTGATCGATGCGCTCTTTGGGCATGATGCAGACCGGGCAGCCGGGGCCGTGAACGAACTCGATGCTGGCGGGCAGCAGCTGGTGCAGGCCGTACTTCATGATGGTGTGGGTATGGCCGCCACACACCTCCATCACCCGCAGCGGTTCGGGCAGATCTTTTGCCAGTTCATTAATTTGGGCGGCGAGGGCGCGGATCACCTCTGGCTGGCGAAAGCCCTGAAAGAGATCATTGAGGGTCAGCATGGCAAGATATCCTGTTTGGGCATCAGGGCCACCATCTGGCGGAAGCTCTCGAGGCTGGCCTGCGCCTCCGCTTCGTCAATCTTGCTCATCACAAAGCCGATATGGAGCAGCACATAGTCGCCAATGTTGAGAGGCTCTTCGAGCAGCATGCAGCTGACGCGCCGCTGCACCCCCAGGGTGTCGACGGTGACGCAGTTATCTTCGGGGTGCAGTTGCACCACCTGAGAGGGGATGGATAGACACATGGATTTCAGGACTCCGACAAGGTGGTACAACCGGCTGTGGCAGGCTGGTGCGTAGCAAGATGGTGGATGGCAAACCAGAGCTGACCGGCGGCGATGCCACCGTCATTGAGCGGCAGGGTTTCGCTGGTCAATACCTGCCGGCCGGCGGCTTCGAGAGCGGGCACCAGCTGGTCCATCAGCACCCGGTTTTGAAACACGCCGCCCCCGAGCGCCACCGGATAGCCGGGGAAGCGCTCGGCCAGGGCGATGACCAGATTGCTGATAGCGCGGATAAAACCGGCGGCCAGGCGGGCGGTGGAGGTGCCTTGGCGCCGCTCGCTGACAAGGGTATTGATGAGCTCGGCCCACTCGATCTGCAGCGGCCCTTCCGCTGATTGGCTGAGATCAAAGGCGAGGGGGAAGGGATGTTCATCGGGGGCCAGCTGCAAGGCTGCTGCCTCCAGCAGGAGCCCGGCCTCGCCCTCGTAATCCGGGGTATCGATCACTCCCAAGAGCGCCGCCACCGCATCGAACAGCCGACCGATGGAGCTGGTGTAGGGGGCGTTGCGACCGAGATGCCAGAGCTGGTGCAGGTTGTTGATCCGCTTAAGGGGCAGTTGCTTGATCGCCGGAATATGGAGGGCCTTGATCTCATCCACACCATAAGATTCAAACAGCAGCCCCAGCAACTGGCGCACTGGCTCGCGAATGGCCGCCTCGCCGCCGACAAGCTTGAAAGGCCTGAGGTGGGCAACCCGCTCAAATCCCTGAACGTCTGCGATCAGCAGCTCGCCGCCCCAGAGGGTGCCGTCATCGCCAAGGCCGGTGCCATCGAAGGCCACCCCCAGCACCGGGCCCGTGATGTCGTGCTCGGCCATCACTGCCAGCAGGTGGGCGTGATGGTGTTGCACCTCGAGATGGGTTGCATTGTGATCGCGGCAATAGCCTTTGGCCCACTGATGGCTGAGATAGCCCGGGTGGCGATCCGAGACCAGCAGTTCGGGGTTGAGATCGTAGAGTTCGCGAAAGGTCGCCAGGGTCTGCTCGAAGTGCTCCTGCATCGGCAGGCTGTGCAGATCGCCGATATAGGGGCTGTAGATGCGCTGGCGACCGAAGGCGAGCGCCAGCTGGTTCTTCTGCTGCGCCCCGACCGCCAAGAGCGGCACCCTGACCGCCTCTTGCAGGCTGGGGGTGCAGGGGGCATAGCCCCGGGCGAGGCGCAACGTCTGGCGCCGCCCGCCTGCCCACTGCACCAGACTGTCGTCGCACGGGTGCAGTATGGGGCGGTTGTGATCCAGGATGCCGTCAATCTCGCTGCCGAGTTCCCTGACCACCGCCTCGCACTCGATAAGGATCGGGCTGCCGCGACCATTGGCGCTGGTGGCCACCAGCGGCATGGCGCAGGCATCCAGCAGCAGCTGATGGAGCGGGGTATAGGGGAGCATGATGCCAAGGTAGGGAATGCCGGGGGCGATCCCCTCGGCCAGCGGCGCCGTTGTCAGTCGGGATTCTGACGACCGATCATCATTTTTGCGCTTGCGCAGCAAGGTGATGGGTCTGGCCTGAGAGGTGAGCAGCTTCCACTCGTCTTCGCTGCCGGTGACATGCAGTTTTGCCTCGGCAAGGGAGCCCATCATCACCGCCAGCGGTTTGCGAGCGCGCCGCTTGAGCGTTCGCAATCTGGCCACACTCTGTTCATTGCGGGCATCACATATCAGGTGATACCCACCCATTCCCTTGACTGCGATCAGTGCTCCCGCTTGCAGGGCACGTGCAGCTTCGTGCAGGGCATCCTCGCGCTCGGCCAGCGTATCGCCGCGGCCGCTGCGCCAGGTCAGATGAGGCCCGCACTCGGGGCAGCTCACCGGCTGGGCGTGGTAGCGTCTGTCCAGCGGGTTTTCATAGGACGCCGCACAGCGCGGGCACATGGCAAAGCCGGCCATGGCGGTGTGGGGTCTGTCGTAGGGGAGGCGGCGGATGATGGTGTAGCGCGGGCCGCAGTGGGTGCAGTTGGTAAAGGGGTAGCGATGGTGGCGATCCGCAGGGTTGACCACATCGTTGGCGCACGCCTCGCACATCCCCTGATCCGGCGAAATGGCGACCGTGGCCGCGCTCTGCTGCTGGCTCGCTTTAATTCGAAACTGGCCATGAAATTGGCCATCGAAGTCGGGATCATGAGCGAGGGGCAGTTCCCGCTCGCTGAAATGATCGATGCGGCTAAGCGGCGGCGCCAGTTCTCGAAGTTCGCGGGCAAAGCTGGCCAGTTGCTCGGCGGAGCCTTCGGCGCCAATGGTGACGCCGTTGGCATCGTTCAACACATAGCCGGCAAGGCCGTGGCGCAGCGCCAGCCCATATACGAAGGGGCGAAAGCCGACCCCCTGCACGATACCGTCTATATGAAATTCCCGGCGCAGTCGAAGGCGTGTCGACGTGGTCATGGCGCCATCCAAAGAGGGGCCAGCGCCCCTCCCTGGTAACCGGGGGGCAGGGAACCCTCCCTCATGACAGGGAGGCTGGGGAGGGCCGACAGGGGCGGCCATCCGACGATCATCCTGGGGGGTGTCATGCGATATCGAACTCCCATCTGCTGGCCTGCCGCCACGGCATGGGCCATCGGGTGCAACGAACGGGGGGCAACGGGCTGCGTCGCGATAGAAGGGGCGTAGCCTTGACAGGCAGAGGAGGCCCTCGCCCTGTCACGGGGGCCAAGTTTATCGGGTCAGTGGCCCCCATTACCTTGATCTCGCACCGGTTTGAGTGCCAGATACGGCGCTTCTTTGCGATCCTGTGAGGGGCGCCACGTCTACTGGCGGCTCGAGATCCCGGGCGGAAGAGAGAGGCGCTCAGCAATGAAAGAGGGAGGCGGTTGCCTCCCTCTTGCGTGCCATGACCTTGGGCCCGGCGCCCGCCATCAGATATCCACCTGGGATCCCAGCTCGATGACCCGGTTGGGCGGGATCTCGAACTGATCCGGCGCCCGCAGGGCGTTGCGCTGCAGCAGCATAAAGAGCTTGCCCCGCAGATAGAGGTACCAGGGGCGCTCCTTCATGATGAGGGACTCATGGGCCATGAAGAAGGAGGTCTCCATCATACGGCAGCTCAGCCCCTCGGCGTTGCAGCGGTGGAAGATCTCCTCCACGTTCGGGGTCTCGCGCCAACCGTAACTCGCCACCACCCGCCAGAAGGTGGGGGAGAGCTGCTCGATGCAGACTCGGCGCACGTTGTGGACACAGGGCACATCCTCCACCTTCAGGGTGAGCAGGATGACGCGCTCGTGCAGCACCTTGTTGTGCTTGAGGTTGTGCAAGAGCGCATGGGGGATGACGTTGACCACCCGCGACAGATAGACGGCGGTGCCCGCCACCCGGGTCGGCGGGGATTTTTCGAGGGACGCTATCATGGGCTCCAGCGAGTTGCCGTGCTCGTTCAGGCGGCGAATAAGCTGGAAGCGCTCGCTCTTCCAGCTGGTCATCAGGGTGAACATGACGGCTCCCAGGGTGAGCGGCAGCCAGCCGCCGGAGAAGATCTTGGCGAGGTTGGCGGCAAACAGCGGGACGTCGATGGCGAGCAGCAGGGCGAAGAGGGTGGCCACCAGCGGCTTGCGCCAGTGCCAGCTGTGGCGGGCCACCGAGCAGGAGAGGATGGAGGTGAGCACCATGGTGCCGGTGACGGCGATGCCATAGGCCGCCGCCAGGTTGCTGGAGTGCTCGAAGCTCATGATGACGATCACCACAGAGAGATAGAGCAGCCAGTTGATGACCGGAATATAGATCTGGCCGGACTCCTGCTCCGAGGTGTGCACGATGCGGATGGGGGAGAGATAGCCGAGCCGCACCGCCTGCCGGGTGAGGGAGAAGACCCCGGAGATGACCGCCTGGGAGGCGATGACGGTGGCGAGCGTCGCGAGCAGCAGCAAGGGCAGCAGGGCCCATTTCGGCGCGAGCAGGAAGAAGGGATTGGCGATGGCCTCGGGATTGCCGAGCAGCAAGGCCCCCTGACCGAAGTAGTTGAGCACTAGCGATGGCAGCACCACCATGAACCAGGCGCGGCGAATGGGGCTCTTGCCAAAATGGCCCATGTCCGCATAGAGCGCCTCCACCCCCGTGATGGCCAGCACCACGGCGCCCAGGGCAAAGAAGGAGGCGCTCTGATAGGTCATGAAGAAGCGCAGCGCCCAGACCGGGTTGAGCGCCCCCAGCACCTCGGGGTGCTGGAGGATGCTATTCAGGCCAAGCACCGCCAGGGTCAGGAACCAGATCAGCATGATGGGGGCAAACAGCTTGCCCACGGCGGCGGTGCCGTGTTTCTGGATGGCAAACAGCAGGGTCAGCACCAGCACCGAGAGCGGCACTATGTAGGCGTCCAGGGAAGGCGCCACTATCTTCAGGCCCTCGATGGCCGACATCACCGACATGGCCGGGGTGATCACCACCTCGCCATAGAAGAAGCTGCCGCCAATCAGCCCCAGGATGATCAGCACCGGCGTCCATTTTTCCGGGGTGTTGCGGGTCGCGAGCGACATCAGGGTGAGTATGCCCCCTTCGCCCGCGTTGTCCGCCCGCATCACGAAGGAGAGGTACTTGACCGAGACCACCAGGATCAGCAGCCAGAAGATAAGCGAAAGAAAGCCCAGGATGGAGGCGGGCTCCACCCCGAAACCGAACTGGCCGGAGAGGCACTCGCGCAGGGTATAGAGCGGGCTGGTGCCGATGTCGCCATAGACCACGCCGATCGCCGCCAGCATGACGCCGGGCAGGGCGGGTTTGTTAGTACAGTTCATGAAATTATCTTGTCAGATTGCCGGTGGCATGGCTGCCAACACAGGGGCCCCGTACTACCGGGAGTTCACGGATAGTCGTTCGGGAGGATCTTCAGGATTGCGATGGGAGCGGGGGTTAGCTGGATATAAATAGGAGGCTCATCATGGACACAGTCTGTTTATCTGCGATTCAGCTTATGATGACACAGAGTCTGTGGGAGTATGTTCAGGTATAAATAATCAAAAAAGACTTTTGAACGAGGTTATTAATTACTCCTTGATTGAAATAGGCCCCCGTGCAGCGAGCAAGTGTTTGTTTTTGCTAAGCAGCCATTTTTAGCCAGTCTTTTCAATCAAACGGATTGAAAAACGGGCGATAAAATGTTGACCAATAAATTATCGGCAGGAGCGACAGAGAGGGAAGGCTTGGGTAGCAATGGAGTCTTTATTTCATCGGCTGGATGGAGAATGGTCGGGAAGAGAAGTGACCGCAGTAAAGACAGCCACTATAAAGTGAGGGCATAAATAGAGGGTGGGAATGTAGGGGGCAATGAACGAAGTGAAATGCACCATTATTAGCGCTGAAATGAAATTCACTTATTACACTCCCCAAAACATCAATTATTATACTCTTCAATCTTAGATATCAAGAATTTTGCAAATACTTCAGAAAGCTGAACCTTATCACTACCCATGTTAATAGTTCCAAGAGTTAATCCTCCAGCGTAAGTTACAGACTTTCCTGGGTATTTATCATGGAATTCGGATAACATATCTTGTCTTCTTAAATTATACTCCCACCATTTTCTTCCAAAATTAACGCTGTTGTTTTTCCCCTCTAGGTACCATGGCCAGCGTTCCATCCATGGATTAATTTTAACCTGAGAGTCAGTTACACTTTGCAAGCCGCTAGTAACTTTAAAATAGGACAATAATGATCCAGCTCCGATAGCTGTTGTAATGATGACATCACCTTTCTTTATTCCTTTGGGTTTCTTTTTTGAAAAGTGTAAATTTTGATGTAAATCTGAAAAATCACGTCTGTCATCCAACGTGATTGGGGAATCTTTATGGCCGATAGGTTTCAGATAGTATTTTGTTTCGTAGTTATTTGAATCGGAATCTGAGTATACAGAGCTTAATATATCATAGCTAATACTATCTTTTTCTATCCAATGAGGATTGTTTCCTAAATACACATCTGCAAATTGGCATGCTCGTTCAACTTGGAAACGAGTAACATCGGGGTATTCAATCAAATCGAATACTTGGTTCAATGCGTCTTCTATTAGGCTAGCATCTTTAATAAGCACTCCCCATTCATGGTTGTTAAATATACCGTTAGTGGTGAAGTTTCCTGATGTTAGTATTAGTTCTTTATTTATGCCAAGTGAAAAATATAATTTACCATGTAGATTGTTATCAATATGTACTTTGCAGGTAATATTCGGATGTTTCTCATCGAAAAAACTATAGAAGTCTCTTAGTTGAAATGGTTTTTTTATTTGTTCGATATCTCTTGGCTTGAATGTGGTTATTAATTCTATTTTTTTGGTTGATGAAAAATCAAAATGGTTGAGAAATGACTTCATGTCATCTGCAAGATATGGCGAAACGATAATAACTCGGTCACCACAGTTTTGAATGATACGTTTTAGATGCTCCGCTTGAAGATTATTTGTATTTGATAACAGCAATTTTCGTTTCCTTATTAAATATTTTTAATGGTTATATATTATGAAGAAAGGAAGTAATGATGGTGTCCAATTTTTACTATTGCTCCTAAGTTCATTCCCACAGCCCGCGCCTTTAGTCTGCACTGCAAAATCTTGCCGTTCCCTAGTAACGGCCTCAACGGAGCTGGTTGTCGCGTGAGTCATACTAATCGGCTAGTGAAAAAACAGAAGGGGGAGCCGTTGAAAACCGGCGCAACGTCATAAATCGGGACCTCAAGAGGGCATTCATTGTTTGGTTTTGTTAAACGATAACTGGTTATCGAATAGAAAAACCAAACAATGTGGGCCTGGTTTCTGGCCGTGCTGGCTTGTCTGGAGGCTGGTGGGGAGTGAGTTGGGGCAATCTGGGAGGGTTTCCCGGTTTCCCCGGAATTGGTTTGGCAATCATGGTGTGATCTGGGTTGTGGGAAGAGGGGAAAGGGAGGTTGCCGCTCAATGCTGCGCCCCGACCGGGGTGATGTTGGGCCGTCAGGCACTGTGGCGGGATCGGCCATTGGCGCTCGGGGCCGGCTCGGGTATAGTCCTGCGCCAACAAGATAGGTTCGGATGGAGGAGTCGGCGCCGCTTCAGGCAAGCGGGTCGAATCACTCCTTCGGCGCGGCGTTAAAGGATATCCCCATGAAATTCAGTCCCCTGCTCGATGAGATGATGAAGGCGCTGCAGGTCTTGCCGGGCGTGGGCCCCAAGTCCGCCCAGCGCATGGCGTTCACCCTGCTGGAGCGCGAGCGCAGCGGTGGTCTGCGTCTGGCCTCCCTGCTCAACCGGGCGCTCACCGAAATAGGTCATTGCAGCCACTGCCGCACCTTTACCGAGAACGATCGCTGCGAGATCTGCGCCAATCCCAAGCGTGAGGAGAACGGCCTGCTCTGCGTGGTGGAGAGCCCGGCGGACGTGGCGGCCATCGAGCAGACCGGCCAGTTCTCCGGCCGTTACTTCGTGCTGATGGGCCACCTGTCGCCCCTTGACGGCATCGGCCCCGAGGAGCTGGGGCTCGATATCCTGGAGCGCCGCCTCAAGGAGGAGCAGATCAAGGAGCTGATCCTCGCCACCAACCCCACCATCGAGGGGGATGCCACCGCCTGGTACATCGCCGACATGGCACGCACCGCCGGGGTGGAGGTGAGCCGCATCGCCCACGGCGTGCCGGTGGGCGGGGAGCTGGAGCTGGTGGATGGCACCACGCTCTCCCACTCCCTGATGGGGCGCCAGCGCCTGAGCTAAAGACACCACGGACCCCACCCCGGCCCTCCCCTTGGCAGGGGAGGGAGCAATGGATCTTGCCCCACTCCTCCCCTTGGCAGGGGAGGGAGCAATGGATCTTGCCCCACTCCTCCCTTTGGCAGGGAAGAAAGCAACGAACCCAACCCGGCCCTCCCCTTGATAGGGGAGGGAGCAATGGATCTTGCTCCACTCCTCCCTTTGGCAGGGGAGAAAGCAACGAACCCCACCTCAGTCCTCCCCTTGGCAGGGGAGAGCAAGGCTGACCCCGCCATTGGCTCCACGCTCGATCCCAATCTGACCCTCCTCGCCAGACAGGGGATGGCAGTGCACCTCCCCCTTGTGAAGGGGGAGGCCGGGAGGGGGTTGCCTGTGTGGGCCAAGCGAGGGGCTTGTGTGCAAATTTGCTCTCAAGTTTGCACGCAAGCCCCTTGATATTTGAAAGGCCAACCCCATCTAGCTTGGGAATCTGTTCAACCCGACGTTTTGAGGACTGGTCGATGACCCAAAGTGTTCACGCCGAAACCCACGGCTTTCAGACTGAAGTCAAACAACTGCTGAGCCTGATGGCTCACAGCCTCTACTCCAACAAAGAAGTATTCCTGCGCGAGCTGATTTCCAACGCCTCCGATGCGGCGGACAAGCTGCGCTTCAAGGCGCTTTCCGATGCCTCTTTGTTCGAAAACGACGGCCAGTTGCGCGTGCGCCTGGTGGTGGACAAAGAGAACAAGACCCTGACCATTTCGGACAACGGCATCGGCATGACCCGTGACCAGGTGATCGAGCACCTGGGCACCATCGCCAAGTCCGGCACCGCCGAGTTCTTCAAGCACCTCTCCGGTGACCAGGGCAAGGATTCCCAGCTGATCGGCCAGTTCGGGGTGGGCTTCTACTCCGCCTTCATCGTGGCCGACAAGGTGACCGTGGTCTCCCGCGCCGCCGGCACCGCGCCGGAGCAGGGCGTGCAGTGGGAATCACAAGGGGAAGGCTCCTTCACCGTGGCTGACGTGACCAAAGCTGGTCGCGGCACCGACGTCATCCTGCACCTGCGCAGCGATGAAGAGGAGTTCCTGGACGACTGGCGTCTGCGTTCCGTGGTCAGCAAATATTCCGACCACATCAGCGTGCCGGTGGAAATGTACAAAGAGGGCACGCCGGATCGCGAAGAGGATGGTGAAACCATCGTCGGCACCCCGGGGGAGTGGGAGCAGGTCAACCGCGCCACTGCACTGTGGACCCGTAACCCGAAAGATATCAAGGACGAGGAGTATCAGGAGTTCTACAAGCACGTCGCCCACGACTTCGAAGACCCGCTCCTGTGGGGTCACAACCGGGTGGAAGGGGCCCAGGAGTACACCAGCCTGCTCTACATCCCGGCCCGCGCGCCGTTCGATCTCTACAACCGCGAGCAGAAGCACGGCCTGAAACTCTATGTGCAGCGCGTCTTCATCATGGACGACGCCGAGCAGTTCATGCCGACCTACCTGCGCTTCGTGAAAGGGGTGCTGGATTCCAACGATCTGCCGCTCAACGTCAGCCGTGAAATCCTGCAGGACAACAAGGTGACCGCCTCCCTGCGCAAGGCCTGCTCCAAGCGCGTGCTCACCATGCTCAACAAGCTGGCGAAAGAGGATGGCGAGAAGTACGCCAAGTTCTGGAGCGAGTTCGGCAATGTGCTCAAAGAGGGCCCGGCCGAGGATTACGCCAACCGGGAAGAGATCGCGAAGCTCTTGCGCTTTGCCAGCACCGCCGGCGAGGGCGAAGCCCAGACCGTGTCGCTCGAGGATTACGTTGGCCGCATGAAGGAAGGTCAGCAGAAGATTTACTACATCACCGCCGACTCTTATGCCGCTGCCAAGAACAGCCCGCACCTCGAGATCTTCCGCAAGAAGGGCGTCGAAGTGCTGCTGATGTGGGAGCGGGTGGACGAGTGGCTGATGAGCCACCTGACCGAGTTCGACGGCAAGCAGCTGGTCTCCGTCACCCGTGGCGAACTGGATCTCGGGGATCTGGAAGACGACGCCTCCAAGCAGGCGCAGGAAGAGGCCGAAAAAGCCAACGCCGGTCTGGTGGAGCGGGTCAAGAAGAGCCTCGGGGAGGCGGTGAAAGAGGTGCGCGTCACCCACCGTCTGACCGACTCGCCGTCCTGCATCGTCACTGACGCCCACGGCATGAGCACCCAGATGATCAAGCTGATGCGCGCCGCCGGTCAACCGGTGCCGGAGCAGAAGTACATCCTGGAGCTCAACCCGGACCATGCCCTGGTGAAGAAGCTCGGCACCATCGAGGATGAGAGCCTGTTTGGCGAGTGGGTCTCCCTCCTGCACGAGCAGGCCCAGCTGGCGGAGCAGGGCGGCCTCAATGATCCGGCGAGCTTCGTCTCCCGTATCAACCGTCTGCTACTCCAGGCGTGATGTGATTGTGATTGGCCCACTGCATGACAGTGGGCTTTTTTTTGGCCGTTCCCCTCTGGTGCGCTGCTGCATTTTCAATCATTTTTCGTGGTCGTCGTCTGCGTCTTTGGTCGCAGAGACGGGGCGGGAGTGTGGTGATAATCTGGCCACTCACACGGGGCGAGCTTGTTAATACGGGCGAAAACGTGTAGTTTTTTGCCTTCTCAAGAATTGAATAACCAATCAACTAGGAGCGTGTATGCGCATTGTTCTGTTGGGAGCTCCGGGCGCCGGCAAGGGTACCCAAGCTCAGTTCATCATGGAAAAACACGGTATTCCGCAGATCTCCACCGGCGACATGCTGCGTGCGGCGATCAAGGCGGGTACCGAGCTGGGCCTCAAGGCCAAAGCCGTGATGGACGCAGGTCAGCTCGTCTCCGACGACATCATCATCGGCCTGGTCAAAGAACGCATCGCGCAACCGGATTGCGCCAACGGCTTCCTGCTGGACGGCTTCCCCCGCACCATTCCCCAGGCGCAAGCCATGAAGGATGCCGGTGTGACCGTGGACTTCGTGCTGGAGTTCGACGTGCCGGACGAAGAGATCGTCAAGCGCATGAGCGGCCGCCGCGTGCACTCCGGCTCCGGCCGTACCTACCACGTGGTGTTCAACCCGCCGAAAGTGGAAGGCAAGGATGACGTGACCGGCGAGGATCTGGTGATCCGTGCCGACGACGAAGAGACCACAGTGCGCAAGCGTCTGGATGTCTACCATCAGCAGACCGCGCCGCTCATCGGTTTCTACGGCAAGGAAGCGGAAGCGGGCAACACCCGTTACGTCAAGATCGACGGCACCCAGCCGGTGGATCTGGTCAGCCAGCAACTGGCCGCCATTCTCGGTTAAGCCATTCAGGGCCGGCAGGACGCAGCCGTTCGCCGGCTGGCGACGAGAGTGAGAAAAGGGTCCATACCGGGCCCTTTCTTGCATTCCATTCCCACGACACAGAACGACAGGATGCTAACGTGACCACGAAAACCGGGATCTTGCTGGTCAATCTGGGTACCCCGGCCGCGCCGACCACGGCGGCGGTCAAGGCGTTTCTCAGCCAGTTTCTGCACGATCAGCGGGTCGTCGACCTGCCGCGCTACCTCTGGTGCCCCCTGCTTCACTTCATCATCCTGCCGACCCGCTCCCCCAAGGTGGCAAAGCTCTATCAGCAGGTGTGGACCGAGCAGGGCTCCCCTCTGATGGTCATCAGCCAGCAGCAGCGCGCGGCCCTGGAGCACGAGCTCAAGCGGGAAGGGGTCGAGGTGCCGGTGGCGCTCGCCATGACCTATGGCGCCCCGTCGCTGGCCGATGGCTGGCAGGCCCTCAAGGCCCAGGGGGTCAACCGGGTGATCCTGCTGCCGCTCTATCCCCAGTATTCGGTCAGTACCACCGCCTCGGTGTTCGACGCCTGGGCCAGGGCGATGAAAACCGAGCGCAATCTGCCGGTGGTGCGGCTCATCCGCGATTACCATGCCCACCCGGAGTACATCCAGGCGCTGGCCATGAGCGTGCGTCGCCACTGGGAGCAGCACGGCCAGGGGGAGCATCTGCTGATGTCCTTCCACGGCATTCCCGAGCGCTACGAGCGGGAAGGGGATCCTTATGGTCATCAGTGCAGACGCACCGCCGCCCTGCTGGCGGAGGCGCTGGGGCTGGCCCCGGAGCAGTGGACCGCGAGCTTCCAGTCCCGCTTTGGCAAGGAGGAGTGGCTCAAGCCCTACACGGACCTGACCGTGGGCGAATTGCCCTCTCGCGGCGTCAAGCGGCTCGATGTCATCTGCCCGGCCTTCTCGGCGGATTGCCTCGAGACCCTGGAGGAGATCCAGGTGCAGAACCGGGAGATCTTCATGGCCGCCGGTGGCGAGCAGTTTGAATACATCCCGGCCCTCAACAGCGATCAGGCCCATATCCGCATGATGGTTTCCCTCATCTGTCGCGAGCTGGCATGATGGCCGTTCTCATCCGGTGCCCGACGTGGCGGACGTTCGGATTCAACGATAAAGGAGTGTCCTGATGATGCATATCACGCTGATTTACGCCGGCCTGCTCGGGCTCTTGTTCCTGCTGCTCTCCTTCTGGGTGGTCAAGCGCCGCGCCCAGTTCAGGGTGATGATAGGGGAGGGGGAAGCCCCCGAGATGCTGGCCGCGATCCGCGCCCACGGCAACTTTGCCGAGTACGTGCCCCTCACTCTGCTGCTGATGGCCCTGTGCGAACTGGCGGGGGTCGGGTCGCTCTGGCTGCACCTGGGCGGTGTGCTGCTGCTGGTGGGTCGCATCCTGCATGCCATCGGCATCCAGATCCCCAGGGCTCCCAACATGCCGCGCCTCTTCGGCACCCTCTTCTTCTGGCTGTCGCTGGGGATGTTCTCGGTGCTGGCCCTGGTGCAGGGGCTCTCGGCAAGCTGAATGTCATCCCGCAACACCACCCCGCCACGGGGTGGTTTTTTGTGGCAGCCAAGTCAAACGTTTTCCTCGCAAGCCCTTGTCTATACTGACCTCAAAATTCAATCGTGCGACTTTTCGGCGTGGTGGATTGTGTTAAAATCCCGCCCCTCTTTTCCCCAGAGCACAGAAGATTGCCATGAAATTTCCCGGTCAGCGCAAGTCCAAACACTACTTCCCGGTCGACAGACGTGATCCCCTGATCCCGCAGAACTCCCAGCTCACCGAACTGGGCAAGGCCTATGTAGTGGGCATCGATCAGACTCTGGTGGATATCGAAGCCCATGTGGACGAAGACTTCCTGAACCGGTACGGCCTGAGCAAGGGCCACTCCATGCTCATCTCCGACGAGGTGGCGGAGCTGGTCTACGACGAGCTCAAGGCCAACAACATGGTGGTGAGCGAATTTGCCGGTGGCACCATCGGCAACACCATGCACAACTACTCCGTGCTGGCGGACTCTCACTCCATCCTGCTTGGCGTCATGAGCCAGGACATCCGCATCGGCAGCTATGCCTACCGCTATCTGTGCAACACCTCCTCCCGGGTCAACCTCGACTACCTGCAGCCGGTGGACGGCCCGGTCGGACGCTGCTTCACCTTCATCACCGAAGGGGGAGAGCGCAGCTTTGGCATCAACGCCGGCAAGATGGATCACCTGGATGTGGACCACATCCCCGAGACCATCATCAAGGAGGCCTCGGCCCTGGTGATCACCGCCTACCTGGTGCGCGGCGCCGACGGCACCCCCATGAAGGAGGCCGCCATGGCCGCGGTGCGCTATGCCCGCGAGGCCGGGGTGCCCGTGGTGCTGACCCTGGGCACCCGCTTCGTCATCGACGAGAATCCCCAGTGGTGGCGCGATTTCATCAGCGAGAACGTGACCGTGCTCGCCATGAACGAGGACGAGGCGGAGGCCCTGACCGGGATAAAGGATCCCCTCGGCGCGGCCGACAAGGCGCTGGACTGGGCGGACATGGTGCTCTGCACCGCCGGCCCCATCGGCCTCTACATGGCGAGCTACACCGACGAGGACTACAAGCGCGAGACCACCCACACCCTGCTGCCCGGCGTCATCCCCGAGTTCAACATGTACGAGTTCAGCCGCCCCATGGCCCGGGACAAGTGCCGCAAGCCTGCGCGTATCTACTCCCACATCTCCCCCTACATGGGCGGCCCGGAGAAGATCAAGAACACCAACGGGGCAGGGGACGGGGCGCTGTCCGCCGTGCTGCACGACATGGTGGCGAACGCCTACCACCGCATGAACGTGCCGAACTCCGCCAAGCATCTCTCGGAATTCCTGACCTACTCCTCTCTGGCCCAGGTGTGCAAGTACGCCAACCGGGTGAGCTACGAGGTGCTGGCCCAGAGCAGCCCGCGCCTCTCCCGCGGGTTGCCGGAGAAGGAAGACAGCCTGGAAGAGGTGTACTGGGAGCGGTGATACCTCTTCCTGTCGACCACGAGAAAGGGTGCCACTTGGCATCCTTTCTTGTTTTTGGGGCTGGATCATGTTTTTGGCATCGCTTTTGCTGACATCGTGGACAGCCCGCGTCGCGGCGGCATACCTTGTGTTAAGGATATGTAGCTGCTGCGGGGCGAGGGTATGTTGAGACAATGGAGTATCGGTCGGCGTCTGTCGCTGGTGACCCTGATGGTGCTGGCGCTGCTGGGACTGCTGCTGTTCTTCTGCCTGCAGATCTATCAGCAGGGGCTGATGGGTGAGAAGAGCCGCCAGACCCAGGCCCAGGTGGAGACCGCCTACAGCCTGGTGGCAGGGCTGGAAGCCAGGGTACGCAAGGGGGAGCTGGACGAGGCGAGCGCCAAGGCCGAGGCGCTGGCGCTGATCAAGGGGTTGCGTTACGGCAACGATGACTACTTCTGGATCAACGACAGCCACCCCACCATGGTGATGCACCCCATGAAACCCGAGCTGGACGGCAAGGATCTCTCCGGGGTGGAGGACAAGCAGGGGCTCAGGCTGTTCGTCGCCTTCGCCGATCTGGCCCGGGCCCAGGGCGCGGGGGAGGTGGCCTACTACTGGCCCAAGCCGGGGGTGGACGAACCGGTACGCAAGATCTCCTACATCAAGCGCTTCGCCCCCTGGGACTGGATCATCGGCACCGGCGTCTATGTGGACGACGTCGAGGCCCAGTACCGGGAGGTGCTGCACACCCTGCTGGGGATTGGGCTGGTGCTGGCCCTCCTGCTGTTTGCCGTGGTTGGCCTCATTGTGCGCAGCATCGTCGTGCCCCTCTCCCGCTCGGTCTCGGCCCTTGGCAACATCGCCAGGGGGGAGGGGGATCTGCGGGTACGTCTGCCGGAGTCGGGGCGTGACGAGCTGAGCCAGCTCAGCATCAACTTCAACCTCTTCGCCAGCCAGATGGCGCAGCTGGTGGCCCGCAGCCAGCATATAGCGGATCAGAACCGGGTGCATGCCCACCAGCTGGCCGAGGTGGTGGAGCGTACCGGCGCCATCGTCACCGGCCAGGAGCAGGATACCCTGCGGGTGGCCAGCGCCATGGAGCAGATGACGGTGAGTAGCCGCGAAGTGGGCCAGCACGCGGCCCAGGCCGCCGACGCGGCGGACTCGGCTCTCAATCTGGCCCAGCATGGCCGCGAGGTGGTGGTCCAGACCCGGGAGTCCATCAGCCAGTTGGCGGACGAGATGGTGGAGACGGTGCAGGCGGTGAGCCGCCTCGAGCAGGAGACTCAGCAGATTGGCTCCGTGCTCGACGTCATTCGCGGGGTGGCGGAGCAGACCAACCTGCTGGCCCTCAACGCCGCCATTGAAGCGGCACGGGCCGGGGAGCAGGGGCGCGGCTTTGCGGTGGTCGCCGACGAGGTGCGTACCCTGGCGACCCGCACCCACAGCTCCACCGACGAGATCCGGCAGATGATCCAGCGGCTGCAGGAGGGGGCCGGCAAGGTGGTCAGCGGCATCAGCCAGTTGCAGCAGCTCTCCCGCGCGACGGCGGACAGGGCCGGCGATGCGGATGTCGCCATCAATGCCATCGATGGATCCGTCCACACCATTACTGCCATGAATGGGCAGATTGCCACGGCGGCGGCGGAGCAGAGCCGGGCGGCGGAGGAGATCAACCAGCGGCTGGTGGCCATCACCCAGCTGGCGGCGGATGCCCTGGCCCAGAACCGGCTGACCGAGCAGGCATCCGGGCAACTGGCGCTGGCCTGCGACGAGCTGGGGGCCCTGGTGGCGAAATATCGCATCTGACGGCCTTTCTCCCCGCTTTTTCGGGATAAGGCTTGAGTCTGGGGGGCTTTTGGGACACCATCTGCCCCATTCTCGGCCAGCCCTGGCCGACAGCCTGCCATTGCTTTGCAAGAGAGAGACCCCATGAGCAAACTAACTGACAATCTTGACGCCAATTTCCAGCTGTTCATCGAAGAAGTCCGCGAGTCGGGTCAGGTGTGGGGTCTGCGCTACGGTGAAGACTGGGTGGTGTGCCGCTCCGCCGAGTTCGAAGATGCGGACGTGATGCCGCTCTGGTCCGCCGAAGGAGATGCCCGCCTGCACTGCGTGGACGAGTGGGCGGATTACGAGCCGGAAGTGATCGAGCTCGAAGAGTTCCTGGACATCTGGATCAACGATCTGGACGAGGACGACGTGCTGGTCGGCCCGAACTGGAACGCCGATCTGGAAGGTCAGGAGCTCGAGCCCATCGAGCTGGCCAAGGCGCTGGTGGAACTGGACGCCTGAGTCAGCCGTGCTGCCGGATTGTGATGAACCGGCCCCCTTCGGGGGGGCCGGTTTTTTTATGGCCGCCATGGGCCATGAAAAGGCGATTTGCCTTTGCACCCGTCCCGGGGATGGGTCATCATCAACCCTTTGCCGATCGGGAGGTGCCATGTTTGTCTTTGACGTGACCACGAAGGCGGGGGCGCAGGGGAGGATCCAGGTGCAGGCGCTGGACTGGAGCCAGAGCGGCCCGGTGAGCTTTCAGTGTGACAGCGACGAGCTGGCCCTGGTGCTGCTGAGCGGGTGCCGCTGCGATGCCGTGGGGTACTTCAATCTGCTGGGGGGCTGCAAGCCGCTCTACGTGGAGCAGTGGCTCACCTATTTGCAGGAGCGTGGCCAGCTGGAGAAGGTCACGGCCCGCCAGGAGAGCCCGTCCCAACCCGATTACCTGACCCGGGCCGGGCTGGCGGACGACGAGCTCAATGCCCTGCTCGGCCAGATCTACAAGGTGGCCGGGTTCAACCGCCTGCAGATCAACCGCTACCTCAAGCATCGCCACAACCCGACCATGCTGGCGACCCGTTACGATCAGAAGGAGCTGGAGCGTTATCGCCAGCTCAACGACATCATTCTGACCCTGTTGAAGCTGAAACCGTCTCCGTGAAGATCCCCATCTGACCGATCTCCGGTCCCAGCTCCTGGGGCCGGGCGATGAGGTAGCCCTGCAAGCCGTCCACATACATGCTCTGCAGCATCTGCTTCTGGCCTATCTGTTCCACCCCTTCCGCGATCACCAGGCAGCCCATGCGATGGGAGACGTCGACGATCATCCGCACGAACTGCTGGTTGGTGAGATCCTGCTCCAGCTCGGTGATGAGACCGGGATCCAGCTTGATGTAGTCGGGTTTGAGCTCGCGAAACAGGCTGAAGGAGCCGATCCCCTTGCCGAAGTTGCAGATGGCCGAGCGGCTGCCGTGGCGCCTGAGCAGCTCGAACAGCCGCCTGGACCCGGTCAGGTTGCGCTCCAGGTGCTCCTCGTCGAGCTCGAACACCAGATTGGCCCCGATGTCGGGGTCTTTTTGCAACTGGTGATCCAGCCAGATGAGAAAGGCGCTGTTTTGCAGCAGGGAGCCCGGCAGATTGAGGCCCCATCGGCTGTTGTGGCCTCCGAAAGCGCGGTATTGGCGGATGACGTGGCGGATCACCATCTGGGTCAGGCGCAGTACCATGTCCAGCCGCTGCGCCATGGCGAGCAGGGTATCGCTTGGCAGCACGGTGCTGTCGCTGCTGCTGAAACGGGGATAGATCTCGTGGTAGGCGAGCATGCCGCGATGCAGGGGCTGGATGGGCTGGCAGGTGAAGCTGATGCTCTCCTGCTCCAGCAGATCGGTCAGCACCTGGGTCCAGTGACGCTGACCCTGCACCTCGACCACCTCGTCGTTCTGTTGGATGGCCCAGCCATTGACCACCTCTGTCTGGGCGCGGGCCAGCGCGAGATCCGCCCGGGCCAGAATGGCCTCTATCTTCTGCTCGCTGCTCAGGCGGGTCATGCCCGAGTAGGCGGCGCTCTCGAGCTCGTGATCGTGCTGATAGCGATCGAAGGCGATCTTCAGATCCCGTCCCAGCAGATGGGGCGGGATCTGGGCCAGGGGGGGCAGCAGGACGGCAAAATCGGCCCCCGAGATGCGATAGACCCGGTGGCCCGGGAAGCGGCTGACGGTGTGGCTGATGAGGGCGGCGATGTCCCGGATGTAGGCATCCCCGGACTGGAAGCCGCGCTGGGCGTTGAGGGTCCCGAGCTCGGTGGCGCGGATGAGCACCAGGATGGCGGTCTGGGTGTTTTCCTGTTGCAGCAGCTCGGTCAGATCGCGCCGGAAGGCGTGGCGGTTGCCAAGGCCCGTCATCTCGTCCCGGGTCGCCTGATTGTGCAATTCGGTGATCTGGCGGTGGGCATCGATCTCGGCCTCATTGAAGGACGCAAGGAGCTGGCGCAGAGCCGTTTGTGCCTGTACGCTGTCGAGCATGGCGGGATCCCGTTGCTGCAACGCCAGCAGCCAGCGTTGCTCCTGCCTCGTCTTTTCCCCACGGCGCACGCTGTGGGTGAGAAAGAGCAGCAGGGCGAATCCCGTCAGGGTGGTCATCAGGACCAGCAGCAGGGTGAGCGGTGAGGCGGGGGGGGCGAGCAGCACTCCCTGCAACAGCAGCATGGGAATGCAGACCAGTGCGCTGACCAGCAGCAGGTTTCCCTCATGTTTATTCAACATCGTTTCATCCTTGATGATGTTCATGATGTAGAAATTCTAACCAAGTCGCTGGCGCAAAACATGAGTACTCACGCAACTCCACGATAAAGCGCCGGCGGAATGCAACTAAATGTGAGTGAAAACACTTTCATGGTCTGTAAAAAAAGCGAAGATGGGTTGAAAACAGCCCCAACAGAGCAGAGGTAGATATGTTGCTAGAACCCGTAGACACCGCCAAAGCACGGCAACTATTGAATCAGAGTATGGCCTTGGTGCTCGCAGGGGGACGGGGCAGCCGCCTGAAGCAGTTGACCGATAACCGCGCCAAGCCCGCCGTCCACTTTGGCGGCAAATTCCGTATCATCGACTTCGTGCTCTCCAACTGCATCAACTCCGGCATCCGCCGGGTGGGTGTGGTGACCCAGTACAAGTCCCACAGCCTGTTGCGCCACCTGCAATCGGGCTGGTCTTTCCTGCGCTACCAGATGAACGAGTTCATCGACTTGCTGCCCGCCCAGCAGCGGGTGGACGAGGTGCATTGGTATCGCGGCACCGCAGACGCCATCTACCAGAACGTCGACATCATCCGTGACTACGGTCCCAAGTACATCGTGGTGCTGGCAGGGGATCACATCTACAAGATGGACTATGCCGCCATGCTGCTCGATCACGTGCGCCTCGGTGCCAAGGTGACGGTGGCCTGTATCGAGGTACCGCGCTGCGAGGCATCGGCTTTCGGCGTGATGGACATCGACGAGCAACGCAAGATCCGCGCCTTCGTGGAGAAACCGGCCAATCCGCCCGCCATGCCGGGCTGCGAGGATCGCTCGCTGGCCTCCATGGGCATCTACATCTTCGAGGCGGAGTACCTCTACCAGTTGCTGGAAGAGGACATCCACAACCAGGAGTCCAAGCACGACTTCGGCATGGACGTGATCCCGCGCATCGTGGGGGAGGGCAAGGCCTTTGCCCACCCGTTCAACATGTCCTGTGTCGGGGCCAAGGAGGGGCAAAAACCCTACTGGCGCGACGTGGGGACCCTGGATTCGTTCTGGGAGGCGAACATGGACCTTGCCTCCGTGGTGCCCGAGCTCGACATCTATGACGAGAACTGGCCCATCTGGACCAGCCAGAACATGTCGCCCCCGGCCAAGTTCGTGCAGGACAGAAACGGCCAGCACGGCATGACCATCAACTCCATGTTCGCGGGGGGCTCCATCGTGAGCGGCTCCTTCGTGCTCAACTCGGTGCTGTTCACCAACGTGCGGGTACACTCCTTCTGTACCCTGGACCAGGCGGTGATCTTCCCAGGGGTCGAGATCGGGGCTGGTTGCCGCTTGCGCCGGGTGGTGGTGGACAAGGGGTGCAAGCTGCCAGACGGCCTGGTGGTGGGGGAGAACGCGGACGAGGATGCACGCCGCTTCTACCGCTCCGAGCAGGGCATCGTGCTGGTGACCAAGCCGATGCTGGCCAAGCTCGGCTAACCTCGTCGACACAGACAAAAAAAGGGAGCCCTGGGCTCCCTTTCTATTGGTGGTCGATTTATTTCTCGCTGACCAGGGCCTTGCCGGCCATCACCATGGCGGTGCCATGCTTGCCACCGGCGGCGGTCACTTGCGGGACGCCATCTTCGTCGGTGTCGCTGCCGGTACCCTCGATGACGTTCTCGCCGGAGTCGCCGACCCACTCGGCCATCTGCATGCCGCCGTTGACGGTGCCGCGGAACCAGCTCACGTAGCGCTGGGTCAGCTGTGCCAGCTCCAGCTCGGGTGCCTTCTCGGCCCCTTCGTTGCGCAGGTTCAGCATGGCAGAGCGCAGGGCGCCGGAGATGGCGGCCTGGGTCCAGGGGGTGTATTCACCCTGCTTGCCGGCGAGCCAGGTTCCGGCCTTGGCATTGAAGTAGGCCTTGTCGGCGGCGATGAAGAGCTCGCGCGCCGCCGTGCGGTACTTGGCATCCGAGGTGGCCAGGAAGGCGGCGGTCAGGCCGCGTATGGCGGCGAACTGCGCGTCGATGGACTGACCGGCGTCAAGCTTGCCGCCCAGGGTCAGACCGTCATGGACCAGGCCGTTCTTGCCCTTGAGGTTGGCGAGGATGAAATCGGCCTGCTTGCGGACCAGTGCGATCGCCTGCTCACCCTGCGGGGTCTTGAGGTTCAGCTCGCCATTGTCACCGGCGGCGTAACCCACCGGCAGCGCATCCTGGGCGCGCTGGAAGATCTGCAGGGCGACCAGGGCGTAGGCGGCGTCGAAGGTGGTGACGTGCCCGGCCTGTTTGCCAGCCTGCCAGCTGTCGACCAGGGTGCCAGCCTTGGGCTCGAAGTGCAGGGCCAGCAGGTTCTTGAAGGTGAGGTTGGAGAGGTTCAGGGCCAGGGAGAAGGCATCGCTGCCCGCCACCGCCTTGCCCAGATCGTTGGTCTGGTTGGCAGCCGGAGAGGCGGCGAACGGGGCACCGTCAAACACGGCGTGGAAGGCCGGGTTCTGGTTGGTGTTGGCCGTGCGCTGATCGCTGAAGGCGTAGAACTCGGAGAGGGGCCACAGCAGCATCCAGGCGTCGCGCAACTGGGCGGTGCCGTCCACGACCTCCAGCTTGCCGATGGCACCGGCGTCATTCTTGCTGGTCTCGGTCACTTTCACCTGATGAGGGAAGTAGACAACCCCCTTGGCCGGATCGTACTGCGGGGTGATTTTGGCGCCCAGGGTCTTGCCGTCAAAGCCGAGCTGACCTTGCAGGATGGCGAGCTTGTCGATGGACTGCTCGGTCAGCATCATGCCGTTGAAGCCGTCGGCGGCAGAAACCCCCAGCTTGTGCTTGCCGTCCTGATCCATGGTGGCGGACGCGGCTTCCACCTCTTCATCGGTCTCGGCTACGTGCATGCCCCCCAGGAAATCCTGGGACCACATCACTTCCTTGAGCAAGATGCCGCCCACGGCGGCCGGGACCAGCAGGTTGTCACTGCCGCTCCAGCGCAGGGTGGCGTAGTCGCGGAAGTAGGCGGGGACCTGGGTCTTGACGCTCTTCTCGTTGCCCTTGGCGGTCTTGATGGTGATCTGGTCACCGTTGACCGGGGTGGCGTTTACGGCCTGGGCGAACTCCGGGTTGGCGGAGGCGTAGGGCAGGGAGAGGGGATACATGCCCTGGGGAATTTCATCGGCGGGGAAGCCGACGGCCTCGGCCATGGCCAGTACCCGTTTGCCCAGGTCGGCCAGGGTGCCGCCACGGGCCTGGTTTTGCGGCCCGTTTACCAGATGGGGGCCCATGCCGGACTGGTAGTTGAGGGCGTACATTGCCTCTTCGGAGTATTCATAGGATTCGATGCCGGCGGCGAAGTCGAACGGGGTCGGCTCGTCGGCGCGGTTGGCGTCCAGCACATCCAGATCCAGACCGAGGGCCTCGGCCAGCGGCTCGCCGGAGAGCTCGAATTCGGTGTAGGCCAGCATGTTGGCGGCGGTGTTGAACGTCTTGTCCTCCACCTTGACGGCAGCCTGTGCGGCGCTGCTGAGGAGTGCGCAGGCGATCGCCTGCACCAGTACGGTTTTTCTCATGTCCTTCTCACCATATTGTTGATTTTATTATGACGCTTCTCATGAATCTAAATGAGAATGGTGTGCATTATGGGGCAAAGGGCGGGGCTTGAGAAGAAAAAAACCGCGCCCCGGTGGGGTGAAGAGGAGGGGCGCGGCGGCAGGTGTCACATCAGTTTGAAGGGGATGACCAGTCGGCCCGGCTCCACCTTGAGGGCCTCGACCTTCTCCTTGATCCGCGCCTCGTTCTGGCGGCTGCCATCGAGCCGGTAGACGGGGGTCTGTGAGAGGAACAGAGAGAGGGACTGGTTGAAGGTGGGCAAGAGCGGGGAGAGGGCGGTGCCCACGTCCGCCGGCTCGGTCTTGACGGAGAGCAATTCGAGATCGCGCAGATAGATGGCGCCCTGCTCGGCCACATAGTCCGGGCGTGCCCGCAGGGAGAGGCGGATCTTCATCTGCTGGCTGCCAAGGGGGCTCGCCACCTGCAGCTCGCCGGCGGCATCCAGCTCGACCTTGTCGGCCTGGCTGCGGCCGATGCGGCTTTGCATGTCATCGAGTCGGATCTTGCTCGACATGATGCCGGGGATCCCCAGCTGTTTCTCGAAGGCGACTCGCTCCTTGAGGTACTGGTTGATCTCCCCTTCGCTGACACTGTACTGGGTCAGCGAGCAGGCCGCCAGCAGCAGGGCGAAGGGAAGCAGAAGCAGGTGTTTCAACATGGGAGGGTTCCATTTTCGGGGCTGTCACAAGAGGTGGCGCCATCTTAGAGGCAAAGCGGGTTGGCCGCCAGTGGGGCCGCCCTGACCGGTTTCTGTCGCATCCCCCATATGGGGATGGCAATCCGTTTTCATTCGAGTAGCTGTTTCCCTTCACCGCCAGCAGGCCCGTCCTGGCGTCATCCCCGACATACCCACAGACAAGCTCCTGTTTTAGCGATGCAAAATCCCATTGACCCCGCGATTTCAAAGCGAGTATTTTACCGCCGCACAAAGTCAAATTGATAATCATTATCATTTTGAATCTTCTTTGAGGGTGTTACGTGAAGACTCGAGTAATGGACAATGGCACACCTGCCGAGGCGAAGATGTCGCCTGATTTCTTGTTTACCTCGGGTCAGGGCACGATCAGTGCCACTGACCTGGGGCAACCCATCACCACCCCCGCCTGCGAGTGGCCCCTGCTGGCACAGCAGATAACCCTGGCCCTCGATGCCGCCAGGGCTGCCGGCCAGACCAACCCTCTGCTGATCGGTGCTTTTGCGTTCGACCCGGCAGAGGCTTCCTGCCTCTATGTGCCCGGCCGCTATAAGCGGGGCGATAAACTGGCCCCGAAAGAGCCGCCATCGGTGACCGCGGCCGAGCAGGCCGTCGAGGCCAACCGGGTCATCTCGGTGCAGAGCACCCCGCCGGCCAGCGAATTCCAGGCCTCGGTCAGCGCGGCGCTGGATGCGTTTGCACAAGGTCGGCTGTCGAAGGTGGTGTTGTCGCGCAAACTCACCCTTACCCTGCACCAGCCCGCCGACCCTACGCAGGTGATGGCCCGTTTGATGGCCCAGAATCCCCATGCCTTCCACTTCTCCCTGCCGCTCGGCCAGGACCGCCGCCTGCTGGGCGCAAGCCCCGAGCTGCTGCTGCGGGTCAGCGGGGGAGAGGTGTTCACCCATCCGCTGGCGGGATCCGCCAGACGGGTGAGCGAGCCGGCGCAAGACGAAATGGTGGCCCGGGAGCTGCTGGCTTCTCGCAAGGATCAGCATGAACACAAGTTGGTGATCGACGAGATCCGCCGGGTGCTGACCCCCCACTGCCGCGAGCTGGCGATACCGTCCAGCCCCTCGCTGATGAGCACGGATACCCTCTGGCATCTGGGCACCCCCATCGCCGGCCGGCTGCACGGCGGTGAGGCATCGGTGCTCTCCTTGGCCTGCCAGCTTCATCCCACCCCGGCCCTGTGCGGCTATCCCACTGATCTGGCCCGCCAGTTCATCCGCGAGCAGGAGCCCTTCCGGCGAGCCCTGTTCAGCGGCATCGTTGGTTGGTGCGACAGCCAGGGCAACGGCGAGTGGGCTGTGGTGATCCGCTGCGGCGTGCTCGATGGCCATCAGGTCGAGCTGTTTGCTGGCGCCGGTATCGTCGCGGGCTCGGATCCCGCCATGGAGTGGGCCGAGACCGGCACCAAGCTGGGCACCATGCTCAAGGCACTGGGCCTGGATTTGGAGGTGGCGCAATGAGCGATACCAACCGCTTCCTGCCCTATACCCGCTGGCCCGAAGAGTTGGCCCAGCTGTACCGCGCCAAGGGCTATTGGCGCGGCGAGCCGCTGACCGCCATGCTGGCGCGTCAGTGCGAGCTGGCCCCCGACGCCGAGGCCATCCTCTGCGGCGAGCGCCGCTTCAGTTATCGTGAGCTGGACGCCGCCTCGAGCCGGCTGGCCGCGAATCTGGCCCGCCACGGCCTGGGGGTGGGGGATACCGCGCTGGTGCAGCTCCCCAACGTGGCCGAGTTCTATCTGGTGTTCTTTGCCCTGCTCAAGGCCGGCATCGCGCCGGTCAACGCGCTCTTTAGCCACAACCGGCTGGAGCTGGCCTCTTACGCCGAGCAGATCCGGCCCCGCCTCTTTATCGGCTCGCTGACCCACCCGCAGTTTGCGAGCAAGGGTCGCGAGAGCGAGCTGCTGGCAAGCATCGGCGCCGAACTGGTGCTGCTGGATGGCGACGCAGGAGAGTTGGGGCTGACCCGCTGGCTTTGCGAGGGGGATGAGGGGAGCTCCCCATCCGTTTCTTTTGCCCCGACCCCGGCGAACGAGGTGGCCTTCTTCCAGCTCTCCGGCGGCAGCACCGGCACTCCCAAGCTTATCCCGCGCACCCATGACGACTATTACTACAGCGTGCGCCGCAGCAATGAGATCTGTGGCCTCGGCTCCCATACCCGCTATCTGTGCGCCCTGCCGGCACCCCACAACTTTCCCCTGAGCTCCCCGGGTGCCCTCGGGGTATTCGAGGCGGGCGGCACTGTGGTGCTCGCCCCCGATCCCAGCCCCATCAGCTGCTTCCCGCTGATCGCCCGCCACCGGGTCAATCTCACCTCGCTGGTGCCGCCGGCGGTCTCGCTCTGGCTGCAGGCCGCGGAAGCGGATCCCACAGCGCGCACTCAGCTCGAGAGCCTCGACTTGCTGCAAGTGGGTGGCGCCAAGCTGGGGGAGGCGGTGGCCAGCAAGATTGGGCCGCTGCTCGGCTGCCGGCTACAGCAGGTGTTCGGCATGGCGGAAGGGCTGGTCAACTACACCCGGCTCTCTGATCCCGACGAGAAGGTCATTCACACCCAGGGCCGCCCCATGAGCCCGGACGACGAGGTGCGCATCCTCGATGAGGCGGGCAATCCGGTTGCCCCCGGCGAGCCTGGCGCCCTGCACACCCGCGGCCCCTATACCTTCCGCGGCTACTACCAGAGCCCGGCCCACAACGCCCGGGTGTTCGATGCCGAGGGTTTCTACTGCTCCGGCGATCTGGTGGTACAGGATGCCGATGGTTACCTCACCGTGGTGGGGCGGCAGAAGGATCAGATCAACCGGGGCGGCGAGAAGATCGCGGCGGAAGAGGTGGAAAACCAGCTGCTGCACCATCCGGCCATTACCCATGCGGCCCTGGTCTCCATGCCTGACAGCGCCATGGGGGAGAAGAGCTGCGCCTTCATCGTCAGCACGGATCCCGCCTTGAAGCCGCTGGCCTTGCGCAAGTTTCTGCGCGAGCGCGGAGTGGCGGATTTCAAGCTGCCCGACCGTTTCGAAACTCTGGACGCCCTGCCCATGACGGCGGTGGGCAAGATTGACAAGCAGGGGCTGCGGGCGCGCATTGCGCACGCCATCGCCGCCAACCAGCCTCTACAGCATAAAAACTAGTAAGGAATCATGACGTTATGGCTATCCCAACCCTGAACAATTACGCCATGCCCAGCCAGTGGAAGGCCAACAAGGTCGACTGGTCTCTGGATCCCAAGCGCGCAGCCCTGCTGATCCACGACATGCAGGAGTACTTCACCGCCTTCTATGGCGAAAACAGCCCGCTGATTGCGGCGCTCACCGAGCAGCTGGCCGCCGTGCGCAAGCAGTGCAAGGCCCTCGGCATCCCGGTCTTCTACACCGCCCAGCCCAAGGATCAATCCCCTGAAGATCGCGCCCTGCTGAGCGACATGTGGGGCCCGGGGCTCAACAAGCGGCCCGAGCAACAGCAGGTGGTGGCAGCGCTGCGCCCGGAGCGTGACGACACCGTGCTGGTCAAGTGGCGTTACAGCGCCTTCCAGCGCTCCGAGCTGGAGCAGATGCTCAAAGCGCTGGGACGGGATCAGCTGATCATCGGCGGCATCTACGGCCATATTGGCTGCATGATGACCGCCTGCGACGCCTTCATGCGCGACATCCAGCCCTTCTTCCTGGCGGACGGGGTGGCGGACTTCTCCCTGGCCGACCACCAGATGGCGCTCGACTACGTGGCGACCCGTTGCGGCAAGGTGATCCGCTGCGAGGAGGTGCTGGCCCTTGCCCCGGCTTCCGCTTCTGCCGCCCAGCCCACCAATCCGTTGCTGACGTATGAGGGGCTCAAGGCGCGGCTGCTGAGTCATATCGACGAGGACGAAGATGAGTTTGACCCCGACGAGAACCTCATCGACTACGGTCTGGATTCGGTGCGGATCATGGCCCTGCTCACCGAGTGGCGCGCCGCCGGGGTGGAGCTGGGCTTCGTGGATCTCGCCAAGCTGCCGACCCTCAACGGTTGGTGGCGCCTCATCGAGGCCAGGCTGGCAGCCCAGGCCCTGGAGGTGACCCCATGAACCGCTTCCCCTTGACCATCCCCCAGCAGGGGCTCTGGTCCGGACATCTGCTCAACGACGACAAGGCGATGTTCAACACCGCCGAGTGCATCGCCTTCGACGGCAAGGTCGAGGCGGTAGTGCTGGCCGCGGCCCTTGCCAAGGCAGTGGGGGAGTGCGAGGCACTCAAGGGCCACTTCGAAGACGATAAGGAGGCGGTCTGCTTCGTTCCGGCCGAGCTGCCCCTGGCCTATGAAGAGGTCTCCCTTGAGCGCGATGACGAGGCGCTGGCCCGCGCCTGGGCCTGGGCCGATCTGCGCCGCCCGTTCGAGCTGACCCAAGAGGCGCCCTGCCGCTTCGCCCTGTTGCGCGGCCCCGGCCGCGATTATCTCTACAGCTGCGTGCACCACATCGCCCTCGACGGCTTTGGCACCACCTTGCTGTTCCAGCGCATCGCCGAGCTGTATGCAGAGGGGCTGGCCGGTGAGATGAACTCCCCATCCCCCTTCGGTTCGTTGGCGGAGGTGCTGGCGGAAGAGGCGAGCCGCGAGCAGAGCGGCAAGAACGCCGCCGCCTGCGCCTTCTGGCAGGAGCAGCTGCAAGGCTGGCCCGAGGTGAAGTCCTTTGGCGAGACCCGTGCCCCCATCGCGGCCGAATTTATCCGCGAGAGCCGCCCACTGCCGGCGGCGTTCTGGCAATCCCTGACCGGCTTTGCCGACGAGCACAAACTGGGCTGGCCCGATCTGCTGCTGGCCGGTATCTCTGCCCAGTTGTCCCTTGCCAGCGGTCAGGAAAAGACCCTGCTCGGCCTGATGATGATGAACCGCATCGGCTCGGCATCGTTGACCGTGCCCTGCATGCAGATGAACATTACCCCGCTGGCGCTGACACTGGGTGAAGAACTGGATCTGGCGGGAGCCGCCGGCGCCGTGGCCAAGGCCAAGCGCGGGGTGCGCAAACACCAGCACTACCGCTACGAGCTGTTGCGCCGCGACCTTGGCCTGGTGGGGGGCGACAAACGCCTGTTCGGCCCGCTGGTCAACATCATGCCGTTCGATCACGCTCGCCGCTTCGGGCCGCTATCTGCCCATATTCTCAACATCAGCGCCGGCCCGGTGGAGGATCTCACCATCGAGGTACAGGTCGGCGTCGATGGCCAACCACGCCTGGATCTGGACGCCAACCCCGGCTGCTACCAGCAGGCCGATCTGGCGGTCATCGCCGATACCCTGTTTGCCCTGCTGGGACGTTGGCTGGCCGAGCCCGCCCGGACTCTGGGAACCCTCAAGGCCGACTGGCTGGCAGAGCAGCGGGCCAGCGCCCTGATCGCCGGCCCCGCCGATGAAGCTCTCCAGGTGCGGCCGGTGCTGGAGGCGCTCTGCCACTTCGCCGCCCAGACCCCGGACAAGGTTGCGCTGGAGCAGGGAGAGGCCCGCTTCAGCTACGAGGCGCTGCTGGCCAGGGCCGAACAGATGGCGGCCGCCCTGCAGGCCGAAGGCGTCGTCCCCGGCGACAAGGTGGGGGTCATGCTGGCCCGCACCCCCCAGGCCATCTTCGCCCAGCTGGCGGTGCTCTTGGCGGGCGCCGTCTACGTGCCGCTCGACCCCGAGCAGCCCCTGGAGCGTCAGGGCCATATCCTGCGGCTGGGGGAGGTCAAGACCCTGATCACCCAGGCCGAGTACCGTCACAAGCTGGCCAGCCTGTTTGAGGGGCGTACCCTCCTGGCGGGGGATCTGGTGAGCGATAACCGCTTGAACCAGCCGGCCGCCGGCCGCGCCGTCGCCTACCTGATGTTCACCTCGGGCTCGACCGGTCTGCCCAAAGGGGTGGCGGTGAGCCACGGCGCGCTGGATCACTTCGCCGCCGCCGCCCGCTGCCGTTATCACCTGGATGAAGAGGCGCGGATGCTGCAATTCGCCCCCTTCAACTTCGACGCCAGCATCGAGGAGGTGTTCGCCACCTTGAGCGCCGGCGCCACCCTAGTACTGCGCACCGACGCCCTGCTCGAATCCATGCCCGCCTTTGCGGCCGGGGTGGAGCAGATGGGGATCACCCACCTCGACCTGCCCACCGCGTTCTGGAACGAGTGGGTGGTGGCGCTGACGGCGGGTCAGGCCCACATTCCTGCCAATCTGGCTACCGTCATCATCGGCGGCGAGGCGGTCTACCCCGAGCAGCTGGCCCAGTGGCAGCGTCAGGGCCGCAACGATGTGCGCCTGTTCAACACCTACGGCCCCACCGAAACGACCGTGGTGGTGACCACTCAGGAGCTGCAACAGGAAGACCCGAGCCAGGCCCAGTTGCCCATCGGCCTGCCGCTGCCCGGCATGCAGGCGCTCATCCTGGGGGCGGGGGAGCAACCCGCCAAGGAAGGCGAGCTGGTGCTGCTCGGCCCGCAGCTGGCCAACGGCTATGTGGGGGGCGTGCAAGGGAGCTTTGGCACCCTGCGGGTTGGCGCGGAGCAGATGCCCGTCTATCGCACCGGCGATCGGGTGCGCCTGGTGGATGGCCGGCTGGTCTATCTGGGTCGGCGCGACAACGAGTTCAAGATAAGCGGCTATCGCATCCAGCCCGGTGAGGTGGAGGCCCAACTGCTGGCCCTGCCGGGGGTGGACGAGGCGTGCGTGCAGGGGGTGAGCATCGGCAGCGTGCACCGGCTGGTGGCCTTCGTGGCGGGGGCGGAGCGCGACAGCCGGGTCATCAAGGGGCAACTGGCCAAGGTGTTGCCCGCAGCCATGATCCCCACCGACTATCGCCACTATGACCAGCTGCCCCGCACCGGCTCCAACAAGCTGGATCGCAAGGCCCTGCTGGCCGCCTACCAGGCGGGCGGCGAAGCCCTGACCCTGGGCAGCGAGACCGAGAACCGGGTCGGCGCCATCTGGCAGCAGATCCTGGGGCTCGCCACCATGGCGCCCACGGACAACTTCTTCGAACTGGGGGGCCAGTCCCTGCAGACCATCCAGATAGTCAACCGGCTCGGCGCCGAGTTCGGGGTGCAGGTCAAGGTCTCCGACGTGTTCGATCACCCGCGCCTCGACGACTTCTGCCGTTTCCTCGACGGCCTGCTTGCCGAGGACGAAGAGAGCGTGGAGATGGTGTGGTGATGAGCAAGGAGCAACAAGCAATGGCCTTTGATTTTACTGGCAAGCGGGTCTGGGTGACCGGGGCCGGGCGCGGCATCGGCCGCGAGGTGGCGACGCAGTTCGTGGCGGCCGGCGCCACCGTGGTGGGGCTGGATCTGGCGTTTCCCGATGCAGGCTACCCCTATGCCACCCGGCTGCTCGATATTGGCGATTCTAAGGCGGTCAACGCCTGCTGCGCAGCGCTGCTGGCGGACGGCGGGCTCGATGTGCTGGTGAACGGGGCCGGGGTACTGCGTCTCGGCCCCACCGAAACCTTAAGCGATGACGACTGGCACGACTGCATGACGGTCAACGCCAGCGGTGTCTTCTATCTGCTGCGGGCCCTGGTGCCCCACTTCAAGGGGCAGCGGCGCGGTGCCATCGTCACCATCGGCTCCAACGCCGCCCATGTGCCGCGCATGCAGATGGCGGCCTATTGTGCCTCCAAGGCGGCGGTCACCAGCCTGACCCAGACGGTGGGGCTGGAGCTGGCCCCCTTCGGCGTGCGTGCCAATCTGGTGTCGCCGGGCTCGACGGATACCCCCATGCTGCGCGGCATGCTGTCAAGCGAGGAGGCCATGGCCCGCACCATTGCCGGGTTGCCTGAGCAGTTCAAGCTCGGCATCCCCCTGCGCAAGGTCGCCACCCCGGCGGAGATCGCCCATACCGTCCTCTTCCTGGCCTCGGATCTGGCCAGCCACATCACGCTGCAGGATCTGGTCGTCGACGGCGGCGCCACCCTGAGTGCCTGAGGCTTGAGAAACAGATGAACAATATGATTTTGCTGTTGAAACAGCTGGAACGGCAGGGAGTCAAGCTGGCGCTGAACGACAAGGGCCAGCTTATCTCCCAGTCGAGCAAGGAGGCGGTGACGCCGGCCATCGGCGCCACCATCAAGGCCCACAAGGATGAGCTGGTGCGTTGCCTGGCGGCCCGTGCCGCTTTCGAAGAACCTATCGCCGCCGAGGGCGCCCGGCAGGGCTCGCTCTCGTCATCCCAGAGCGGGCTCTGGTTTATCGAGCAGTACGAGGAGGCCTCCCACCTCTACAACATGCCGGTCTATTTTCGCGTCAAGGGAGAGCTGGACACGGCGGCACTGGAGTTTGCCTTCGACCACCTGTTTGCCCGCCACCCCAGCATGCGTACCCGCTTCATCAAGGACGAGGCGGGCAGGGGTGCCCAGGAGATCCTGCCCCACGTGCCCTTCAAGCTGCAGCTTGAGGACGTGAGCGCAGAGGCCATTGCCGAGCGCGAGGCCTATGTGGCTCGCCGGGTGCGCGAGGAGATTGGACGCCCCTTCTCCCTGACCCAGGGGGAGCTCAGCCGAGTGCATCTTATTCGGCTGGGCAGCCGCGAGCACGTGCTGCTGATCACCCAGCACCACATCATCTCCGACGGCTGGTCGGTCAAGAACATGTTTGCGGATCTCAAGCGCGCCTTTCTTGCCCATCAGAACCGCGAGCCCTTGCAGGTGAGCGAGCTGCCGCTCACCTACATCGACTATGCCCGCTGGTTCAACTCGCCGCGTTTTCTCGATTATCACGCCGAGTTCAAGCCGTTCTGGGTCGACCGGCTCGGTGGCAGCCCCGAGGTACACGGTCTGCCGCTCGACAAGCCGCGCCCGGCCCATCAGGACAGTGGCGGCGAGCTGGTCTTCTCCACCATCGACAATGAGCTGTGGGAGAGCTTCAAGCGCCTCTGCCAACGGCACAGCACCTCCAACTTCATCGGTCTGCACGCCCTGTTCGCCCTGCTGATGGTGCGCCAGAGCGGCGAGAAGGAGGTGGTCATCGGCACCCCGCTCGCCTATCGCGAGCGTCACGAGATCGAGTCGCTGGTGGGCTTTTTCGTCAATACGCTGGTGCTGCGCACTCAACTCAGCGGCAAGCCCAGCTTTGTCGACTATCTGCAGCAGTGCCGGGAGGAGGATCTGGCGGCCTTCGATCACCAGCTCTACCGCTTCGAGGCGCTGGCCGAGGCCATCGGCGCCGATCGCACTACCGCCATCAACCCCATCTTCCAGATCATGCTGGTCTATCAGGCCAAGGTGGACTTCAACGATCTCATCCCCGGCTGCCAGCTGGTGGAGGAGACCTCGCCTGTGCTGCCGGCCAAGACCGACATCTCGGTCAAGGTGACCGAGCTGATGGACTCCGTCAGGGTGGACTGGCTGTTTGCCACCGCCCTGTTCGAGCGAGAGACCATCCAGGCTTATGCCGATCGCCTGCTGCACCTGATGCGCGCCGTGGTGGCGGCCCCCGAGACCGACATCTGGCAACTGCCGCTGGAGGCGGGCACCGACCAAGCCGCGCTGGCCGCCGAGCTTGCCGACCTGCCGCCGGATTACCCGAGCCGCGACACCCTGCTCTGTCATATCGAGCGGCGCGCTGGGAAGTGCCCGGACGCGTTGGCGGTGAGCGACGGTGTGCAATCGTTGACCTATGGCGAGCTGGAGGTGCGAGCCAACCGGCTGGCCCACTGGCTGCAGGCTCGCGGCGTCACCCCGGGCGCAGCCATCGGCATCCAGGCCAGACGCGATGTGGCCTTCGTCATCGCCCTGCTCGCCTGCTGGAAGGCGGGGGCGGCCTATGTGCCGCTGGATCCTGCCTATCCCGCCGAGCGGCTGGCCCATATCTTAGGCGATGCATCCATCAGCCTGGTGCTGGGCGGCGTGCCGGACCCGCGGCTTGGCGAGGCTCTGGCGGGCACGACGGCCGAGTATCACGATCTGCACGGGCTGGCGCTGGACAAGATGCCAACCAGCACGCCTGCACTGCCTCGGGACGCCGCCATGCTGGCCCAGATCATCTACACCTCCGGCAGCACCGGCCTGCCCAAGGGGGTCATGGTGGAGCAGGGCAGCCTGGTCAACCTGATGGCGGATCACGGCGAGCGCATCGCCCTTGATCAGAATGGAGCCATGTTCAACTGCATGTCCCTCTCGTTCGATGCGGGCAACATGACCGCCTTGCTGCCCCTGTACTGCGGCGCGGCCCTGCACTTCGGCGAGCAGGGCGAGGGGGTGATCAGTGCCGCGATCGCTTGCGGTGCCAGCCATATGATTTTGCCGACCGCCCTGCTGGCGAACCTGCTGCCACCGACGGATCTCGGTTCCCTCAAGGCCATCGGCTTTGGCGGCGAGGCGTGCCCGAGCAGCCTGGTGGAGCGCTGGGGGGAGCGGGTGGCCCTCTTCAACATGTACGGCCCGACCGAGTGCACCGTCACCGCGCTCTGCGCACGGCTCACCCCGGGGGTGCCCATCACCATAGGTCGACCGGTCAACAACCTGAAGGCACTGATCCTGGACGAGGCGGGCAACCTCTGCCCGGTGGGGGTGCCCGGCGAGCTCTGCCTGGCGGGGCTGGGGCTGGCCCGCGGCTACCTCAATCTGCCGGAACGTACCCAGGAGGCCTTTATCGAGCTGGCCTTTGATGCAACAAATGAGGAACGTACCCATCGCCTCTATCGCACCGGCGATCGGGCCCTGCTGCGCCGTGATGGCAACATCCAGTATCTGGGCCGGATAGACGAGCAGATCAAGCTGCGCGGCTATCGCATCGAGCCGGGGGAGATAGAGACCCGGCTTGCCGAATTGTGCCCGGCCATTCGCCAGATCAAGGTGGTGGTGCAGGAGGGGCGCCTGCTCGCTTACGCCTGTTTGCAGGCCGGGGCAAGGGAGCCCGACGGCGATGCCCTGCTGCAGCGGGCCGGCGAGTGCCTGCCCGAATACATGGTGCCGGCGCGCCTGTGCTGGCTGTCCGAGATGCCGCTCACCCCCAACGGCAAGCTGGACTTGCGCCGTCTGCCCGCCATCGTCTGGCAGCAGGGCAAGGGCGAGCCGCAAAACGAGCTGGAGCAGACAGTGCTTGCCATCTGGCAAGGGGTGCTCAAGCAACCGCTCGGGGTGGAGGATGACTTCTTCCGCCTGGGCGGTGACTCCATCCTCAGCATCCAGCTCACCACCCGGTTGCGGGATGCGGGACTGCACTGCAGCGTGAAGGACGTGTTCGAAGCCAAGACGGTGCGCCGCCTCTGCCGCCAGCTCGGCCAGCAGCAGGCGGTCAGCCACAGGAGCGAGCAGGGCAGTTTGACCGGCGAGTTCCCGCTCCACCCCATTCAGCACTGGTTCTTCGAGCAGGGCTTTGCCAAGTCCGGTCACTGGAACCAGGGGGTGATCCTGCGCCTGCCGGCCGGGGTGGACGATGAGGCCCTGCGCGGCTGGCTGGATGCGTTGCGCCAGCACCACGATGCCCTGCGTCTGGCGGTGACCCCGACCGGCCAGCGCTACCTGGCCGAACTGCCATTGCCGCCGCTGCCGACCCTGGATGCCGCCAATCTCGATGAGGCCGAACTGCAAGCCCGCCTGACCGAGCTGCAGGGAGATTTCGACCCCGCCAGCGGCCACACCCTGGCCTGGGCCCGCCTGCGCAATCTCTCTCTGGAAGGTGAGCGGGAGGGCGAGACGGTGGAGGGGCTCTTCCTCGCCTTCCATCACCTGGTCATCGATGCGGTCTCCTGGCGCATTCTGGCCGAGGATCTGGCTCGGGTGAGCAGGGGCGAGCCACTGCCCGCCAAGGGCAGCAGCTATCGCCAGTGGGGCGAGGGGCTGGCGGCCTACGCCAAACGGGAAGAGGATCAGCTTGGCTTCTGGTTGGCGCAGGGGGAAGGCAGCCAGGGTCACCTGCTGATCGCTGCGCGCGCCATCGATGGCCGCGCCGCCGCCAGCCTGCTGCAACTGAGTCAGGAGACCACGGCTCGGCTCATCGACGCCGCCAACCAGGCCTACTTCACCCGGGTGCCCGACCTGTTGCTGGCGGCCCTGACCCGTACCCTGAGCGAGCAGGGTTACGGCAGCCGTCACTGCGTGATGCTGGAAGGGCACGGCCGTGAGGTCATCGATGCTGAACTCGACGTGAGCCGTACCCTCGGCTGGTTTACCAGCACCTACCCGCTGGCGCTGGTGGATGCCAGGGAGTGGGATGCGCTGGTCTGCGCCACCAAGGAGCAGCTGCGCGCCGTGCCGGACAAGGGGGTGGGCTTCAACGCCCTGCGACTGCACCACCCACGAGGCTGGGCACTGCCCGAAGCCCTGATCGTCTTCAACTACCTGGGGGTCAGTCATCAGGGCGAGGCCGCTCAACCCTGGCAGCCCCTGCCGCTGGCGCCGGGGGCACCCACGTCCCTTGACAACCTGCCGCGGGAGCTGGTCAGCCTGCATGGGGGCGTGTTTGATGGCCGTCTCACCCTGCGCCAGGTGGGCGCCCTCAACCAGCAGGCGAGCGACGCCCTGATGGCGCGGCTGGCGGACAACCTGACGGCGCTGGTGGAGCACTGCTGCACGGTGAAGGCTCCGCGCCACACCCCGAGCGACTTCCCGGGGCTTGGCCTCTCGCAAGCCGCGCTCGATCGGGTGCTGAGCGGGCGTGAGGTGGAGACCCTGCTGCCCATGACCTCGCTTCAGCAGAGCATGTTCCATCACAGGGCGCTGCTGCCCCGAGATCACGCCTATCACCTGCAGACCGAGATGGACTATCGCCAGCCGCTGGACGTGGCGGTCTACCGTCAGGCCTGGCAGGGGGAGATCGCTCGCTGGCCGGCCCTTCGCAGCGAACTGGTACTGGCTGACGGGGTGGCGCTGCAGCGCATCCTCAAGCATGCCGAGTTGCCATTCCACTATGAGGACTTGTCCGAGGTGGGAAATGCAGAGGCACGGATCCAGGCCTACCGGGAGCAGGATCTGGCCCGCCCGATCCCGCTCGAGCAGGCCCCCCTGCTGCGCCTTGCCTGCTTCAAATTGGCTCCCGATCACCACAAGGTGATCTTCAGCGCCCATCACGGCGTGCTGGATGGCTGGAGCGGCCCCGTGTTGCTGGGTTCCTTGCATCGCGCCTATCAGGCGCTGATGAACGGCCTGTTGCCGCAGGGCGAGCCGGATACCGCCTGGCTCGAATTTGGCGGCCATATCGCCAGCCAAGCCCGCAGCGCCGAGGCTTACTGGCAGGGCCGTGGCGAGCTCTTGGCCAAACCCAACGATCTCGCCTGCCTGTTCGGGGTGACGCTGGACGCAGCCTCAAGCGGGCGCCATACCCAGCAGCGGCCGGCGGTGTGCGCCACGGCGTTGCCGGTCGAGGTGGCGACCTTGCTCGCCCATCGTGCCCGCGACCTGGGCGTGACCGCAGGCCTGTTGGCCCAATATGCCTGGCACCGTCTGCTGGCACGCCGCTCTGACGATGCCGTCACCCTGGTGGGCAACGTGACCCCGGGCCGGGATTACCCCATCGAGGGGATCACCGCGAGCGTCGGGCTCTATATCAACAGCCTGCCACTGGCCCTGGCGTGGCGCACCGAGCTGACCCTGGCCGAGCATATCGCCCGGTTGCAGGCCGATCTGATGGCGCTCAATGAGCACGGCACCCAGTCGCTGGCGGCACTGACCAAAGGCCGGTCGCGCCTGTTCCAGAGCCTGTTCGTGTTCGAGAACTACCCCATGCCGGCGGCCCCTGCCGCCCCCGAACCCCACCAACTGGTGCCGCGCTTTGGCGCCGTGGTGGAGAAGGTGGAGCTTCCTCTCTCCTTGGTGGTCAGCAGTCGGGGCGAGACGCTCCAGCTGCGCCTCGAGTTCGATGGCGAGCAGATCCCCGAGGCCCGGGCCGAGGCGGTGCTGGCTGACTGGCTGGCCGAGCTCGACTGGCTGGCGCAGACGGATCTGAGCCAACCGGCCAGAGTGGCGACGGCACTGCCCCCGGTGATGCCGCAGGTGGCCGCCACCAGGACGGAGCCCGGTCTGGCTCAGCCGCCGGCCGAGGCCCGCGTGCTGGTGGCTCTGTGGGAGCGCCAGTGTGGCGTGCCCGGCATCTGGCAGCAGACCTTGTGTGAACTCGGGGTGGATTCGGTGCAGCAGCTCGCCCTGCTGGCGGCCCTCAACGAGGCGTTTGGCCAGGAGCGGGCGCCGCTCAGCCTGCAGACCCTCAAGGCCCATCCATCCCCCAGCCGGCTCTATCGGCACTGGCTGGTGCGCCAAACGGAGGCCGCACTATGACAGTGACCATCAAGCATGAGGCTCCGCTCGTGCAAACCCGGCCAGCCCCCCGTGAGGGGGCGGCCAACCTGGGTGCGCGGCTGGCCGCCTGTCTGGCCGCCAGTCCGCTGGCCCCCGCCATCCGTATGGGCGGGGAGGGCATCAGTGAGGGCGGATCAGATGAGCAGTGGCTCAGCTACGGCGCGCTCAATGTCAGGGTCGGCGAGATTGCCGCCCGATTGCAGGGGCTGGCGGTGGGGGAGCGGGTCGGCCTCTATCTCTCCCGCAGCCCCGATCTGGTGGCCAGCCTGCTGGCCTGCCTGCGCCTTGGCCTCACCTTCGTGCCCCTTGAGCCGGATTTTCCGGTGGAGCGGCTGCAGGGGATCGCCCGCCAGGCGCGCCTGTCGGCGGTGATCTGCGACGGCGACAGGCCGGCTCCCGCCTTCGGCTGTCCGCTGCGCACTCTCGACGGGCCGGCAGATGCAGGGCCCGTCTCCTGGCCCCAGGTGGATGATGCCCTGGCTGCCTACATGATGTTCACCTCGGGTTCCACCGGCGAGCCCAAGGGGGTGGTCATCAGCCGGCGGGCCCTGCTCTGCTTCCTCGACGGGATCCGCGAGCGGCTCGGGCTTTCACCTGGCTGCCACTGGCTCTTCATCACCACTCCGGCTTTCGACATCTCACTGCTGGAGATGCTGGGGCCGCTCTGGGGCGGTGGCCGGCTGACGGTGGCTGGCGGTGAGCACAACAAGGATCCCCTGGGGATGCAGGCCTTGCTCGAGGCCGACTCCTCCATCAACTGGCTGCAGGCCACCCCGGCCTGCTGGCGTATGTTGCTCAAGGCTGGCTGGCAGGGGCGCAATACCCTCACCGCCCTGTGCGGCGGCGAGGCGCTGGACCCAGGTCTGGCCGAGCAGCTCTGTGCCCGCACCCGGCGGCTGTGGAACTGCTACGGGCCGACCGAGGCCACCGTCTGGTCCCTGGTGAGCGAGGTGCGCTGGCCGCCGGTTGGCGGGCAGATCACCATCAGCCACAGCCTGCCCGGCTATCGTCACTGGGTGCTGGACGAGGCGGGGCAGCCGGTGGCAGAGGGGGAGTGCGGCGAGCTCTGCATCGAGAGCCCGGCCCTGTGCGAGGGGTACTGGCGCAAGCCGGCCTTGACCAGCGCCGCCTTCCTGCGCCTTGCCACCCATCGCCTCTATCGCACTGGCGATCGGGTGCGCCTCCTTGGGGCGGACCGCTTCCTCTATCTGGGACGACGCGACGATCAGATCAAGCTGCGGGGTTTTCGCATCGAGCTCGGCGAGGTGGAGGCGGGACTGCGCCGCCAGGCCGGGGTGCAGGAGGCGGCGGTGCGTCTGGTGGGCGAGGGGGACGAGGCCATGCTGGTGGGTTACGTGGAGGCGAAAAGCGGGGTGACTCTCAATCGCCTCGCCCTGCGCAAGGGGCTGCAGGCGACGCTGCCTCACTACATGGTGCCGGCGCGGCTCATCCTGCTGGATGCCCTGCCCAAGACCGGCAGCGGCAAGCTCGACAGAAAGGCGCTGCCATTACCGGGGTGACAAAGGGCTTGCAGGCTCGATGCCTCAATAACAGGGTGCTGGCACGGATCCTCTTGCTGGATGCCCTGCCCAAGACCGGCAGTGGCAAGCTCGACAGAAAGGCGTTGCCTTTGCACGAGTAAGCTGTCTTGCCGGATGGTAAGAGCGATGGATAAAAAAGAAGCCCGCATCATGCGGGCTTCTTGTTGGCTGTAAACCGAGGGGGCTTAGTGAGCGATGGGGGCGGCATCCGGTTTGGTGAGCAGGCGCTCGACGTCGTCGATCACCTTGAGGGCCGCCTGGGGGCCGCCGGTGGAGGTCCAGAGCGACCCGTCGACGGCGCCGAAGCGCTTGCCCTTGATGGCGCCGAGCTGCTGGAAGGCCGGGGTCTGCTCGGCCTGCTTCATGGCATCCACCGCATCCCCGCTGGTGCTGAGGGTGCCGATCACCAGCCAGTCACCGTCCAGCAGGTTGAGGGATTCGAGGCTCAGGGCCGGGGAGTGGGGGCTCTTGTCGCCAATCTGGTGGGAGGGGCGGGTGAGCCCCATCTCGGTGACCACGCTGCTGGCAAAGGTGCCGCCGTGCATGTAGCTCGGCCCCTTGGGGTTCCAGCGCACTATGCTCATCTGTTCCCCCTGATGCTGGGCAAGCTTGCTGCGGGCCTCTGCCAGGCGGGCCTCATACCGGGTGAGGAACGCCTTGGCCTCGGCCCCCCGGTTCATCGCGTCGGCGCTGCGACCGAATACGGTTTTCCAGGGCTCGCCCCAGTTGCCGGTGACGACGGTGGGGGCGATCTCCTTGAGCAGGGCCAGGAGCTCGGGCTTGGTCTGGCCGGTGAGGATGAGGTCCGGCTCCAGATCGATGAGGGTCTCCAGATTGGGGTTGTCCAGATCCCCGACCACGGCGATCTCCTTGCCCGCCTTGTCCAGCAGATAGCGGGGCAGGGTGGACTGGCCGCGCCCATTGACGGTGCCCACCGGCTGCACCCCCAGAGTCAGGGCGCTGTCGAGATCGAGTTCGCTCAACACGACGACCCGCCGGGGCGCATCGGGGACGCTCTGGGGCTGGCCGTTGGCATCGATGACCTGGCGGCTGCCCGCCTGGGCCTGGAAGCCCGTCAGGCTGGCCAGCATGAGCAAGGTGGCCAGCGGGGAGAAGATCTTCATGGTGACATCCTTATGGGTGAAATCGGTGGGCCGGAGTCTGTGGAAAGTGCCTGAGAGCCGCCCGGCCAGCCCCGAATGGGCGGGGACATGCTACCACAAAGCAAGTGAGAAGCGTTGTCATTTGTATTTGTGGCATGACCTCGGCTTGCTTTGGTACCATCGCAGGCCCCTGTCAGGAGCCTTGCATGTTGCCTCGTTGTCCCTCACTCGATGGATCCTTTGTCCGTCAATTCGATACCTTGTACCTGCCGGGTCTTGAGACGCTGCTTCTGCATCGGGTCTGTTTTGAGCCCGCCGCCTTCTCGCCGGAGTGCTTTGGGGCCCAGGGCATCATCCTGCCTGCTTCATTGCAGGGGGCTGCCCCCAAGCGCCTCGGGGAGTTTCTGGCAGGGCGTCTCGCAGCCCGTGAGGCCCTGCGTCCCTTCGGTCTTGCAGGATGCAGCGTGGCCATCGGAGCGGCCCGGGAGCCACTCTGGCCTGAAGGGGTGGAGGGGAGCATCAGCCACAGCCGGCTGGCGGGAGAGGGGGTGGCCCTGTGTGCGGTGCGTCCGGGCCAGGAGGGAATCGGGCTGGATCTGGAGGCCTGGCTCGATGGCGACCAAGGGGCGCAGCTTTGGCCCGGCATCATGGATGGGGAGGAGTGGGGACGGCTGGAGGCGGGGGCTCACGACGCCCAGCTGAGCCTGGCAGAGGGACTGACTCTGGTGTTTTCCGCCAAGGAGAGCCTCTTCAAGGGGCTCTATTCCCGGGTGGGGCGCTACTTTGACTTTCTCGATGCCCGCTGGCTCGCCATGACGGCGCAGACTCTCACCCTGGAGCTCAAATGCCCGCTGACACCGACCCTGCCCGCCGGCTGGCGCTGCACCCTGCACTGGCAAGCCCTGCCGGGGGGCGTGCTCACCGTCTTGCTGCTGTGAGCACGATGCCAGCGCCCGGATAACGTCAGCGCAAAACCCAAAAAAGAAACCGCCTGATGGCGGTTTCTTTTTTGGGCACAGGGTATGGCTCAGGCCGGCACGCCATGGTCGGCGCGCAGGCGGGGCACTTCGTCAGCGCGTCGGCGGGGCACGATGACAGGGGCCCCGTCGCCGGGGGCGTGCAGTATGTCCACATCGGTCTGGTAGAGGCGATCGATGAGGGGCTTGGTCACCACCTCCCGGGCCGGGCCCATGGCCTGGATGGCGCCATCCCCCAGGGCAATCAGCTCGTCGCAGTAGCGGGCGGCGGTGGCGAGATCGTGGATGACGATAAGCACCGTCTTGCCCTCGGCGGCGACCCGATGGATGGCCTCCATCACCTCGGTCTGGTGGCCGATGTCCAGCGCGCTGGTGGGCTCGTCCAGCAAGATGATGTCCGCATCCTGTGCCAGCACCATGGCGAGCCACACCCGCTGGGCCTGACCGCCGGACAGCGAACTGGCGCTCTGGTGCCAGATGGCATCGAGCTGCATCCGCTCCCGGGCCCAGTTCACCATGCGGGCATCTTCCTCGCTCCACTGATTGAACCAGCCCTGATGGGGATGGCGGCCATATTGCACCAGCTGCTCCACCAGGATACCGGGGGGGACCAGGGGACGTTGGGGCAGATAGGCGAGTTCCCGAGCCAGGGCTTTGGCGCCATAGGCACCGAGTGGCTTCTCCTTGAGCAGGATCTCCCCGGACCGGGGTTGCTCCTGTCCCGCAAGGAGCTTGAGCAGCGTGGATTTGCCGCCGCCGTTGGGGCCGACGATCCCCACCAGTTTGCCCCGGGGGAGGGAGAAGGAGATCTCCTTGAAGATGGTCTTTTGCGGGTAGCCGAACTGGAGTCGGTTCACGGTGAGCGTCATCGGGCGGCCCTCGGTCTGTATTGAAAATGGATGAATGCCATGGTCAGTCGGCCTTCTGGCGATCTTTGAGCAGGATGAAGAGCAGCAGCAGGCCGCCGAGAATGCGGGTCATGATGCCGGTGGCCACCTCGTGGGGGCTGGCCAGCACCCGCACCAGGGTGTCGCTGGCGAGCAGCATCAGGGCGCCGCACAGGGCGGCAATCCACAGCGGCACGATGCGATCCCGGCTGAGCCAGGAGGCAAGGATGGGGGCCGCCATGGCGATGAAAACCACGGGGCCGCCGATGGCGGTGCCAAGGGCTGCGACGATGATGGCCTGGGCCAGGACCCCGAGCTGGACCCGGTTCACGTTGACCCCGAGAGTACGGGCGGTGATCGGTCCCAGGCGCAGCACGCCGAGGGAGCGGGAGAGACAGACGGTCCAGGGGCAGATGAGCAGGAGCAGCAGGCTCACCGGCAGCAGGGTGCCATAGCCCTGACCGACGAAGTTGCCCATGTTCCACAGATAGAGGCTGGTGAGGTGCACCAGGGACTGGGTGGACATGACGAACTGGCCGAGGGCGTTCATCAGCTCCGAGACCCCGATGCCGATCACCACGAACAGGTAGCCCTGCTCCCCCGGCTTGTTGCACAGGGCATAGAGCACGGCGGCGGCAAACAGGGCGCCGAAGGGGGCGGCCCACCAGGGCCAGGTACCCAGGGTCAGATAGAGGGAGAAGATGATGATGGCCAGGGATGCCCCCTCGTTGACCCCGATCATGTCCGGGGTGGCGAGGCGGTTTCGCACCAGGGTCTGCACCAGGCAGCCCGAGAGTCCCATGGCGGCGCCGGCCACCAGCACCGCCAACAGGCGCGGCAGTCGGATCTTGAAGACGGTCACTTGATCGAGTCGGCTTCCCTCCCCGAGCAGGGTCTGGATCACCCCCATCATGGTGATCTTGCCGGAACCCAGGGTGAGGGCCAGCAGGGAGAGCAGGGTGAGGGCGACCAGGAGCCCCAGGGTGATGAGCCAGGCGCGGCGGTGCAGCAACAGGGTGTGGCTGCCAAGGCGAAGGCAGAGGGTGCCGCTCGGGAGTGAGAGAGAGTTCTTCATGGGCGTGGCACCTTATTTGACGGCCAGCAGGGAGCGGAAGCCGCCGCTGCGCACCACCAGGATGAGCACGGGCGCCCCGATGAGCGCCAGAATGACGCCGTTGGGCAGCTCGTAGGGCTGGATAAGCCAGCGGGCCAGCACATCGGCACCGAGCAGAAACAGCACCCCGAACAGGGCGGAGAAGCGCACCTGGATGGCGAGGCGAACCGGCTCCACCAGGCGGGCGCAGTAGGCGGCGAGGAAGCCGACAAAGCCGATGGGACCTGCGATGGCGATGGCGCAGGCGGTGAAGAGCGTTGCGGCCAAGAGCACGCCGATCCGCACCCGGGTGGGGCGGATGCCGAGGGCCCTGGACTGGTGATCCCCCATCTGCATCAGGGTGAGAGGGCGACAGAGCGCCAGGGTCAGCAGCAGGGCGGCCAGGGCGAAGGGGACCACGGTGAGTACCGCTTCCAGACTGGAGGCGGCAAGGGACCCTAAGTTCCAGAAGCGGAACTGCTCCAGCACCACCCGGTTGGAGAGCAGCAGGAAGTTGGAAAGACCGCCGAAGGTGGCGGAGAGGGCGACCCCTACCAGGATGAGCTTGAGGGGGTTGGAGCGCCCCACCATGAGGCCGAGGCCCAGCACGATGAGGTTGCCGAGCAGGGCCCCCATGCCGGACCAGAGCAGATACCCGTAGGCGGATTCGACGCCAAACCAGGTGAGGCCGATCACCAGAGCAAAGACGGCGCCGGCATTGACCCCGAGCAGGCCGGGTTCGGCCAGAGGGTTGCGGGTGGCACTTTGCAGCATGGAGGCCGCCAGGGAGAGTGATGCCCCCACCACCAGGGCTGCCAGGGTACGGGGCAGGCGCAGGGTATGGACTATCATGGCGAGCTTTTCATCGGCCACGAAGGCGGGATCGCCCATCAGGAAACCGGCGACCTCGCGGCCACCATAGACACCGGCCCCGGTGGCCAGTGACAGACAAATCAGCAGGAAGAGGAGCAGCACGCCGAGCCAGAACAGCCGAGCTTGGTATCTGAGCACTCAATGACTCCTTGAATTCGGGGAGGCAGAAACGCAATAAGGGAGCCCCGCGACCGGGGCTCCCGCATACAGGATGGATTACAGCTTGTAATCGACCCCTGCGTAGACGGTGCGACCTTCCAGGATGAAGTCGGCGTCGGTCGCCACCTCGTCACGCTGGGTGTTGGTGAGGTTGGTGATGCCGAGCTTGAAGTCCAGGGCCGGCGTGACGGTCCACTTGGTATTCACGTCCAGGGTCTGGTAGTGCTTGGAGGTGAATGCCTGGGCGTTGCGGGCCGGCACCTTGATCACCTGACTGCCGACATACTGCCAGGCCAGGTTGGCGCTGACCACGTCGCTCGCCTTCCAGTCCAAGCCGATGTTGCCGGTGTGATCCGGGGTCTTGGCCAGATCGTCACCCGTGCTCTTGTCTTCGGAGTCCAGCAGGGTCAGGTTGCCGGTCAGCTGCACGTTGTCCAGCACGTCGAACCAGCCGGTCAGCTCCAGCCCCTTGATGCGGGCCTTCTTGACGTTGAGGTAGGTCATGACGGTCGGACGGTAGCCCGGGCCCCACTGATCGCTCTGGATCAGATCCTCGATCTCGTTGTGGAAGCCGGTCACCCCTGCGCCGAAGCGATCGGCGTTGTAGGCGGTGCCAAGCTCGTAGCTGACGGAGGTTTCCGGCTTCAGATCCGGGTTGCCGATCACCTTGCAGGCGCCGCGGCAGGCGGTGGTGGCGAACCCTTCGCTGGACTGGGCCAGGGTCGGGGCCTTGAACGCCTTGCCGGCGCCGCCCTTGATCACCCACTCGTCACTCAGGGAGTAGAGGGCGTAGGCACGGGGGCTGAACTCGTTGCCATAGGTCTCGTGGTGATCCAGACGGCCGGAGAGCGTCAGGGCCAGATCCCCAAAGCCGAACTCGTCTTGCAGGTAGAGGGCGCTCTGGCTCGCATCCACGCTGCCGTTCTGGATGCTGCGGCTGTGCTCCAGCTCGGTCTTGCGGAACTCTGCACCCGAGGTCAGCAGGTGATCCCCGAGGTAGCCGCTCAACTGGCCATCCACCGTGTTGTTGGTCTGGGTGATGTCGGCGGCGCCACCGTTGAGCTGGGAGTCATCCATCAGATCGGTCTGCTCGAAGTAGTAACGAGCGCGGCTGTCGAAGTGTTCCCAACGGCCGTTGTGGGTCAGCCCCAGGCTCAGGCGATCGAGTTTCTGCACGTTGTGGGGAGTGGCCGGTGCGGTCGGGGCACGGGGCACGTTGTTGAAGTAGCTGTCCATGTCGTTCTGGTTGTAACCCAGATCGAAGTCGATGTCCTGGTTGTCGGCCACCAGCCACTTCAGGCTGGAGAGCACGTTGACCACTTCCCGTTTCTCCAGGGCGTCGGCATCCGGGTTGTTGGACTGATCGCTCTTCCAGCGATCCCGCTGATAGCCTTCCACCACCACGCTGCCCAGCAGCTTGTTGTCGATCAGGGCGCCGGAGACGAAGGCGCTACCCTGGTTGGCATCCCCGCCATCCCCCTTGGTGGGCATGGTGTGGGTGTAGCCGACGGCCGCTTCGGTGTTCTCCTTGGCCTGGCGCAGGATCACGTTGACCACGCCGCCGAGGGCATCGGCCCCGTACAGGGAGGAGACGGGACCGCGGATCACCTCGATGCGCTCGATGGCGGCCATGGGGATGGAGCTTAAGTCGAAGTCGTTGCCAAAGGAGCTGCCCAGGGTCTCGCGGGCGTTGACCCGCTTGCCGTTGACCAGCAGCAGGGTGTAGTCACCGCCCATGCCGCGGATCTTGATCTCGTTGCGACCCGTGGGGTTGGTGCCGATGATGTTGACACCGGGCACGTGCTTGAGGGCATCGCCGATGTTGTTGACGTTCATCTTGTCCAGATCGGCGCGGGTGACCACGGAGACGCTGGCCGGGGCGGTCAGCTCGGTGTGCTTGGTCTGGGTGGCGGTGACCACCACCGTCTCGTTGGCCTTGACGGACTCGGCCTGGGCCAGGCCCGGTACGGCCAGCAGACCAAGGGAGAGCAGAATGGGGTTCAGTTTAAAGAGGCCGTGCTGCAACTGCATTGTCAAAAACTCCATGGATATAACTGAGGTTATGGGGTCCGGATTCTTCTGATCCGGTGCTCACTGACTTCCTTGTCTGGCGGTGCCAGAGGCAGGATTATTGTTATCTCTTGTGCGCTTCAGGCCCCGGATGAGGAACCAGACACCGGCGCAGGCCACCAGGGTGCACGCAATGTTGATCCAGGCCAGGGTGGGGAAACCGTGCAGGGCGCCCCCCTCGTCGGAGACCAGATATCTGGCGGAGAACAGGCTGCCGAGGCCCGCCGCCACATTGGTGATCGAGCCCTGGAAAGACATAAAGGCGGCGCGCTGATGGGGGGCCGGAATGGCCGCCGTGACCGCGAGGGTGGTGCTGGCACGGGCGGAGCTCAGGGCCATGAAAAGGGTGAACAGCAGATAGAGAGGCAGGCCTGCCGGCAAGGCAAAGCCCACCAGGGTGATCAGGGCCAGGGCCAGGCTGGTGAGCAGGATGGCGCCCTGGGCGCGGCCCTGATCGATCCAGCCGCCGCACAGGCGCATGGTGGCCATGCTGGCAAGACCGCCGCACAGATAGAGGCTGGCGATCTGGTGGCGCGGGAAACCCAGGTTGAACTGGAAGTAGTTGGCAAAGTGCGGAATGAGCAGGAAGTGGCCGAACATCTGCAGGCAGAGGATGAAGAGGGCTCCCTGGCAGAGCGGTGACCCCAGCAACTGGCGCATCCCCTGGCCTGCCGGGGCCCGGTTGACCGGCAGGGACGGCAGCCAGATGGCACACAGCAGGGCCAGCAGCAGGCCCCCTGCACCAAACAAGAGGAAGGGGCTCTGCCAGCCAGACCACTGGGCCAGCACGAGGGCCGCGGGCACGATCAGAATGGCGGCCAGGGAAAACGCCATGCCCACGTAGGCGAGGCGGCGGCCCCGCTCGGCGGGCGGTACCAGATCCAGCACCGCCGCCATCAGGATGGCACCCAGGGGGCCGGCCACGCAGCCGGACAGGATAAAGAGCAGCAGCAGGGTCTGGCTATCCTCGGCCAGGGCGCAAGCCATCAAGAGCAGGAAGCGCAGGATCAGCAGTACCAGCAGGGCGGGTTTGCGGTTGACCCGATCGAGCCAGGGGGCGGCCAGGAGGCCCAGCAGGGCGGCGCCCAGGGTGGCGCCACCGCTGAAGTAACCTGTCTGCTCCGGCAGCATCCCCAGGTGGGTTACCAGTTCCGGGCCAAGGGGCATCACCATCATCATGCAGCCCATGGAGAGCATGTTGATGAGCAGCGCCAGGTGGATGGCGGCAGGGGTGGATGCGACGGATTCTGGCTTCATCAGAGGCTGACTCGAAAAAATGAGTCCGAATTGTATCCGAGGGTTTTTGTTGTGACAACAAATGATAACCATTTTTATTTGTATTGATTGGTATCTTAACGAGTCTTTATCAGGTACCTCTGTGTGGGGTTGCATACCAGGCCCGTTGCAATCGGGGCGCCATGGACCATGATGGCAGGAAGCGAGAGGGTGGCGGTGAACGCCGGGAGGAGAAGATGCGCGCTGGATCAGGGTATTGGGGGCTGGGGTGCTGCCTGTTGCTGGCATTGCCCTTGAGGGCCGAAGTGAAGGTCATACCGGTATTCGAGGCGGATGCCGCGGTGCAGACGCTCAAGGAGATCTACCCGGATCTCGGGGTGAGCGCCATGGGCAACCAGCTGGTACTGAGCGGAACCCCCGCCCAGTTGCAGGAGGCCGAGCGTACCCTGGCGCAAGTGAACCAGCCGCCCCAAAGCCTGCTCATCGAGTGGCGGGTGGATGGTGCCTCCAGCAGTCAGCAGGCCGGAGTGGGGCTGGGCCTGGATGCCAAACGGCAGTGGCTGCTGGAGGGGGATGCCCGGCACTATGAACGCAGCCAGAGTGACAACTGGCAGGTGCGTGGCCTCTCCGGGCGGCCCGTGTTGTTGCAGATGGGGTCCTATCAGCCGGTCACCTTTTACCAGTGGCAGGGGGGAAGGGTGGTGGGCATGATGCCGCTGATGAACGGTCTCTACGCCACCGCGACCCTGATAGGGGACAGGGTGCAGGTGGCCCTCAGCAGTGAACAGGCAAGAGTGGAGCGGGGCAACATACACACCGGCCAGAGTGCCACCGAGGTGAGCGGCGCCCCGGGCCAGTGGCTGACGGTGGGGGAGCTTTCCACAACCCAAGGCAGCCGGGAGGCCGCGATCGCCAATCCATCAGGCATGGGCGGGGCCAGCGGCAGCGAACGCCAGACTCTGCAGATCCGGGTCACGCGCCAGTGAACCAGCCTGTCAGTGGGGCTGATCCAGAGCATAATCCCGCAACTGGCGGCTTCTCAGCAGATACCAGAGCGCCCAGAGGCTGGCGATGAGCACCAGGGCGGTGGGCCAGTTGAACGACCACTGCTGCAGATTGAGGCTGTGCAGTTGCATCAGCAGGCCACTGACGGCAGAGCAGAGCAGCAGCAAGGGGCTGTGGCGTCTGAGCCAGGCTCTGGCACTGTGGGTCTGGCGATGGGTGCCGCCGCAGGCGAGCAGCGCCAGCATGGCGGGCACGTCCGTCAGCAGGCTGATATAGAGGGTGAGCTTGTCCGGGTAGAAGAGGGTCAGGATGGCGCTGCCACTCTCCCGGGTGACCCCCGCCATCAGAAACAGCCAGACCGAGCGGGTCAGCAAGAGGGCGATGGGCCAGAACCAGAGCGGGGGGCGCAACTGGCCGTGATCGTCGTAACGGTGTTCGGGGTAGAGGGTCATGGTGGCCCGGTATCCATTCATGCAGTGCGAGTGATGAAGGGGATATGGGGCACAGGGCAGGCCATTGCAAGGCTGGCAACGGCCGGGAATTAATCGGGGGGCCAGGCCCCCCAATCCGCAGTCTTTAGTTGCCGGGTTCCGGCGTCACAGCCAGCCTTTTCGCTTGAAGAAGAGACCGGTGCCCAGCGATGACATCACCATCAGCACCAGGGAGAGGGGATAGCCGTATTCCCAGGCGAGCTCCGGCATGCGGCCGAAGTTCATGCCGTAGATGCTGGCGATAAGGGTCGGCGGCAGGAAGATGACCGCGGCAACCGAGAAAATCTTGATCACCTTGTTCTGCTCCAGATTGGTCACCCCCATGGAGGCCTCCAGCTGGAAGTTGATCTTGTCGAACAGGAACTGGGTATGGGGCAGCAGGGATTCCACGTCGTGCAGCATCTCGTCGATCCACTTGTTTTGCTCCCCCGTCATGCGCTGGCGCAGACTGCGTTTGAGAAAGCGCAGGGCGCGGCGGGTATCGTGCAAGGAGAGACGGATCTGGCCGTTGGCCTCTTCCTGGGCCATCAGCTCCTTGAGCATGGGGTTGATCTGGTCCGGCTCGAAGATCTGATCGGCGGTGTTCTCCAGGGTCTTGTAGCCATCCTCAATGAGATCCGAGAGATACTCCACCTTGAGGTTCTGCACCTCCAGCAGGATGTCGAGGGCGTCTTCGACCTCCAGTCTGTCCTGGCGCATGTAGTGGCGCAGCAGACGCACCAGGCCGATGTCGTCCTCGCGGATGCTGATCAGCAGGTTGTTGCGCAGGGTAAAAGAGACGTGCACACCCTTGGTGTCGCGACCGATGCGCTGGGGAAACAGGGAGTGGATGTGCAGACCGTCGGTGTCCCAGTAGAAGCGGGCGGATGCCTCGATGTCATCGAGCTCCTCCTTGTCCGGCACCTCCTCCAGGAACAGGCCCGTCAACCATTCTCGCTCCGCAGTGTCCGGCTTGTAGGCATCCAGCCAGACGGTGTTGTCGGGAACGATGTCATCCGGCCCGAGCGTGACTATGTCCAGCACCTTGTTGTTGAGAATGTAGGCGGTGATCATCTGTCCCCCCTTAAGAAGTCATGGGTAATCAGGGATGGTTGCACAGGTTCATGCGGCCTTAGATCGCACGGAAAGCGATCCCATGAAATAGCATAACGAGGCCGATGGACAACCTGAATGCGGCGAACTATACAGGGGCGGGACCCGCTTGTCAGGGCCTATTCATCAGGGGTTCAGCCTGTTCGCTCAAAAAAGCGGCGAGGTCGGATCAGCCGTGGCGACCCCGATGCGGGCGATCCCGGCGTCGCCTCCTTTGTTCGCCCTGGAGTGGGGGAGGGCCCGGGCTCACCGGCGGGAATGGCGGGTTGCTGGTCGCCCTGCGACAGTCCCCGCCAAGCGCAGGAAACGGTCTCCGGGCGGTGTTCCGGGGCTGCGTCTCCTTGTTATCTGCTCTGGTGTGCGTGGGCAAGCCTGTTACAGATTGGGGTAGTTGGGGCCCGAGCCGCCCTGGGGCGGCGTCCAGACGATATTCTGGCTGGGATCCTTGATGTCGCAGGTTTTGCAGTGAATGCAGTTGGCGGCGTTGATCTGCAGCCTTGGCCGGGTATCCCCATCGAGGATCTCGAACACCCCCGCCGGGCAGTAGCGCTGGGCGGGTTCGGCCCAGGTGGGCAGGTTGACCTCGACCGGAATGCGCGCGTCCTGAAGGGTCAGGTGACAGGGTTGATCCTCGTCGTGGCTGGTGCTGGCCAGATAGACGGAAGAGAGCTTGTCGAAGCTGAGCTTGCCGTCGGGTTTGGGGTAGTCGATGGGCTGGCAACGGCTGGCCAGGCGCAGCTGGCGGTAATCCGGTTCCTTGTCCAGCAGAGTAAAAGGAGAGGTCAAGGCAAAGAGTCGCTGCTCCAGCCAGTTGAAGGCGCCGCCGAGCCAGGGGCCGAAGCGGTGCAGGGCGGCCCCAACGTTGCGGGCCCTCTTCAGTTCCCGGGTCAGCCAGCTTTGCAGCAGCGCGTCCTGAAACTCGGCCAGATCCCGTCCCCCTTCATCCCCTCCTCGCAGTGCCATGGCGACCGTCGCGGCCGCCACCATGCCTGACTTCATGGCGGTGTGGATCCCCTTGATGCGGGAGAAGTCGAGGGTGCCCGCGTCACAACCGATGAGCAGGCCGCCGGGAAAGTGCATGCGCGGCAATGAGTGCCAGCCCCCCTTGGTGATGGCCCGCGCGCCGTAGCTGATGCGCTCGCCCCCCTGCAACGTTGCCGCGATGAGGGGGTGGTGCTTGAGACGCTGGAATTCGTCAAAGGGGCTGAGCCAGGGATTCTGGTAGTTGAGATCGACGATAAGGCCGACCGCCACCTGATCCTGGGCCAGATGATAGAGATAGAAGCCCCCCTGACTCTTGTTGCCCTTTCCCTCACCAAGGGGCCAGCCGCTGCCATGGAGCACCCGCCCAGGATGGGATTGTCCCGCAGGCACCTGCCACACCTCCTTGAAGCCGATGGCGTAATGCTGCGGCTGGGCGCTATTTTCCAGATGGAATCGGGCGATCAGCTGTTTGCCGAGGTGGCCGCGCGCCCCTTCGGCAAACAGGGTATAGCGGCCATACAGGGCCATGCCGGGCACGTGATCCGGCTTGGGGTTGCCCTCCTTGTCGAGGCCCAGATCGCCGGTCACCACCCCGCGCACCCGGCCCTCCTCCACGATGAGGGTGCTCGCCGCAAAGCCCGGGTAGATCTCGACACCGAGGGCCTCGGCCTGCTTGCCGAGCCAGCGGCAGAGGGTGCCGAGGCTGATGATGTGGCTGCCGTCGTTGTGCATGCGGGGTGGCACCGCCCAGTGGGGCAGCTGCAGGGAGCGGCTGTCGCTTTGCAGCAGATGGACCTGATCATCCGTCACCGGCACGCCGAGGGGGGCCTCCTGCCAGCTCTCTGGCAGTAGCTCCCTGAGGGCGACGGGATCGAGCAGTGCGCCGGAGATGAGGTGGGCGCCAATCTCGGCCCCCTTCTCCAGCAGGCAGACCGAGAGGGCCGGGGCCTGCTGCTTCAATGCGATGGCGGCACTCAGGCCTGCCGGGCCGCCACCGACGATGACGACATCAAATTCCATTGCTTCGCGTTCCATCTTGCCTCTGCGCTCGACTTGGCCTAGGGTAGTGCTGGTAGTTTACGTAAACGTAAACCACTTTGTCAGCAGAAAAGTGAGTGACGACAAGGTGGACCCACACAACAGGTATGAGGGATGACCGCCATGAAGCTGCTGGTCGCAGTCAAACGGGTCGTTGATTACAACGTCAGGATCCGGGTCAAGGGGGATGGCTCCGATGTGGAGCTCGCCAATGTGAAGATGGGCATCAACCCGTTTTGTGAAATCGCGGTGGAGGAGGGGGTCAGGCTGCGGGAAGCCGGCGTGGCATCCGAGCTGGTGGTGGTGACCTTCGGCCCCGAGGCGGCGGCCGAGCAGTTGCGCCATGCCCTGGCGCTGGGGGCGGATCGGGCGCTGCACTATGTTACCGGCGAGACCCTGACCCCGCTCACCGTGGCCCGGGCCCTGCAAACGGTGTGCGGGCAGGAGCAGCCCGACCTGGTGCTGCTCGGCAAGCAGTCCATCGATTCGGACAACAACCAGGTGGGGCAGATGCTCGCCGCCCTCAATGACTGGCCACTTGCCACCTTCGCTTCCGCCATCAGGCTGGTGGAGGGGGAATTGCAGGTGACCCGCGAGATAGACGGTGGCCTCGAGACCCTCGGGATGGCGCTGCCCGCCGTGGTGACCGTGGACTTGCGCCTCAACGAGCCGCGCTTCGCCTCTCTCCCCAACATCATGAAGGCCAAGCGCAAGCCACTGGAGAGCCAGCCGTTCGCCGCCCTCGGGGTGGTGCCGGCCGGCCAGACACGGCAGCTCGGGGTGATGGCGCCGCCGGTGCGCAGCGCCGGCATCAGGGTGGGCTCGGTGGACGAGCTGCTGGACAAGCTCAAGCACGAAGCCCGGGTGCTCTGATGGGCAGGGGCATGAGAGGGATGCCTCCCACAGGCGTGAGCGCCATGCATGGGGCAGCGGCCCCGGGGAGCAAGGGATCAATGGATGACATGAAGGTGCTGCCATGAGCGTACTTGTGATTGCGGAACATCATCAGGGGCGGATCGCCGACAACCTGGCCCAGCTGGTCACGGCGGCGGGGCGCCTGGGGGGCGAGGTGCACCTCTTGCTGCTGGGGCAGGGGCTGACGGAGGCGGGGGAGCAGGCCGCCGCCCTCACGGGGGTAAACCGGGTGCTGCTGGCAGAACATCCCATGCTGGCGGAGGGGCTCAACGACGGGGTCGACAGACTGCTCGCCGAGGTGGCCAGGGACTACCAGCACTGCCTGATGGCGGCCAGCAGCCAGGGCAAGGATCTGCTGCCGCGGGTGGCGGCCAGGCTCGGGGTGGAGATGATCGCCGAGGTGACCGGCATCGAGGGGCCCGACACTTTCCTGCGTCCCATCTATGCGGGCAACGCCATCGCCCGGGTGGCGAGCAGCGCCCCCGTCAAGGTGCTCACCGTGCGGCCCACCGCGTTCGCCAAGGCCGGGTCCGGGGAGGAGCGTGCCGTGATGGAATCGCTGCCGGTGGCCGAGGTGCGCTGCCGTACCCGGCTCATCGAGCGGCGTGCGGTGCGCTCCGCCAGACCCGAGCTCGGGGCGGCCCGGGTGGTGGTCTCCGGCGGGCGGGCGCTCGGCTCGAAAGAGCACTTTGCCCTCATCGACGCTCTGGCGGACAAGCTGGGGGCTGCCGTCGGGGCATCGCGGGCCGCCGTGGATGCAGGTTATGTCTCCAACGACCTGCAGGTGGGGCAGACCGGCAAGGTGGTGGCCCCCGAGCTCTACATCGCGGTGGGCATCTCGGGCGCCATCCAGCATCTGGCGGGGATGAAGGAGTCCAAGGTGATCGTCGCCATCAACAAGGACGCCGAGGCCCCCATCTTCCAGGTGGCGGACTACGGTCTGGTGGGGGATCTCTTCACCCTGCTGCCGGAGCTCACCGCCAAGCTGTAAATTTGCCACAAAGGGGCGAAGAAAGCCGTCCGTGCTGTCTCGCCCCCGTTTCCATGCATATTCTCTGCAAGCCCTGGCCCGTTCAGGGCTTTTGTCTGATGGGTGCCCGGTGGCACCAGGGCAAAAGGTTGCGCTGGATCCCAAAAAGCCTTTGCCCCCACGGGGGGCTGTCGTGTAAAAACGTTCGAGTCACCGATCACACACATCCATTCACGGAAAGCGTCATGAGCAAACAGATTTACAACTTCTGCGCCGGCCCCGCCATGTTGCCGGTTGAAGTCATGGAGCGCGCCCAGCGCGAATTTTGTAATTTCCAGGGGCTGGGAGCCTCGGTCATGGAGCTTTCCCATCGCGGCAAGCCCTATATGGCGGTCGCCGAGAAGGCCGAAGCGGACCTGCGCGACCTGCTGGCGGTGCCGGACAACTACAAGGTGCTCTTCATGCACGGCGGTGGCCGCGGCCAGTTCTCCGCCGTGCCCATGAACCTGCTGGGTGGCGCCAACAAGAAGGCGGATTACCTGGTGACCGGCGTCTGGGCCCAGAGTGCCGTGGATGAAGCCCAGAAATACGGTGACATCCAGACCTTCCAGGGGGTGGCCAAGAACGAGCAGGGGGTCTCCCACCTGCTGCCGACGCCGGCGTTTCGCGCCGATGCTGCCTATGTACACTACTGCCCGAACGAAACCATCGATGGCATCGAGATGTTCGACATCCCGGCCACCGGCGATGTGCCCCTGGTGGCGGATCTCTCCTCCACCATCCTCTCCCGTCCCCTCGACGTGAGCCGCTTCGGCATCCTCTACGCCGGTGCCCAGAAGAACATAGGCCCCTCTGGTCTGGCCATCGCCATCGTGCGCGACGACCTGCTGAACCAGGCCCGCGCCGATGTGCCGTCCATCTTTGACTACCAGCTCACCGCCAAGAACGACTCCATGTTCAACACGCCCCCCACCTACGCCTGGTATCTGGCCGGTCTGGTGTTCGAGTGGCTCAAGGAGCAGGGTGGCCTGGCGGCGATGGAAGCACGCAACAAGGAGAAGGCCGACTTCCTCTACGGCTACCTCGATCAGTCGAGCTTCTATGGCAACAAGGTGGATGTGGCCTGCCGCTCCCGCATGAACGTGCCCTTCCAGCTGAAAAACGAGGCCCTGGACAAGCTGTTCCTGGCGGAATCGGAAGCGGCCGGTCTGCTGGCCCTCAAGGGACACCGCATCGTCGGTGGCATGCGCGCCAGCCTCTACAACGCCATGCCCCTGGAAGGGGTCAAGGCCCTGGTCAGCTTTATGGATGATTTTGCCAAACGCCACGGTTGAGGCGTGTCTCCCCATTGCCAGACGCCGGGGACTCCCCGGCGTCTGTTTTTCAGACCCATCCTGACCCAGGCTGCCCTCTCCCGCGGTCGTGCCACTGTCGAACTTGCCGCGGGGGACGCGGGCTGTTAACGTCCGGTCAGGTGATTTAATTGAGATCGAACAGGAAGTCTATGAATTCGTTGCGTTTGGAACCCATTTCTAGCGTGGCCGGGGTGGTCAATCTGCCCGGCTCCAAGAGTGTCTCTAACCGGGCCCTGCTGCTGGCGGCCCTGGCCCGGGGCACCACCCGGCTGACCAACCTGCTCGACAGCGATGACATCCGCCACATGCTGGCGGCGCTGACCCAGCTCGGCGTCAAGTACAAGCTCTCCGCCGACAAGACCGAGTGCACCGTGCATGGTCTGGGTCGCAGCTTCGCGGTCTCGGCACCGGTCAACCTGTTCCTCGGCAATGCCGGTACTGCCATGCGCCCCCTGTGCGCCGCCCTGTGCCTGGGCTCCGGCGAGTACACCCTGGGCGGCGAGCCGCGCATGGAAGAGCGCCCCATCGGCCACCTGGTGGATGCCCTGCGCGAAGCGGGTGCCCACATCCAGTACCTGAAGAAAGATGGCTATCCGCCCCTGGTGGTGGATGCCAAGGGGCTCTGGGGTGGCGATGTCCACATCGACGGCTCCGTCTCCAGCCAGTTCCTGACGGCGTTCTTGATGGCGGCCCCCATGGCGGCCGGCGACACCCGCATCCACATCAAGGGGGAGCTGGTCTCCAAGCCCTACATCGACATCACCCTGCACATCATGAAGCAGTTCGGGGTGGTCATCGAGCACGACGACTACAAGGTGTTCTACATCAAGGGCAACCAGACCTATGTCAGCCCGGGGGACTTCCTGGTGGAAGGGGATGCCTCCAGCGCCTCCTACTTCCTCGCGGCGGGCGCCATCAAGGGCAAGGTGCGGGTTACCGGCATCGGCAAGCACAGCATCCAGGGGGACATCCACTTCGCCGACGTACTGGAGAAGATGGGGGCCCGCATCACCTGGGGCGATGACTTCATCGAGGCCGAGCAGGGGCCGTTGCACGGCATCGACATGGACATGAACCACATCCCGGATGCGGCCATGACCATCGCCACCACGGCGCTGTTTGCCGAGGGCACCACCACCATCCGCAACATCTACAACTGGCGGGTGAAGGAGACCGACCGCCTGCACGCCATGGCGACCGAGCTGCGCAAGCTGGGCGTGGAAGTGGAGGAGGGGCACGACTTCATCACCGTGATCCCGCCCGCACAGCTGACCCACGCGGCCATCGACACCTACAACGATCACCGCATCGCCATGTGCTTCTCCCTGGTGGCGCTCTCCGATACGCCGGTCACCATCAATGATCCGGGTTGTACCTCCAAGACCTTCCCGGACTACTTCGACAAGCTGGCCAGCGTCAGTCAGGCTTGAGCCCTTTCGGCCCGCTTCGTGCGGGCCTTTTCATCTCTGCCCCCCGCTTTTTTCATGCCTCTTAGCAGCATTATGCAAACTTGCAAGGTGCGATAATAAAATTCCTTGTCGAAGAATGTAATTTTCTATTTACACCGACCCGGCACAGGGCTAGATTGAGATCTCTTTATCGCAGTCATCTAGCAGGAAACTTGGTCATGCAGCATCAAACCGACGACGTTCGTATCAGTGAAATCAAAGAGTTATTGCCCCCGGTTGCGGTGCTTGAGAAGTTTCCGGCGACCGACACCGCCTCGGCCACCGTGTTTGAATCCCGTCAGGCCATCCACAACATCCTGGCCGGCGACGATGATCGCCTGCTGGTGGTGATCGGCCCCTGCTCCATCCACGATCCGGTCGCCGCCCTGGAATACGGCAAACGCCTCAAGGTGCTGCGCGACGAGCTGAAAGATCAGCTGGAGATCGTGATGCGGGTCTACTTCGAAAAACCCCGTACCACAGTGGGCTGGAAGGGGCTGATCAACGACCCCTACCTCGACAACAGCTGCCAGATCAATGACGGCCTGCGCCTGGGTCGCAAGCTCTTGCTGGATCTCAACGACATGGGGCTGCCGACCGCCTCCGAGTTCCTCGACATGATCACCCCGCAATACGTGGCGGATCTGATGAGCTGGGGTGCCATCGGCGCCCGTACCACCGAATCCCAGGTACACCGCGAGCTGGCCTCCGGTCTCTCCTGCCCGGTGGGCTTCAAGAACGGCACCGACGGCACCATCAAGGTGGCCATCGACGCCATCGGCGCTGCCAGCGCCCCGCACCACTTCCTGTCGGTGACCAAGTACGGCCACTCCGCCATCGTCTCGACCGCTGGCAACCCGGACTGTCACATCATCCTGCGCGGTGGCCGCGAGCCCAACTACAGCGCCCGTCACGTGGATGAGGTGGTGAGTGGTCTGGACAAGGCCGGTCTGCCCCAGAAAGTGATGATCGACTTCAGCCACGCCAACAGCAGCAAGCAGTTCAAGAACCAGATGCTGGTGGCCGAGGACGTGGCCGGTCAGCTGCGTGCCGGCAGCAAGGCGGTGTTCGGCGTCATGGTGGAGAGTCACCTGGTGGAAGGGCGTCAGGATCTGGTGGACGGGTGCGAGCTCACCTTCGGCCAGAGCATCACCGACGCCTGCATCGGCTGGGCCGATACCGAGGTGCTGCTGCGCAACCTGGCGGACGCCGTGGCCGCTCGCAACGCCCTCTGAGCCCAAGGCGCCCCGTTGGCGGGGCAATAAAAAAGCGCGACCCTGGGTCGCGCTTTTTGTTTGGCCATCTCTCGGCAGGTTGCGGTTTACTTGGCCCGCTCCTGGTGGCCGCGCAGGCGGATGTTGATCATCTCCACCACCAGCGAGAAGGCCATGGCGAAGTAGATGTAACCCTTGGGAATGTGCAGATCCAGCCCTTCGGCCATCAGCGCCACCCCGACCAGGATAAGGAAGGAGAGGGCCAGCATCTTGATGGTGGGGTGGGTATCGACGAAGTCGCCGATGGCCTTGGCGGCAAACATCATGACGCCGACGGCGATGATGATGGCCAGCACCATGACAGGGACATGATCCGCCATGCCCACGGCGGTGATGACGGAGTCCAGGCTGAAGATGATGTCGAGGATGGCGATCTGCACCAGGGTGGACAGGAAGCCCGCGGTCTTGCTCACCACACCCGCCTCTTCGGCGGCCCCTTCCAGGCTCTGGTGGATCTCGTGGGTGCTCTTGGCGATGAGGAACAGACCCCCCACCAGCAGGATGAGATCCCGTCCCGAGATGGCTTCCCCCAGCACGGTGAAGATGGGCTCGGTGAGGCGCATCACCCAGGCCAGGGAGAGCAGCAGCAGGATGCGGGTGCCCATGGCGAGCCCCAGCCCCAGGATGCGCGCTTTCTGGCGCTGGGCTTCCGGCAGGCGACCCACCAGGATGGAGATGAAAATGATGTTGTCGATGCCGAGCACGATCTCGAGCAGGGTCAGGGTGGCGAGCGCGACCCAGGCGGAGGGGTCAGCAATCCATTCCAGCATGATTGAACCTTGGTTGAACAGTGATTGAGGTAGAAGCCGCGCATTTTAGCAGGGGGTCATGGCTTGTCCCAGTGGCGGGAAAAGATAAAAATGGCGGCGATCCAACAGGAGGGAAACATGTTTCGATTAGGGCTCATCATCAACCCCGTCGCCGGCATCGGCGGGGCCGTCGGTCTCAAGGGCAGTGACGGCATGGTCGCCGAGGCGCTGGCGCGCGGGGCCGTCCCCAAGGCCCGGGAGCGGGCCCGCCAGGCCCTGTTGCCCCTGTGCGAGCTGACCACGTCATTCGAGCTGCTGACGGTGGCCGGTGAGATGGGGGAGACGCTTGCCGCAGAGCTCGGGCTGCCCCATCGCATCGTCCATCGGCCTGCCGGGGCGCAGACGAGCGCCGAGGACACCCGGGCTGCCGCCCTGGCCCTGCGCGATGCCGGGGTGGATCTGCTGCTCTTCGCCGGTGGCGATGGCACCGCCCGTGACATCTGCGCGGCGGTGGGGGAGTCCTGCCATGTGCTCGGCATCCCGGCGGGGTGCAAAATCCACTCTGGGGTCTACGGGGTGACGCCGGCGGCGAGCGGCCGGGTGGCGGCCAGAATGATCGCAGGGGAGCTTCTGAGCCTGGTGGATGCGGAGGTGATGGACATCGACGAGGAGGCGTTTCGCGCCGGCAAGGTGCGCGCCCGCCACTACGGCCAGCTGCTGGTGCCCGGTGATCTGCGCTACGTGCAGGCGGTCAAGCAGGGGGGGCGGGAGTCCGAGGAGCTGGTGCTCGCCGATCTCGCCGCTGGCGTGGTGGAGCAGATGGAGCCCGATACCCTCTACCTGATGGGGTCGGGGAGCACGGTGGCCGCCTGCATGGGGGAGCTGGGTCTGGAAAATACCTTGCTCGGTGTGGATCTGGTGGAAAATGGCCGGCTTATCGGGCAGGATCTGTCCGCCGCCGAGATCCTGACCCGGATCCGCGGCCGTCGCTGCCGTCTGATCATCACCCTGATCGGCGGTCAGGGACATCTGTTCGGGCGCGGAAATCAGCAATTGAGTCCAGACGTGATCCGGGCCGTCGGGCGCGAGCATATCCAGGTGCTCGCCACCAAAGCCAAGCTGGCGGCGCTAGAAGGCCGTCCGCTGCTGGTGGACACCGACGATCCGGCACTGAACCGGTCGTTGAGTGGTTATCTGCGCATAACCACGGGATACAAGGATCAGGTCATCTACCCGGTGGCCAACCCGGAATAGGACATCAAGGATGCGGCTGGCCTGGCGCCAGAGAGCCGCGATCAACCGGATCGCGGTTCCACTCCCCGAATTTTTTGCCGGCAACCCCGGAAATGAGGCTGCGTTAAATGACGATTCACGATTTTGAACACAAGTTGTTGGGACTGATCGACGCCATGGTCGCCACGGCCAGCGAAGACGAGCTGTTTGCGGGTGGCTATCTGCGAGGGCACATCTCCCTTGCGGTGGCGCGCGCCGAGCTGGAGGGCAAGACCCTGGTGCGGGACGTCAAGAGCTATGTGCTGCGCAGCCTGAACGAGGCCATCTTGCAGGGTGAGCTCTCCGAGCAGGACGAGGTGCTGGTGCAGGAGATGTGGAAGCGTCTGCAGGCCCAGGCGGAAGCTTGATCCCATTCGCAGTTCAAACACAAGTTTAAGTAATCTGCTTCCCTGAGTGTTATCAAAAGGTTAATAATGAGGCTCGCCTTTTGTTTCAGGGATTAAACCATGGCCTCCACCTCACGCATTGCCACCAGACTGCCGCTCGAGATGCTCTATCACTGGGAGCGGCAGTGTCCCGACCGAATCTATCTGCGTCAGACCATCCACCGCGAATACGTCGACTTCACCTGGGGTGAGGTTGCCGACGAGGCGCGGCGCATGGTGACGGCACTGCGCGCCCTGGGCCTGGTGCCCGGTGACAAGGTGGCCCTGCTCTCCAAGAATTGCGCCCAGTGGTTCATCGCCGATCTGGCGATGCAGATGGGGGGATACGTGAGCGTGCCCATCTACCCCACCGCCAACGTCGACACCATCGAATACGTGCTGCGCCACAGCGAAACCAGGGCGATCTTCGTCGGCAAGCTGGACGACTGGAAGAGCCAGGAGGCGGGGGTGCCCGGGGATCTGCTGCGTATCGCCCTGCCTTACGACACCATGCCGGCCGCCCACCAGTGGGACGATCTGCTGGCGCAATACGACCCCATCCCGGACAGCCCGGTGCAGGCGCCGGATGCCCTGCTGAGCCTGGTCTACACCTCCGGCAGCACCGGCAAGCCCAAGGGGGCCATGCTGAGCGTGGAGCGCTACGCCTGGTCCTGCGAGAAGCTGGTGGAGGCGGTCTCCCTCACCGCCGAGGATCGCGGCTTCTCCTACCTGCCCCTTGCCCACATCACCGAGCGGGTCTACATCTACGGCGGCAGCCTGTTCAGCGGTGCCACCATCGCCTTCCCCGAATCCCTCGACACCTTCATCGAGGACGTCAAGCGCTGCCGTCCCACCGTCTTCATCTCGGTGCCGCGGCTCTGGGCCATGTTCCGCATCAAGATCCACGAGAAGCTGCCCCAGAAAAAGCTGGCGCTGCTGCTCAAGATCCCCCTCGTCTCCAGCCTCATCAAGAGCAAGCTGCAAAAGGGGCTGGGGCTGGATCAGGCGCGGGTGCTGGGCTGCGGCTCGGCGCCGGTGGCCCCGGCGCTGCTGGAGTGGTATCACAGCATCGGCATCCATATCACCGAGGCCTGGGGCATGACCGAGAACCACGCCTACTCCACCCTCAACTACCCCTTCCGGGCGGACAAGATAGGCACCGTCGGCAAGGCCGGGCCCGGGGTGACCATCAAGATCTCCGACGAGGGGGAGATCCTCTGTCGCTGCGACGGCATGATGGTGGGCTACTACAAGGATCCCGAACACAGTGCAGAGGCCATCGACGCCGAGGGCTGGTTGCACACCGGTGACATGGGCAAGCTGGACAGGGAGGGTTACCTCACCATCACTGGCCGCATGAAGGATGTCTTCAAGACCGCCAAGGGCAAGTACGTGGCCCCGGTGCCCATCGAGGGGATGCTCGGGCAGGAGCCCATCATCGAGCAGCTCTGCGTCATCGGCTACGGCATGCCGCAGCCGATGACGCAGAGCTGC
>NZ_CDBK01000097.1:5314-8883 GCF_000819785.1 Aeromonas caviae | reverse complement strand
GGGCGCCGGGGGGCGGGGAGCCTCTGAGGCGCGGACGGGGTCGGGAGTGTCGGCCTGCTCCGGGGCATTTGCCGAGGGAGTTGTCTGCGGCGGGTTGGCCCGCAGCAGGGCCAGGTTGTGCAAGGCATCCCTGTGCCCAGGTTCAAGGCGAAGGGCGCTCAGATAGGCCTGCTCCGCGGCGGCAAGGTCCCCGAGCCAGACCAGGGCATTGCCCCTGTTGTAGTGGGCGGTGGCGCTGTTTGCCCTGCCATAGGCGGCGACGGCCCTGGCGTAATCCCCGGCTCTATACCAGGCGTTGCCTTGCCAGACCGGATCCTGGAAGGCGTTGGCCGCTTCCCGATAGTGTCCCTGGCGATAAGCCTGCCAGCCTGCTTCATCTTGTCGGGAGGCTGCCTGCAGGGAAGGGGACGCGACGCCAATGACGAGGATCACCAGCAGCCAGTGGGCGCCGATCCGCGCCAGCAGCGCCAGGGGGAGCAAGGGGATGAGCAGCCAGGGGCCGAGATCCCGGGATTGCCCCTGCGTCAGGGCCTGGCCCATGGGCAGGGGGGCAAAGCGCGGCAGGCCGGAATCAAGCCAGGCCAGCCTGCCTCCGGTACTGGCGGCAAGGGCGGCCATGGCCTCCTCGTCGGGCGCCGGCAAGGTGTGGCCGATCGGGCTGCCGAGCTGCCAGCGCTCGGCAGCCACGCCGGGCAGCCGGGTCTCCTTGCCCCCGCTGGCCAGCAGGATGTCGAGCCGCGGGGCCGAGCCTGCCTTGCAGAACAGGTCGTTGAGGCAGGGCCAGAGGGCGGCGATGCGATCGCGCGCCGTCCCGGAGAGGCCGTCGGTCACGAGCAGCAGACGGGCGGACTGGCCCGGCGGGATCAGGGTGAGGGCCAGGGCCACGGCGCGCTCGGGGGCGCTGCCCTGGACAGGCATGATGGCCGGGCGCAGGTCCGGCAGCAGCAGGGCGATGGCCTGATGATCCCGGGTGGGAGGCATGGCGAGGTAGGCATCCCCGGCAAACAGAATGAGGGCGATGGGATGGGCCGCGTCCTGCCGATCTATGTCGGCCAGTATCTCCTGCAATCCCAGCCTCACCCGGGTTGCCCGGTCCGGCGCCAGATCCTGCGCCAGCATGGAGTCGGAGAGATCCAGCAGCCAGATATCGAGGGCCGGGCTCGGCATGGAGAGACTCTGCTGGCGCAGGGCGGGGCCCGAGAGCGCGAGGATCACCGGCAGACAGGCAAGCCAGCGCCAGGGGATGGCCCGATGGCGGCTCGGCAGCAGATAGGCCTGCATGGCCGGGGAGAGCAAGCCGGGATCGCGGCGGCGGCGCCACCCCTGCCATAGCCAGGGGAGCAGGGCCAGCAACCAGAGGGGGCGCAGCAAGGTCAGCTCCATGGTGCCACCATCATGGCCTGCCTACTCATGGGATGGCCTGTGTGACAGGGGGATGCGCCAGCGGGCTGGCCAGCAGAGCAGCAGCCAGGCCAGGGCCAGTGGCCAGGGGTAGAGCTCCTGGTGGGACCGGGAGAGGGTCTGGGGCCGGGCGAGGGGCTCCAGGGTGTCGATGGCCTGGTTGATGGCGGCGAGATCGCCCCGGTTGCGGGCGCGAAAATAGCGGCCTCCTCCCAGTGTCGCCAACTGCTGCAACAGGGCTTCATCCAGTTCGGCACTGGGATCGGCGTCCCCTGCGGGCGCGGCGAAGGTGTCGGGGTCGGCGCCCACCCCCAGGGTATAGAGACGGATGCCTGCTTTGGCGGCGAGCCTGGCCTCGGTCAGGGGATCCGCATTGCCCGAGGTATTGCGGCCGTCCGTCACCAGCAGCAGGGCGGTGGGGCGGGTGGGGTCGGCGTGCTGGCGTGCCAGCAGGATGGCTTCCCCTAGGGCCGTGGTGCGCCCCACCAGATCGAAATCGAGCTCCCTGGCCAGGGTGAGCAGGGCCCCGGTCTCCTGGGTGAGTGGGGAGAGCAGATAGGCGTGATCGGCAAAGACGACGAGGGCGATGCGATCCCCCGGGCGGGAGGCGACAAGGTTGCTTATCTGCTGGCGCACCGCGGCAAGCCTGTCCGTTTGCTCTCCGTCATCCAGCATGTCCTGGGTGCGCATGCTGTCGGAGAGATCCACTGCCAGGATGAGGTCCCGGCTGCTCTGGTAGTGAATGATCGGGGGCTCCTGCCACTGAGGGCGGCACAGGGCCAGTACCAGGGCGCACCAGCAGAGCATCATGCGCCACAAGGGCTGCCCCGCCTGGGGCTGGAGCAGGGGAAAACCTCCGTGAACGAGCCGGTTTCCTCCCTTGCGCCCCTTCATGGGAGGCAGGCCGAAGCGCACCAGCAGCGGCAAGGCGAGGGCGAGGGAAAACCAGGGCCAGGCGAGGATCATCGCGTACCCTCCGGGGGAGGTGCCCCTCGCTTGCTTGCCGGGAATCGCGGCGCACTGACGCAGCGTCGCCCCCAGGCGAGATAGGCGAGGCGCAATCTTTTGCGCTGCGCCTCATCGGGCACTCTGCCCCCATAGAGCCAGAGCGGCCACTGGGCGGCAAACCGGGAAAAATCGCTCCCCCCCTTGCTGTCCAGCCAGGCGAGCCAGGCCTCCCCTTGCAGGGGGGCCGCCTCGGGCCAGCGGGCCATGGCCGCTTCTCGCAGGGCATCCTGCAGCCTGGGGACGAGATCGTCTGCCTGCCAGTCTATCCTGTGCGCCCAGCGGCGCTGGCGCAACAGGGTGAGGGCCGTCGTGGCGATCAGGCAAGCGGCGATCGCCGCGATCAGCAGCCCCCCGAGGGCCATCAGGCGAGGATCCTGTGCAGGCTCGAGAGCGGGGCCTTGGTGGATGTCGCGCAGCTCGGCACGGATGGCTTGCAAGGCCTCACTGGACGAGGGCTGGCGATATGCATCCGGTGCGGGCACGCCCTGCTCCCCCCTCAAAACAGACGGCATCCACCCTCCTGCCACTGGCGTTGCAGGGTGGCGCCGTTGTCGAGGCGATAGAGGCGCGTCACCAGGGGCAGCAACTGCTGGCGACAGGCCTCGGCCTGTTCGTCGGCCGCCCTCTGATAGCGGTCGCGAAAGCGGAGGTCTTCTCCCGCGAGCCAACCGCTGTGTCTGCCTGCCTGCACTGCCAGCTGCCCCTGCTCGGGCAGGGCGGCTTCCAGGGGATCGCGGATCTGCCAGTAGTGGATGTCGTGGCGCGGGCGAAGGCGTTGCAACTGCTGGCAGAGTGCCTGGTCCGGTGCCTGGTGATGGCTTATCAGGGTCAATCTGGCCCCGTGAGGCAGGGTGAGTCGTGCCAGGGTCTGGGCCAGCGTCCAGGGCGGGGGGGCGCGATCCAGCCCTGCTTCGTAATGGCGGCAGAGCGCTTCCAGCAGAGGCATGAGAGAGCCGCGCTGGTGCTCTGTGTGGGGGGCTTCGCCCTGGCAGATCAAGGTATTGGCCTGTTTCTCCCCCTGCCAGAGCAGGGCGGCGGCCAGCTCGCAGCCAAGGCGGGCCTTGAGCTGGGCGCGGGAGCCAAAGTACATGGCGGGTGAGAGATCCAGCAGCAACCAGTGGGCCTGATCCTGCTCTTCCCCGTAGAGGCGGGTGTGGGGG
>NZ_CDBK01000097.1:0-5036 GCF_000819785.1 Aeromonas caviae | reverse complement strand
GGTGACCCGCCAGTCGATGTGACGCACCTCGTCACCGGCCTGATAGAGGCGAAGCTCCCTGAAATGCAGCCCGGGCTGGCGCCCGATACGCCCCTGGGCCGCCTGATGAATGCGGGCACGCTCGCCCTGGCGCGTCCAGAGGCGCACCGCCAGCAGCCGCTGGAGGGTGAGGGCGATGTCGGGGTGATCCCGGGGCTCGGCGACGGGGGTCATGGCGACAGGGCTGCCTGCGGGGGTCGGCTCAGGGGCATGGAATGGCATCCAGCAGCAGGGTGATGAGCGCCTCGCTATCGAGGTTGCCCGCCAGCGCCTGATAACTCGGGATGAGGCGGTGGCGCAGCACGGCTGGCGCCAGTTGCTGGATGTCTTCGGGCAGCACGAAGTCGCGCCCGGCGAGCCAGGCCCGGGCCCGTGCGGCTCTTGCGAGGCCGATGCTGGCCCTGGGACTGGCCCCCACCGCGACCAGGGGGTCTAACTCGGGGCACAGGCCGCTGCCGGGGCGGGTGGCGCACACCAGTTGCACCAGATAGTGCTCGAGGCGCCCCTGCATCTGTACCCCCTGAACGGCGGTGCGGGCTTCCATCAGGTCGGACTGGCTCAGGGTGACCGGCGGCGTCGGCAGGGCGTCGCCACGGGCGTTGAGTTGAAGGATGGCCAGCTCCATGGCGGGGCTGGGGTAATCCACCAGCAGCTTGAGCAAGAAGCGATCGAGCTGGGCCTCCGGCAGGGGATAGGTCCCTTCCTGCTCGATGGGGTTCTGGGTGGCGGCGACCATGAAGAGGGAGGGCAGGCGCCAGCTCTTCTTGCCCACGGTGATCTGGTGCTCGGCCATGGCCTCCAAGAGGGCGGATTGCACCTTGGCCGGCGCCCGGTTGATCTCGTCCGCCAGCACCAGGTGATTGAACAGGGGGCCGGGTTGAAACACGAAACTCGCATCCTGGGGATGGAAGACCTCGCTGCCGGTGAGATCGGCAGGGAGCAGATCCGGGGTGAACTGGATACGGGCAAAGCGCCCCTCCACGGCCCCGGCCAGCGCCTTGACCGCCCGGGTCTTGGCAAGACCGGGGGCCCCCTCGATCAGCACATGTCCTTCACATAACAGGGCGATCAGCAGCCCCTCGATGAGGGGGCCCTGTCCCAGGATCTGGTTGCCCAGATAGTCTCCAAGTGCTCTGAACTCGGCCGCTGCCATGCGATAAACCCGTTGTTTTTATGGAAGTTGATCTTTTTATACCCCAGTTGGCTCACAAGGGCGAGGGAGGGTGGCAAGATGGGGACAATTTAGTTTCAATCAGCTGTATGAAAGTTGTGAGTGGATTGTTAAGATGTGGCGCAATGAGGTCAGACCTCTGCCTTTTTAACCCAAGGAGCCAGGATGAAACAGCCATTGAAACTGACGACTCGCCAGGGCGAACGGATAGCCGTCGTGGCGGGTCTGCGCACCCCCTTTGCCAAGCAGGCCACCGCTTTTCACGGCGTGCCTGCGGTGGACCTGGGCAAACTGGTGGTGAGCGAGATGCTCGCCCGCACCGATCTCGACCCCAAGCTCATCGACCAGCTGGTGTTCGGCCAGGTGGTGCAGATGCCGGAAGCGCCAAACATCGCCCGGGAGATCGTGCTCGGCACCGGCATGAGCGTCAGCACCGATGCCTATAGCGTGTCGCGCGCCTGCGCCACCAGTTTCCAGGCGGTGGCCAACGTCACCGAATCCATCATGGCCGGCACGGTGGACATCGCCATCGCCGGCGGTGCCGACTCCTCTTCCGTGCTGCCCATCGGAGTCAGCAAGTCTCTGGCCCGCGCCCTGGTGGATCTCAACAAGGCGCGCAACCTCCAGCAGCGTTTCAATATTCTGCGCCGTCTGCGCCTGAAGGACCTGCTGCCGGTGCCCCCGGCCGTGGCCGAGTACTCCACCGGTCTCTCCATGGGGCAGACCGCCGAGCAGATGGCCAAGACCCACCAGATCAGCCGCGAGGCGCAAGATGCGCTGGCCCACCGCTCCCACACCCTGGCGGCCGAAGCCTGGGCGCAGGGCAAATTGAGTGGTGAGGTGTTCACCGCCCACGTGCCCCCCTACAAGTCGCCGCTGGAGCGGGACAACAACATCCGTGAAAGCTCCGATCTGGCGAGCTACGCCAAGCTCAAACCGGTCTTTGACCGGGCCCACGGTTCGGTGACGGCCGCCAACGCCACCCCGCTCACCGACGGCGCCGCCGCCGTGCTGATGATGCGCGAAGGGCGTGCCCGCGAGCTGGGTCTGGAGCCGCTGGGTTACATCCGCAGCTTCGCGTTTTCCGCCATCGATGTCTGGCAGGACATGCTGATGGGCCCCTCCTATGCCACGCCGCTGGCGCTGGACCGTGCCGGCATCACCCTTGGGGATCTGACCCTCATCGACATGCACGAAGCCTTTGCCGCCCAGACGCTCGCCAACCTCAAGATGTTTGCAAGCGCCGAATTTGCCCGTGACAAGCTGGGCCGGGATCAGGCCATCGGCGAGGTGGACATGGAGAAGTTCAACGTGCTCGGTGGCTCCCTGGCCTATGGCCATCCTTTTGCCGCCACCGGGGCGCGCATGATCACCCAGACCCTGCACGAGCTGCGGCGTCGGGGTGGGGGATTGGGGCTCAACACCGCCTGTGCGGCGGGTGGGCTGGGTGTGGCCATGGTGCTGGAGGTGGAATGATGAGTGCCAAGACTTTTTCCCTGGATATACGCAAAGACGGCATCGGCATCCTCACCATGGATGTGCCCGGTGAGAGCATGAACACCCTGAAGGCCGCCTTCGCAGACGAGATCCGCACCGTGCTGGCCGAGGTGAAAGCGAACGGGGATCTGATCGGCCTGGTGATCGCCTCCGGCAAGAAGGACTCCTTCATCGCCGGGGCCGACATCGCCATGCTGGCGGCCTGCACCAGCGCCCAGGATGCCGAAGCGCTGTCCCGGGCCGGACAGGAGGTGTTCGCCGAGATCGAAGCCCTGGGGATCCCGGTGATCGCCGCCATTCACGGCCCCTGCCTTGGCGGCGGGCTGGAGCTGGCGCTCGCCTGTCATGGCCGGGTGGTGACCGATCACGGTAAAACCGTGCTGGGCCTGCCGGAAGTGCAGCTCGGCCTGCTGCCGGGCTCCGGCGGTACCCAGCGCCTGCCGCGCCTCATCGGGGTGGCCAAGGCACTGGATCTGATGCTGACCGGCAAGCAGGTGCGGGCCAAACAGGCCAGGAAGCTCGGGCTGGTGGATGACATGGTGCCCCCGTCCATTTTGCTGGAAGCTGCCATCAAGCTTGCCAAGAAGGGCAAGCCGCGCCACCACCTGAAACGGGATCTGCAGGGCAAGGTGCTGGAGACCAACAAATTTGGTCGCAAGGTGCTGTTCGATCAGGCCCGCAAGGGGGTCAAGGCCAAGACCCGGGGCAACTACCCGGCGCCGGAGCGCATCATCGAGGTGGTGCGCATCGGCGTGGAGGAGGGGATGCAGGCCGGCCTGCTGGCCGAAGCCCGCCACTTCGGCGAGCTGGTGATGACGCCGGAATCCGCCGCTCTGCGCTCCCTCTTCTTCGCCACCACGGAGATGAAGAAAGAGGTGAGCTATCAGGGGGCCGAGCCGCGCAAGGTGGGTCATGCCGCCGTGCTGGGGGGCGGCCTGATGGGAGGGGGTATTGCCTTCGTCACCGCCACCAAGGCGGGGGTACCGGTGCGGATCAAGGATGTGGCGAGCGCCGGCATCGGCAATGCCATGCGTTACAGCTACGACCTTCTCGCGAGGAAGCTCAAGCGTCGCCAACTGCTGCGCAGCGAGCTGGAGAAACAGATGAGCCTGCTCACCGGCACCCTGGACTATTCCGGTTTCCACCGGGTGGACATGGTGGTGGAAGCGGTATTCGAGGACATCAACCTCAAGCACCAGATGGTGCAGGACGTGGAGCGCGAGTGCGGCGAGCACACCGTGTTTGCCTCCAACACCTCCTCCCTGCCCATCCACCAGATCGCCTCGGCGGCGACGCATCCGGAGCGGGTGGTAGGGCTGCACTACTTCAGCCCGGTGGACAAGATGCCGCTCGCCGAGATCATTCCCCACGCGGGTACCAGCGCCGAGACGGTGGCCACCACCCTGGCCTTCGCCCGGGCCCAGGGCAAGACCCCCATCGTGGTGAAGGACGAGGCGGGCTTCTACGTCAACCGCATCCTGGCGCCCTACATGAACGAGGCGGCGCGCCTGGTGCTGGAAGGGGAGCCGGTGGAGGTACTGGACGGCGCTCTGCTCGACTTCGGTTTCCCGGTCGGGCCCATCACCCTGCTGGACGAGGTGGGGATCGACGTGGGGGCCAAGATCTCCCCCATCCTCGAAAAAGAGCTGGGTGGCGAGCAGTTCCAGGCGCCCAAGGCCTTTGACAAGCTGCTGGAGGACGATCGCAAGGGGCGCAAGAACGGCAAGGGCTTCTATCTCTATGGCAAGGCGGCCCCGCGCAACAAGCTCACCGGCAAGGAGGGCAAGAAGACGGTGGACGCGAGCGTCTACGACGTGCTGGGCGTCAAGCCCCAGGCCAAACTGGCCAGGCAGGAGATCGCCGAGCGCTGCGTGCTGCTGATGCTCAACGAAGCGGCCATGGCCCTGGATGGCGGCGTGGTGGCCTCGGCCCGGGATGGCGACATCGGCGCCATCTTCGGTATCGGCTTCCCCCCCTTCCTGGGCGGTCCGTTCCGCTACATGGACAGCCTCGGCATCGACTATCTGGTGGGGCGCCTTGAGCACCATCAGAAGCGCTTTGGCGACCGCTTCGCCCCCTGTGCGCGGCTGAAAGCGATGGCGGCGGAGCAGCAGACCTTCTACTGATGGCTCTCGACGGCATACATCGAGCGAGGCGACCCCAAGGTCGCCTCGCTTTTTGTTGGGCATACCTTTCCGGTTTGGGGCGGGGACGCGAAGAAAAACGGGGCGGGGAGGGGTAAAACCTTGATCTGGCGCAAACTGGTGCCCCATTTATTACTTTGGTGGCATAGGACTCAGGCGCGGGTTGAGGTCAAATAGTCTCATCA
>NZ_CDBK01000096.1:53563-56506 GCF_000819785.1 Aeromonas caviae | reverse complement strand
CCCCACCAGGTTGTCGTAGAGATCCCCCCACCCCTGCAGGCCGTCCACCGCCAACCCCTCGATGAGCTGCTCGCTCTCGAGCGAAAGCCACTGATCCTGCAGCGCTCTGTCGTGATGGATCTGGTAGGCCAGCTCGAAGAGTTCGGGGTCTTGCAGCAGGGTGCGCACCAGTGACTCGGGGGCGCGAACCCAGAACAGGTCCACCGGCTTGCTGCGCTGGGCCAGGGTCGCCTCCAGCTGCTGGCCCCGGGAGAGCAGTACCCGGGCCTCCTCGTCGCGCCCGTTCTGGCTCAGCCGGTTGTAACCATAGACCTGACTGTTCCAGGCCAGGCTCTTCACCCCGTTGGCCTCGCGGCGGATGGCCCGCAGCAGGTGGCGCAGGGCATTGGCATCCGCAACGGGATGGGCGGGATCCGGCAGGTCCGCCAGGAGGGCGTCAAGCCGGGTAAGGGCGCGGGCAGCCTCCTGGAAGGCGGCCTCGATGGCAGGATCGTCGGGGGCGGCATAGATGTGATCATCTCGCCAAACGGGTGGTTTCATGGTTGTCCTTGTCTGTTTGCGTCCATATCGGGTCACCCCGCCTCTGCGGGCGGGTGAAACCGGATAGTACGAAGGGGGCCAGGCACTTGCCTAGCCCCCATTCGAGGCAACCAGCAGAAGAGCGCCCCCGGGTGCGACGGCCCCTGTCGGCCCTCCCCCGACAAGCGACCTATTTGGCGGGCTGAAGCTTGCTCACCAGGGTCATGGCCACCACCAGCACCAGCCCTGCCACCACGCCGGCCAGGGCGCTCAGCAGGGTGGGCGTCACCACGGCCAGTACCCCGCCGACCCCGGGCAGGGCGGCCACCGTACCCGCCGTCCCTTCGATAAGGTGATGGAGGAAGGGCCAGCCATGGACCAGAATGCCGCCGCCGACCATGAACATGGCGATGGTGCCCACCAGGGCAAGCAGGTGCATCAGGCGGGGCGCCGTCACCAGCAGCCCCTGCCCCACCGCCCGGCGCACGGCGCCGCCATCGGGCTTTTGCAGCAGGTGCAGACCGATGTCGTCGAGCTTGACGATGAGCCCCACCAGGCCATAGACCCCGACGGTCATCAGCAGGGCGATGCCCGCTACCACGGCGATCTGCAGGCCCAGGCTCGACCCCTGCACGGTACCGAGGGCGATGACGATGATCTCCGCCGAGAGGATGAAATCGGTGCGAATGGCCCCCTTCACCTTCTGGCGCTCATAGGCCGCCAGATCCTCGGGCACCGGCGCCGCCTGATGAGCCTCCTCCTCGTGGGGCAGGAACTTGTGGACCAGCTTCTCCGCCCCCTCGAAACAGAGGTAGGCCCCCCCCAGCATCAGGAGCGGGGTGATGAGCCAGGGGATAAGAGCACTGATGGCGATGGCGGCAGGCACCAGAATGAGCTTGTTGCGAAACGATCCCTTGGCCACCGCCCACACCACCGGCAGCTCACGCTCGGCCCGCACCCCGGAGACCTGTTCTGCATTGAGGGCGAGATCGTCCCCCAGCACCCCGGCCGTCTTCTTCGCCGCCACCTTGGTCATCAGGGCGACATCATCGAGCACGCTGGCAATATCATCGAGCAGGGTCAACAAACTGGCTCCGGCCATATCTGGCATTCCTTCTATTGAGTGGGACACATCCGGGCTGCCCCGGTCAGGGTGATGAGGGGGTCAGGGGACCACGGGCCCATCCGGGGATCACCCTTTGGGGCAAAAGATGGCACAGTGTAACGGGAAGCCGCCACGGCGGCAGCCCCCCATGGCAGATCCCCTGCTCCGTTTTCACCTCACGGCCACCGGCCCAAGGAGTTCCCATGCAACCCTGGCAACCTCTGCTCGACTTCTGGTTTGGCGATGACGCAGACGACGCCCCCCGTGCCGCCCGTCAGGCCCCCCTCTGGTGGGGCAAGAGCAGCGAGACCGATGCCCTGCTGGCCTCACGCTTCGGCGAACTGGCGGCCCGTGCCGCAGCGGGCGAGCTCGCCCATTGGGAGGACGATCCCGCAGGGCGCCTGGCCCTCATCCTGCTGCTGGACCAGCTGCCGCGAAACCTTCACCGCCACACCCCCGCCGCCTTCGCCCAGGACGACAAGGCCAGGGCGCTGTGCCTCAAGGGGCTCACCCTCGGGGTCGACAAGGGGCTCTCGCCGCTGGCCCGGGTCTTCTTCTATCTGCCCCTCGAGCACGCGGAGTCCAGAGAGCAGCAGGCCAGAAGCGTCGCCCTGTTCGAGGCCCTGGCCGACGAGCAGGCCACAGGCCCGGCCCGGGCCACCTTCGAAGGCTTTGCCGACTTTGCCCGGCGCCACCAGGTGATCGTCGAGCGCTTTGGCCGCTTCCCCCACCGCAACGCCATCCTGGGCAGGGCGAGCACGGAGGAAGAGGCCGCCTTCCTGCAACAGCCCGGTTCGGGGTTCTGACATAAAAAAATCCCCGCCATGGGCATGGCGGGGAGAGAACAACCGATCCGCGCATCACTGGATGCGATAGCGGGAGATCTGCTGGTGGATATTCTCCGTGGTCACGTTCAGCTCCTCTGCGGCGGCGGAGGTCTCCTCCGCCGTGCTGCTGGTCTGCTGCACCACCTGGGCTATCTGCTCGACCTGAAGGGCGATGGATTCCGCCGCCGAGGTCTGCTCGCGGATGGCCAGGGTGATCTCGCCGACCTGATCCATGACGCGATGGGAGGCCTGGCGGATCTGGGTGATGATGGCCCCGCTTTCCGTCGCCATGGCCACCCCTTGCGCCACCTTCTCCTCCACCAGGACCATTCTGGCCACCGTGGCCTCGGACCCTTGCTGGATAGCCTCCACCGTCCTTGAGATCTCCTGGGTCGACTGGGCCGTCCGCTCCGCCAGCTTGCGCACCTCGTCGGCGACCACCGCAAAGCCGCGTCCCTGCTCACCGGCCCGCGCCGCCTCGATGGCGGCGTT
>NZ_CDBK01000096.1:920-53397 GCF_000819785.1 Aeromonas caviae | reverse complement strand
GCGCCAGCAGGTTGGTCTGCCCCGCCACATCGTTGATGACGTTCACCACCCCACCGATGCGGGAGATCCCCTCCCCCAACGCCGTCACATCGCGGGAGGCCTGACGAATGGCGTCGGCGATGTCGTTGATGGCGAGCACAGTGCGCTCTATGGTGGCCCCGCCGTCACTGGCGAGCTTGCCGGATTCATTGGTGATGCGGCTGGTCTCCTGGGTGCGCTGGGAGATGTCCGTGATGCTCACGCTCATCTCCTCCACCCCGGCGGCGATAAGGCTGGTGGCGTCATTGGCCTGACTCGCCGACTCCGCCATGTGCTGGGCCGCCTGGGAGAGGGACTCTGCCGTGCTCTTGATCTGCAGGCTGCCCACCGAGAACTCGGTGAAGGTCTGCTGCAAGGTGTCCAGCAGGCGGTTGACCGCCGTCAGCGTCTGGCCGATCTCGTCCTGCTGGCTCACATTGGCCCGCAGGGTGAAGTTCAGGTCGCGCTGGATCTCGGACAGGGTCGCCATGGCCAGACGGAGGGGATTGGCGACCTGCCTGAACAGCCAGAGAAAGAGCACCAGCGTGAGGGCTCCCGTGCCCACCGAGATGAACAACAGAGCCTGCATGCTGCTATCGGCATTCTGCTCGCCTCGCAGCTTGACGGCGTCACCTTGCTGGATGTTGAAGTGGACGTGCTTGTCGATGGCCTGGGAAAGCTGCTCAAACAAGGGGGCAAGCTCCGTGTCGATCGCCTCTCTGGCCTCTACATTCTTGTTCTCGCGGGACAGGCGCAGGACGTCTTCAGAGGCCTTGCCGTACTGGGCAACCAGGCGCCGATCATCGGCGACGAGCTGCCTGTCCTCCTCATTGGAGATCATCCCGTTTTCATACTGGCTCAGCAGGGCGTCCATCTTGGTGTGAAGGGATGCAATGCTCTGCTCTATCTGACTCATCTTGCCGTCGTCGGTGTTGAGCACGTGCGCCTGGATCAATGAATGCAGGGCGTAGAAGTCTGTCTGTATCTCCTTGATCGTGGAAATGCTGGGGACGGTGTTGTCTGTTACATAGCTGAGGTCCGCATTGGCGGAGGAGAGTCTGCTGATGCTGAACCAGCTGAGACACCCCAGGGCCAGCATGACCAGCAGGGCAATGAGTTGAAGCCGACGAGCGATATTCATGAGTGCTTACTCCATCCATAGACTCCCTGCCAGTGTAGCCGATGCGGGCCCCGAAAATAGCGCCTAAAACATGCATTTCATTACACTTTTCAACTTCTGCTCGGCCGCGTCACACCCGCCGCCCCAACCCGGCCTTCGGGACCGCCGCCCCCTCTGGCAGAATGGAAAAAGGAAGGCATTCGCCTTCCTTTATTTGCCCGGGGCGGTCACGCCGCCTCGGCCAGCTCCTCCTCTTTTTTCTGGTAGGCCTGGGGGGAGAGCCCAAGCAGCTCCTGCACCGTGGAGGCCACCGTGATGGAGGAGAGCGTCCCCACCAGGATGCCGGCGAACAGGGTGAAGGAGAAGCCGTAGAGGGCGTCGCCGCCGAACAGGAGCAGGGCCCCCACGGTGAAGAGGGTGGTGCCCGAGGTGATCATGGTGCGGCTGAAGGTGGCCTTGATGGCCACGTCCGAGCACTCGTGGATCCCCATACGGGTACGCGACCCCAGCAAGTCCCGCAGCCGGTCCGAGATGACGATGCTGTCGTTGAGGGAGTAGCCTATCACCGCCATCAGGCCCGCGATGACGTTGAGGTCGAACTCGATGTCAAAGAGCGCGAGCAGCCCGATGGCCACCAGACCGTCGTGCAGCACCGACACCAGGATGCCGATGGCCTGGCGCCACTCGAAGCGCACCGCCAGGTAGGCGGAGATGGCGAGCGAGGCCACCAGCACCGCCAGCATCCCCTGCTGGAACAGCTCCGCGCCCACCTGGGGCCCGACGATGGTGGTGCGCAAGAGCTCCACCGGCAGGGCGAGTTGCTGCCCCAGCATGGTCGCCAGATCCTCCGCCGCCCAGGGCAGCGCGTGGGGGGGCAGCTTGATGAGCCACTCGCCGGGCACACCGGCGCCGTGCAGCTCCACCACCCCCGCCAGGGGCGCCGTCAGCAGAGCGTTGAGCTCATGGGCCTCCTTCAGGGTCTGGATGCGAAACTCCAGCAGGATCCCGCCGGTGAAATCGAGCCCGAGGGCGAGCCCTTTTGTCGCAAGGACGGCCACGCAGGCCAGGGTCAGCAGCACGGAGGCCCACAGCCCGATATAGCGCCAGCGGGTCAGCCCCATGGCCAGGATCATTCTCAGCATTGTTCTTCCCTCGACGTCAGGTGGTTCAGGCTTCCCGGCAGGAAGCGGTCGGTGCGCAGGTCATGCAGACTCACGGGCGCGGCGTCATGGTGATGAAGTCGGTTCATGGTCATACCCTCAGCAGCTTGGCGCGGCTGTTGCCCCACAGGGGGTTGATGATGGCGCGGGTGCCCCAGATGCCGGTCACCATGCTGGAGATGAGCCCCAGGATCAGGGTGATGGAGAAGCCCTGCAGCGGCCCGGAACCGATGGCATAGAGCACCACGGCGCAGATGAGGGTGGTGATGTTGGCATCGAAGATGGTGCGAAACGCCGAGCGATAACCAAAGTCGATGGCGTTGGCCAACGAACCCCCTTCCCGCAGCCGGTCCTTGATCCGCTCAAAAATCAGCACATGGGTATCCACCGCCATGCCGACGGTAAGCACCAGACCGGCGATCCCCGGCAGGGTCAGCACGGCGCCAGGCAATACCGCCAGCATGCCCACCTGCATCAGCAGGTTGGCCACCAGCGCCGTGATGGCGACCCAGCCGAACTTGCGATACCAGGCCATCATGAACAGCATCATGCCCGCCATGCCGAACGCCAGGGCGGTGAAGCCCGCCTCGATGTTCTGCAGACCCAGGGTCGGGCCTATGCTGCGCTCCTCCAGGATCTTCAGCGGCGCGGTGAGGGCCCCGGCCCGCAGCAGCATGGCAAGCTCCTGAGCCTCGGGCAGGCTGCCGATCCCGGTGATGCGGAACTGGTTGCCAAGGGCGGTCTGGATGGTGGCGACGTTGATCACCTCGCTTCGGGCGCGCAGCTTGCCTTCGGCGTTGGTCTTGTACTCGGTGAAGACGGTGGCCATGGGCTTGCCCACGTGCTGGCGGCTGAACTGGTTCATCTTGCTCCCCCCCAGGGTGTCGAGCACGATGTTGACCTGGGGCTGCCCCATCTCCCCCATGTTGGCGCGGGCATCGACGATGTGCTCGCCGCTCAGCACCGGCTGGCGGGCCAGCCCCACTGCCTGGCCGCTGCGATCCGCCATGAAGAAGCGGCTGTCGGCCTTGGCTTCATAGAAGGCCAGGGACGCGGTGGCGCCGATCACCTCTTTCGCCTGCTTGGGGTTGTGCACCCCCGGCAGCTCGATGCGGATGCCGTCCTGCCCCTGACGCACCACCGAGGCCTCGACGATGCCGAGCTCGTTGATCCGCTTTTTCAGGATCGACAGGTTCTGGGTCACGGCGTTGTTCACCAGCAAGGTGCGCTCGGCGTCGCTCAGCACCAGGGTCAGTGCATTGCCGGAGCGGCTCAGTGTCCACTGATCCTGGCGGGTACCGGCGCTCTCCTTGATGATGGAGAGCCAGGCCTCCTGCCCCGCCACGTCGGGCAGGGTGACGGCCACGCTCCCCTGGGCGGTGCGCATCACGCTGGCGCCGCGCAGGTTGGCCTCGCGAAAACGGGTGCGCAGGGTATCCACCAGGTTCTTGGTCTGGTTGTCGATGACAAAATCCACGTCCACCCCGATCAGCAGCTGGGAGCCACCGCGCAGGTCCAGCCCGAGCTTGATGGGATCGGCGCCGAGCCGGCTGATCCAGGCCGGGGCGTTGGAGTAGAACTCCAGGGTCAGGGCGGCGCTGTCCAGTCCCTGCTGCTCCAGCAACTGCTTGGCCAGTTGCTGCTCCCCCTGGCTGGCGAACACCAGCGCCATCCGGCCACCCTGGGCGATCTGCTTGAGGGGGTCGATGTGGTTCTCGGCCAGCAGGGTGCGCTGCGCGTCGCTCAGGCGCGACTGGCCGTGCAGCCCGAGGGAGGGCTGCTCACCGAAGAAGGTGGGCAGGGAATAGAACGCGAACGTGACCAGCATCAGCAGCAACAGGGCGTACTGCCACAGGCTCATGCGGTTCAACACGGTATGACTCTTTTTTCTCATGAAATCGGCCTCTGTCAGGCGATGGCAAGGGGCGACACCGGGGTCGCACCGTGCAAAAAAATGAAACAAGACAGCCTAGCCGTTCACTAAAAGTGAACAGCAACAGAGAGAAGATGAGGCAACAGGTGGCAAGCTGACCCCATCGGGATCAGGCGAGGAAGCTCTGGGCGAAGCGGTACTGCAGATGCCGGCGCTGCAGGCGGCGCCTGTGAATGCCGGCGAAGTGATCGCGAAAGCTCGTCCCCGGGTAGAAGAGGGCGGCATAGAACAGCAGGCCGCACAGCAGCAGCAGGATCGCCTGCTGGGACCAGCTCATCACCAGCTCGTAGACCACGCTGCCGGGCTGATGATCGCGGCTCAGGGAGTGCTCGAGGCGCAGCAGGTGATTCTGGTGGGAGCCGACGAACTTGACGATGCCATCGTCACTGCCGCTGACGCCGTGGGCCGCCGGGCTTGCGTCGGCAGGTGCCGCCCCCTCCGCCAGCGAGTGGGCATGCTGGGCCGAGGGCTGGAACGCGGGTACCTTGACCCCCTCCACCGAGAGGGTAGAGAACAACAGTGCGAGGGTGATGAGCAGGGTCATCGCCGCCAGTTTCACGTTGTCGGTCAGGTTCAAAAGTTAATTCCCACACAATAGAAAGGGCAAGCTACCACAGCCTGCCCCACAAGAACAAGGGCGGCAGGCCCCGGGCCCGCCGCCCTTGTGTTGTCTCACCGCGTCCTTAGCGGCTGCGGGTCATGCCCTCGAAGTCCTCGGCATAGTCCTTGAGCAGGGTGTAGAGGTGGGCCCGCTGGGAGAGATCCATGGAGTGGCTGAGATCGCTCAGCCACTGGATGGTGCGCTGGCGGGACTGGTCCGTGTAGCCGGTGAAGCGGCCATCCATCAGGCCGTCCCCCTGCTGGAGCAAGCGGGTCAGCTCCTGGCCGAAATCCGGGCTCTGGCGCTGTTTCATCAGCCGATCCAGCTCCTTGGTCCAGGCCTCCTGAAAGTCGAGCCAGGGGGCCATCATCTCGTATTGCCACTCGGCCCACTGCGTGATGAGGGGCTCCTGGGCCGGTTTCACCTTGCCAATCCAGAACACCAGGCGCTCATTCATCTTCTCCCGAAAGCCCTTGATCATCTCGGCCTTCGACTGGGTGGCAAAATCGTGCTGGCGCTCCTGCTGGCGCTTCACCCTATCGGCCATGAAGCGAGCCACCTGATCGTCGGTCAGGGTCTTGGCTAGGCGCACCGTGCGGGGAATGGCATTCTCCAGAGTACGGGTCAGGCTCGCCTGGGTTCTGTCCAGATGCAGGGTCACCTGGGCCGGGCTCATGGGGCTGGCCACCGCCTTGGCCAGGGCGTCGAGATCCCGGGCATAGATGGGCAGCTCATGCTGCCGGTGCCAGGCCATCAGCCCCTTCACCTCCTGGTCAAGCAGCTTCTTCTGGCTGCGGTCCAGGGAGAAGTAGTCGTCCAGTTGCCAGACGATGGCCGAGTCGAGCCAGTAGTAGATCACCCGGGTGGCGCAACCCGTCAGCAGCAGGCAGAGCAGCAGCAGGCTCCAGCTACGCGGTTGACGCCATGAGAATGTGGTCACCATGCATGCCTCCCATTCATTGAATACACGCGTCGCGCGGGCCGTTGCCTGGCATCACTCCAGGCGCTGGCGGTTGATGTCGATCAGGGCCTGATACTCGGGCCCGGGTTGCTGTTCGGCCATCAGCAGCGCCCACAGCAGGCCGATGTAATCGACCCAGGGCAGGAAGGCATCGGCCTGGAATCCCCGGGGCCCCAGCCCCGTCGGTGCCCCGTCCATGGCTTCAAGATAGCAGCTCTCCAACTGGCACCGCTGCTCTTCGCTCCAGCCGTGGGTGCGCTGGATGCTGGCGACCTCGAACCCAGGATGACCGGCGGCGCCGTACTCCCAGTCGATGACCCAGGGTCGCGACCCCAACAAGTTAGCCGGATTGAGATCGTGATGGCAAGGGAGCCAGCAGTCGTCCGGCTCCCGGCTCGCGAGCAGGGCCCGCTCCAGGGCGGGCAGCCAGGGAGGGATATGGGCCAGACGCTGCCGATAACCGCCGCTGTGGGCCCGCACCGCCATCACCACGGTCGGCACCGGCAGGCGGTGCAGCCGTACCAGCACCTCCGCCATCAGGCGGGGTTGCGCGGCGAGAGGCGGCGCCTGCTCGGCCCAGTTGGGTTCGTCGCACCACGCCAGCAGCATCAGGCCGGTGGCGGGATCGCCGTGATGACAGGGCAACGCCAGCCCCTGCCCCACCGCCCCCCGGTAGAGCTGCCACTCGGTGGCCCGGTCGATGCCAAGGCGCACCGGATCAGGATGACCGCGGCGCAGGAAGGCCTGCTCGCCAGTGGGGAGACAGAGCCGGTAGTTGCCGTTGGTCAGGCCCTGGCCCAGCGGCTCAAGGCGCCCCTGATCCCAGGGCGCCGGCAGGCTGGCGAGGAGCGCCAGCTCCGCCAGATCCCCCTGCCCCCGCGGGTCCTCACCAGCCAAAGGTGGACTTCTTGGCCTGTTTGCGGATCTCTTTCTGATCGGCCCACAGCAGTTCGCCGTTCTCCACATCCATCAGGTTCATGGTCATCTGGTAGTAGACGTCCTTCACCTTGCCGTTGTCCTTGACGATGCTGGCGAGGTTGCCATAGACCATGTAGCGGGCACCGGTCTGCTTGCCGAGCCGCACCATGGTGGCTGGGTCCACCATGCCGCTGCCCTGCTGGTATTCGAGCTGCTGCTTGACCGCCGCCACCTTGCTCATGTCCACGAAGCGGAACTTGCCCGAGCGCAGTAGCTTGGTGCGGATAGTGTCGGTGATGGCCTCGGTGTCGATGTGCTCCGAGGTCTTGTTGCGGATGGAGTCCATGAACATCACCGGGCGGCCCCCGGCGGTGATCTCGCTGGTGGCCGGGGACGCCAGCATGGAATCCGCCATCTTGTCGGCGATGGCCTGCAAGTCGGAGGAGCCGTAATCGACGGTCACCGTCTCGGTCTCGGTGGGATCGCCATAGCTGACGGTGGTGCTGGAGCAGCCGCCCAGCAGCAGGGCGCCAGTCAGGATCAGCAGGGCATGATTCATTTTCATCAGTAGGATTCCTCCATCACTTCGCGAACGTAAATCCGGTAACCCCGTGCAGCCGGGCTCGGCGCCAGGGCGGACAGGGTGCGGGTCTGGTAGCCATGCAGCTTGAGGGGGGTCCAGCCGCGGCCATCGCTGGCCACCTCCTGCCCCGCGTCGTCATACCAGTAGAAGAGATATTGCAGCGTGTTGTCACCACGCTGGGTACTGGCCGCCGCCACGTTGACCTGCAACAGGCCGTTCTGCTGGCGCCGGCTGAGTTCGGTCAGGGTGACGTTGACGTTTTGATGCTGCTCGGCCACCGCCGCCGCACCGGCCGCGCCATAGAGCGCCACGCCGGAAGTATTGGTGGCACAGCCCGTCAGCAGCAGAACCAGGCCCAGGGCCAACCCTTGTGCTTTCATCTTGTTCTCCTTGCCGGTGGCCGTCGGCCTGACCGGTCATTCATCTGAGTTGCCATATCCGGTTCCCCCTAGAGGGGCATCACCCGGGTCGTGAGCCCGCTCCCCAGGCGCTGTACCCACACCAGGGTGGTGCGCCCGGCGTGGACGCTGAGTGGCAGGGTACGCATGGCGCTGCCCGCCCCCAGGGTCAGGGTGACGTTCCCGGCCGGGACCATCCCCTGCCAGCTCGAGGCCTTGGCGGGCAGCGTCAGCCAGCTGCGGGTATCCGCCCGCTCCGAGAGGGTGTTGAAGATCCCCACCAGGATGTTGCCCACATCCCCCCCCTCCTTGGCGGCGGTGCGCCGCACCTGCTCCTTGGCCACCAGCCGCAGGGCCTGCCGGGTCAGCATGCCGGGCAGCCGCTCCTGCAGATCCTTGGCCGCCAGCGCCTCCAGCCTCACCAGCTCGCTGGTCTGCGCCACCCCCTTGCCCACCGACAGGGTGAGCGGGGCGCCATCGCTGGCCCGATTGTCGTAATAGGGCACCGCCACGGTAAAGGTACGAAAATCGCCGCTGGAGGTGGAGATGGGCAGCGGCAGGAAGAGCTCCCGGCGCGCCGGGATGAGGCCATCTTCAAACAGCACCACAAGCTGTCCTTCATCCTTGACCGGCTGCGGCGCCTTGCGGCCCATCCGTTGCTCGGTCTCCTTGAGCTCCTCGGGAGAGCCGCGAAGCCGGGCCAGGCGCAGCAAGGCATCCTGCAGACTCTGGTTGTCCGGCGCTATCTGGTAGCCGCGCTGGTAATCGACCCAGGCATCGTTGAGATCCCCGGCCGCCTCGTAGAGCACGCCGGAGAAATAGAAGGTGTAGGCGTTCTGGAAACCGTTTTTCACCTGGCCTATCAGGCGATCGAGCTCGGGGGCGCCGCGCGACATCAGCTGGCGCATCTCCCCGGCTTCGTCCTCCTGCGCCCCCTCCTGCGCGGCCTTGCGCACCTCGTCGGCCCGCCGTTTAAGGGCCTGCTCCTGCACCTGGTTGGCACGGCGCACCTCTACCAGGGCGCCGTCGGCATCCCCGCGCTGCAAGTAGTTGAGCGCCAGATAGTGGTGCAGCATGGTGCGCTCGTAATCGGGCGCCTGGTAAGCCAGGGTCTGATCGTTGGTGAGCAGGCTGCCCGCCTGGGCCAGTCCCTGGCTCAGGCGGTACTCGGCCTGACTGTCTTCCCACACAAGCCGGCTGTCGGCGGCGGCAAAGGCCTGCTTGCTGGGGCCGTCCTGACCCGCCAGCCAGGCGATGCGCCCCTTCTCCAGCTGGTCGAGCACGAAGGTGTCGTCCCCCGGGGTCGATTCGCGCACCTCGGGCAGGGCCTCGGCGGCATGGCCCAGCAGCAGCTGGTTGCGCAGGGGCACCATCTGATCCGAGTAGGAGACGAACATGTCTTTCCACTGGGAGGCACAGCCCCCCAGCAGCAGACCGGCCAACAGCAGGCCGGTCGACGGGACGAGGCGCATCACAGGCTCAGCAGGGGTCCCAGGGGCTCGCCACCGACCAGGTGCAGGTGGATGTGATAGACCTCCTGCCCGCCGTGGCGGTTGCAGTTCATGATGAGGCGGTAGCCGTCCTCGGCGATGCCCGCGTCGCTGGCGAGCTTGCGGGCCACGGTGAACATCCGGCCCAGCGCCAGCTCGTGATCCGGCTCCACGTCGTTGACGGTGGGGATGAGCACGTTGGGAATGATCAGGATATGGGTCTTGGCCTTGGGCTGGATGTCGCGAAACGCGGTCACCAGATCGTCTTGATAAAGGATGTCGGCGGGGATCTCCTTGCGGATGATTTTGCTGAAAATGGTTTCTTGCGCCATGGGTAACTCCTTTATAGGAAAAAGAAAATTCAATACAAAGCTCAAGCGGCTCCCAAACAGGCCGCCGCAACGCGCCAAGTGTGACACAAGCCGACATTTGGCACAGCCGTTGTCCCAATCGCTTCAGTTATTGTGAAGAATACCGATAGCGAGGAGACGTCCCGCGAACCACAACGGCATCCCCTTCGGGGCATGCAGGGTATCAAAGGGACGGGGTACTCAGGCAAGGGACTTTTGCACAGACAGCGGGACAATAATGAAACAAACAATGTCAGACCTCTCGATCCTACAGAGAGTCTATCTGGGCTTTGCCATCCTGGTCGCCGTCATGGTCGCCAGTGCGGTACTGACCTTTCGCGGCCAGAGCGAACTCAGCGGCGCCCTGGATCAGGTGACCCAGGAGTCCATGCCGCTGGTACTCGCCAGCAGCCAGACCCAGATAAGCCTGCTCAGCGCCAACAAATGGCTCACCGACGTGCTAACCGAGCAGGATCTCAAGCAACTGCCGGCGGAAGTGGCCGAGTTGCAACAGGCCAAGGGCCAGGTCGACAAGATGGTCGCCAGCCTCAAACAGCAGGTGGCGGTTCATCCCCAGTTGCAGGCGGACATGACTGCCCTCGTCAAGCTGGTGGATGACTACCTGCAACTGACCCAGACCCTGCCCGGCGAACACGAGGCCCTGCTCACCCGGCTGCACAAGGTCAATCAGGCCAAGGGCCAGTTCCAGGTCAGCCTGCCCCAGTTCAAGAAGAACCTGGGGGACATGATGGTCACCATCGACGACAGCTTCATCAAGATGCTCTCCGAGACCCTGACCACCAAGCTCTCCGCCATCGAGCTCTCCACCATGGATGCCCTCAACCAGAGCATCCCCGCCCCCATCGAGGCGGCGCTCAAGCGCAACAAGATGCAGATCGAGGGCTTCAACAGCACCATCAAGGATCTCCAGGGGGAGCTCAAGGACTTCGACAACAACATGGGCCACTACGTCCATGGCTTCGTGCGCGACACCACGGGCAATGACGGCGTGCTCTCCCAATACCTGGCCCTGATGAAGCAGCAGCAGGCCATGCGCGAGCAGAGCAAGCAGGCGAGCCAACTCATCCTCAGCATCCAGAACAAGCTGGAGGGGATCACCGCCCAGAGCCAGCAGCTGATGAACGCCAGCATCCAGGCCTCCGATCGGGTGCAGACCCAGAGTACCCTGACCCAGGGGATCAGCATCGCCATCGCCATTTTCGTCGCCATCCTGGTGGCCTTCACCCTAGGCAAAGCCATCCGCCGCCCCCTGAAAGAGCTGCTGCGGGTGCTGACCGAGGTGACCCAGGGTGACATGACCCAGCGGGTCGGCTTCAAGAGCCAGAACGAATTCGGCCAGCTCGCCAGCCAGATCAACCTGCTGATCCACCAGATGGGGGATGTGCTAAAGCAGCTCTCCCAGGCGTCGACCCAGCTCAACAGCGCCGCCCACGACAACCGCCACACCACCGAATCGGTGCGGGCGGATCTGGAGAAACAGCGTCAGGAGACCGCCTCGGTCGCCGCCGCCATGACCCAGATGGAGGCCTCGGTGCGGGAGGTGGCCCAGGCCGCCAACCAGACCCTGGAGCGGGTGCAGGATGTGGAGAAAGCCTCCGAGATGGGGCGCAAGGTGATGGCAGGCAACATCACCACCACCCATCAGCTCGCGGGCAAGCTGCAGCAGACCGGCAAGGTGATTGGCGACGTGAGCGCCATGAGCGGCCAGATTGGCAACATCCTCGACGTCATCCGCGGCATCGCCGAGCAGACCAACCTGCTGGCCCTCAACGCCGCCATCGAGGCGGCCCGTGCCGGCGAGCAGGGACGCGGGTTTGCGGTGGTGGCCGACGAGGTGCGCAACCTGGCTGGCCGCACCGCCCAGTCCACCAGCGAAATCCAGACCATGATCGAGAACCTGCAGCAAGGCGTCGCCCGGGCGGTCAACGTGATGCAGGAGTGCTCCCGCGAGATGGACAGTTGCGTGGATCAGAGCTCCCAGGCCAACAACGCCATGGAAGAGGTGCAGGGCATCGTGGTGCTCATCAGCGACATGTCGAGCCAGATAGCCTCCGCCGCCGAGCAGCAGCAGGCCACCAGCGCCGACATCGCCACCAACCTCAACCGCATCTCCGACATCTCGGATCTCAACTATCAGGGCATAGAGCGGGTCGCCGAGACCAGCCAGCAGCTCGACTCCCTTGCCGAGCAGCAGGAGGGGCTGGTCCAGCGCTTCCGCCTCAGTGCCTGATGGCCACGACCCGATACGACAAGGCCCCGCATTGGCGGGGCCTTGTTTTTTACTGGCATGTGGCGCGGGATCAGGCGTAGGCGATGGCGCCCTTGCCGACCCCTTCATAGGCGACAATCTTGACGAACTTGTCCCCTACCTGCTTCTTCACTTCGCGGGCGATGTAGTGGGCCAGCAGCTCGATGGTGGTGTCGGTATCGATCATCTCCACCTCCGCCGCCGGCATGGCGAGCTGGAACAGCCCCTGGGGCGCCACGTACTTGAAGCCGATGTAGTGAGCGTTCCCTTCTTTCAGTGACGCCTCGGCCCGCTCGCTCAGGACGAGTTCGCCAAGGGCCACCCTGTCCTCTTCGGTGCCCAGGTAGATGTCGGCCCAGCGCTCGGCCCAGTTGAACTCCAGCTCCTCGTCACGCTCCCCGTTCACCAGGATCTCGACGGGAGAGCGGTGGCCGTGGGCGATGCGCTGGCAGTTGCCGTCGTGCTTCTTGAGGCCGTGGCTGTAGTGGTAGAAGGCGCCCTCGATGCGCTCCTGGCGCAACGTCAGGGAGAGATCCTTGATGTTGCCGGGCAGGCGCTTGGCCAGTACCCCCAGCAGATAGCGGGTCACCGACTCTTTATCCACCTGGGGGGCCGGAATGAAGGCAAAGCCCTGGGCCGGGCAACGCAGGTGAATGGCGCGACCCGGACGCAGCAGATCCACGGTGCTCTCGTCGTTCTCCAGCGCGTGGACATGGACCAGGGGACATTCCGTCGGCACCAGCAGCTTGTGATCCACCTCTTCATCGATGATCGACTTGATGAGCTTCTTCACCCGACCGAAGTCCAGCAGCATGCTCATCTCGTTGAGCTCGCCACTCATCTCGATGTCCACCAGCCAGCTCTCGCCCACCATGCCGCGGCGCTCGCATAAATAGCTGGAATCGATCACAGTCAAATCTCTAACAAATAACTTCATTACTCAGGCCTTGCTACAGAGAAAGTGCAGTTTGCGATATTATGACCCCGGATTATCGGCAAAGGAACTGGAACCCCCCATGAACAAATTGCTTATCAAGAATGCCACCCTGGTCAACGAAGGCCGCATCTATGCCTCCGACGTCCTGATCGAGGGTGAGCGGATCGCCCGCGTCGCCCCGGACATCAGTGCCCCCGATGCCGTGGTGATCGATGCAACGGGCCGTCATCTCATCCCCGGGATGATCGATGATCAGGTCCACTTCCGGGAACCCGGCCTGACCCACAAGGGAACCATCGCCAGTGAATCCCGGGCCGCCGTGGCCGGTGGCACCACCAGCTTCATGGAAATGCCCAACGTCAATCCCCAGACCACCACCATCGACGCCCTCGAAGCCAAATACCAGATCGCCGCCAACTCCGCCGCCGCCAACTACAGCTTCTACCTGGGTGCCACCAACGACAACCTGGAAGAGATCAAGAAACTCGATCCCAAGCAGTCCTGCGGCATCAAGATCTTCATGGGGGCCTCCACCGGCAACATGCTGGTGGACAACCAGGAGACCCTGGCAGCCATCTTCCGCGAGAGCCCGGTGATGATCGTCACCCACTGCGAGGACACCCCGTCCATCAAGGTGCTGGAAGACGAAGCTCGCGCCAAGTGGGGCGAAGACGTGCCCATGCGCGAGCACGGCCGCATCCGCAGCGCGGACGCCTGCTACAAATCCTCCAGCATGGCGGTCTCCCTGGCCAAGCAGTACGGCGCCAAGCTGCACGTGCTGCACCTGACCACGGCGAAAGAGCTCTCACTCTTTACCGCCACCCCGGATCTGAAGGATCTCAAGGACAAGAACATCACCGCCGAAGTGTGCGTCCACCACCTCTTCTTCAACGAGGCGGACTACGACACCCTGGGCAGCCAGATCAAGTGCAACCCGGCGGTGAAGAGCGCTGCCGACCAGCACGCCCTGCTGGATGCGGTGCGCAACGACGTGCTCGACATCATCGCCACCGACCACGCCCCCCACACCTGGGAAGAGAAGCAGAACAGCTACTTCAAGGCGCCGTCCGGCGTGCCCCTGGTGCAGCACTCCCTGCAGGCGCTGCTGGAGCTCTACCACAACGGGGTCTTCAGCCTGGAAACCATCGTCAAGAAGACCTCCCACGCGGTGGCCGAGCGCTTCCAGGTGCAGGATCGCGGCTACATCCGGGAAGGCTACTTCGCCGACCTGGTGCTGCTGGATCTCGGCAAGCCCTATGTGGTCACCGACAGCAACCTGCTCTACCTGTGCGGCTGGTCCCCGTTCAACGGCTACCGCTTCCAGAGCACCATCGAGATGACCCTGGTGAACGGCCAGATTGCCTGGCAGAACGGCCAAGTCACCGACAAGGTATTGGGCAAGCGCTTGACCTTCAACCGCTGATCTCGGCTTGAGAACATCACGCCAAACGGCCACCTCCGGGTGGCCGTTTTTCCTGCAAGACAGCGGTGAGGTGCCGACAAAATGCACCACTGGTCGCACTTTGATCCGAAGTTGCTCGCAAAGCAGGCAAACGATCTCGAACCTGAATTTCCCCTGTTGACAGGGTCGGGGCATCTCCATAAACTCCCTCCCCGTCAGCCGAGCTGACTCCGTCGGTGTGTAGCGCAGCCAGGTAGCGCATCTGCATGGGGTGTAGAGGGTCGGAGGTTCGAATCCTCTCACACCGACCAAATTCCCCGAGAAAGGCCTTGTCAGACGACAAGGCCTTTTCTTTTATGGTCTTCCGCCGCGATTGTCTCTCCAACCCCTTTGTGCTGTAGTAAACCCCCCTTTGCCAAGCGGCCCGCATCATGTTGCCTTCCCTTCGTACTTTCTGCACCATTGCCCTCAGCGTCCTGCTGGTCGGCCAGCTCGCGGGCTGCGCCACCGCCTATGACAGTGAAAAATCGTTCTGGAATGGCCAGACCGGTTTTTCACAGACCCAGCTTGGCCCGGCCCGCTGGCAACTGGAGTTTGTGGGCAACGATCTGGTGGACAGGGAAACGGCGCGCAAATACGTGCTCAAGCGGGCCGGTGAGGTGGCACTGGCAAAGGGATACCCCTGGATTCAGGTCGAGACGCTGACCCTGTCGCGGGATGCCGTCAGGGTCACCCCGACCCGCCCCCAATTCGGGTTCGACGAGTACGAGCCAGACACCTTCATGGACGACATGCAGGTGGAACATCGCACCTCGGCCCTGCTCGTCTTCACCCTGGAGGCCAGCCCCCGGGACGCACAGAGCATGGAAGCCGTTTATCTCGCAAAAATTAAAATAAACAGCGATTAATACAAATAAATCACAAGATGCATATCAAATGCAGCTAACAACAGCGCAAAACTCCGAAACAAGTCACTGGATTTCCCCTTCGCGATTAGGCATGCTCCAGCACACCGGCTGTCTGGATTCCACCGCCCGGATCACAAAAAAAGGACTGAGGCGGCCCCTCGCCGCCTGCACAGGCATTGCACCTATCGAAACCGGAACTCCCCCATGAAAATGAACAAGTTGACCGTTGCCATCCTCATTGCGATGTTGCTTGGCATCGTGACCGGGCAGGGTTATCGCCTGCTCGCGCCCGCACAGGCCGCAGGCTTTGCCGATGACATCACCCTGCTGACCGACATCTTCCTGCGCCTCATCAAGATGATCATCGCCCCCCTGGTGTTCACCACGCTCGTGGTCGGTATCGCCAAGATGGGCGACACCCGCACCGTGGGCCGCATCGGCGTCAAGACTCTGGGCTGGTTCATGCTCGCCTCCCTGATGTCCCTGACCCTGGGGCTGGTCATGGTCCACCTGATGCAACCCGGGGTGGGGCTCTCCCTCTCCCTGCCCGATGACGGCGCCAGCTCCGGCGTGGTTGCCACTGCCATCTCCCTCAAGGATTTCGTGACCCACGCCATCCCGAAAAGCGTGGTCGAGGCGATGGCTACCAACGAGATCCTGCAGATCGTGGTCTTCTCCCTCTTCTTCGGGCTGGCCGCCGCCGCCCTGGGGGACGACGCCAAGCCCGTGGTCAAGCTGATGGCCAGCGGCGCCGAGATCATGCTCAAGGTGACCGGCTACGTGATGAACTTCGCCCCGTTCGCGGTGTTTGGCGCCATCGCCGCCATGGTCGCCAAGGAGGGGCTCGGCATCCTCGCCACCTATGGCACCTTCATGGCCCAGTTCTATCTGGCGCTCGGCTGCCTCTGGCTGCTGCTCATCGCCATGGGCAGCCTCTTCATCCGCCGCCGCATCCTGACCCTGCTCGCCCTCATCCGCGAGCCCATCCTGCTGGCCTTCTCCACCGCCAGCTCCGAGGCTGCCTATCCCAAAACCCTGGACAGGCTGGAGAAATTTGGCTGTGACAAGCGCATCGCCAGCTTCGTGCTCCCCATGGGCTACTCCTTCAACCTGGACGGCTCCATGATGTACTGCACCTTCGCGGTGATGTTCATCGCCCAGGCCTATGGCATCGAGCTCTCCACGGCCCAGCAGATCACCATGCTGCTGCTGCTGATGGTCACCTCCAAGGGAATGGCCGGGGTGCCCCGCGCCTCCCTGGTGGTGATTGCCGCCACCCTCAACCAGTTCCACATCCCGGAAGCGGGCATCCTGCTGCTGCTCGGCATCGACCACTTCCTCGACATGGGGCGCTCCGCCACCAACGTGCTGGGCAACGCCATCGCCGCGAGCGTGGTGGCCAAGAGCGAAGACAGCCTGGGTGAGACCGCCCCCCTCGGCGAGGTGGACACCGCCAAGGCGTGATCCCCCCTGACCCCCATGACAACGGCCCGCCTCTGCGGGCCGTTGTCATATGCCTGATGGGGCACACCGCGCCTCAGCACCAGCGCCTGACCTGCCGGCAATAGTCGTCATAGGCATCGCCGAATTGTCGCCGCAGCGCCTGCTCCTCCGCCAGGATCTGGAAGCGGGTAAGCCAGCCCCAGAGCAGCAGCGGCCCGAGCCACACTGCCATGCCTCCCAGATAGCACGCCAGCGCCAGGGTCCAGCAGAGCAGCCCCAGGTACATGGGATTGCGGCTGATGCGATAGACGCCCCGGGTCACCAGCACCCGGCTGCTCTCCAGCCGCTGGGGGTGCACAGTGGTGCGCTGCTGCCAGAAATGCAGAAGCGCACCGCCCCCCAGCAGGGCTCCCGCCAGCCACAGCGTGGCGACCAGCACCAGCCACAGGGGCGCCGCCCTCCCCTCGCCCCGCCCCAGCCACATGGCGAGCACGATGACGACGAACAGCAGCAGCGGTGGAATCCGCAACGTCAGCTTCATATTTTCTTCCTGCAACACGTGCCACGATTGACGCCGTTGAGATACACTCCCAGAGTCGGCATCTGGATAAAAAGTGAAATATATCATTAGCATAGCAACATGCTATGACCAGCCATGCCGCAGCTCGCCTCAGCGATGAGCCCAGCCTCAACTCAAGACAATAAGAAAGGACTTGCCCCATGCACAAGAAAACACTGCTCGCGACCCTGATCTTTGGCCTGCTGGCCGGCCAGGCAGTCGCCGCCCCCTATCTGCCGCTCGCCGACGACCACCGCAACGGTCAGGAACAGACCGCCGCCAACGCCTGGCTGGAAGTGGATCTCGGCGCCTTCGAGCACAACATCCAGACCCTGAAGAATCGCCTCGGTGACAAGGGCCCGCAGATCTGCGCCATCATGAAGGCGGACGCCTACGGTCACGGCATCGACCTGCTGGTCCCTTCCGTGGTCAAGGCAGGCATCCCCTGCATCGGCATCGCCAGCAACGAAGAAGCACGTGTTGCCCGCGAGAAGGGCTTCGAAGGTCGCCTGATGCGGGTACGTGCCGCCACCCCGGATGAAGTGGAGCAGGCCCTGCCCTACAAGCTGGAGGAGCTCATCGGCAGCCTGGAGAGCGCCAAGGGGATCGCCGACATCGCCCAGCGCCATCACACCAACATCCCGGTGCACATCGGCCTGAACTCCGCCGGCATGAGCCGCAACGGCATCGATCTGCGCCAGGACGATGCCAAGGCCGATGCCCTGGCCATGCTCAAGCTCAAGGGGATCACCCCGGTCGGCATCATGACCCACTTCCCGGTGGAGGAGAAAGAGGACGTCAAGCTGGGGCTGGCCCAGTTCAAGCTGGACTACCAGTGGCTCATCGACGCCGGCAAGCTGGATCGCAGCAAGCTCACCATCCACGCCGCCAACTCCTTCGCCACCCTGGAAGTACCGGAAGCCTACTTTGACATGGTGCGCCCGGGCGGCATCATCTATGGCGACACCATTCCCTCCTACACCGAGTACAAGAAGGTGATGGCGTTCAAGACCCAGGTCGCCTCCGTCAACCACTACCCGGCGGGCAACACCGTCGGCTATGACCGCACCTTCACCCTCAAGCGCGACTCCCTGCTGGCCAACCTGCCGATGGGCTACTCCGACGGCTACCGCCGCGCCATGAGCAACAAGGCCTATGTGCTGATCCATGGCCAGAAGGCCCCCGTCGTGGGCAAGACTTCCATGAACACCACCATGGTGGACGTCACCGACATCAAGGGGATCAAACCCGGTGACGAGGTGGTCCTGTTCGGACGCCAGGGTGATGCCGAGGTGAAACAATCTGATCTGGAGGAGTACAACGGTGCCCTCTTGGCGGACATGTACACCGTCTGGGGCTATACCAACCCCAAGAAGATCAAGCGCTAAGCAAATTGCTGACATGAAAAAGGGCTCCCGAGGGAGCCCTTTTTACTGCGCCGTTCACGCCGCCTTTTTGCGGGTCATCAGCAGACTCAGCCCCATGGAGGCCAGCAGGATCAGCGCCACCACGCCAAGGGCGATGCCGGTCGGTATCTTGAAGATATCGAGCAGCAACATCTTGACCCCGATGAACATCAGGATCAGCGCCAGGCCGTATTTGAGCAGGGCGAAGCGATCGGCCACCCCGGCCAGCAGGAAGTACATGGCGCGCAGCCCCATGATGGCGAAGATGTTGGAGGTGAGCACGATGAAGGGATCCGTGGTCACCGCGAAGATGGCCGGGATACTGTCCACCGCGAAGATGAGGTCGCTCACCTCCACCAGCACCAGGATGAGCAGCAGCGGGGTCGCGTAGCGCACACCGTCACGCCAGACGAAGAACTTCTCCCCCTCCAGCGTCTCGGTCACCTTGAAGCGACGACGCATCCAGCCGAGCAGGGCATTGTTCTCGAGATCCGGCTCCTTGTCGGCCGCCCACAGCATCTTGGCACCGGTCAGCAGCAGGAAGGCCCCGAACAGGTAGAGGATCCAGTGGAACTGCTCGATGAGCCAGCTGCCCGCGAACACCATGCCGGCGCGCATCACGATGGCCCCCAGCACCCCGTAGAGCAGGACCCGGCGCTGCAGCTCCGCCGGGATGGCGAAGTAGCCGAACAGCATCAGCCAGACGAAGACGTTGTCCACCGCCAGTGCCTTTTCGATGAGGTAGCCGGTGAGAAACTCCAGCCCCTTCTGGTTCGCGATCTCGCGCCCGGCACTGTGATCCAGCCAGAGCCAGATGGCCAGGTTGAACAGGAGCGCCACGCTGACCCAGATGAGAGACCAGATGCCCGCCTCTTTCAGCGACACCTTGTGCGCCTTGCCGCCACCGACAAAGCGGATATCAATCCACAACAGGACCAGCACTATGCTGAAGAAACCGGTCCACATCCACCATTCACCCATTTTCACTTCTCCCAAAACGACAAAACCCACGGCCGGGAGGCAGTGGGTTCGCGTTTGGAGCAGATACACCTTGCCTCTCGGCAAGGTCTCACTTACAGCCGATTGACATCGACTGCCCGGCTGCCGGGTGCACTGCAGGATATGGGTGCACCGTAATGACGACAAACCGGCGAGAAGTTACTCCCCTTGTGCGGCGGATAGTAGCAGCGACAACCGCTGGCGCCAAGAGAGGATTTGATGGGCAGGCAAAAAAGAGGGGCGCCACCCGGGCGCCCCTGTCACGATCCCATCCTCAGAGCGGATCCACCTTGAGACAGGAAACCGCGTGGTCGAAGTTGCCCTCGAGCTGGGGCCGGGTCTTGGCGCACTCCGGGCCTGCCACCGGGCAGCGGGTGCGGAATACGCAACCGGAGGGCGGGTTCATGGGGGACGGCAGATCCCCTTCCAGGATCTGGATGGTCTTGCTGCGCTCCACGTCCGGATCCGGGATGGGCACTGCCGACATCAGCGCCTTGGTATAGGGGTGCAAGGGGTTCGCGAAGATCTCCTTGCCGGTGCCGAGTTCCACCGCGTTGCCCAGGTACATCACCAGCACCCGATCCGAGATGTGCTTCACCACGGAGAGGTCGTGGGCGATGAAGATGAGGGAGAGCCCCATCTCCTTTTGCAGGGATTTCAGCAGGTTCACCACCTGGGCCTGGATGGAGACATCCAGCGCCGAGACCGGCTCGTCACAGATGATCATCTTGGGCTCGAGGATGAGCGCCCGGGCGATGCCGATGCGCTGGCACTGGCCGCCTGAGAACTCATGGGGGTAACGGTTCACCAGGTTGGGCAGCAGGCCCACCTTGGTCATCATGGCACGCACCTTCTCCTTCACCTCTTCCCTTGGCAGGGTCGGGTAGAAGGTGATGAGGGGCTCGGCGATGATGTCCCCTATGGTCATGCGGGGGTTCAGGGAGGCCAGCGGGTCCTGGAAGATCATCTGGATCTCCTTGCGCTTCTCCCGCAGGGCGTTCTGCTCGAGCTTGGTCAAGTCCTGCCCAAGCCACACCACCTTGCCGTCGGTGGCCGGTACCAGACCGATGAGGGCACGGGCGAAGGTGGATTTGCCGCAACCGGACTCCCCCACTACGCCCAGGGTCTCCCCTTCGTAGAGGCGCAGGGTCACCCCGTCCACCGCCTTCAGGGCGGAGGGCTTGGCCCAGGGCCAGGCCTTGTCACTCTTGATATGGAAGTGAACCTTGAGGTCGGACACTTCCAGCAGCAGTTTCTTGTCAGTACCCATTTAGTTCACTCCCTTGATCATGGCATCCGATACCCAGTGGCACGCCCGCTCCCGGCCGTCGTTGAACGGCGTCAGGATCGGCGATTGCTGGCCACAAATCTCGCTCACCCGGTGGCAACGCTCCTGGAAGGGGCAGCCGGTGGGCAAACGCAGCAGGTTGGGCGGATTGCCCGGAATGGTGGGCAGCTCTTCCCCTTCGGTGTCGAGGCGGGGAATGGCGCGCAGCAAGCCTTCGGTATAGGGGTGGCTCGGGCGATAGAAGATATCGTTGACCCGGCCGTACTCCATGGTCCGGCCTGCGTACATCACCAGCACCTTGTCGCAGATGCCGGCCACGACGCCAAGATCGTGGGTGATCATGATGATGGCGGTGTTGAACTCGCGCTTGAGCTCGTTCATCAGGGTCATGATCTGGGCCTGTACCGTCACGTCCAGCGCCGTGGTCGGCTCGTCGGCGATGAGCAGCTGCGGCCGGCACAGGAGCGCCATGGCGATCATCACCCGCTGGCGCATGCCGCCGGAGAACTCGTGGGGGTACATGTTCATCCGCTTGCGCGACTCGGGGATCTTCACCGCATCCAGCATGCGCACCGACTCCTCGAAGGCGGCAGCCTTGGTCATCCCCTTGTGCAGCATCAGCACTTCCATCAGCTGATCCTTGACCTTCATGTAGGGGTTGAGCGACGTCATGGGGTCCTGGAAGATCATGGCGATCTTCTCGGAGCGGATCTTGTTGAGCTTGTGCTCCGGCAGGTTCAGGATCTCGTCCCCCTGAAATTTGGCCGAGCCGGTGATGACACCGTTCTTCGCGAGCAGCCCCATGATGGCAAAGGCAGTCTGGGACTTGCCTGAGCCTGACTCCCCGACGATCCCCAGGGTTTCGCCAGCAGAAAGAGAAAAGTTGAGGTCGTTGACGGCCACCACATTGCCGTCCGGGGTCTTGAACTCGACCCGCAGATCTTTCACATCCAGTAATTTCATCTCAGTACTCCTTATCGCGCTGTCGTGATGGGGGCCTGCCCGTGGTGAACGCGGTGCGTTCCCTGAACGGGTCTGATGGCCCCTTGGCGTCTTGCCGGTCCCTGGGTATCAGCGATCCTTGGGATCCAGAGCATCACGCAGACCATCCCCGAGGAAGTTGAAGCAGAACAGGGTCACCACCATGAAACCGGCGGGGAACAGGAGTTGCCAGATGGCCACTTCCATCGACTTGGAGCCTTCATCCAGCAGGGCGCCCCAGCTGGTCATGGGCTCTTGCACGCCCAGACCCAGGAAGCTCAGGAAGGATTCGAACATGATCATCCCCGGCACCAGCAGGGTGGCGTAAACCGCCACTATCCCGAGCACGTTGGGCACGATATGACGGGTGATGATCTTCCACTTGGAGACGCCGCAGACGTGGGCCGCCTCGATGAACTCCTTGCTCTTGAGACTCAGGGTCTGGCCGCGCACGATCCGCGCCATGTCGAGCCAGCTCACCGCCCCGATGGCGAGGAAGATGAGGGCCAGGTTGCGACCGAAGAAGGTCACCAGCATGATCACGAAGAACATGAAGGGGAAGGCGTTGAGGATCTCAAGCACGCGCATCATCAGGCTGTCGACGCGACCACCGATGAAGCCGGACGCGGCGCCGTAGAGGGTGCCGATGATGACGGCCACCAGGGCCCCCATGATGCCGACCATCAGGGAGATGCGTCCGCCGAGCAGGGTACGCACGAACAGGTCGCGCCCCAGGCTGTCGGTGCCGAACCAGTGGCCGGTCTCCATGTCCGGGGCACTCTGCATGGCCCCCCAGTCCGGGTCATCGAACGTGTACTGGGACAGGTGGGGCCCCACGATCACCGCCAGACCGATGATGGTCAGGATGATGAGGCTGGTCAGGGCCGCCTTGTTGCGCAGGAAACGGCGACGGGCATCCTTCCACAGGGAGCGTCCTTCCACCACTTCCACTTTCTGGGCGAACGCCTCGACGGCTTCGCGCTTTTCAGTTGTGACTACCATGATGAACTCCCGGCTTAGTAACGGATCTTGGGATCGATGACGGCATAGAGAATATCGACCACGGCGTTAAAGGTGATGGTGAGGGCGCCGACCAGAATGGTCAGACCGAGCACCATGGAGTAATCACGGTTGAGGGCACCGTTGACGAACAGCTGGCCGATCCCCGGCAGGCCGAAGATGGTCTCGATGACCACGGAGCCGGTGATGATGCCCACGAAGGCCGGTCCCAGATAGGAGACCACCGGCAGCATGGCCGGGCGCAGCGCGTGCTTGAGGATGATGTGACGCAGGGGCAGCCCCTTGGCGCGGGCGGTACGGATGAAGTTGGAGTTCATGGTCTCGATCATGCTGCCGCGCATGATGCGGGAGATGGCCGAGATGTAGTACATCATCATGCCGAACACCGGCAGTACCATGAACTGGGCGCCGCCCCCCTGCCAGCCCCCCGCCGGGAACCAGCCCAGATAGATACTGAAGAAGAGCACCAGCAGCGGTGCCAGCACGAAGCCGGGTATCACCACCCCGGCCATGGCCGACGACATCAACAGGTAGTCGATGAGGGTGTTCTGTTTCAAGGCCGCAATGGTGCCGAAGGTGACCCCCAGGGTCACCGCCAGCAGGAAGGCGACCGAGCCTATCTTGGCGGAGACAGGCAGGGCCTGGCTCACCAGATCATTGACGGTGAAGTCCTTGTATTTGAAGGAGGGCCCCAGATCCCCCTGGACCAGGTTGCCGAGGTAAGTGAGGTATTGCATGCCGATGGGCTTGTCCAGGCCATATTTGGCTTCGATGTTGGCCAGGACTTCCGGCGGCAGGGCGCGTTCGCTGGTGAAGGGGTTACCCGGGGCGAAGCGCATCATGAAGAAGGAGACGGTGATCAAGACCAGCAGAGTCGGGATCGCTTCCAGTAGACGTTTAAGGATGAATTTCAACATAGACATTTCCTGTCCTGTACTGCTTCCAAAGGGTCGCGGTTGTAATAAAGGCCCGCCGTCTGGCGGGCCCTGCTTGTTATGCGACTTGTTTCTTTACTCAGTGAGCAACGATGTACATGTCTTTGCTGTAGATGTTGTCCAGCGGGTTGGCCGGGTAGCCGCCCACGTAGGGCTTGACCATGCGGGAGGTCACGTACTGATAGATGGGGGCGATCGGCATGTCCTTGGCCAGGATCTCTTCGGCCTGGACATAGAGCTTGTTGCGCGCCTCGGCATCCACCTGGTTGCGGGACTCGCTCATCAGCTTGTCGAACGTCGGGTTGGAGTATTTGCCGTCGTTGTTGCCGTGAGTGGTCTGCATCAGATCCAGCATGGAGGAGGCTTCGTTGTAGTCCGCAATCCAGCCGGCACGACCCACGTCGAAGTTACCCTGCTTCTTGGTCTCCAGGTAGGTCTTCCACTCCTGGTTCACCAGGCTCACCTGCACGCCGAGCTTCTTCCACATGGAGGCGACGGCCACGGCCACCTTCTTGTGGTTGTCGTCGGTGTTGTAGAGCAGCTCGAACTTGAGCGGCTTGCCCGGGCCGTAACCGGCTTCGGTCAGCAGCTCTTTCGCCTTGGCATCGCGCTCTGCCTGGGTCAGCTTGGACCAGGCCGGCGCCACCGGCTTGAAGCCATCTACAAAGTCAGGCACGAGCGTATAGCCCGGGGTTTCGCCCTTGCCCATCACCTTGTCGGCGATCACGTTGCGATCGATGGCATAGGAGAGGGCGGTACGCACCCGCACGTCGTCAAACGGCTTGTGCTTGAAGTTGTACTGGTAGTAGTAGGTGCCCACATAGCCGCTGACCTTTACTTCGTCCGGCAGCTCTTTCTTCATCTGCTTGAAGCGTTCGATGGGCATGTTGTAGGTCAGATCCACTTCGCCAGCCAGATAGCGGTTCAGCTCGGCGTTGGTGGACTGGATGGGCAGGTAGGTCACCTTGTTGATGACGGTCTTGCCATTGTTCCAGTAGTTCGGGTTGCGCTCGACGTCGACGCGCTCGTTGACCACCCAGTCCTTCAGCACGTAGGCGCCGTTGGATACCATGTTGCCGGGCTGGGTCCACTTATCACCGAACTTCTCGATCACCTTCTTCGGGACCGGATAGGTGGTGGTGTGGGAGAGCATGCTGACGAAGTAAGGCACCGCCTTCTCCAGCTGCACCTCGAAGGTGTGATCGTCCACCGCCTTCACGCCCAGGGTGTCGGACGGCTTCTTGCCCGCGATGATGTCAGTGGCGTTGACGATGGTCGGGATCTCCATGTACCAGGAGTAAGGAGAGGCCGTCTTGGGATCCACCGCGCGCTGGAAGGCAAAGACGAAGTCATGCGCGGTGACGGGATCCCCGTTGGACCACTTGGCATCCTTGCGCAGGTGGAACACGTAATGTTTGTTGTCCTTGGTTTCCCAGGACTCGGCGACGCCGGGCAGGGTCTCACCCTTGGGGCCAGAGGTGACCAGCCCCTCGAACAGGTCGCGCAGGATATTGGATTCTACCGTTCCCTCGGTCTTGTGCGGATCCAGGGTGGCGGGTTCGGAACCATTGCCCTTCACCAGGGTTTGCTCGGGAGCAAGCTTGGTACCGGCGGGGACATCGGCGGCGTGAGCCAGGGTGGCGCCACCGAAAAGTGCAGTCAATAAAAGGGTATTAATAATTGTTTTTCTATGAGTCATTTCCATACTCCAACAAGAACATTCCATGCATTTGTTATCCACGAGACAAACACCTCGCTGCCCGCATAATTCCCTGACAATTCTGATAATGCAATAGATATCATCAGGAACAGGCCGCTTTCATGGTCAAAAAAACAACTTAAAACCATTTATTCAGCATTTAAATATCCCGAGGCGGTCGTTTTTCGTACAAGGCCGCTCGATTATAGGAAATGACCAACAAAAAAGAAACAATAAAAAGCCGGTCACAAGGACCGGCTCCGACAAAAACGGACCTGGCTCACACCAGACCGGGGAAGACTCCCTTGATGCCCGCCACGATGATCTCGATGCCAAGGGACATCATGATGAGACCCATGATACGGGTCACCACGTTGATGCCGGTGTTGCCCATCAGCTTGAACAGCAGGGGAGCAGCCCGGAAGATGAGCCAGGAGCAGCAGGCAAACGCCACCACCACCACGAACATGCCGGCCATCTGGGCAGGGTCTTCTGGCTGGCATAGACGATGGAAGAGGAGATAGCACCGGGTCCGGCCATCAGCGGCAGTGCCAGGGGCACCACGGCAATGGATTCACGCGCAGCCAGTTCACCCTTCTCCTGCTTGTTGTGCTTCACCTCCCCCAGCTTGCCCTGCAGCATCGACCAGGCGATCAGGGTGATGAGCGAGCCACCGGCAATACGAAACGACGCCAGGGAGATGCCGAAACTGTCGAGGATGAGCTGTCCCATGCACATGGAGACCATCAGGATGATCATCACGGCAATGTGGGCGGTGGTGTTGGTCTTGCGTCGCTCCTCCGGCGACATGTGGCCCGTCAGGCTCACAAAGACCGGCAACAGACCCAACGGGTTGATGATCGCAAACAGGCCGACGAAAAATTTCAGGTATAAAGAGAAGTCTATTGCTGCCATAGGCGCCATCCAGAACCAATACGAGCCACAAGGGGCCAGCCCCCAAACTGCGCGTAAATTTACACCATGGCTTTTCCCTTCTCCAATCAAATAATCTCACCCTTACCGGGGCTTTTTAGTTAGTTCCGCTAATGTATCGACAAAATTCAACATATCGGGTTGTTAAGGGAGAGAGGCCGCCATTAACATCGCCGGGTGCCATGGCAGCGCGTTATATCAACCCTCAGCCAAGAAACGATATTTTCGGCAAATGGCACCCTTACTTCTCACCACACCTGCTTGCTGCCACCGCCAGATGTGCTGTTTCGCCAGGGCGACTGGATGAAAACAACAACCCCTTTCTCAACATAAATGAAACGTCAGGGGGCTGGGCGTTCTGCCGCCATCACGGCGATACCGCCTCCCCCCATCCCGGTCAAGGCGAGAATTCATCGGATCCCCTTCCCTGAGCAGATATTTCAAGGGCGCGTGACAGCAGCTCGTGATGCCAAGAAAGGATGACACACTCCCGTAACATAGTGGTGCGACAAGGGGTGAAACAGAATTTCTTTTGTTCTTTTGTTACATATGATCCAGATCAATCTTTTCTGACACATCCCGACCCTATAATCGAGTCAGAAAACAGTTTACTAAGGCATGTAAATACCCCGTTATGGTGATTCTCGCCTTGACAAGGTGGCTATAATTGCCGGGCATTGCCAAGGTCTTACTAAACAGTTTTCAAATCATCAGGAGATAAACATGGCAGTAACCAATTTGGCTGAACTGGATGCACTGGTTGCCCGCGTCAAAGAAGCACAGCGTCAATTCGCCAGCTTCTCGCAAGAGCAGGTAGACAAGGTCTTCCGCGCCGCCGCTCTGGCCGCCAGCAACGCCCGTATCCCCCTGGCCCAGATGGCCGTGGCTGAATCCGGCATGGGTATCATCGAAGACAAGGTTATCAAGAACCACTTCGCCTCCGAATACATCTACAACGCCTACAAAGATGAGAAGACCTGCGGCATCCTCAGTGAAGATGACGAGATGGGCACCATCACCATCGCCGAGCCGGTAGGCATCATCTGCGGTATCGTACCGACCACCAACCCGACTTCCACCGCGATCTTCAAGGCACTCATCTCCCTGAAGACCCGCAACGCCATCATCTTCTCCCCGCACCCCCGCGCCAAGAACTCCACCAATACCGCTGCCAAGCTGGTACTGGATGCTGCCGTGGCTGCCGGTGCGCCGAAAGACATCATCGGCTGGATTGATCAACCCTCCGTCGAACTCTCCAACGCCCTGATGCGTCACGACGACATCAACCTGATCCTGGCCACCGGTGGCCCGGGCATGGTGAAGGCCGCCTACTCCTCCGGCAAACCCGCCATCGGCGTGGGTGCGGGCAACGTGCCCATCGTCATCGACGAAACCGCCGACGTGAAGCGTGCCGTCGCCTCCATCCTGATGTCCAAGACATTCGACAACGGCGTGGTCTGTGCCTCCGAGCAGGCTGTTATCGTAGTCGACTCCATCTACAACCAGGTCAAGGAGCGTTTCGCGACCCACGCCGGCTACATCCTCTCCAAGGACGAAGCGGACAAGGTGCGTAAAGTGCTGCTGATCAACGGCGCCCTGAACGCCGACATCGTGGGCCAGCCTGCTACCAAGATCGCCGCCATGGCCGGTGTGACCGTGCCTGCCACCACCAAGATCCTCATCGGTGAAGGTCTGGAACTCTGCGCGGAAGACGAGTTCGCTCACGAGAAACTCTCCCCGACGCTGGGTATGTTCCGTGCCAAGAACTTCGAAGAAGCCGTCGAAATGGCCTGCGACATGGTCAACATCGGTGGTATCGGCCACACCTCCGGTCTCTATACCGACCAGGATCGCAATGCCGACCGCATCAAGTACTTCGGCGACAAGATGAAGACCGCCCGTATCCTCATCAACACCCCCTCCACCCAGGGTGGTATCGGTGACCTGTACAACTTCGCGCTGGCCCCGTCCCTGACCCTGGGTTGCGGCTCCTGGAGTGGTAACTCCATCTCCGAGAACGTCGGTCCCAAGCACTTGATCAACAAGAAGACAGTCGCAAAACGGGCAGAAAATATGCTGTGGCACAAACTTCCGAAATCCATCTACTTCCGTCGTGGTTCCCTGCCGATCGCCCTGGGCGACCTGGAAGGCAAGAAGCGCGCCATGGTGGTGACCGACCGCTTCCTGTTCAACAACGGCTATGCCGATGAAGTGGTTCGCCTGCTCAAGAAGCTGAACATGGAAGTGGAGATCTTCTACGAAGTGGAAGCCGACCCCACCCTGTCCGTGGTCCGCAAGGGCGCCGAGATGGCCAACTCCTTCAAGCCGGACGTGATCGTCGCCCTGGGTGGTGGTTCACCCATGGATGCCGCCAAGATCATGTGGGTCATGTACGAGCACCCGGACACCGCGTTCGAAGACCTGGCCATGCGCTTCATGGACATCCGCAAGCGTATCTACAAGTTCCCGAAAATGGGCGTGAAGGCCGAACTGGTCTGTATCACCACCACGTCCGGTACCGGTTCTGAAGTGACCCCGTTTGCGGTCGTGACCGACGACGCCACCGGCATGAAGTACCCGCTGGCCGACTACGAGCTGACCCCGAACATGGCCATCGTGGATGCCAACCTGGTGATGGGCATGCCCAAGTCCCTGTGCGCCTTCGGTGGTATCGACGCCGTGACCCACGCCATGGAAGCCTATGTCTCCGTGCTGGCCAACGAATACTCCGACGGTCAGGCGCTGCAAGCCCTGAAACTGCTGAAGGACTACCTGCCCTCCAGCTACATCAACGGCGCCAACGACCCGGTTGCCCGCGAGAAGGTGCACAACGCCGCCACCATCGCCGGTATCGCGTTTGCCAACGCCTTCCTGGGTGTGTGCCACTCCATGGCCCACAAACTGGGTGCGGAGTTCCACATCCCCCACGGTCTGGCCAACGCCCTGCTGATCAGCAACGTCATCCGCTACAACGCGAACGACAACCCGACCAAGCAGACCGCGTTCTCCCAGTACGACCGTCCGCAGGCTCGCCGTCGCTACGCCGAAGTGGCTGACCACCTGGGCCTGACCGCTGCCGGTGACCGTACCGCCGCCAAGATCGAGAAGCTGCTGACCTGGCTGGACGAGCTGAAGGCTACCCTGGGGATCCCGGCCTCCATCCGCGAAGCCGGCGTGAACGAAGCGGACTTCCTGGCCAAGGTAGACCAGCTGGCCCTGGAAGCCTTCGATGACCAGTGCACCGGCGCCAACCCGCGCTACCCGCTGATCACCGAGCTGAAAGCCATCCTGATGGACACCTACTACGGCCGTCCCTTCATCGAGGAAGCCCCTGCTGCCGCCCCGGTTGCAGCCAAGGTCGACGCCAAGGTGGACAACAAGAAAAAATCCAAGGCCTGATAAACGCCACGGATGACAAGAGCCCGCGCACATGCGCGGGCTTTTTTGTTTGTCTATCTGTTTAATTTTGCTAGCTTGTTGATAGGCAAATTCGACAGAAGAGCTAGTCCATGGCGCTGATACAGGCCTCCATCGAGCAGTTGAGAGTCGGCCACTACATCCATCTTCCCACGGGATGGACAAGCCACCCTTTCATGTTCAACGCCTTCAAAATCAAGGACCAGCAACAGCTCGACATCATCCGCCACCTCGACCTGACCCTGCTGATGGTGGATCCCGACAAGAGCGATCTGCCGGTCGAGCCCCTGCTGCGGGCCGAACCCGTCCCCTCTCTTGAGATGAGCGACACCGGGGATACCACCTCCTCTTCTGAGGGCCCCACCTTCGACGAAAAGGCGTTCAGGCGCTCCCTTCGCATCGCGGACAAGGCGTTCGGTCAATCCCTGTCAGATCTTCGCGACGCCCTTGGCGCCCTCAACCTCAAACCGGACGAAGGCCTGGCCAATACCGCGCAGATAGTGCGCAGCACCGCCGCCCGTCTGGCAGAACACCAGGGGCCGCTCGGTCTGCACCTTATCCGCAGCCAGAACACGGATACCCTGCTGCAACACAGCCTGAGCGTGGCCTTCCTCGCCATGCTGATGGCACGGGAGCTTGGCATGAATCCCGTCGAGATCGAGGAGACCGGTCTGGCGGGCCTGCTCCACGACATCGGCGAGCTCAGGATCCCGAGCCAGATCATCCAGAAGCGGGGGGAGCTCAGCAAGGCGGAGCAGAATTTCCTCAACATGCACCCCCAGTACGGACTGGAGATGCTCAACCAGTTGCAGGCTTTCGAACCCAGGATCCGCGAGGTCGCCTACCTGCATCACGAACGCCTCGATGGCAGCGGTTTTCCCCTCGGGATCAAGGGCGACAAGATCCCCCCCCTCGCCCGCCTCATCGGGCTGGTGGACCACTATGACGAGCTGCTTCACCCGCGCAGCGGCCTCAACCCGCCGGGACCCAGCCAGGTGATCGGCCAGCTCTACAAGCTCTCCCAGAAGAAGTTCGAGCAAACCCAGGTCAGGTTGCTGATAAAAGTGCTGGGGGTCTATCCACCGGGTTCCCTGGTGCGCCTGGATGACGATGTCCTGGCCCTGGTGCTCTCCACCGAGCCCAGCATGCCCCTCAGACCCAAGGTGCTGCCCTACCTCAAGGGACAGCGGCCGGAAGGGGTGGTCATGATCGATCTGCGGGAAGATGCGCGAAGCATCGTCGCCACCCTCAGACAGGAAGAGCTGGACGACGCGCAACGCGCCTTTTTCGGTCTGGGTCGGCGGGTCTGTTACTATTTCGCCTTCTGAGTTATCCCCAGAAGCTGGGGATAACTCATTGGACAAACCTGAATAATTGCTCAGGTCCCCTCGAAATCGTCCACCATTGGAGCTGGATAAAAAACGCCCAGCCGATGGCTGGGCGGAGCATGCCACCTCCGTGTGGCGTATCCGGTGGATACCTTCATGCTCGCATCAGCAATATCAAGCAGGCACCGATTACACAAATATCAATTTAACGTGCTGATTTTATATGGTTTTATTTTTCCATTCTGGCAAACTGCCGCAGCGTTCAGCCCGCAGCCCGCATCAAGACGGGCTCAGGCTCACCCTGCGTCATGACAACGCCCGGCTCCGGCGTGGTGTTTGAGGAAGCTTTTTTATGCAACTAGTCCTCTCTCTGCTCCAGCAGATGAGCGTCAGCCTGGTCATCGCCTACCTTTTTTCCAAGAGTCCCCTGCTGCGTCCCCTGGCCAACTACTCCGTCAGGCTGCCCCACAAGGTGCTCATCTATGTCATCTTCTCCTGCTTTTGCATCCTGGGAACCTATGTAGGCCTCGACATCAATGATGCCATCGCCAACACCCGGGCGGTCGGTGCCGTACTGGGGGGACTGCTGGGCGGCCCCCTGGTGGGATGCCTGGTGGGGCTGACCGGCGGCCTGCACCGCTATACCCTGGGGGGGTTCACCGATCTCGCCTGCGCCATCTCCACCACCTGCGAAGGCTTGCTGGGGGGGCTGGTGCACTGGCGGCTGATGCGGGTAGGCAGGGTCAATGACCTCTTTGCCCCCAGAGTCGCCTTCTTTACCACCTTCGTGGCCGAGATCATGCAGATGGTGATCATCCTGCTGGTCGCCACCCCCTTCGACAAGTCCCTGCTGCTGGTGCGCACCATCGCCACCCCCATGATCCTCGCCAACTCCTGCGGGGCGGCGCTCTTCATCAGCATGATCCGCGACCAGCAGCGGATGTACGAAAAGTTCTCCCGGGTCTTCTCCGCCAAAGCGCTCACCATCGCCAACCGCACCGTCGGCATCATGAGCCAGGGGTTCACTCCGGAGGCCAGCGGCAAGATAGCCCATATCGTTCAGGAAGAGACCGGCGTCGGCGCCGTCGCCATCACGGACACCGACAAAATCCTCGCCTTCATCGGCACCGGGGAAGATCACCACAAGCCGGGCACTCCCATCACCTCGGCGATCACCCTGCAAGCCATCGCCCAGAACAAGGTGCTGTTCGCCGATGGCAACAGCCAGCCCTATCGTTGCAGCATCTCCCCCCAGTGCCAGCTCGGCTCCGTGCTGGTGATCCCCCTGCAGGGTGACGAGGGGGTGATCGGCACCATCAAGCTCTATGAGCCAAAGAAGCGGCTCTTCCTCAAGATCAATCACACCCTGGGAGAAGGGATCGCCAACCTGTTGTCCCAGCAACTGCTGGCAGGCCGCCTGGAGCAGCAGCAGCGCCTGCTGGTGCAATCCGAGCTCAAGCTGGTGCAGGCACAGATAAACCCCCACTTCCTGTTCAACACCCTCAACACCATCAGCGCCATTACCCGCCACGATCCGGGGCGGGCACGGGAGCTGCTGCTGCACCTCTCCCGTTTCTTTCGCAACAACCTCAAGCGCCAGAGCGGCCTGACCACGCTGCGGGAAGAGCAGGAGCACTGCCTCTCCTACCTGGAGATAGAGCAGGCCCGCTTTGGCGAGCGGCTCACCGTCATCAACGAGATCCCGCCCCACCTTGCCGAGGTGCAACTGCCGAGCTTCACCCTGCAGCCCCTCATCGAGAATGCCATCAAGCACGGCATCTGCTCCCTGCTGGGAGAGGGGCGACTTCGCCTCTTCGCGGGGGAGACCCCCGAGGCGATCACCCTTTGCGTCGAAGACAACGCCGGGGCCTGGCAACCATCCGGCCAGGGGGATGGTCTGGGGATGAGCCTGGTGGACAAGCGCCTCAAGAGCGCCTTTGGCGAGCGCTATGGCATTGACGTCCAGTGGGAGCCAGAGCAATGGACCCGGGTCTCCCTGACGCTCCCACGACAACCCCGCACCACCGCCAAGGAGATGACATGATCCGCACCCTGATCGTCGATGACGAGCCCTATGCCCGCGAGGAGCTGGCAGAGCTGCTGGCCAGCGATCCCGACATCGAGATCCTGGGCATGGCGGGCAATGCCATTGAGGCGCTCGGCCTCATCCAGCAACTCAAGCCGGATGTGGTGTTTCTCGATATCCAGATGCCCAAACTCAGCGGCATGGAGCTGGTGGCCATGCTCGATCCCCTGCCCCGCATCGTCTTTGTCACCGCGTTCGACGACTACGCCATCCAGGCGTTCGAGGAGAACGCCTTCGATTACCTGCTCAAGCCGGTGGAGCCGGCGCGCCTCGCCAAGACCTTGGCGCGGCTCAGGCAGGACATCACCCCGCAACCGGTCGGGACCTTGGCCCCGACCATCCACCATATCCCCGGATACCTGCACAACCGAGTGCGGCTGCTCCCAACCTCCCAGGTGGAGTACGCCTTCTCCGATCTCGGCGGGGTTCACGTGGCAAGCCAGGGCGAGCTGTTCCATACCCAGCTCACCCTCAAGTCCCTCGAAGAGAAGACCCCGCTGCTGCGCTGTCACCGCCAGTATCTGGTGGCCCCGGCCGCCATCTTCGAAATCCGGCTGCTGGAGAATCAGCTGGCGGAGATCGTGACCCCGAGCGGGGCCCGGGTACCGGTCAGCCGCCGCTACCTCAAGGAGCTCAAAGACGAGCTGGGACTGGAATAAAGCGGGGCGCGATGTGCGCCGGATCACAGCGGACAACCGCTCGGGTCGCCATGTCGCCGCTCACCCCCTTTCACCTGCCGTTAACAGAAGTCCCCCCCTACACTGGCTGCGCACACCAAAAATAACAAAGCAGGAGCGTAGCAATGATCTGGTTCTTCCTCTGTGTCGGCTTGTTGATAGCCGGCTACTTCGTATACGGCAAATTCATCGAACGGATATTCGGGCCCAAACCCGAGTTGAAGACCCCCGCCATCACCATGGCGGACGGGGTGGACTATGTCCCCATGTCGGACAAGAAGGTCTACCTGGTTCAACTGCTCAACATCGCAGGCGTCGGCCCCATCTTCGGCCCCATCCTGGGTGCCCTCTATGGTCCGGTCGCCATGCTCTGGATCGTCTTTGGCTGCATCTTCGCCGGTGCGGTCCACGACTACTTCTCCGGCATGCTGTCGGTACGCGCCAGAGGCGCCTCGGTGCCGACCGTGGTCGGTGAGCACCTGGGCACCGCCGCCAAGCACTTCATGAACCTCTTTGCCGTGGTGCTCCTGATGCTGGTGGGCGTGGTCTTCGTCCTGAGCCCGGCGGGCCTGCTCGCCAACCTCACCTCCACCGATCTGGTCTACTGGATTGCGGCCATCTTCGCCTACTACATCCTCGCGACCATCGTCCCCATCGACAAGATCATCGGTCGCTTCTACCCCATCTTCGGCGCGCTGCTGGTGTTCATGTCGGTCGGCCTCATCATCGGCCTCATCGTCTCCGGCAAGGGCTTCTACAACACCGGGATGGACTTCTCCAACCTGCACCCGACGGACCTGCCGCTCTGGCCGCTGCTGTTCATCACCATCGCCTGTGGTGCCGTCTCCGGTTTCCACGCCACCCAGTCCCCGCTGATGGCGCGCTGCATGCAGAACGAGAGCTCCGGTCGCTTCATCTTCTACGGGGCCATGATAGGGGAAGGCATCATCGCCCTCATCTGGTGCACCCTGGGTCTCTCCTTCTACGACAGCACCGAGGCACTCAACGCCACCCTGGCCAGCGGCGGCCCCTCTGCCGTGGTGCACGAAGTCTCCACCAGCCTGCTCGGTACCGTGGGCGGCATCCTGGCGATCCTCGGCGTGGTGATCCTGCCCATCACCTCCGGTGACACCGCATTTCGCAGCGCCCGCCTCATCGTGGCGGACTTCCTGAACCTGACCCAGAAGCCCATGGCCAAGCGTCTGCTCATCGCCATCCCCATGTTCATCCTTGGCTTCATCATCTCCAAGGCCGAGTTCGGGGTGATCTGGCGCTACTTCGGCTGGGCCAACCAGACCACCGCCGTCATCATGCTGTGGGCTGCGGCCGCCTACCTCATCAAGGAAGGCAAGCTGCACTGGGTATGCACCATTCCCGCCATCTTCATGACCGCAGTGGTCATCACCTACCTGGCCAACGCCCCAATCGGTTTCGGCCTCGAGATGAATGTCTCCACCATCATCGGTCTGGTGAGCACCGCCCTCATCACCCTCGCCTTCCTGGTGAAATTCAGGCCCTCCCAACTGAGAGAGGCCAAGGAGAGCTGAGGCATCAGCTTCTCTTCATGACAAGAGGCCCGGCATTGCTGCCGGGCCTCTGCTTTTTGTGGTCACTCCCTGACGGGGGGCTCGGCGGGATCGGGCGCCCGGGCCGGCGCCTGATACCACTGCTCCCTGGCCACCAGCACAGCCTGTTCCGGCTGGGCAATGAAGTTGGGGGACATGATCTGCACCCCGAACTCGTTGAAGACATCCTGAATATGGCCATGGAGCTCCGTCTTGACCATCGCAGGGAGTTCGTTCGCCTTCATTCTTACCTGCAACTCGTACTCCACATACCAATCCTGCAGATTCAACTGCCGCACCAGGGGAGCTTCATCCTGATTGAGCCGGGTGCAGCGTCGCGCCGCCAGCTCCAGCATGGCATGTACCTGACGCCAGGGGGTGTCATAACCGATGGTTACCTTGGTCAGCAGGGCCACCCCCTTCTCGCCCGCCAGCCGTGTCAGGTTCACCACCTTGCCCCCCACCACCACTGCATTGGGCAGCGTGACCTCGTGATCCTGGCGCGTCACCAGCTTGGTCGAGAGGGCATTGAGCTCGCTCACCATCCCCTCCACCTCGCCGATCTGCACCAGATCCCCTGGCCGCAGTGCACGGGAGTAGATGAGCACCAGGCCGCTCATGGCATGGTTCATGATACCGGCCGATCCCAGTGTCACCATCAGACCGAAGAAGACGCTGATCCCCTTGAAGGCATCGGAATCCGCCCCCGGCAGATAGGGGTAGGCCACCGTCAGGGCAAACAGCCAGATCACCACTGACAGCAGCCGCCGGGTGGCGCCAATTGTCTCGGCGTGCAACCCCTGCACCCGGAACTGGCCACGCTCGATGCGGTCGAAGAGGATGGCCAGCATCTTGATGAAGAAACGGGTGATGACCACGATAAGCAGCACGGTTACCAGACCGGGCATGGCGGCAATCATGCCCTCCAGCATGTCGCCACACAGGGCAAACAGGGATTCCCCAAGCTGATCGCTCCAGGCCCGGGTCTGGGGGAACAGGCCGAGCACATAGGTCAGCCAGCCATAGGTGAGCATGAAGATGAGCAGCAGCGTGATGAGGCCGAGCATGCGGACCTCGACATTCCCGGTGACCTGGCGCCAGGAGTGGGGGACCAGCCCCTTCTGCAGCAACAGGCGGTTGGCCAGCCACTTTCTGACTCGCCGATGCCCCCGCTGCAACAGCCAGATGAGGCCGAAGAAGATCAGGCTGGCCACCACCGCCAAGCCGACGGCCTTAACCAGATAGGGGGTCGAGTGCAGCTCGAGATACTTGATGCGCACGCCGTCGAGCCGATGCCGGACGCGCTCGGCCGCCTGATCCAGGGTCAGCTCGTCGAATTCATCCAGGTCCCCTTCCAGCAGCACCAGAATGCGCTTGCCATTGACCAGAAACTCCCGGCTCTCCTGGCCGTGCCGGCTGCCTTTCGTCACGGCCACAGGCGTCATGAGGTCGCTTGGCTCCATCCGCTGAACTCGCTCATGGGCCAGCCGTACCCTGGCCGCCCCATCCAGGTTGCCATATTTAGCCGTCAGCATGACGATGGGTTCATGAAGCAGGACCAGGGTCTGTGCCCGCTCCTGCTCATTGGGCTCCATTCTGGGTTCGGCGGTCCAGCCGAGGCGGGACCACAACAGGCAGATCAGCAACAGGCCAAGCCGCCATCCTTTGCCACTGCACCATTCGTTCATCAGGTTCACCTCTCACCTTGCCCGGGCATCCATTGCTGTTTGATTTTATCTAACCAAATCAATTTTGTGTGTTAAATGAGCAACCGATGAACCATGCCTGTACCGCCACACCAACTCTCCGATTGCAGACTTGCACCGACGGCATATGCTGTCATTATTGCCGAAGCCTCGACTCGACAATCGAAGCATTGTTAGCGACTCAGACGGGAGAAATCGATGGTACTTGACTACATTGCCCTGGGGATCCTGGTGTTTGTCGTCTTGGTCATGTTCTATGGCATTATCGTCATTCACGATATTCCATATGAAATTGCCAAGCACCGTAATCACCCCCACCAGGACGCCATTCACGTGGCAGGCTGGGTCAGCCTGTTCACCCTGCACGTGCTCTGGCCCTTCCTCTGGATCTGGGCCACGATTTATCGCCCCGATCGCGGCTGGGGCTTCACGCAACGACTGCAACATGACGAAACCGAGATCAGCGCGCTCAAAGAGGAGCTGGCCGCACTGCAGGCTCGCATGACCACGCTCGAACAGACCGACAAATAGGTAACGCCCCATGGACCTGCTACTTATTCTCACCTATACGGCCCTCTGCATAGGTATTTTCAAGATCTTCAAGATCCCGCTCAACAAGTGGACCGTGCCGACCGCCGTGCTGGGTGGCGTCATCATCATCGGCACACTCATCATGCTGATGAACTACAACCACCCCTATTCCGAGCTGGCTCGCAACTATTATGTCTCCACCCCGGTCGTGCCCCTGGTCAAGGGGCGTGTCACCGACGTCCCGGTCAAGCCCAACCAGCCGGTCAAGAAAGGGGATGTGCTGTTTCGCATCGACGCTGAGCCCTTCCAGGAGAAGGTCGCCAGCCTGACGGCGCGCCTCGCCTCCAACACCGATTTTCTGAAGGCTCTGGACGCCCGCCTTCGCTCCGCCAGCCTGGACAGGGATCGCGCCCAGGAGCTGATGCGACGGGGCATCGGCAAACAGCGCGACCTCGACGTCACCCAGGCCAACGTGGATGACATCGTCGCCCAGATAGATCAGCAGAAAGCGACCCTCAATGACCTGAGTGCCCAGCTCAACATCGCCAAGTACGATCTGGAGCAGACCGTGGTCTACGCCCCGAGTGACGGTCATGTCGTGCAACTGGCATTGCGCCCGGGCATGATTGCCGCCCCCTTCATGTTCCGCCCCGTGATGACCTTCATTCATGAAGATGCCAATGCCTATGTCGGCTGGTTCTGGCAGAACAGCATGCAGCGGCTCAAGGCGGGTGACGAGGCCGAAGTCGTGCTCGACGGCATCCCGGGTCGCATCTTCAAGGCCAAGGTGCAGTCCGTTATCCCGGCCATGGCACCGGGCAATATCCAGGCACAGGCGGGTCTTATCGATCAGACCTCGGCCCAGGTACCGGGTCGCCTGCCCATCGTGCTCGAGATCACCGATCCCGAGTGGGCAAACTACCAGGTGATCGCGGGCTCCAGCGGTCAGGCCGCCATCTATACCGAGCACTTCCACCACGTGGCCATCATGCGCAAGATCCTGATGCGCATGGGTAGCTGGCTCAACTACCTGTTCCCCTTCCACTGAGGTCCCTGACCTGCACGGGCCGGCATCTTGCCGGCCCGCTTCCTGTCAGCACGAGCCCCCTCACTGCATTTTCCCCGCAAGATCCCTATAATGGCGCCACCTTGCGCCACAGCCGTTCCCCATGTTCGTTCTCAGACCCTATCAGACCGACGCCGTCAACGCCGTCATCAGCCACTTTCGCAAACACCCGGATCCCGCCGTGGTGGTACTGCCCACCGGGGCCGGCAAGAGTCTGGTGATTGCCGAACTGGCCCGCAAGGCGCGCGGCCGGGTGCTGGTGCTGGCCCACGTCAAGGAGCTGGTGGAGCAGAACCACGCCAAGTACGAGGCGTGGGGGCTCAAGGCCGACATCTTCGCCGCCGGGCTGGATCGCAAGGAGGCGAGCGCCCAGGTGGTGTTTGGCTCGGTGCAGTCGGTGGCACGCAATCTGGATGCCTTCGACGGGGCTTTTTCGCTGCTCATCATCGACGAGTGCCACCGGGTCTCGCTCGATGACGACAGCCAATACCACCAGGTGATCGAGCATCTCAAGGCCGCCAACCCTGCCCTCAAGATCCTCGGGCTCACCGCCACCCCCTATCGGCTGGGGCTGGGCTGGATCTACCGGCGCCACTACCACGGCATGGTCAAGAGCCACGGCGAGCGGCTCTTTGGTGACTGCGTATTCGAACTGCCCCTGCGCTTTATGGTGAAAAACGGCTACCTGACCCCGCCGCGCCTGGTGGACGCCCCCATCGTCCACTACGACTTCAGCAAGCTGGTGCCGCGGGAGAACGGCCTGTTCAGCGAGGCGCAGCTCAACGGCGAGATCAAGCGCCAGGAGCGGGTCACCCCCCATATCCTGAGCCAGGTGCTGGAGTATGCGGCCGACCGGCAGGGGGTGATGATCTTCGCCGCCACCGTCGAGCATGCCCGGGAAATTCATGGCCTGCTCGGTGCCAGAGGCCAGCAGGCCGCCCTCGTCACCGGCGAGACGCCGGGACCGGAGCGCGACGCTCTAATCAGTGCCTTCAAGGCGCGCGAGCTCAAGTTTCTGGTCAACGTGGCGGTGCTCACCACCGGTTTTGATGCCCCCCACGTCGACCTTATCGTGATGCTGCGTCCCACCGAATCGGTGTCGCTCTATCAGCAGATTGTGGGACGGGGCCTGCGCCTCTCACCCGGCAAGAGCGATTGCCTGGTGCTCGACTACGCAGGCAACAACTTCAACCTGTTTGCCCCCGAAGTGGGGGAGCCCAGGCCCCACGCCGGCACCGAGCCGGTTCAGGTGCCCTGCCCCGCCTGCGGCTTTGCCAACACCTTCTGGGGCAAGACCGACGAGGATGGCAAGGTGATCGAGCACTATGGCCGCCGCTGTCAGGGACTGTTTGAAGATGACGAGGGCAACCGCGAGGAGTGCGACTACCGCTTTCGCGCCAAGATCTGCCCAGGTTGCGGCGCTGAAAACGACATCGCCGCCCGTCGCTGCCAAAGCTGTGACCAGCTGCTGGTGGACCCTGACGACAAGCTCAAGGAAGCCCTCAATCTCAAGGACTGCATGGTGATCCGCTGCGCCGGTTTGACCCTGAGTGCCGGGCGCGGCAAGCAGGGGGAGCGGCTGGAGGTGACCTACCACGACGAGGATGGCCTGACCCTGACAGAGTACTTCCCCTTTCACTCCCGGGGTGCACAGCGCTTGTTTCAACAACGCTTTGTGCGTCATCATTGGCCCGCCCCGGGCCTGGAGCCCGAATTCACGACCCTGGCGAGCGTGATGCTCGCGGCAGACCAGTTCCGTCACCCGGATTTCGTCATCGCCCGCAAGTCGGGACGCTTCTGGCAGGTGAAGGAAAAAATATTCGATTACGAGGGGCGTTACCGGACTGCCAACGCCCCGGCCTGACCCCATGGCAGGCGATACCCGGCAGTCACCCGGTTTGATTATCGGGGCGGTTTCTGATGCCGCCCTTTCGTTCAGTTAGAGGATCCTATGCAGCGGCTGTTGATTGGTTTTTGTGCTCTCTTTTCTCTGGCGGTCCACGCCGCCCCGTTGACCCCGCCCAAGGGGGGCCAGTACGCCGTCATCGTACAGGGCAACAACGGGGTGGAATTTGCCCGTCACGCCGATGACATGATAGCCCCCGCCTCCACCATGAAGGTGCTCACCGCGCTCGCTGCACGCCTCGAACTCGGCGCCGACTTCCGCTTCGCCACCGACATCCAGGCCCAGCCCGGCGCCAAACAGGGCACCACCATCAACGGCGACATCTGGATCAACTTCGTGGGCGACCCGACCCTGTCGCGCATGGATCTGGTTGCCCTGTTCAAACAGTTGGGCGTCACCCGCATTCAGGGCAACGTCTATGTCAACACCGGTGCCTACAACGGTTATGAGCGTGGCAACGGCTGGTCCTGGGGGGATCAGACCCTCTGTTTCGCCGCTCCCGTCTCCTCGGTCATCATCGACAAGAACTGCGCCTACGGCACCATCACCGCCACCCAGATTGGCAAGCCTGCGGTGGGCAACGTGGCCACCGGCGTGCCCATCGGCATCGGCGCCGACAACGTGGAGGTGATGAGCTATGGCGACATGGCGCGTCAGTTCTGCGCCCTGGAAGTAGACATGGCCAAGGGCAACTTCTACGAGCTCAAGGGCTGCATCACCCCGAACAAGGAGCCACAAGGGCTGCGCTTTGCCATCCATGACGTGGAGGCCTGGGGCTGGGACAACATCCGCTGGGCCATGAACCGCGCCGGGATCAGCCACGACGGCCTGCTGCGGGTCACCCATCAGGCCCCAGTCGGTGCCCAGACCCTGGCGACCCACTACTCTGTCTCCCTGCCGGTGATGCTCGCCAAGATGTTGAAAAAGTCCGACAACCTCTACGCCGATACCTTCCTCAAAACCGTGGGGCGTCACTACTACAACAAGCCGGGTAGCTATCGCAGCGGCACCATGGCGGTGCGCGCCATCCTGACCAAGCACGGCATTGACCTTGGCAACGCCACCCTGGCCGACGGCTCCGGCCTCTCCGCCCACAATCTCATCAGCGCGCGCCAGATGTTGTCGGTGCTTAACTTCATCCAGAAGAACGATGCCGAGCTCGACTTCATCAAGCTGCTGCCAAGCTCCCAGGTGGACGGCACCCTGGCCTGGCGACGCAGCGTCACCGCTCCCATGATGAAGAACAAGGTGCACGCCAAGACCGGTACCATCACAGGTACGTCGAACCTCGCCGGTTTCATCGACACCGCCGGTGGCCAGCGCAAGGCCTTCGTGATGTTCCAGCGCGGTCTCTCCCAGGATCCGGCGACCCACGAGCGCTACCGCGCCAGCAAGGCGCCCTGGCCCTGGACCGTCTTCGAAAAAGGCGTGCTGGAGAGCATCTACCAGCAGCAACCCATCCAGATCGTCGAGCAGTGAGACAGACGGGCTGCCTTGCCGGCAAGGCGGCCCGATTCCCCGGCCTTGGGGCGAAACAGGGACGCTGGCGCCGTCATCAGCAGCGGGCGCAATCGGAGATGGCGAACGTAAGCATCGCTATTTTCAGCTTTGACTGACAGGGTGCCAGGGCTATGCTGTGCCCAGCCTCATCTCAATGGCCTTCTTCAACGGCTTGTTTAATGGAGAGAAAAGATGTTTGTAGAGATTTTTGGTCGTCCCGGTTGCCCCTATTGCGTGCGTGCCAAGCAGATTGCCGAGCAACTGACCGAGGAGCGCGATGACTTCGAGTTCCGCTACGTGGATATCAACGTGGCCGGGCTGACCAAGGACGATCTCGCCGCCAAGGCGGGCAAGCCGGTCACCACTGTGCCGCAGATCTTCCTGGATGAGCAGCACATCGGCGGCTGCACCGATTTTGAGGCCTATGCCAGAGCCAATCTGGGTCTGTAAGCCCCGACACCATGAAAAAAGGCGCCTCTGGCGCCTTTTTTCATGTCGCCAAACCTGCCTCAGGCCACCGGCGTGAAGCGGCTCACCACCTGTCCCTGATGTTCAATCCACTCCATGAACATGGCGACGGGGCGGGCATAGACCTGACCATCCTGTTCGGATTGATAGATCACCAGCTGCTCCTGGGTTTCGGTGTGCAAGGCCAGGGCCAGAACCTGGTAATAGCCCCCCTTGAAATGGCGGTAGCGACCGGTGGCGGGTGCCTGCATGAGTGAACCTCGAGAGCGGGAAGATGAGCCCCCGTGCCTGCGTGCTCCCCTGGCAGATCGACGGGTCGGGGCCTTTTTTACCCCAGCCAATCGTGCCAGATGGGGGAGATATTTCAATACACTCATGTTGCTTTATGAATCTGCCCCTCATCTTTCACTGATCTACCAAAGAGAGGCAAACGATCATGCTGAATTTAACATTTCAACAACCCTGTTTCAGGGGTAAATATCAGGGATTTATTCCATAAATTAGATTGTTCTAGCATTCAATTCTGTGAAGAATAGGGGCAGAGAAATTTGATACTAAAAACAGCTTTTCTGCCAACGCGCCCCACGGGGAAGGAATCACGCTCACCATGTTCACTATCGACAAGTCGCACAAGCTCGACGATGTCTGCTATGACATCCGCGGCCCGGTGCACAAAGAAGCTCGCCGTCTCGAAGACGAAGGTCACCGCATCATCAAGCTCAACATCGGCAATCCGGCCCCGTTTGGCTTCGAAGCACCGGAGGAGATCATCAAGGATGTGATCCTCAACATGCCCCAGAGCCAGGGCTACTGCGACTCCAAGGGGCTCTTCTCCGCCCGCAAGGCGGTGATGCAGTATTACCAGCAAAAAGGGATGCGCAAGGTCGACATCGACGACATCTACATCGGCAACGGTGCGAGCGAGCTCATCGTGATGGCGATGCAGGCGCTGCTCAACAACGGCGACGAGATGCTGGTGCCCTCCCCCGACTACCCGCTCTGGACCGCGGCCGTCACCCTCTCCGGCGGCCATGCGGTGCACTACCGCTGTGACGAAGGGGCTGACTGGTACCCGGATCTGGACGACATCCGCGCCCGCATCACCCCGCGTACCCGCGGCCTGGTGCTGATCAACCCCAACAACCCGACCGGCGCCGTCTACGGCAGCGAGTTTTTGCTTGAAGTGATCGAGATCGCCCGCCAGCACAACCTCATCATTTTCGCCGACGAAATTTACGACAAGATCCTCTACGACGACATCTCCCACACCAGCGTCTGCACCCTGTGCGACGATGTGATGGTGGTGACCTTCAACGGCCTCTCCAAGGCTTACCGTGCCTGCGGCTTCCGTCAGGGCTGGATGGTCATCACCGGCCCCAAAGGCCGTGCCCGCGGTTACATTGAAGGGCTGGAGATGCTGGCCTCCATGCGGCTGTGTGCCAACGTGCCGATGCAGCACGCCATCCAGACTGCGCTCGGCGGTTACCAGAGCATCAACGAGCTGATCCTGCCGGGGGGCCGCCTGCGTCGCCAGCGGGACAAGGCCTGGGAGCTTTTGAACGAGATCCCCGGGGTCTCCTGCGTCAAGCCCAAGGGGGCGCTCTACATGTTCCCGCGCCTCGACCCCAAGGTGTACGACATTCGCGATGACCAGAAGATGGTGTTCGACCTGCTGCAGCAGGAGAAGCTCCTGCTGGTGCAAGGCACCGGCTTCAACTGGCCGGCACCGGATCACTTCCGCCTGGTGTTCCTGCCCCGGGAAGAGGAGCTGGAAGAGGCTATCGGTCGCCTCGCCCGCTTCCTCAAGGGCTACAAGCAGTAAGCTCTGAACATGAAAAAGGCTCCCGCGGGAGCCTTTTTGTTGTCTGTCGTTTTCTATTCGCGCCATCAGCCGTGGAGCAGGGCCCCGGCCACCAGCACCGCCATGGTGATGAGGGCCACCCCGATGATGAAGGGCAGCACCCAGCGCACGAAGCGATCGTAGGGGATCCTGGCGAGCGCCAGCCCCGCCACCAGGTGAGCGGCGGTGGGGGCGAACAGGTTGATCCAGCCGGAGGCGGACTGATAGGCGGTGATCACCAGATCCCGGGAGATGCCGGAGAAGTCCGCCAGCGGCCCCATCAACGGCATGGAGACGGTCGCGAGCCCCGAGGTGGAGGGAATGAAGAAGCTCAGGATGATGTGCACCAGATAGGCCATCAGGATGAAGACCGACGACGACAGCCCGCTCACCAGTCCCTCGGCCCAGTGCAGTATGGTGTCGATGATGACGCCGTGCTCCATCACCACATAGATGCCGCGCGCCACCGCCACCACCAGGGCCACCCCGATGAGATCCCGCGCCCCGTTCAGGAAGGTCGCCACGTAGTTGGACTCCGGCATCCGGTTGATGAGGGCAATCAGGATGGAGGCGCTGAAGAAGAGGGTGGAGAGCTCGTCGAACCACCAGCCCAGGGTGGGCAGCAGATCGATGCCCAGATCCGACCAGGGCACCACCGCATAGATCATCAGCAGGAAGGTGCCGAAGAAGACCAGCATGGTGAGCTTCTGCTTGCCGCTGAAGGCGAGGTTGCCGCTCTTCATCTGGGAGAACTCGTCGTCATAGACGATATCGGCCAGCACGGAGCGGGACTTGTCCTGCTGCACCTGCCTGGCGTAACGCATCACGAACCAGGAGGCGAAGATCACCAGCAGCAGCCACTGGATGACCCGCAGCCCTATCCCCTCACCGATGGGAATGCCGGCAAAGCCGGAGGCGATGCCGGTGGCAAACGGATTGACGGTGGAGGCGAGCACCCCGACCCCGGAGCCGAGCAGGATGATCCCCGCCGCCACCATGCGATCGAAACCCGCCGCCATCATCACCGGCACGATGAGTGCCCAGAAGGCCACCGTCTCCTCCGCCATGCCGAAGGTGGAGCCCCCGAGGGCGAACAGGGCGATCAGCACCGGGATGAGCAGCCGCTCGCGCCCGGCGAAGGTGCGCACTATGGCCCCGACCCCGGCATCCAGCGCCCCGCTTTGCATGGTCACCGCCAGAAAGCCGCCGATGATGAGCACGAACAGTGCCACGTCCGCCGCCTTGTGAAAGCCCTGGATGGGCGCCTTGAGCACATCGAATACCCCCTGGGGTTGGGAGGGGAGCTCGGTGTAACTGCCGGGTACCGGCAGCAATCGCTCGTCACCGCTGTAGTCGGCCACGGCCGCCGCAGCCACCGGCTGCTGGGTCTTGGCCGTCACATAGTTGTATTTACCCGCCGGCAGCACCCAGGTGAGGGCCGCCATCAGGGCGATGATGATGAAAAGCAGGGTATAAACCGTGGGGAGCTGGCGCTTCTTGGGCGCCTCATGGGATGTGGTCATGACTTTCGTACCTCGGCGGTGCCGTCTGTGATCCGGACAGCGCAAGCCTAGCGGGTTTGTTCGGGGAAAAAGGTGATCGCGGATAATAAACCTGAGGCAACAGGTTGAGTCTGCTGCAAAAAAACAGGGCCCCGCAGGGCCCTGTCTGTGCTGACGACCGACTTACAGCTCGATCACGTCGAATTGCACGTCCGGATTCACGTCCGCATCGTAGTCCACCTCGTCCAGGCCGAAACCGAACAGGCGCAGGAACTCCTGCTTGTAGCCGGTGTAGTCGGTCAGCTCGGAGAGGTTCTCGGTGGTGATGGAGGGCCAGAGATCACGGCAGGTCTGCTGCACGTCTTCACGCAGTTCCCAGTCATCCATGCGGATGCGGGCCTGCTCGTCCAGCGCCATGTCGGCGCCGTACAGGCGGGTGCGCATCATGCGGTCCACCTGCTCCATGCAACCCTCGTGGATGCCCTTCTCCTTCATGATCTTGAAGGCCATGGAGATGTAGAGCGGCATCACGGGAATGGCAGAGGAGGCCTGGGTCACCACGGATTTGAGCACGGCCACGTGGGCGGTCCCCCCCTTGGCAGCCAGATCGCCACGGATGGCGGTGGCGGCGCGGTCCAGATCTTCCTTGGCGCGCCCCAGGGTACCATGCCAGTAGATTGGCCAGGTCAGGTCGGTACCGATGTAGGAGTAGGCCACGGACTTGGCGCCGTCAGCCAGCACACCCGCATCGCGCAGAGCCGCCATCCACAGTTCCCAGTCCTGGCCGCCCATGACGGTGATGGTGCTCTGGATCTCTTCCTCATTCGCCGGCTCGACTGTGGCGGTGATGATCTGATCCTTGTTGGTGTCGATGGCGGTGGAGGTGTAGACCTCGCCGATGGGTTTGAGGGCGGAGCGCACCACTTCGCCGGTGTCCGGCAGCTTGCGCACCGGAGAGGCCAGGGAGTAGACCACCAGATCGATTTGACCCAGATCCTGCTTGATGAGCTCGATCACCTTGGCACGGCACTCGTGGGAGAAGGCATCGCCATTGATGCTCTTGGCGTAGAGGCCGGCCTCTTTGGCGGCCTTGTCGAAGGCGGCGGAGTTGTACCAGCCGGCGGAGCCCGTCTTGGTCTCGGAGCTCGGCTTTTCGAAGAAGACACCGATGGTGGCAGCTCCGCTGCCGAAGGCTGCGGCAATGCGGGAGGCCAGACCATAGCCGGTGGAAGCGCCGATCACCAGCACCTTCTTGGGGCCATTCTCGATGGCGCCCTTGGCTTGGGTGTAAGCGATCTGGCGACGAACATTGGCTTCACAACCAACCGGGTGGGTGGTGGTGCAGATAAAGCCGCGAACCTTGGGTTTGATGATCATGTGTTGTCTCTTATCCGTTTGATGGATGAAATCGGGGCATAAGATACCTCATTGCGGCCCGTTATGGTGCTCTGATGTGTTGAACTGCGGGGAAACAGGCAGGGATCCGTCGCTTTGTGCCGCCATGGCACACCCATTGCGCAGGAGATCTCCCCGCCATGGACCAGAGAGAGGCAACGTGAGGACCGGAATGTCACACCCGGAACGAGGCCGTTGTCTGACCTTGCGCCATGTACTAGTGTGCAAGGAAGAGGATTCAAGGAGGAGTCTATGTCACGCATGCTGGTCATCTCTCTCGCCTGCCTGGGGCTTGCCAACGTCCCCGTTGTCCAGGCGGCTGTCTATCAATGCGCCCGCGACGGGCGGATCACCTTCAGCGACATCCCCTGCAGCAGCGACGCCAAACCCATGGCACTCAATGTCTATACACCCTCCCCCGAGGCGGTGGAGCAGGCGGCCAACCAGACCCGGGAGATAGAGCAGAGCCTGGCGAACGGCCAGAAACAACGCCAGGCCGAGGCGCTGCGCACCGAGATCGAGGCCAAAAAGCAGAAGATGAACAACGAGATGACCCAGATCACGGAGAACAAGGCAAGATCCCGCAATGTCTCGGCAGAGATGCAGTCGGTCACTACCCGATATCAGAAAGAGATTGAGTCCCTGAACCAGAAACTCTCCACCTTGCAGGCAAAATAAATACCCCGGTTTCGGGACAGGAAATATACCGAAGCGGCAATGTCGTCACGGGTTCACACATGCCGCATATCCAAAAACTCACACCCTTGGCCGTTTATTTCTCACACCAGAGAGTCAGATAGCGGCTATTTCCAGATCCCCGCCTCCACCTATTTCACTGTGCCCATATAAGACTCATTGAATCCCCATATAGGCCACATGGCGCGCCACTGGGTTCATATGAAGGCGATATATAGAATAGTCAGTGCCAAAAGAGGCGCCTTCATGCCAATATTCCCTGGGGCCAGGGCGGCCCAGGAGATAAATAACCCTTGTACGAGACCCCACAATTAAAAAGCCATTTATCAACATTGAAAAATAAAAAGTTAATTTGAGTTCGATGACGACTCATCAGGATGCAATGCTATTGTTAATTTACTCAGATTTGGTCGTTATCCCATTCAAGGGTCTCATGGAGGAGCACTGTCATGTTCTGGAATCAAAAAGCAAGCAAGGAAGCCAGTGAGCAAGCGGCAAGGGTGGTGGAGCTGGGGGCATTTGAACAGGCTATCCAGTTGCAGGTCCCCTTCGTCCAGTTCACCCCGGCGGGAGTGGTCACCTTCGCCAACGAGCTGTTTCTCAAGATCGTGGGATTTGAGCGTGACGAGGTGATTGGCAAGCATCACAGCACCCTCTGCTTCCCCGACGACGTCAATACCCGGGATTACGAGACCTTGTGGCAGGATCTGCGCCACGGCGTCTCCCGCAGCGGCCGCTTTATTCGCCAGTCGAAATCCGGCAAGGCCGTGTGGCTGGAGGCGACCTATTTCCCCATCGTGATCGACGGCAAGGTGGTGCGGATCGCCAAGGTCGCCTCCGACGTGACCCAGCAGCAATCCACTCTGGAGCGCACCCAGGCCCTGCTGGCAGCGCTGGACAAGTCCCTGGCGGTCATTGATTTCCAACCCGATGGCACCGTCATCACCGCCAACCAGAATTTCCTCAACTGCTTTGGCTACCGGCTGGAAGAGGTGGTCGGCAAGCATCATCGCCTCTTCTGTGACAGCGATTTCTACCAGAAAAACCCCCATTTCTGGCAGGATCTTGGCTCGGGTGACATCAAGTCAGGGCTTTTCATGCGTCTGGGTCACCTGGGGGAGAAGATCTGGCTGGAGGCCACCTACAACCCCATCTTCAACCACGAGGGCAAGGTGGTCAAAATCATCAAGCTGGCGAGCGACATCACCGAGCGGGTGGAGAAATCCATCTCCACCCGGGAAGCGGCCCAGAAGGCGTGTGCCATCGCCAGCGAAACCGTCGCGAGCGCCGCCAGGGGGCGGGAGGTCATCGACAGGGTGCTCGACACCTCCTCCCACATCAACACCTCGGTCAATGCGGTCAGCAAGCAGATAGAGCAGCTCAACCAGCAATCCAGGAGCATCGAATCCATCATCTCCACCATCAGCGGCATCGCGGATCAGACCAACCTGCTGGCCCTCAACGCGGCCATTGAGGCGGCCCGCGCCGGAGAACAGGGCAGGGGATTTGCGGTCGTGGCCGACGAGGTGAGGCAACTGGCGGCGCGCACTTCCAGCTCCACCAGCGAGATCGTCACCGTCATCAAGCACAACTCGGAGATCACCTCCCAGATCACCCAGACCGTCTCCGTCGTCTCCGACAAGGCGGTGGCAGGTCAGGAGCAGGCCACCATCATCGCCGACGTCATCAAGGAGATCATCGAGGACGCCAACTCGGTCTCGGACACCGTCAAGAGCCTCTCCATCTGAGCGACAGCTGCCAATGACAACGGGGGGCCCAGGCCCCCCGTTGTCATTGCTGTCCGCCCACCCGACACCCGCTCAGCCATCCCCCAGGAGATAGTGTCTGGCTTCCTCGTCCGCCAGCGCGAGGGCGATGTCCCATAGCGCGGCGATGCAGAGCCCCTCCTCCCCCACAGCCTCCTCTTCCAGCGCCTCCAGGGCTCTGGCATCGGCCAGGGTAAAGGGGGGATGGCTCAACAGGCTTTTGGCAGCGGCCAGCAAGTGCATGTCGCTCATCGGTCGGCTCCTTCTTCGACAGCGTGTTTCCCTGCCCAGACTGTAGCCCAATGGCGGCGACTCATCCCCCGGTGGCGACTGCCTGCGCACGCTTCCTGCCGGACGGCAGCTGGCCAACCCCGATGCCGACCAGCACGGCGGCGCAGGCCACCCATTGCAGGGCCGTGAGCGTCTCTCCCAGCAGCAGATAGGCGAGCAGCAGGGTAAAGACCGGTATGAGGTTCACATAGGCCGCCGCCAGGGTCACCTTCACCTGGGTCACCGACCAGTTGTAGAGCAGGTAGGCACCCAGGGTCACGAAGGCACCGAGGAAGAGGATGACCCCCATGTCCTGCCAGGCCCAGCTCGCGGGCCAGGGCGCACTGAAGGCAAAGGGCGCGAAGAAGAGCGTGCCGACGAAGGCCTGCAACGCCGTCAGTGTCATCACGCCGTAGCGGCTGGAGAGCTTCTTGAATACCACAGAATAGGTGGCGGCGCAGAGCATGGCGCCCATCTCCAGGCTGTTGCCGAGCAGGGCGTTGGGAGCGAACTCGTCGGCGCCCTCCCCCAACCCCAGCAGGGCGATGCCAACGATGGCGATGGCAAAGCCCAGCAGTTGGCGGCGACTCACCCGCTCTCCAAGCAGTACGAAGGCCACCAGGGCCACCATCAGGGGAAGCAGGGCACAGACCATGCCGGCCTGGCCGGCACTGGTGTAACGCAGGGCGTTGACTTCAAGAAGAAAGTAGAGGCAGGGCTCAAGTGCCCCCATCAGGGCCAACCAGCGCCAATCCCCCTTCTGGTAAGTGACGCGACCAAGCTGGCGGTAGCAGAGCAGCCAGCAACAGGACGCCACCCCCATCCGCATGAAGAGCACCTGACCGAAGGACCAGATTTCCAGCACATGTTTGAGGGCGATGAAGGAGCTGGACCAGAGTAGCATGGCCAGGGTCAGCGTCAGGACGGGTAAAAGGCGCACAATGCCTCCATGAATTGGGCATTCGAATAATAACCATACGGCCTTGCGGTTGTCTAAAGGCACCTAACATCAGATAATACGGCCGCCTTCATACCGGATAACCCATCTTCAATGACTGAGTACCTGCTTTTACTGGTCGGCACCGTGCTGATCAACAACTTCGTGCTGGTGAAGTTCCTCGGCCTTTGCCCCTTCATGGGTGTCTCCGGCAAGCTGGAAACCGCCATCGGCATGGGTCTGGCCACCACCTTCGTCATGACGCTGGCCAGCGCCTGCTCCTATCTGATGGAGCACTACATCCTGATCCCGCTGGAGATCGCCTACCTGCGCACCCTGGGCTTCATTCTGGTGATCGCCGTGGTGGTCCAGTTCACCGAGATGGTGATCCGCAAAAGCAGCCCGACCCTCTATCGCCTGCTCGGCATCTTCCTGCCGCTCATCACCACCAACTGTGCCGTGCTCGGCGTGGCGCTGCTCAGCATCAACGAGCGCCACAACTTCATCCAGAGCATCATCTACGGCTTCGGGGCCGCCGTCGGCTTCTCTCTGGTGCTGATCCTGTTTGCCGCCATGCGTGAGCGGCTGGTGGCCGCCGACGTGCCGGCACCGTTTCGTGGCGTCTCCATCGCCATGGTCACCGCTGGCCTGATGTCGCTGGCCTTCATGGGCTTTACCGGCCTCATCAAGATATAACGCTATGATTCACATACTCTTTGCCATTCTGGTGCTGGCCCTGCTTGCCCTGGCCTTCGGCATTATTCTCGGCTTTGCCGCCGTCAAGTTTCATGTGCAGGCCGATCCCATCGTCGATCAGCTTGATGCCCTGTTGCCCCAGACCCAGTGCGGCCAGTGCGGTTACCCGGGCTGCAAACCCTACGCCGAAGCCCTGGCCAATGGCGACAAGATCAACAAGTGCGTGCCCGGTGGCGACGCCACCATGCGCAAGATTGCCGACCTGATGGGGGTCGAGCCCCAGTCTCTGGACGGCGGTGAAGACGCGGCAATCCCCGTCAAGAAGGTGGCCTTCATTCACGAAGACATGTGCATCGGTTGCACCAAGTGCATCCAGGCCTGTCCGGTCGACGCCATCCTGGGTGCCACCAAGGCGATGCACACCGTCATCGCGGCCGAGTGCACCGGGTGCGACCTCTGCGTCGACCCCTGCCCGACCGACTGTATCGAAATGATCCCGGTGCCGACCACGGTCGACAACTGGAAATGGGATCTGGCCAAGGTCGCCATTCCGGTCAAGATAGTGGAATAAACAGCGGAGTAACCATGCAGCATCTGCTCGAACGCATCAAAGCCGGCACTCTGTGGGATTTTCACGGCGGCATCCATCCCCCCGAGAACAAGCACCAGTCCAGCCTGACCCCCGTCGTTGACGCGGGCCTTCCTCCCCAGCTCATCATTCCGGTGCGCCAGCACGCGGGTCCGGCCGGCGAACTGCTGGTGCGGGTGGGGGACAAGGTCAAGAAGGGGCAACCCCTCACCCGTTTTGACAAGG
>NZ_CDBK01000096.1:0-856 GCF_000819785.1 Aeromonas caviae | reverse complement strand
GCATCGTGCCGGTGCACGCTTCCACCTCGGGCACCATCACCGCCATTGAGCAGCACACGGTGGCCCACCCATCCGGTCTTGACGATCTCTGCATCCTCCTCACCCCGGACGGAGACGATGCCTGGGGCGAGCGCACACCCCAGCCTGACTACTGGAACCTGGAGCGGGGGGCGTTGCTCGAGCGCATCCAGCAGGCCGGCATCGCCGGGCTCGGCGGCGCCGTCTTCCCGACCCACAGCAAGCTCGACGGCCGTGGCCAGCTCACCGAGATCCTCATCGTCAACGGGCTGGAGTGCGAACCCTACATCACCACGGATGACAGGTTGATGCAGGAGTACGCCGACGAGATCATGGACGGCATCCGGGTACTCAAGCACCTGCTCAAGCCCAAGCTCACTCTGATCGGGGTGGAAGACAACAAACCGGCGGCCATCGAGGCCCTGACCCGCCATGCCAGCGACGCCGACGTGCTGGTCAAGTCGGTACCGACCAAGTACCCCTCCGGCGGCGCCAAACAGACCATAGAGCTGCTCACCGGACGCCAGGTGCCCAAGGGAGGCCGGGCGGTGGACATGGGCATCATGGTGCTCAACGTCGCCACCGTCTTTGCCATCAAGCGCGCCATCATCGATGGGGAGCCGCTCATCGAGCGCATCGTCACCCTCACCGGCGACGCCTTCAAGAAACCCGGCAATGCCTGGGTACGTCTGGGCACGCCGGTACGCTGGCTGCTCCAGCGTTTCGAGCTGCAACCGGAGGCGGATCAGCGGGTCATCATGGGGGGCCCCATGATGGGCTTCACCCTGCCCCACGCCATGGTCCCCGTGGTCAAGGCCACCAACTGCCTGCTCTCCCC
>NZ_CDBK01000095.1 GCF_000819785.1 Aeromonas caviae | reverse complement strand
ATCCAGATATTGCAGCCTATCCTCCCCCTGCCCCGGCAAGAGCCAGTGCCCGCCCCGCTGCACCCGCCTCACCCACCAGGCAAGACGAGCGGTCGGGTCAAAGGGGCCGCAGAGCACGCCGGGGCGCAGGGTGCACAGGCGATCTCCCCAGCGGGCACGATACACCGACTCGCACAGCACCTTGAGGGGGCCGTAGTCGGTGGGCGCTCCTGCTATCTCGTGCAAGGGGGCCGACTCATCCATGCCGGGTTGGGAAAAATCGCGATAGACACTGATGGTGGAGATGAAGATGAGCCGATCACAGCGCCCCAGCAGAGCGTCAGAGAGTCCTTCGGCCTGTTCGGGGCGATAGCAGCAGGTGTCGATGACCAGATCCCAGTGCCGCCCCTCGCCCCGCAAGGGGGCCAGGTCCCCGTCTCTGTCCCCGTGAAGCTGGGTCAGCTCCCGCCAATCCGGGTGCTGGCGGTGGCCGCGATTGAACAGCGTCACCTCGTGCCCCCAATCCAGGGCCAGCGTGGTCAGGTGGCGACCCAGAAAGCCGGTGCCGCCGATAATCAACAATTTCATCCCTGTCTCTCCTCTATGGCGCCCTCTCCTTGCAGCCCCTCCACGGGCAGCCGAAACGGCCATGGCCTGGCATGGTGAGCACACGTCCCAGGCACGCCCTGATGCCGCCAGGCATATCGTCATGGTGCGGGCAGCAGGCTCCTTGCCCGCTCCCCCGCCACCCCTTTTGCCGCCCCACCCTACGCAAGTTGGCACCAGGACACAGCCCCCGGGCACCGGGTCTGGGATCGGGATCACAGGGGCCGCGTCCTGGTGCTCCCCCTGCGTTTTCGGCGTGCCTGTGCTACATTGCCCGGGTTTTCAGCCAGGATCCGCCATGAAGTTCGATATCGATACCCTAGGGATCATCCGCTCTCCCTACAAGGAGAAGTTCGCCATACCCCGCCAGCCCGGCCTGGTCAGCGCGGCTCGCGCCCGCCTCGAACTGCTTCCTCCCTACGATCAGCCCGATGCGCTGCGCGGCATCGAGCAATTCTCCCATCTCTGGATCAGCTTCGTGTTTCACCAGACCATGGATCAGGGCTGGCACCCGACGGTGCGCCCGCCGCGCCTCGGCGGCAACGAGCGGGTCGGGGTCTTTGCCACCCGCTCCACCTTCCGCCCCAACCCCCTTGGCCTCTCCGTGGTCGAGCTGCACGGGGTGGGACGTGAGCGCGGCAAGCTCTGGCTCGAGCTGGGCGCCGTGGACTTGCTCGACGGCACCCCCGTCGTCGACATCAAGCCCTATGTCCCCTATGCCGACAGCCTGCCCCACGCCCGTGGTGGTTTCGCC
>NZ_CDBK01000094.1:85475-113018 GCF_000819785.1 Aeromonas caviae | reverse complement strand
ACGTAATTGGGACATAGCCATAAAAAAACCCTCCAGAGGAGGGTTTTTTGTCAGACCACAGCCCTTAGAACAGGGTGGTGGAGAGATCGTACAGCTCCTGGTTGAACGGGCGCTTCAGGTTCTCGATGCAGTCGATGATGTCGTGGTGCACCATCTCGTTGCCCTGAATGCCGACGCAGCGGCCACCCTGGCCCGCCAGCAGTTGCTCGACGGCGAAGGCACCCATGCGGCTGGACATGATACGGTCACGGGCAGTGGGAGAACCGCCACGCTGGATGTGGCCCAGGATGGTGGCGCGGGTTTCGCGGCCGGTCATGGCCTCGATGTCTTTCGCCAGGGCGTTCACGTCGGTGACGTGCTCGCAGATGGTGATGATGGCGTGCTTCTTGCCCTTGGCTTCCCCTTCCTTGATCTGTTGCAGCAGCTTCTCCTTGTCGAAGGCTACTTCCGGCACGATCACGTACTCGGCACCACCGGCAACGGCGGCAGACATGGCCAGATCGCCGCAGTGGCGGCCCATGATCTCGACCACGGAGATGCGGTGGTGGGAGCTGCAGGTATCGCGCAGGCGGTCGATGGCGTCCACGACCACGTTCAGAGCGGTGTCAAAACCGATGGTGAAGTCGGTACCGGCGATGTCGTTGTCGATGGTGCCCGGCAGGCCGATGCAGGGGAAGCCCTCTTCGGTCAGCTTCTTGGCACCCATGTAGGAACCGTCACCGCCGATGACCACCAGGGCGTCGATGCCGTGTTTCTTCAGGTTTTCGACCGCTTCGGCACGGACTTTCGGATCCTTGAAGGCGGGGAAACGGGCGGAGCCCAGGAAAGTACCGCCACGGTTCACGACGTCGGAGACGCTGTGACGCTCGAGCTTGACGATACGGTCCTGGTGCAGACCGAGGTAGCCATCATAGATGCCGTAAACTTCCAGGCCATGATGCAGACCGGCGCGCACCACGGCGCGGATGGCTGCGTTCATACCCGGTGCGTCACCACCACTGGTCAAAACACCAATACGTTTGATTTGTTTGGTCATGAGTGCCTCTGGATCTGAGTTGTCGAAAATCAAGATTCTGAAAAATACGGCTGGCCGCTTTTACTATATCGGCTTTCCTATGGCGAGAGGGTCCATAGGAAAGCGATATGCAAAGAGGGGCGGGGCCCCTCTTTGCTTGGCGCTTACTTGGCGGCGCCAGCGATGATCTGGGAGAAGTCGTCCACTTTCAGGGACGCGCCACCCACCAAGCCACCGTCGATGTCCGGCTGGCCGAACAGGTCGGCAGCGGTGGCGCCAGTCACGGAGCCGCCGTACAGGATCTGTACCTTGGCAGCCACGGCTGCATCAAAACCGGCCAGGTATTGACGGATGTGAGCATGCACGGATTGTGCGATCTCCGGGGTGGCGGTCTTGCCGGTGCCGATGGCCCATACCGGCTCGTAAGCGATGACGGCGTTCTCGAAGGAGGCGATGCCGCAGCGATCGATCACGGCCTTGAGCTGGGTCTCGACCACCTGGTTGGTGGTACCGGCTTCGAACTGGGCCAGGGTTTCACCGATGCACAGCACGGGGATCAGGCCGCCCTTCTGGATGGCTTCGTACTTGGCAGCCACCACGTCGTCGGTCTCTGCGTGCAGGGTACGACGCTCGCTGTGGCCGACCAGGGAGTAGGTGCAGCCGAAGGCTTTGAGCATGGAGGGGGCGTTTTCGCCGGTGAAGGCGCCGGACTCGTGAACGTCGGCGTTCTGGGCACCGTAGGCGATCTTGCTGCCAGCGGTCAGCTGTTCAACCAGACCCAAAAAGATAACCGGCGGGCAGACGGCCACTTGCACGGAAGGATGAGCGGCAGCGGCCGGGGTCAGTCCTTTGATCAGGGCTTCTACAGAAGCCTTGGTGCCGTTCAGTTTCCAGTTACCCATTACCAGGTGCTGTCTCATCTTCTATATCTCCTAGGCATTTGATTGCGCAACATTATATGAATTGAACCGAGCCCAAGATAGCTGACCCGGCGGCAAATGACGTAATTTTTTTTCGCTTTCCTGATCCAAATCAGGAATGCAAGGCGCGATTGCTCACTCGGTGACCTGCCCACGCAAACGGGCCCACCATACCCCAATCCACTCGTGAATGGCAGCCTCGGAATACATCAGATAACGCCCTTTGGGGAGGTAGCTGTAGAGGGGTTGTGGCTCCTGACTCTGCTTGGCGGTGTAATCGGTGGGAGCCGGCACCGCATCGAGTCCCTGACTGCGATAGAGGGCCATGGCCCGGGGCAGGTGGGTGGCCGAACTCACCAGCGCCACCCGCTTGCCGTTGAGGTGGGCGGCGATGCTGACCGCCTCGTCATGGGTGTCTTTGTTGTTTTCAAACAACGTCATGCGCGCACGCGGGATGCCAAGGCTTGCCGCCATGCGGGCGTTGACCTCGGCGTTCGACAGGGGATCCCCGGCCACGGCACCGGAGAAGACCAGCTCGGCTTCTGGATAGGCCAGAGCCAGGCGAACTCCTTCCAGGGTGCGCGCCAGGGAGATGTTGTTTTGCCAGGCGCGCTCTGGGATGGCCGGATCGCTCACATGACCGTTGCCCAGCACGACGATGGCCTGGATGTCAGGATGCTGGCTCACCTCGAAGGGGGGATAGGTCTGCTCCAGGCTGCGGGCCAGCTCGTAGCTCACCGGCCGCGTCCCCATCAGGGCGATGATCACCAAGGAGAGGGTCGCCAGCAGCCTGCCGCTTTTTTGAAAGCGGGTGAACCAGAGCAGCACGAGCGCCAGCACCAACAAGGAGAGAGAGAAGGGGAGCGGCATCAGCAGATGGCCCAGCCATTTCTTGATGACAAAGAAGTTGAGCTCGAACACGACAGAGACGTCCTTGAGTTTTCAGCAAATTCGGGATGTGACAGAATACCCCTCTTTTTTCCTGTGGCCCAATCCTGTGTGGTTCCTCCTGCGGCCCTCATGGCGGGGCGGTCGAAGATGAGTGTGTCTTGAAGCAAGATCAGAGTTTTGACGGGCGCGCGGACAAGTTCGCTCGCAACATTTACGACTCCACCAAGGGGCGCATTCGCACCACCATTGTCTGGAGTGACATCGAAGCCTGCCTGGCGCGCCTGGGCAACCGGCCGCTGCGCATCCTGGATGCCGGCGGCGGCTTTGGCTACTTCGCCCAGAAACTGGCGGCCATGGGCCATCAGGTGGAGCTGTGCGATTTGTCGGCAGAAATGCTGGATCTGGCCCGGGAGCAGATCGCCCAGAAGGGCTTGGAAGACAGAATTCGTCTCATCCATTGCCCCATTCAGGATCTCAAGCACCAGGTGACCGGCACCTTCGATCTGGTGCTCTGTCACGCGGTACTGGAGTGGCTCGCCGAGCCGCGCCAGACCTTGCTGGGTCTGTTCCCTTTCGTCAAGGCAGGGGGCATACTGTCGCTGCTTTTTTACAATCGTCACGGCCTCCTGTTCCAGAGCCTGGTGGTGGGCAATTTTGACTATGTGCGCCTGGGCCTTCGCAAGAAACGCCAGACCGCCCTGACACCCACCAATCCCCAGTTGCCGGAGCAGGTCTATGACTGGATAGGCCGGGGGGGATTGCGGATCATCGGCAAGACCGGGGTGCGTGTCATCCACGACTACATGCGCCACAAGCAGGATCAGGTCGAGAAGTTCGAGGACCTGCTGGCCATGGAGCAGCAATATTGCCGCCAGGAGCCCTTTGTTTCCCTGGGGCGCTACATCCATGTGATGGCCCAGAAACCGGCCGGTTGAGACACACCGGCGTGAATACGATGCGGGATCCAGCCGCCGGGGCGCCACCGACCCCGGCCTATATCACCACGGCAGGCAAAGACCTGCCGACTATAACAACGAGATGATAACGTCATGATGAGTACATCCCGTACCCTGCCAGAGACGGTGGGATGGGTCAGACAGGAGGGGTTGGCGCTGAACCTCCCCACCGACAGGCTGGCCTTTCTGATAGCGATCAAGACGCTCTCCGAGGACGAGTCTGATCTCTCGGAGGCCGCGCTGCACGATGCCTTTGGCTATGTCAGCAGTGCCTTCGGCCAGATGGACGAGACCCTCACCGGTCGCGCCAACAACGCCATCAACGATCTCATTCGTCAGCAACTGCTGTCGCGTTTCACCACCGACATGGTGGCGGGGGAGAGCCTCTACCGCCTGTCGCGCCTTGGCATGAGCATCGTCGATTTCTTCATGGATCAGCGCCAGGTGGACTCCATCAAGCTCTCCATCCTGCTCGAGCACCTGGCGGCCGAGCTCGACACCGCCCGCAAGGCGGCGCTCGAGACCAACACCCGGGAGCAGTGGGACGCCGAGGTGCTGCCGCGCCTCTCCTTCTCCTTGGAAGAGACGCTCGGGCGCATCGATCTCACCCAGCGCGCCATGGACGAGCAGCAAAACCAGGTCAAGAGCGAGATCGCGGCCCTGCTGACCCAGAACTGGGTCGATGCCATCCACAGCTGCGAGAAGCTCCTGCACGAGACCGGCCAGACCCTGCGCGAGTTGCAGGACACCCTGGACGCCGCCGGCCACCGCCTGCAGGCGGGGCTGCTCAACATTCAGGAAGCGGCCCAGGGGCGTGATGATCTGTTCCACGTCGAGGAGCTGACCCACGCCCTGCAGGGGCGTCTGGACGTCATCACCGCCTGGGGCCAGCAGTGCATCGAGCTCTGGTCCCGTTATGACAGGCACGTTCACAAGTTCATCCGCAACGCCATCGACATGGACAAGAACCGCGCCTTCAGCCAGCGGCTGCGGGAATCCATCCGCAACTTCGAGCAGCACAGCTGGTTGTTGCGGGTGGCCGAAGAGCCCCGTTTGCTGGAGCTGCGGGATGAAACCATCGCCATCCACGACGAGGAGGTGACCGGCGAGGTGCCCCTCGAGATGGAGTACGTGGAGATGGTGGACATCAACCAGGAGCTGGCGGAGCGCATCGAGCGCTACCTGGCCCGCTACCCGGAGCAGGGAGATCGGCTGGATCTTGCCGACGTGCTGCGGGAATACCTGCTGGACTACCCGGCTCATGCCCACTTCGACGTGGCGCGCCTCCTGATCGATCAGGCCGTGCGTCTCGGCCATGCCAGCGGTGAGCGCGAGCACCACCGCCAACCCGCATGGAAACCCATCAACCAAGCTGGATCCAAGGTTCAGGCCTATGTCATCGATCAATACTGAATTCCCCTTGCCCCTGCGTCTCGCAGAGGCCATCGCCAACCCCTTGTTTCCGCGCATCGACACCGCCCTGCGCTCCGGTCGCCACATCAGTGCCGACGAATTCGAGCAGCACTCTGCCCTGGTGGAGTACCACCAGGAGCTGGAGATCTTCTACGGTCGCTATCAGGTGGAACTCATCAAGGCGCCGGAAGGCTTCTTCTACCTGCGTCCGCGCCCGAGCGCCGACATCGGAACAACAGTGTTATCTGAGCTCGATATGCTGGTGGGCAAGGTGCTCTGCTACCTGTTCCTGAGCCCGGACAGGCTCGCCTCTGAAGGGGTGTTCGCCATGGGCGAGCTGCAAGAAGAGGTGCTGAGTCTGGCGGACGAGAAGCAGCTGCTGCGGATGGTCAACAGTCGCTCCGGCGGTACCGATCTGGACAAGAAGAAGCTCCTCGAGAAGATCCGCACCTCCATGCGTCGCCTCAAGCGCCTCGGGATGATCACCCCCCTTGGCAACAGCGACAAATTCCGGGTCAACGAATCCGTGTTCCGCTTCGCCGCCGATGTGCGCTCCGACGAGGATCCCCGCGCGGTGCAACTGCGGATGATCCAGGAAGGGGAAGCCATCTTCCATGACGACGAGATGCCGAGCAGCGATTCCCTGTTCGAGGATATCGAAGAGGATCTGGACGAAGAGCAGCTGGAGCTGGAGGTGGAAGATGATCTGCAACGTTAATGTGTCGGCACTGATGGTGTCTGCCGGTTTGATGGAGAGTGTGGCGTGAGAGGCAAATTCAAATCCCTGACCATGGTCAACTGGAACGGCTTCTTCGCCCGCACCTTCGATCTCGACCAGCTGGTCACGACCCTGTCCGGCGGCAACGGCGCGGGCAAGTCCACCACCATGGCGGCCTTTATCGCGGCCCTCATTCCCGACCAGTCACTGCTTCACTTCCGTAACACCACGGAGGCGGGCTCCTCCAGCGCGTCCCGCGACAAGGGGCTCTACGGCAAGCTGCAGCGCGGCCACTGCTATTCGTTGCTGGAAGTGATGAACAGCCGCGAGCAGCGGATCTGGGTTGGCGTCCACCTCGAACAAGTGGCCAACCGTGACAACAAGGTCAACATCACCCCGTTCGCCCTGGTGGATGTGCCCGAGCACCTGGCGCCCACGGATCTGCTGCTGGAGAAGCTCGACGACGGTAAGGGGCGGGTACGTGCCTTCGCCGATCTGAAGGGGGCGGCAGCGGAGCTCGGCGCCATCAAGGTCGCCAAGTTCAATACGGTGACCGATTATCACAACTTCATGTTCGAGTTCGGCATCACCCCGAAGAAGCTGCGGGATCAGAAGGATCGCGGCAAGTTCTATCGCCTGATCGAAGCCTCCCTCTACGGCGGCATCTCCTCGTCCATCAGCCGCTCCCTGCGGGAATACCTGCTGCCGGAGAACTCCGGCGTGCGCAAGGCGTTCCAGGACATGGAGGCGGCCATCTACGAGAACCGCCGCACCCTGGAAGCCATCAAGGAGACCCAGGGTCAGCGGGATCTCTTCAAGAATCTCATCACCGAGACCACCCACTATGTGGCCGCGGAGTATGTGCGGGGCGCTGCCGAGAAGAGCCGCCTCTCCGAGCTGGCCCTCAAGGCACGCTCTGAGCTCGCCGGCAAACGCCGCCTGCTGGCCGAGGAGAAGCAGCGTGCCATCTATCTGGCGGACGAGGTGGATCAGCTCACCAACCGCGAGAAGCTCCTGACCGACGAGCTGGAGTCTGCCGCCGAGCACCTGGCCAAGGTGATGGCGGCCGTGGCGCTGCAAAAGAAGATTGCCCTCTATCGCGCCGATCTGGCGGAGCTCAACGACAAGCTGGAGCAGCAGCAGGCGGTGGTGGAAGATATCCACGGCCAGTTGCTGGAGGTGGAAGAGCGCAAGGAGCTGGCCCAGGCAGAGGTAGACAGCCTCAAGACCCAGCTGGCCGACTACCAGCAGGCGCTCGATATCCAGCAGACCCGCGCCATCCAGTACCGTCAGGCGGTGCAGGCCCTGGAAAACGCCCGCGAGCAGTGCGAGCTGCCGGGGCTCGAGCCTGCGCAGGCGAGCGACACCCTGCACCAGTTCCGCGCAGCCGAGCAGAGCCTCACCAGCCGGGTGCTGGGGGCCGAGCAGCAGTTGGCGCTGGCCAAGGCTGCGGTGGCCGAACACGAAGCGGCGCTGGCGCTGCTGCTCAGCATCGCCCCCGAGACAGTGCGCGAGGCCGCCTGGCCCACCGCGCAGGGGCTGCTCAAGCGCCACATCGAGGACAAGGCCCGCATTGCCCAGGGCCAGGGTCTGCGCGCCGCCCTGGCTCGCCTCGAGAAAGAGAGCGAGAGCCAGAAGACCCTCTTGCGGCTGCGAGACGAGCTGCAGCAGGCCTCTGGCCAGCTGATTGCCAGCCAGGACGAGCTGGAGATCTTCCTCGAAGCCCAACGCACCCGCCAGGAGGAGCTCTCCGAGCAGCAGGCGGAGGCCAATCAGCGCCGCGCCAGCCTCGAGCATCAGGGCACCCAGCTGGGCCGCGATATCGCGGAACTGACCAAGCTGGCCCCGCGCTGGCTGAAATCCTTTGAAAAGCTCGCGCAGTTGCGCGAGCAGAGTGGCTTGGCCTTGGCCACCGCCGAAGAGCTTTCGGCCGGTATGCAGACAGTGCTCGACAAGGAGCGCGAGTTCGAGCAGGAGAGCAACCGCATCGCGGCGCAGAAACAGGGGCTGGAGCTGCAAATTCGCAACCTGCAGCTGGGGGCAGGCGAGGCGGACCCCCGTCTTGCCCGCATCGCCGAGCAGGTGGGGGGCGTGCTGCTCTCGGACGTCTATGACGACATCTCCATCGATGATGCCCCTTACTACTCCGCGCTCTACGGCCCGGCTCGCAGCGCCCTGGTGGTGCTCGACCTCGAAGGCGCCATCGAGCGGCTGAAAAAGCTGGAAGATTGCCCGGAAGATATCTACCTCATCCAGGGCAACCCAGACTCCTTTGACGAGGATCTGGTGGAAGCGGATGAGCTGGGGGACGCCGTGCTGGTGCGCACCAGCAAGCGTCAGGTGCGCTTCTCCCGCTACCCCGAGCTGCCGCTGTTTGGCCGCGCCGCCCGGGAAAAACGGATCGAGCAGCTCGATCTTGAGCGGGAAAACCTCATCGAGGGCTACGCCAAGGCCGCCTTCGAGCAGCAGAAGTACCACCGTCTCTATGGGCATTTTCGCGACTTTATCGGTCAGCATCTGGATATCGCCTTCCGCCCGGACCCCGAAGCCGAGGTGCAGGCCAAACAGGCCGAGCAGCGCAAGCTGCAAGAAACCATCGCCGAGTGCGACAAGCAGCTGAGTGATGCCAAAGCCGCCGCCGCCCAGCTGACCCGCCATATCCAGCTGGTGCAGGGGATGCTGCCCTTTGCCCACCTGTTTGCCGAGGCAGACCTGGCGGCCCGCCTCGAGGCGGCTCACGCCGACGTGGAGGCGCTTAAAACAGCCGAAGCCTTTATCGCCAAACACGGCAAGGCGCTGGAAAAACTGGAAACCATGGTGCAGGTGCTGCGCCAGGATCCCCAGGATCTGGCGGCCCTGCAGGCGGCCTTTGACGAGGTGAGTGACCTGCTGGCCGAGCAGAAGCGCCGCTGCTACGCCCTCGATCAGCTGGTGGCCCGTTTGCCGCACTTTGCCTATCAGGATGCGCAAGACCTGCTGGGCAAGGCCTCCGAGATGAGCGAGCGACTCAAAGAGAAGCTCAAGGCGGCGGAGCTTGCCGCCCGCACCGCCGGTGAGCAGCACAAGCAGATCACCCAGCGCCACACCGAGGCGCTGCAACTGCGCACGGCGCTCGATTCCAGCGCCTCGGCCAAGGGGCAGACCCTGGCGGAGTTCGAGCAGGAGCTGGCGGCCATGGGGCTGACCCTGTCGGATGACATGGAAGAGAAGGCCCGTGCCCACAAGAAAGAGATTGAAGAGCTGCTTATCCGCACCCGGACCCGCCGCACCAGCGCCGAGGCCCAGTTGCAGGTGTGCAAGCGCGAAATCGAATCCCTTGGCGGTCGTCTCAAGCTCGAAGGCAAGGATTACTACAGCGCCCGCAAATCCCTGGTGGGTCACAAGGCGAGCTGGTCGCGGGTGGTGCGTCTGGCACGGGAGACCGACGTCGAGAAGCGTCTGAACAAGCGCGAGCTGGCTTATCTTGACAGCGACGAGCTGCGCTCCATGTCGGACAAGGCCCTCGGCGCCCTGCGGGTGGCGGTGGCCCACGACGAGGCCCTGCGCGATGCGCTGCGTCTGTCGGAAGGCAACCGCAGCACCGAGCAGAAGGTCGCCTTCTACGTGCAGGTCTACCGTTACCTCAAGGATCGCATCCGCAACGACATCATCCGCTCGGACGATCCGGTGGAAGCCATCGAGGAGATGGAGATCGAGCTGGCGCGCCTCGCCGACGAGCTCAAGCAGCGGGAAACCCATCTGTCCCTCTCCTCCCACGAGGTGGCGGCCAAGATCACCAACATCATCCGCCGGGAGCAGAACCGCATCCGGGTATTGAACCAGGGCCTGCAGAACATCGCCTTCGGTCTGGTGCGCGGGGTGCGTCTCAACGTCAATATCCGCGAGGCCCACACTCGCCTCCTGACCGCGCTCGCCGATCAGAGCGCCATGCACAACGATCTCTTCGCCGACAAGGAGCTCAGCTTCTCCGAGGCCATGGCCAAGCTCTTCCAGCGTCTCAACCCGCAGGTGGAGCAGGGGGAGCGCAACTATCAGGTGATGGGGGACGTGCTGCTGGATTATCGCAACTACCTGGAGCTGGAGATCGAGGTGCAGCGCGGGGCCGACGGCTGGCTGCGGGCCGAGAGCGGCGCCCTCTCCACCGGCGAGGCGATCGGCACCGGTCAGGCCATCCTCTTGATGGTGCTGATCAGCTGGGAGGAGGAGTCCCGCCGTTTGCGCGGCAAGGACATCGCTCCCTGCCGCTTGTTGTTCCTGGACGAAGCGGCGCGGCTTGATGGCAAATCCATCGCCACCCTGTTCGAGCTGTGCGAACGCCAGGACATGCAGCTGCTTATCGCCGCGCCGGAGAACATCAGCCCCGAGAAGGGCACCACCTACAAGCTCATCCGCAAGGTGCAGGGCAAGCACGAACATGTGCATGTGGTGGGGCTGCGCGGCTTTGGCTTTGCCGACGACAAGCTCATCGCCTGACATCTTCCCCTGACAGGGGCTGACGGGTGAACACACAAACGGGAGGCTTGGGCCTCCCGTTTTCCATGGGAAATATGAGAGAGTAGGCCCCTGTTAACGGAAGCCCGACTGGCGATGCCGGTCGCTCTGTCCCATCGAGGAAGCAACGCATGACGACGCGACAAAAAGGGCTGCTGGCCTCCCTGTGCCTGCTGCTGGCCGCCTGCAGCAGCCAGCCTGATGCAGGCAGTGCGGGCAACTGGCGAGGCTATACCCAGACGGGGCTCGCCTCCTATTACGCCGATCGCTACCACAACAAGCGCACCGCCAGCGGGGAGCCTTACCAGCGCCACGCCAACACCGCCGCCCACATGACACTGCCCTTTGGCGCCCTGGTGAGGGTCACCAACCTGGCCAACGACAAGAGCGTGGTGGTGCGGGTCAACGACAGGGGCAATTTCCCCCGCGGGCGCATCATCGATCTTTCCAGGGCGGCGTTCAGCGCCATCGGCAATCCCCGATCCGGGCTTATCAAGGTCAGGATTGAGGTGCTCTAGTCACCGGGTCTGCATGTACTGGTGCCCCTCCATACCCGGGCCGCTGGAAGAGGATGCTTCCCAGTGATCACGGGCCATCTTCTTCATTCCATTGGTGATGTCGCCGACGCGGCTTCCCATTTTCCGGTGTGCCATTAAGATAGCCAAACGAAAAACAGGGCGTCTTTGCCATCTGGCGGCAACCGGGCATGACATGGTGTGTGAGACCCCCCTTCAACCCCCTGCCCATGTTTTGCCGCTAAGGAGCAGGCTATAAAGTGAGACGTCATTCACAGGGAGGATCAGAACATGACTGATAAACGCGCCATTCAGGCAACGGCCATCCCCGAGCACAAGGCAAAGTCCCTCTATCCGGAGCCCTTTGCCTCCCTGGTCAAGCACCGCACCCGGCGCAGGCTGGGGGATCATTTCGGCCTCGCCAATTTCGGGGTCAATCTGACGACCCTGGCACCGGGGGCCATCTCGGCTCTCAAGCACCATCACGGCCTGCAGGACGAGTTCGTCTATGTGCTCTCGGGCAATCCCACCCTGCGCCACGGGGAGGAGGAGTACCGGATGTCGCCGGGGGAGTGCATCGGCTTCAAGGGGGGCAGCGGCCTGGCCCACCAGTTGCTCAACCACGGTGAGGTGGACGCCGTCTATCTCGAGGTGGGGGACAGGCTGCCAGGGGATACCGTCGACAATCCCGACGACGATCTGGCCCTGGTACAGGGGGCCGATGGCGCCTGGTCAGCCAGACACAAGGATGGCAGCCCCTACTAGGGGCGCCTCTTCGCGCAATGAGAGAGACCTCCATGGTGTTCAGCCCCTTTTCTGCTGTCAGGGCAGAGGATTTTCTGCCGCTGCTCAACGACGAGACGCTGCGAAAGCACCTGATCCCTCACCCGCTTTTCGATGTGGCCGGGGTGCGCGACTGGATGGCGTACAAGCTGGGAGTCGACGCCCGGCCAGGCTGCCGCGTGCGTGCCATCTTCCTCGACGGCACCCTGGCGGGGTGGTGCGGCATCCAGCCCGATGACGAGGGGGTGGAGCTTGCCATCGTGCTCGCCAGGGCCGGCTGGGGAAGCGGCGTGGTGATTTTCAACGAGATGATGGGGTGGGCGAGGGAGCTTGGCCATCGGACGATCCTCTTTCATTTGCTGGATACCCGCCCGCCTTATCGATCCCTCGCCAGACGGGCCATCTGGGTGAGGAAAACGCGCCTGGGCGAACACCCTTTCACCACCTATTGCCTTGACGTTGAGCGCTGGTCTGCAGGCCCTTAGCCTGGACCAGGGGGCAGCAAGCCGTGCCGCCTCCTGGCGGGTCCCGTTGCCACCCTTTGCGCCATGATCCCTCTCACTCGTTTGTTCCTCCGTGCACGGCGTGGTTATCCACCCCGTTGAACACAGTGTTCATTCTGCCCCCCTATATGGCCCCCACCGTCCTGCCTACACTGGGCAACGTCTGATGGGGGCGCATCCGGCAGTATAAATCGCTGTCCAGGTTGCACTCTCTGGCGTATTGACGATGTACAACGGAGAAAACTGGATGAAAAAAGAGACAGACAAACTGGTATCGATCGCGGTGCTCAAGGCCCGTGACGGCATGGGAGAGCGCCTTCGCGATGCCCTGCTTGCCTTGATTGGTCCCACTCGCCAGGAGCCGGGCAACCTCGATTACGTGCTGTTCGAGTTGAAGGATGAACCCGGTACCTTCTACATGCGGGAAGCCTTCGTGAGTCAGGCCGCCCTGGATGCCCACTGTGAGACCGCGTATTTCCAGGCTTTCGCTCGCCAGGCGGACGAACTGCTGGCCGAACCCCTTCGGCTTGTCTTCATGGAAGAAGTGAGCCCCTGATCCTTGCCGCAGAGCCCGATGATCCCCTCATCGGGCTTTTTGCCTTCAGCCTCGCTCCGGCAGGTTCATCTGCTCGCTCATGGTGTCGATGAAGTGGCGGATGGCGGTGGTCGTCGGCTGCCCGGCCAGGGGCGGAGCATGGAGCACGCAGAGATCGGCGGGGATCCCCTGCTCGAGGCGGATGAAGCGCACGTGGGGCCACTTCTGGCGGGCGTAGCTCGCGGGCACAAGGGCCACCTGCTGGCTGGTGGCCACCACGGCCATCAGGGTATTGGGCTCCACCACCTCCTGACGCAGGCGGGGGTAAAAGCCCTCCACCAGGCAGGCGTTGATGATGAGATCCGTGGAGGCTGAGTTGGCGCGGCTCATCAGCACGAAGGGCTCTGCGGCGAGTTCAGGGAGGGAGACCCGCTTGCGATCCCGCAGGGGATGCTCGTCCGATACCACCAGCACCATGGACTCCCGATAGACGGTCTCGGCCTGCAGCGGGTGGATGTTGAGGGTGTCGGCGAAGCGGGCGAGGCCGATGTCTATCTCCTTGCTGGCCAGCGCCTGCTTCTGGCGCTCGGGGGAGAGCTCGGTGAAGGAGATCTCGCACTCGGGGTGGCGCTGGTGACACTGGCGGATCACCTCGCCAAAGCCGGCCCAGAAGATGGAGCTGACCAGCCCGATGCGGATCTGGTTGCGCTCCATGCGCCCTGCCTGCACCACCCGGTTGAGGCCGCTCTCCAGCACGTCGAACAGGCGATCGCATTCGGCCTGCAACAGGCGCCCTGTGGGGGTCAGGTTCACCTGGCGGGTGTGGCGCTCAAACAGGGTCACCCCCAGCAGGCATTCGAGTTCCTTTATCTGGGCGCTGAGCGGCGATTTGGAGACATTGAGCCGCAGGGCTGCCCGGCTGAAGTGGCCCTGGCTGGCCACTTCATGGAAGTAACGCAACATCTTGAGGGTGACGCGATCGCGCCATTGGGTGTCCGGGAACATGGTCTCTCCAGGCTTGAGGTGTGAGATCGCCGTCAAAGTTTGGGCATGGGAATGGCGGGGCAGGGAGGCGGGTCCCTCCTGACAGCGCGATCCGCATCACATCGGTTTTCCCCCTCCGGCGACCCGTTTGACGGAGAAATGGCATGAAGCAGCGGTTTTTGGGCCATTTCGGGTGCGTCATTACCCCACTACGCCGGTCATTGTGTTGTATATCGGGATAATCAGGCCGATTTTAGCGATTTTTGTCGTCCAATGCCTCCCCTAGAGTGAGCGTCATGTCTCATTCACAGCCTCAAGAGGTACAACTCATGCAACACGATCCCGTACTCAACGCCGTCGCCACCATTCTCGCCCGCAAGCCGGGGTTTGCCCCCCGCGCCGCCATGATCCTGGGCTCCGGCCTCGGCGTGCTGGCCGATGCGCTGGAAGAGAAGGTCACCATTCCCTACGAGGAGCTGGAGGGCTTCCCGGTCAGCACGGTGGCCGGCCACAGCGGCGAGCTGGTGCTCGGCAAGCTGCACGGGGTGGACGTGGTCTGCATGAAGGGGCGCGGCCACTACTACGAACACGAAACCATGAAGGTGATGACTACCCCGGTGCGCACCTTCAAGCGCCTGGGCTGCGAGCTGCTGCTGGTAACCAATGCGGCCGGCTCGCTGCGCCCGGAGCGCATCGGGGTCGGCTCCCTGGTCATCTTCAACGATCACATCAACACCATGCCGGGCACCCCCATGACGGGCGCCAATGACGAGGCCTACGGCCCGCGCTTCTTCAGCCTGGCCAATGCCTATGACAAGGCATTGCGCAGCGAGGCGCTGGCGCTGGCTGAGCGGGAGGGGATCGCCGTCAATCAGGGGGTGTTCGTCTCCTACAGCGGCCCCTGTTTCGAGACCGCCGCCGAGATCCGCATGATGCAGATCATCGGGGGCGACGTGGTGGGGATGTCGGTGGTGCCCGAGGTGGTCAGCGCCGCCCACTGCTCGCTGCCGGTGCTGGCCATCTGCGCCATCACCAACATGGCGGAGGGGCTCGGTGACGTGCAGCTCTCCCACGAGCAGACCCTCAAGTGCGCCAAGCTGGCGGAAGCGGACTTCATCCGCCTCATCAACGCCTTCATCCAGCACCACTTCCAGTAAGCAGGGAACGACCAGGAGGTCAGATATGTTTGCAGCAGGATTTCTCGGTATGGCGGCGCTGATCCTCATCGCCGTGTTCGCATCGACCAACCGCAGGGCCATTCGCCTGCGCACCGTGGGGCTGGCGCTGGCCTTGCAGGTCGCCATCGGCGCCCTGGTGCTCTATGTACCGCTGGGGCGCCGGGCGCTGGAGGGGATGGCCCACGGGGTCGACGCCGTGCTGGCAAGCGGCAAGGCGGGTATCCACTTCCTGTTTGGCAACCTGGTCAACTTCTCGGTGGATGGCATCGGCTTCGTGTTTGCCCTCAACGTGCTGCCCCTGGTGGTCTTCTTCTCGGCGCTCATCGCCGTGCTCTACTACCTCGGCATCATGCAGCTGGTGATCCGCATCATCGGTGGCGCCATGGCGCGGCTGCTTGGCACCTCCCAGACCGAATCCATGTCGGCGGTGGCCAACGTCTTCGTCGGTCAGAGCGAGGCTCCACTGGTGGTCAAACCCTACATGCCCAGGATGAGCGATTCGGAGTTCTTCGCCGTCATGTGCGGCGGCATGGCCTCGGTCTCCGGCACCGTGCTGGCGGGCTACGCCATGATGGGAGTGGACATGCAGTACCTGCTGGCGGCCTCCTTCATGGCGGCGCCGGGCGGGATCCTGTTTGCCAAGCTGATCATCCCCGAAACCAGCCAGCCGGATTACGTCTTTGACAACAGTATCCAGTTTGATGGCAAGAAGCCGGAGAACGTGCTGGCAGCGGCAGGCGAGGGGGCCAGCAGCGGCCTCAAGCTGGCGGCGGCCATCGGCGCCATGCTGATCGCCATGATTGGTCTGGTGACCCTGGTCAACACCCTGCTGGGCGGGGTGGGGGAGATGGTGGGCATGCCGCTCTCCCTCGAGCTCATCCTGGGCTGGATCTTCTCGCCGCTCGCCTTCCTGCTCGGGGTACCGCTGGCGGACATCGGCATCGCCGGCGCCATGATCGGCAAGAAGCTGGTGGTGAACGAGTTCGTGGCCTACAGCGATCTGGCGCCCTACCTGAAAGACGCCAGCACGGTCACCGCTGCCGGTCTGCAGGTGCTGGAGGAGAAGTCCAAGGTGATCATCAGCTTCGCTCTGTGCGGCTTCGCCAACCTGGCCTCCATGGGGATCCTGATCGGTGGCCTCGGCACCCTCTGCCCGTCGCGCACCGACTTCATCGCCCGCTACGGTCTGCGTACCGTGCTGGCGGCCACCTGCTCCAACCTGATGAGCGCCGCCATCGCCGGTGTCTTCTTCTCCCTCGCCTGAGTCTCTCACCCTTTGTTTCGGGGCGCTGCGGCGCCCCTCTCTTATCCCGACAGGAGCTATTTATGAACGACGTGACTGCTTTTGAACCTGCCTGCGCCACCACAGAGGCGGCCATCCGGGCCATCCGCTTGATGGATCTCACCAGCCTCAATGACGATGACCACGATGCGCGCATCATCGCCCTCTGCCATCAGGCCCGAACCCCCGTCGGCAACACCGCTGCGGTGTGCATCTACCCTCGCTTCGTGGGGCTGGCCAGGCTCACCCTGGCGGCTCAGGGCACCCCCGAGGTCAAGGTTGCCACCGTGGTCAACTTCCCCCACGGCGACGATGATCTGGCAACCGTGTTGGCCGAGACCCGCGCCGCCCTCGCGGATGGCGCCGACGAGATCGATCTGGTGATCCCCTGGCGTGCCTTGATGGCCGGGGACGAGGCCCCCGCCCGGGCGCTGGTGCGCGGCTGCAAGGCGTTGTGCGGCGCCCGTGTGCTCAAGGTGATCATCGAATCCGGCGAGCTGCAGGAGCCTGCGCTTATCCGCGTGGCCTCCCTGCTTGCCATCGAGGAGGGGGCCGACTTCATCAAGACTTCCACCGGCAAGGTGGCGGTCAATGCCACCCCGGCGGCGTGCCGCACCATGCTGGCGGCCATCGCCGAGTGCGGTGTGCAGGATCGGGTGGGGTTCAAGGCGGCGGGCGGGGTGAAAAGCGCACGGGAGGCGGCGGAGTATCTCGCCATGGCGGCCGCACTCTTTGGCGAGGAGTGGCTGGTGGCCGAGCGGTTTCGTTTCGGTGCTTCCAGCCTGCTTGGCCAGTTGCTGGCAACCCTGGGCGAGGGCAAGCTGTCCCCTGCGACCGACCACGGTTATTGATCTCTTCCGTCGGCGCCTGCGGGCGCCCTTGCTGACAGGTGTATCCCATGTCTTCACGTCCCCATGTTGCAAAGGCCCACGGCAAGGTGTTGCTGTTCACTCTGCTCATCAGCCTCTCGTTTCCCATCGGCAGCGCCCTCACCGCGGTGCTGGACCCGCTGGTGGTCACCTGGGTGCGCTACCTGCTGGCCTCCCTCATTTTTGTCGGGGTGCTGGGGTATCAGGGGGGGCTGGTGCAGCCTTCCCTGCGGGATCTGGGGCGCTACACCCTCATTTCGTTGCCGGCCCTCTGCTACTTCGTCGCCATGTTCGTGGCATTGCAGGAGACCAGTGCCCTCGATGCCAGCGCACTCTATACCACGGTGCCGCTGATCAGCGCCCTGGCCGGCATGGTGATCTTGCGCCGCGCCATCGGCTGGGGAATGGGGCTGGCCCTGCTGGGGGGCATGGTGGCTGCGGCCCTCATCATCTTTCGCGGCGATCTGGGATTGGTGGCGAACCTCAGCCTCACTCCCGGCAATCGCATCTACCTGCTCGGCTGCGTGGCCATGGCCCTCAACCCCATCCTGATCAAGCGCTGCTATCGGGGGGAGTCGTTCCTCCACCTGACCGGCTGGACCCTCATCTGCGCCACTGTGCTGCTCACCCCGATGGCGCTGCCCGGATTGCTTGAAACCGACTGGAGCCGGGTCTCCCTGCCGGTGGGGCTGGGACTTGGCTATCTGGCTCTCTTTGCCACGGCGCTGAGCTTCTTGTTGTTCCAGCAGGGAAGCGTGGCGCTGCAACCGGAACAGGTGTCAGCCTATACCTACCTCATCCCGGTGATGGTGCTGCTCACCGGCATGCTGACCGGGGAGACAGTACACTGGGAACAGGTAGGCTGGGGGGTAGGGGGTGTGCTGCTGACCATGGTGGTCATGGTGCTGCTGCCCCTTCATGCCGGCAAACGTGGGGCGGTCTGAGGGGCTGCCTGTCGCCCTGATCAACCAGGGAGTGCGTCATGAGAAGAACCCTGATCCTGGTACGCCATGGCAAGTCGAGCTGGGAGGACGCATCTTTGTCTGACCGCGCTCGTCCGCTGGCGGCGCGCGGGCTGCGCGATGCGCCCCTGATGGGGGGTCGCCTGGCACACCTGGGGGTGAAGCCCGATCTCATCCTCTCGAGCCCCGCCTGCCGGGCCCTGACAACCGCCCGGCTGCTTGCCGCAGAGCTGGGATATTCCCCGAACCGCATCGCCATCGACGAGGGCCTCTACGAGAGCGGTGCCGGGACCCTTCTCGGGGTGGTGGGGGCGCTTTCAGATGATCTCGCCTGCGTACTGCTGGTAGGCCATGATCCTGCCTTCACCGACCTGGCCCATGGCTTTTCCTCCGGTATCACTCGTATGCCGACCTGCGCCGTCGCCCGCTTCATCTTCGACGCCCCCTCCTGGTCGGCGCTCCCGTCCTGCTCGCCGGTGGTGGCCGTGCTGGACTTCCCGAAGAAGGGGTAGAGGGGGCGTGGGTTGCAAGCAGGCAGAAACGACAAGGGGAGCCTCGGCTCCCCTTGTCGGGATGGTGACGGGGTCATTTGGCCGCGATGGGCCCCTTGGTGCCCGCGTCGTTGTCGACCCAGCCATCTTCTCCCTTGAGGCGGCGATCCCCCTGGATGGTGTAGATGACCATGCCCTCCTTGAACACCAGGGCGCCGTCGGATTTCCTGGCACTGACCTGTTTGTCGTTGACCCACACCTGATCCTTGTCATCGATGCGGATGTTCGCGACCGTGGCGCCCGTCTCGGGGAAGGTGGCGACCCAGTTGCCGGTGTAGGGGCTGGCGCTGGCCGCTGCGGGGGCGGCGCCAAATCCGGCGGCGGCGTTCTCGGCCTTGCTCTTGTTGATGTCACAGCCGCTGAGTTCGCTCACCTGGGTACAGCCTGAGCGTTCCAGCTTCTGCTCATAGCTCATGTTCAATCCGCCGTCGGCGGCCGGGGCGGCGGTGCCAAATCCTGCCTTGGCGTTTTCCGCCTTGCTCTTGTGAATATCGCAGCCCTGGGCTTCGGTCACCTGGGTGCAGCCGGAGCGTTCCAGCTGCTCGGCGTATTTGTGGTTGATGGCGTGAACCTGGGCGCTGCCCAACAGGGTGAGGGTCAGGATGAGCGCGGTCTGTCTGAACATGATCAATACCTCTGGCAATAGGTCATTCGGGCTTGCCGCTCCCTGGGCGGCAAGGGGCTTGCGTTGGCGAGCTGCAGCCCTCTCTCACCATAGCAGGAGGGAGCGAAAGACGATGCCTGCGTCAGCTCTGGGGAATGCGGACCCCCTTGTCGAGGTAGAGGCTGCTGTAGTGGGCGCGGTGGGTGACGAACATCACCTGATGGCGACTGCCATCGGAGAGAATGATGAAATCACCGGCCTGTGCCGGGCTTTGCAGGCGGATCTCGTGTTCGGGGGCCGTCAGCTTGTCGGCCTCCTCCCGGAAGGTGAGGGTGTAGGAATACATATGGCGCTCCACCGCAGGCTCATATACAGACACGCCTACAACTCTAGCCCCGGTGGCCGGGATCCGCGGCGCCCAAGCGGCGCCGATGGTGCAGATAATGTCAGCAGCGGTGAGGCACAGGGATCAGGGACGACCACTGAGCAGGATGGCGCCGCCCAGGGTGATGAAGAGCCCGCCGGTGATGCGGCCAACGAGGCGCTCGCCGCGACCTGGCTTGAAGTAGCGACCGGCGCGCCTGGCCAGGGCGACATAGCACAGATGCACCAGGCTGACGATGGCGCAGATGGTCAGGTACATGGTGATGAACTGCAGCGTCAGCGGACTCTGGTGATCGAGGAACTGGGGCAGCAGGGCGCAGAGGAAGACGATGGTCTTGGGGTTGCTGGCAGAGACCAGAAAGGCTTCTCGCAACAAGGAGAGGGTGGTTCTGGTGCGTCCCCGAGCGGTGGAGGGAGAGAGCCCTTGGCCACCGGTATTGGCCGCGCGCAGCGCCTTGTAGCCCAGATACACCAAGTAGCCACCCCCCGCCAGCTTGAGAGCGACAAAGAGGGGAGGCAGGGTTTGCAGCAGGGCCCCCACCCCCATGGCGACCAGACCGATGAGGATGGCCTGGCACCCCAGGTTGCCGAGGATGCTGACAAGGGCGGCGCGCCAGCCGTGTTGCAGACCGTTCTTGACCACCAGCAGCACATTGGGGCCAGGGGTCAGGGTCGCCAGCAGATAGGCCAGCGTAAACAGCATCCAGGTATTGGGGTTCATGAGCACATCCTTGGCGTCAAAGCAGGCATGATGCCAGCCTCTTCGACGAGTCGTCCAGCGGCGTCTCTCCCGGCCCCGAAAAGGATTCAGGGGAGGGCAATCCGGTGCAGCATGGTCTGCGGCAGGAAGTGCAATAGGCAAGGATATGTATAAAAAAATCGCATGAAGGCAGTTTTTTTATGATGTGTTAAAACCGCAGATAAGCTGTCTTTTTTCTCACCGGCTAACCTATGGCGTCGCAGCATACTGATTTCACCGATATCGATGGATCGCCAATCGTAACCGCTGACCATCCTGCCACGAGCTTGTGGACGGGTGACGGTTTGAAAGAGCGATCTTCCTTTGGTGCGAGACAGGTCACGATTGTGGACAGAAAGATCCCCTCTACTTGGCCATATGGAACCGCAATGAAAGAGGGGGGAGGATGTCACTTTTTGATGAGCGTCGAGTGCAGGATCTCTGTGCCCGCTTGCTGGCAGACACTAATAACCAGGGATATTCACTCGATAGCAAGTATGGCCGCGAGTTGAGAGATCTCCTGCAGGCTGTGGGTGGAGTCAAGCCAGTGGGACGAGGGGCTCGTCATGTGTTGACCGATGCTGGAAGGAATTATCTCGCAGCACAGCTGGCACAGGTTGCACCAGTGATGCCGGACAGGCGTGACACGATACGGGCTCTCGGGGTGGACCTGCCCGCACATCTAAACCAGGCCTGTTTTCATGCCCTCTGGCATGGGGACAGCAAGAGCGGGATAGATCCAGATAATGATGCTATCGACATCACGTTGACACAGGATGAAGTGATTCGACTTCGCACGCTGAGCCCGCTGTCACTCATCGACAAGGACGGACTGCGCCACGACATGAGGGCGCAACTGGCACTATTGGGAGAGCTGGTTTTACCGGAGCGTTGCTTGAGCAAGTTGCATGGTATTGAGTGGCAGGGGCGGCAACTGGTGACGGTGGAGAACAAGGGAGCCTTCGTGGATTACCCGCTGCAAGTTGGGGAGTTGTTGCTCTATGTGCCTGGCCGCAATACCAAGTTGGCACGTCAGGTATTCCCGCTGTTGCCGGCTGCCGTACCCTGGGCCCATTTTGGCGATCTGGATCAGCGCGGATTGGATATCGCCAACGAGCTGGCCCATGCCCTTCGTCGTCCGTTGGCTCTTTGGCTACCCGACACCTTGATGGCCTATGTTCATCACTATGCCCGACCTCTGATCCGTCGCCTGGAGGGGCAATCGATCAGCAGAGGCAAGATCCCATGGGAGGAGGTACCCGTGGTGAGTGAGCATGGCAAGCAGTTGGAAGAGATCTTTATATATCTGATCGAAAAGGGATTGTGGTTGGAACAGGAAGTATTGGTGTTAGCCGGAGGTTGGCAGTCATGGCCACTCGACGCGCCTTGCGGCCCACGCAGTAATAAAAAAACCGCCATCAGGCGGTTTTAATGGTTGTCAGCCCCTATTTCAGGGCTTTTTTCAGCTTTTTGATCTTGCCTTCGTGCTTGGCGATTTTCGCCTGGCGGGCGGCGATCTTCTTCTTGATCTCTTTCTTGCTGGCCATGGGGCGGCTCCTTGTCTCGTGGGCGCCATGGGGATCAGGGTGCCCGGGGTCTTGCCATGCGTGCCGGGAAGGCCCTCTCCATTGGCGCACTGACAGTCAGGGGAGGGGCATACCGCGGAACTGGTTTGCAGGATAGTCCAGTTTCTCGCGGGTGCCACCCGAACGGCAGGAAACAGAGGCAACCAAAAAGCGCCCCTGGGGGCGCTTCTGGCTTGAAGGGTCGGTATCAGGCCTTCTTCAGGTAGGCGGCCACCAGCACGATCTGCATGCCGTTGACCTTGCCCTCGATGTGCAGCGGGTTGTTGGTCAGGCGAATGCCCTTGACCAGGGTGCCGCGCTTGGCGGTGAAGCCGGCGCCCTTGACGTCCAGATCCTTGATCAGGGTGACGGAGTCCCCTTCCACCAGCACGGCGCCATTGGAGTCGACGGTCGGCACGCTGTCGTCATCGTCGCTGGTCACGCCGGCGTCTGCCCAGGCCTTGACCTCGTCTTCCATGTACATCATGTCCAGCATGTCCTGGGCCCAGAGCTCGCCCCGGGCGACGAGGGTCTTCAACTGGCGCCAGGCCATCACCTGCACCGCCGGCACCTGGCTCCACATGCTGTCACCCAGGCAGCGCCAGTGGTTCACCTCCGTGGTGTCCGGCTGCTCCAGCTGGCCGCGGCAGGTGGCGCAGAGGGCCACGCTGTGGTCGTCGTCGCTGGCGGGGGAGTGCGGCACCGGGAAGGCAGTCAGCGCATGTTCTGCGCCACACAGCTCGCATTTGGCGTTTGCACGGGCTTGCAGGATGGCATTGATGGTCATGATTGGGTTCCGTTTATAGGGGTAAAGCGGCTCGCCGTGGCGGGCTGCGCGAATGAGGGGGCGGAATATAGCACAAATCCCTGCTTTTTGTCAGGCTACCAGCGGCGCACAGGCGAGTGCTTTTTGACGGCAGATCGCTAGAATGAGCCTCCCTTTTTGCGCCAAAGGACAGGTTCACCGTGCTGGCCCACCGTTTTCGACAACTGGACTGCTTGCTCACCGCCGAGCGACGCTGGTGGCAATACCAGCCCTATCACCACCTGGGGATCGCCTTTGCCCACGAGGCGCCAGCCCTTGCGAAGTGCCTGGCAGCCCTGACCCTTGACGAGATAGCGCACCTCGACGGGGACATGGATGCGCTCTGCACCCTGCTCGCCCCCTGGATCCCGGTGGGGGCCGAGTTGCAGGCCCTCGGCGAGCTTGCCCCTTTCGCCCCCGAGCCCGTCCAGTGCGCCAGGGCCATGGCGATGTACATGCCGGGACGCAAGCAGGGGCAGATAGAGGCCTTCACCGGCTGTCTGCCCCCCCACCAAGGTCCCTATCTGGAGTGGTGCGCTGGCAAGGGGCATCTGGGGCGCCTGGTGTCGCTGCACCGTGGCGCGGAGATCCTGAGCCTGGAGTGGCAGGGGGCGCTCTGCGAGGAGGGGCGGCGGCTCGCCGCGCGCGACGGCGCCAACATGCGGTTCGTGGAGGCGGATGCCTTTGCCGCCGAGTCCGGGGCCCTTATCGCCCCGCACCATCACGCCATGGCGCTCCATGCCTGCGGCGATCTGCACACCCATCTGCTGACGCGGGTGGCCGAGGGGCGTGCCCAGGGGGTGACCCTCTCCCCGTGTTGCTACCACCTCATCAGGGGAGAGCACTATGCGCCCCTCTCCCGGGCCGCCAGGGCCAGTGCCCTGCGCCTTGGCAAGAGCGATTTGAAGCTGCCGCTGCAGGAGACGGTGACCGGCGGTGCCCGCATCGCCCGGTTGCGGGAGCGGGAGGTGGTGTGGCGCCTCGCCTTTGACTGCCTGCAGCGCCAGGTGCGCGGGGTGGATGAGTACCTGCCGGTGCCCAACCTGCAAAAGAGCCTGCTGACCGGGGACTTCGAGGATTTCTGCCACTGGGCCGCCGAACGCAAGGGGATGGGCTTGCCCGCGGGGCTCGACTACGCCGCCTTGCTGGCACAGGGGGAGCGGCGTTTTGGCGATGTCGCCCGCATGGAGCTGGTGCGCCACCTGTTTCGCCGCCCCCTGGAAATCTGGCTGCTGCTCGATCGCGCCCTTTTCCTCGAGGAGCAGGGCTACCGGGTGGAGGTGGGCACCTTCTGCCCCAAACCCATGACCCCGCGCAATCTGCTGATCCGGGCGGTGCGCGCAGGGGGGATCTGAGCAAGCGTCCGCACAGGTCGGATGGCTGCGCCAACAAGGCCAGGGGCTGGGTCCCCCTGCAAACGAGCGCCATCTGAGTGCAGGGAGGCGTGGCTCACAATTTCGCCAAATTCTTAATTCTTGTCGTGAATTTAGTTGTCAGGATGCCTATGCTCGCCCTGACATTTTCAAGACAAGGATGGTTACCCATGTTCATGCTCACGCGCACCGCCTGCCTGGTTGCCCTCGTCTGGGCACTGCCCGGCCAGAGCGCCATGACAATCCAGCCCGATCCCCAGAACAGCGGCGGCTATGTGATGGCGGCGGCGGATCTTGCCAGTGCGGCCCAGGCCAAGACCGCCAACCCCATGTACGGGATCTGGTCCCACGCCCTGGCCACCCGGCCCAATTCGGTGGTGGAGGCCATCGTGGCCCGCGCCCCCGGCAACCCGGACAACGTCAAGCGGGTCGAGCGGGTCTTCACCGAATCGGACTGGGAGTTCCTGACCCAGATGGCCGCCCCGGAGTACACCTACGAGCGCTTCCTGCGGGCGGTGGGCAAGTTCCCCGCCTTCTGCGGCGACTACACGGACGGGCGCAATGCAGACGCCATCTGCAAGAAGTCCATCATCACCGCCTTCGCCCACTTTGCCCAGGAGACCGGCGGCCACATCGCCAAGGAGAATGTCTCCGACAACCCCCTGGGGCTGGAGGAGTGGCAACAGGCCCTGGTGCACGTGCGGGAGATGGGCTGGTCTGAGGGGCAGACCGGCTACACCACGGGGTGTGGTCAGAGTGACTGGCAGAACCGGCGCTGGCCCTGCAGCACCGGTCAGGGCTATTTCGGTCGCGGCGCCAAGCAGCTCTCCTATCACTTCAACTACGGCGCCTTCTCCGAGGCCATGTTCGACGGCGACGCCTCTGTGCTCCTCAACAACCCCGGGCTGGTGGCGGACTCCTGGCTCAACCTCGCCTCCGCCATCTGGTTCTTCCTGACGCCCCAGGCTCCCAAACCCGCCATGCTGCACGTCATCGATCGGACCTGGGTGCCCTCCCAGCGTGAGCTGGCGGCGGGCATCGGCTACGGCTTTGGCACCACCATCAACATCATCAACGGTGGCATCGAGTGCGGCGAGCAGAACAAGAACAAGGGCCAGCCGGTCAACCGCATCCGCTATTGGGAGGGGCTCGCGGCCCACTACGGGATCCCGCTGCTGGCGGACGAGAAGAACACCTGCTGGCAGCAGACCCCCTATGGCAGCCTCAACCTCAACGGCGCCACCGACGTGCTCTACACCAACTGGGACGGCAACTGGAAATACTACCCGGACAGACCCGGCGGCTACTCCTTCGAGTGCGATCTGGTGGGGTACCAGACCGCCTATTCGGCCCTGGTGCCGGGGGATTACGAGAAGTGCGTGACCAACTTCTACGGCTCCCACGCCAGCTGGCCCAAGATACGGGTGGTGGCCACGCTGGATCCGGCCCCGGTCGACCCCGGCACGCCGCCGGTGGACGGGGTACCGGCCTGGGAGGCAGGCAAGGTCTACACCGCGGGTAACAAGGTGAGCCACAAGGGGGTCATCTATCAGGCCAAGTGGTGGACCCAGGGCAACGAGCCGGGCAAGGGGGACCCCTGGGCTCCGGTGACCTGAGAGTCAGTACAAGCGCAAGCACCCCGGGGAGGCCGCGCGCCTCCCTTGTTGATCGCCGCGCTGGCTTGCTGCGCCTCTTTTGGCACTGATAGAGTGCGGATTCACATCGAGGGAGGATGACCATGAACATCGCCATTCATTTTGAAATTCCGGTACAGGATATGGAGAGAGCCATCCGCTTCTATGAGGGGGTCTTCGAGACGGTACTTGAGCGGGTGCAGATCGATGGCAACGAGATGGCGCTCTTTCCCCTGGAAGGTGGCACGGCGGGCTGCTCCGGCGCCCTGGCGAAGGGGGAGAGCTATGTGCCGAGCCTGGATGGCACCCGGATCTATCTGCGGGTGCCTGACATCGAGGGGACCATGGCCCGTGCGCTGGCATCGGGCGGGGCCTGTCTCTATCCCGTCACCCGGGTCGGGGAGGGCCTCCGGGTGGCGGAGTGTCGGGATTGCGAGGGGAATCGCATCGCCTTGCAGGAGGGAACCTGACCATTATTTATCTGGTGCATGGGATATGTTGAGTCATTCACGCGATGAATAAAGAGGGGGATTTTCCCGCTCCGGGAGTCTCAGACCCGCGGTGAGGCCCCGGAATGGTCAGTTGCCGCCCCCCGGATCCCGTGCTACTTCATCTGGTGCGGCAAGGAGGCGAGCACCCGTTCGCCCGGTCTGTCGCCCCAACTCTCAGGAGGCATCATGGAAGGGCATTGTCTGTGTGGCGGGATCACCGTGTCGAGCGGCGATCACAAGGAGGTCAACCTGTGTCACTGCGCCATGTGCCGGCGCTGGTCAGGGGGGCCCATGTTCGCGGTGCACGGGGGTAAGGGCGTGCGGTTCACCGGGATGACCCCGGTGGCCTACCGCTCGTCGGAGTGGGCGGAGCGCGGATTCTGCCCCACCTGCGGCACCCATCTTTTCTACCATCTGTTGCCGACGGACGAGTACATCCTCTCTGCCGGCCTGTTTCAGGATCAGGGGTTCGAGCTCACCGGGCAGATCTTCATCGACGAGAAGCCCGACTTCTATGCCCTCAAGAACGACACCCCGACCCTGACCGGGCAGCAGGTGTTCGAGCAGTTCGCCCCCAAACCCTGAGCCTGTACTCACCCCGAGGAGAAGCCATCATGGAGGAACAACCGAAGGTGAAGGGGCCTGCCTCCTACTTTCCTGCCATCGAGCAGAAATACGGCCAGCCCATCGTCCACTGGCTGACCCTGCTGGCAGGGCGGGAGGAGCGCAAACACATGGCCCTGGTGGCCTGGCTCAAGGACGAACACGCCATGGGTCATGGCCATGCCAATGCCCTGGTGGCCCACTTTTTGGCGCAGCCCGATGCGCCCGGCGTGGCATGACAGTGCCACAGTGCAAAACGTGCAGGACAGCCAGAGGAGCAGAGAGATGAAGATAAGCGTCAGCGTCTGGGTTGCCAGGCCGATTGCCGATGTGTGGCAGGGCTGGAACACCCCCGCCAGCATCATGGCGTGGAACGCCGCCTCCCCGCAGTGGCACTGCCCCCAAAGCCGGGTGGATCTGCGGGTGGGTGGGCGGTTTTGCCACCACATGGCGGCGCGGGATGGCAGCACGGGGTTCGATTTCGAGGGGACCTTCACCGAGGTCACGGCGCCGACGGGGCTCGGCTACGTCATGGACGATGGCCGCGAGGTGAGCGTGCGGTTCGTGGCAGAGCAGGGGGGCACCCGGGTGGAGGAGCGGTTCGATGCCGAGTCCCTGCACAGCGGCGAACAGCAGCGGGCGGGGTGGCAGAGCATCCTGGATAACTTCAAGCGCCATATGGAAGCCGTCGGCTGACCCTGCGGGGCGCCAAGAAAAAACCACCGCAAGCTGGCGGTGGTTTTTTTATGGCGTTCGCCCGGGGCAAGGCGGGGCGGGGG
>NZ_CDBK01000094.1:0-85272 GCF_000819785.1 Aeromonas caviae | reverse complement strand
AGGCGGGGCGGGGAAGGGGGTCACTCCTCGATGTCCAGCAGCACCAGGATGGCGCTCTCGCCCCCCCACTCCCGCGGCGCCTGGTGAAAGGCGCGCACAGCGGGGTGCTGGGCCAGCCAGCTCGGAATGCGCTGCTTGAGGATGTGCTTGCCGATGCCGTGCATCACCGAGGCGACGTGGATGTTCTCTTTTCGGCACAGGGTGAGCAGGGCCGCCAGCTCCTGCTTGGCCTGGTGCTGGTTCATGCCGTGCAGATCCAGATAAATCTCCGGCGGGTAGCTGCCGCGCTTGAGCTTTTTCAGCTCGAATTTTGACACGTCGTCGCGCACGTAACGGGTCGGCCCGTCCGCCTCGAGATGGGGCTGGTACTCGTCGCTGAAAAAGTGGTCAACCCCAAGCTTTTCGCGGCTCTCGCGCACTTCGCGTTTCTGCTTGACCGGGCTTGAGGAGGCCCTTATGGTATCTTGCTTAATTTTCCGGGTACCTTTGACAGCATCACGAAACAGCAGGCTTTCCTCGTCTGTGAGTGAGGGCGTTTTTTTCATCAGGTACTCGTCTTGCTCGCTGTATAAAATTCTCGGGCCGGATATTACTCGACTTGGAGGTGGATTTGGACAAGATATTTATCGATGAGGTGGTTGCCGAAATGCACACCATCCAGGACATGTTGCGCTGGGCCATGAGTCGTTTCAACGACGCCGGGATCTTCTACGGACATGGTACCGACAACGCCTGGGATGAGGCCGTGCAACTGGTGCTGCCCGCGTTACATCTGCCGCCGGACGTGGATCCCGCCATGCGCCACTCCCGCCTGACCACCAGTGAGCGCCACCGCATCGCCGAGCTCATCATCCGCCGCGTGCAGGAGCGCATTCCGGCGCCCTACCTGACCAACAAGGCCTGGTATGCGGGCTGGGAATTCTACGTGGACGAACGGGTGCTCATCCCGCGCTCCCCCATCGCCGAGATGGTGGCCAACCGGTTCGCCCCCTTCCTGAAAGACGAACCGACCCGGATCATGGACTTGTGCACCGGCTCCGGCTGCATCGCCATCATCATGGCCCACGAGTTCCCCCATGCGGAAGTGGATGCCATCGACATCAGCGTCGATGCCCTCAACGTGGCCGAGCGCAACATCAACGATCACGGGCTGGAGCAGCAGGTCATCCCCATTCGCTCCGATCTGTTCCGGGATCTGCCGGCCGGTGACAAGTACGATCTCATCGTCTCCAACCCGCCCTACGTGGACTCCGAAGACATGTCGGATCTGCCGGAGGAGTTTCGCCACGAGCCGGAGCTGGCCCTGGCGTCTGGCTCCGACGGCCTCAAGCTCACCAAGCGCCTGCTGGCCAATGCCGCCGACTTCCTGAAAGAGGATGGGGTGCTGGTGGTCGAGGTGGGCAACAGCATGATCCACCTGGAAGCCCAGTTCCCCGAGGTGCCCTTCACCTGGGTCGAGTTCGAGAACGGCGGTCACGGCGTCTTTGTGATGACCCGCGCAGAGCTCGAGCAGTACCAGGCCCATTTCGCCATTTACAAGAACTAAGCAGCAAGGAGCATCCATGGCAGGGAACAGTTTCGGCCAACTCTTTCGGGTCACCACCTTCGGCGAGAGCCACGGTCTGGCGCTGGGCGCCGTGGTCGACGGCTGCCCGCCGGGGCTGGAGATAAGCGAAGACGATTTGCAGGGGGATCTGGACAGGCGCAAGCCCGGCACGTCCCGCTACACCACCCAGCGCCGCGAGGCGGACGAGGTGAAGATCCTCTCCGGGGTGTTCGAGGGCAAGACTACCGGCACCTCCATCGGGCTGCTCATCGAGAACACCGATCAGCGCTCCAAGGACTACTCCGAGATCAAGGATCTGTTCCGTCCGGGTCACGCCGACTACACCTATCACCAGAAGTACGGCCAGCGTGACTACCGTGGCGGCGGCCGCTCCTCGGCCCGCGAGACCGCCATGCGGGTCGCGGCGGGGGCCATCGCCAAGAAGTATCTGAAACAGGTGCACGGCATCGAGATCGTGGGTTTTCTCTCCCAGCTCGGCCCCATCAAGGCGGAAGGGTTCGACGAGAGCCAGATCGAGCAGAATCCCTTCTTCTTCCCCGATGCGGGCAAGCTGGAGGCGCTGGATGAATACATGCGTGCCCTCAAGAAAGAGGGCAACAGCGTGGGGGCCAAGGTGTGCGTCGTGGCGCGCAACGTGCCGGTGGGCCTGGGGGAGCCGGTGTTCGACCGCCTCGACGCCGACATCGCCCACGCCATGATGGGCATCAACGCGGTGAAAGGGGTGGAGATCGGTGACGGCTTCGCGGTGGTGGAGCAAAAAGGCTCCGAGCATCGGGACGAGATGACTCCGACCGGCTTTGCCAGCAATCATGCGGGGGGCATCCTGGGGGGCATTTCGTCGGGTCAGGAGATCGTGGTGAGCATGGCCCTCAAGCCTACCTCCAGCATCACGGTGCCGGGCAAGACCATCACCACCAGCGGTGAGGCCACCGAGATGATCACCAAGGGTCGTCACGACCCCTGCGTCGGCATCCGTGCCGTGCCCATCGCCGAGGCCATGCTGGCCCTGGTGCTGATGGATCACCTGCTGCGCCACCGCGCCCAGAACCAGGGCGTGCACACCCAGACCCCGCAGCTGCGCTGATCACGCGGCGGGCCAGGTGAGTGATCACCAGATACCACAAGGCGACCCCAGGGTCGCCTTTTTCATGGATTTTTGCCGGCGCCTGCCTCAGGGGGCCGATGGCGTCGAGAGCGATGGGGTCCGGGTTGCATCCAGGCGGCAGCGGGGCGGCGCAAAGGCGGGATCCGGTGAGGGCAGGGTGGCGATGGCGGCATCGATGCGGGCGAGCGCCTCATCGCTCACGGCCTCTTTGGCAAACATCAGGCGCACCGGCTGCTGGTGCAAGAGCACCTCACACTGGATGGCATCGCTCGCCCCGAGCTGGCCGAGCCGGTAGCGGGCGTACTGCCACTCCATGATGACGCCGTCGAGGCGGCGCGCCAGCAAGAGGGTGAGCAGCCTGTCATCGCTGTTGTATTCGCTCGCCTGCCCGAGGGCGGGGCACTCCTCGCTCATCGGCAGGGGGCGGGTGCCCCGCAGCTTGCCAAGGCGCAGCCCCTTGGCCTGGCACAGGGTTGCCAGCTCGGTGAACCCTTGCCAGCTGTCGGGCTCCCCGGCCTGCGGGCGCTGGCTCAGCAGCACGAAGCTGGCGCGCCGATAGGGGGCGGAGAAGCGGGCGAACCGCTCCCGCTCGGGGGTCTTGAGGGCGCCCATGGCCACGTCCAGCTGCTGGCGCTCCATGAGGTAGAGGGCCCGGGCCCAGGGGAGGTTGCGAAAGGCGGGCTCAACGCCTGCCTTGCCCAGGATCTGGCGGGTCAGGGTCACGTCCAGTCCGCCGAGGGTGCCGTCGGCAGCGATTTGACTGAAAGGGGGCCAGTGGCTCCAGGCCACCGACAGGGTCTCCCTGGCGACGATGGGCTGGGCGAAGAGCAGGGGCAAGACGAGGCCCAGCATGCGCCGGGCGGTGGGGGTGAACTTCCGTTTCAATCAAAACCTCCTGTTCCGTGTATCGCGCCGTCCCCGGCAGGCTGTGCAGGGGCTTTGATACATACGGCGATTCGGGCCATTTTGTCCTGCCTTTGTCGCTATTTCCAGCCGCGCTGGGAGGTGCATCACATTTTCCTCGTCTAAGTGCGTCAACTCCGTTAGACTGCGCCTCTATTCTTTCCCCTTTGCTCTGCTCCCCGGGGAAATCGTTGTTTTCTCTATAGGCCCGGATCCTGTGAGATGGCATCGGCTCAGCAGAGGAGCCCCACCACGATCTTTGGCGCCCCTATCCCTAGCAGGTAACTATGAGTTTTACTTCCCTCGGTCTGGCCGAACCCTTGTTGCGTGCCGTTGCCGAGCAAGGCTACGACACCCCGTCTCCCATTCAGCAACAAGCGATCCCGGCGGTACTGGCTGGCCGTGATCTGATGGCCGCCGCCCAGACCGGGACCGGCAAGACCGCAGGTTTTACCCTGCCGATGCTGCAGCGTCTGACTGAAAGCAAGCGCAAGGTTTCCCCGAATCGCATCCGTGCCCTGGTGCTGACCCCGACCCGCGAGCTGGCCGCCCAGGTGGGCGAGAGCGTGCGCAACTACGGCAAACACCTGCCGATCCGCAGCCACGTGGTATTTGGCGGCGTGAGCATCAACCCGCAGATGATGGCGACCCGCCGTGGTCTGGACGTGCTGGTGGCCTGCCCGGGCCGCCTGATGGATCTCTACAACCAGAACGCCGTCAAGTTCGACGAAGTGGAGATCCTGGTACTGGACGAAGCGGATCGCATGCTCGACATGGGCTTTATCCGCGACATCCGCCGCATTCTGGCCCTGCTGCCGAAGAAGCGCCAGAACCTGCTGTTCTCTGCCACCTTCGCCGACGAAATTCGCGAGCTGGCCACCGGTCTGCTGGACAACCCGGCGGTGATCGAAGTGACCCCGCGCAACAGCACCGCCGAGCGCATCGAGCAGCTGGTACACCCCTGTGACAAGGCCAACAAGATTGCCCTGCTGAGCCACCTGGTCACCAGCAACGACTGGCAGCAGGTGCTGGTGTTCACCCGTACCAAGCACATGGCCAACCGCGTTGCCGAGACCCTCGACAAGAACGGCGTCAGCGCCGCCGCCATCCACGGCAACAAGAGCCAGGGTGCCCGTACCCGTGCCCTGGCCGGCTTCAAGGATGGCAGCGTCAAGGTGCTGGTGGCGACCGACATCGCCGCCCGTGGTCTGGACATCGACAAACTGCCGCAGGTGGTCAACTTCGAGCTGCCGAACGTGGCGGAAGATTACGTGCACCGTATCGGCCGTACCGGTCGTGCCGGCGCCGCCGGTCACGCCATCTCCCTGGTCGCGGCCGATGAAGGCAAGCTCATCAAGGCCATCGAGCGGCTGACCAAGCAGAACATTCCGTGCGAGCAGGTGGCCGGTTTTGAAGCCTCCCGCGAGACCCTCGACAACATCGCCCGTGGCATCGGCGCGCCGCTTCGCAAAGAGCCGCGCGATCCGAGCGAGCAGCGCCGTGCGCCGCGCCCGCAAGGTCAGGGCCAGCGTCAGGGTGCCGGTCGCTCTGCCAACGGTGGCAATGGCGGCGGTAATCGCTCCGGCAACGGTGGCAAGCCCAAGCCCCAGGGCGGTCAGCGTCCGGAAGGCGGCGCCGCCAAACCGGCCCAGGCCCGTCGTCCCCGTCGCGCCAGCCACAACCAGTAAGCGGCCAGGGAGCCAGGCTCCCCCACTGTTCGGTTGATACAAAAAGCCCCGCCAATCTGGCGGGGCTTTTTTTGTCCTGGTAGACGCTATTCACCGTAGAGGCGGATCTCCAGTACATGGGTGATGGCCTCGCCGCTCCAGTGGTACTCCAGATGACGGGCGTGGTCCACCCGGCTGACCAGACGGGGGCGATAGAGCACGTGACAGTCGTGACCGGGGTGGCGCACCGAGCGGTAGTGGATGCCGTCCGCCCCGGCGACCTTCTGCTCCCGGGCGAAGGCCTGGGCGGGGCCGTAATCGGTGGCGTGATAGAGGGGGCCTGGCAGAAACGCCGGGCCCGTGATGTCGATGAGGCTGGCGCTGAACTGCGCCTGGATCACCCGCATCTGCACCTTCTGGGCCGGCTCCCGGGTGTACCCGAAGATCCGCTCCCTGTGGTAGACCGTCTCCTTGATGCCGGTGTCGAGGGAGGGGGCACAATAGTAGCCGCCAAAGTCCCCCGTGGTGAAACGGGCACCCTCGGGATTGAGGTGGGTGAAGGCGGCCATCACATAGCTGCCGCCGGGCAGCCCCACCAGCCAGTCTTCCCTGGGCACCCGCATCAGCTCGCCCGCCTCTTCCCTCAGCCTGTCGTTGGTCAGGGCCTCGACGGCCCAGACCGCCTCCAGCTCGTCGGCGGTAGCGACGTCTTCATAGAGGCAGATGGGGGGAAAGCGGCTCGGAATGATGCGATAGGCGCAGGCATTGTGGAAGGTGCGCAAGGGCGGGGAGGACATCAGGCCATCTCCCCGCGCCAGGCGTGCAGCCGGGTGGCCACTTCGTAGAGATCGGCCACCCGCCCACCCTGCATGACCTCCATCGCGCTGCGCCCGGCGAAGAAGGGGTGGCTGTTGGGTTTGCGCACCCAGCCATAGATGCTCTCATCCAGGCTGAACAGCAGCCGCAGGCTCTTGTGGATGTTGAGCAGATAGCTCATCCGCTCCTGGAGATCGGCGCTCAGCCGAATACCGCCGCTGGCCTCCTTGTACTTGTTCAGGGTGGAGCGGGAGGTAATGCCAAGCAGCCTGAGCTGTTCATCCGTGCTGCACTGCCATTTGTCCAGGATGCTAAACACCACGGGCAGGGCCTTGCTGGGATCGACGGCGGGCTGTTGCCGGGGAAGAGATGCGGTGGCGGCCATGTTGCCTCCCGGGTTGGCGTGCCAGACGGGCACGGGATCGTGGGTTGTCTGCTAAGCAGTGTAGGGCAGGGGCGCAGTCATGTACATATCTATACATGGTTGCGCTCAAATGTTCATTGTTGGATGGGCTTCGCGAGGAGGGGCGCGGGTCGGCCAAGTGAGCCCGTGCCAATGACACGCCCCGCCAACTGGGTTGGCGGGGCGTGTCTCTTTGCGGCGTTTCTGTTTGTCGGGCCGGGGAGATCAGAGGGCGGGCAGCAGCCCCATGCTGACGCTGACCTGCACTCCGACGATGAGTACCCCCATGGCACCGGCCAGACCCAGAGCCAGCACGCCACCCGGGGCGCGGTAGTGGTGCGCCTCGGCCTGCTTGCGGCTCTGCCACACCAGGGCCACCGGCAGCAGCACCGCCAGCACCGCCAGCGCAATGGCGGCGTAACCCAGCGCCATGATGAAGCCTTGCGGGAAGTAGAGGGCGAACAGCAGGGGCGGCACGAAGGTGATGAGGCCGGTCTGGGTGCGGCCCTGCCAGTTGTCCTTGCGACGGGTCACCTTGGCCATGAAGTCGAACAGTCCCAGGGTCACCCCGAGGAAGGAGGTGGCGAGCGCGAGATCCGCAAACAGATGCATCGCCTGGTTGAAGGCGGGCCAGCTCACCAGGCCGCCGACGTTGGCCAGCAGGCTGTCCAGGGCGCCGCCGGTCTGGATCAGGGATTGCTGACCCAGCAGCCCCAGGATGGCGATCTGCCACAGCACGTAGAGCACGAGCGGCAAGGCGGAGCCCCACACGAAGACCCGGCGCAACTGCCTGGGGTTGTCCCCGAGGTAGAGCATGACGCTCGGGATGGAGCCGTGGAAGCCGAAGGAGGTGAAGATGACCGGCAGACCCGCCAGCAGCAAGCCTTCCCCGAGGGGCATGGAGAGCAGGTGCTGCCCCTGGGCGCGGGGCAGCAGCAGCGCCAGCACCGCCACCATGATCACCAGCTTCACGGTGAACATCAGGCGGTTGAGGTAATCCACCGGCCTGGTGCCGACGCACACCATGCCGCCAAACAGCAGGGTAAAGACCCAGGCCGCCTGCTCCTGGCCGAGGGGAAGGCCGGCATCGGCCAGTGCCTGGGCCAGCAGGCTGCTGCCGCCGCTGATGTAGGCGGAGGCCAGGGCGTAGAACAGCATCAGGATGCAGAAGGAGGCGATGCCCTTGCCCCAGGGGCCGAGCAGGTGATCCGCCAGCTGGTGCAGGTACCACTTGCCGGTGCTGAGGCTGGCTTCCACCTGCAGCATGGCGGTGAAGGCCATCAGGGCCCAGAGGCCGATCATCAGCATCAGGGTGGCGGGGCCGCCCAGGGACGAGGAGGCCAGCGGCAGGGCCAGCATGCCGGCGCCTATGGTGGTGCCGGCAATCAACAGGGTACAACCCAGGGTCTTGGTATTCATGTCATCCATCCGAAAGTGAGGGGCGCTGTTGCAAACAAGAGAGAGCCAGTTGGCTGTGTCGGGGGACGCCTCCGGGGAAAAGCCGGAGGCTAGCAATATCGGTGTGGATACATCTGTACCTGAAACCTGTCAGTTGTAAAAATTGGTTGCCAAGTTAGCGGATTGAAATGGCGGAAACAACCCCTTAAAAGCGGATTTTGTGCTGTGGCAAGCCGAAGGGTGGCAATAAAAAGTGACACATTGCGCCATGCGCCGAAAAAATGCGCCCCTCAAGGGGAGGCCGCCCGTCAGGCTGCGTTGCGGGTCGACATCAAGAGCGCCCGCGTTGGCGGCAACAGGGCTTGCAGAGGGTAACACGGGGCCCTGGTGGTGCGACTGGCCCGATATAAGCAAACATCGGGTCATACTCCCAAAAGCCATCATTTTCACTTATAGCGAGCCGAGGCGCCGATAAACGTGCCCTGGCGCGGGGTTGCCGCCCGGCAGATCACCTCAAAGCCAGAAGGCGAAGGGCAAAAGCTGAGACAACAGGGGAGAACACAAGCAGGTGTGGGGGAGGAGGCTCAGGGGCTGGCACTGCGGGCCGCCCCCGGGGTGGTGCGTCGTTGCCGGGTCAGCGGCGGCGTTTGAGGGTACGGCTCACATAGTGCAGGCCGCTCTGGTAGTCGCCATTGACCGCCTTGAGGGCCAGCGTCAGGGCCTGGCTTGCCAGGGCGTCGTGCTGCTGGGGCAGGGAGTTGATGCCAAAGGGGAGGAAATCGAGCAGGCGGTCATCCCCGAAGGTAGCCATGGCGAGCTGGCTCATGTCGGCCTCCTGCTCCAGCAGGTAGTCGAGCACCCCCTCCATCAGGATGTAGGAGGTGGTGATCAGCGCCTCGGGCAGTTGGCCGAGCTGCTGATGGAGCGTCTTGATCAGGCGATACCCTTCTGTGCGCGAGAAGTGGGCCCCTTCACACAGGTGGCGGGTCGCACTGTGACTGGCAATGGCCTGCTCGAAGCCCGCTTTTCGCTCCTGGCTGATCGTCAGTTCCGGCAGCGCGGTGATCAAGGCGATATGACCGATGGCCGGGGTGAGCAGGGAGGCGGTGAGGTCCAGGCTCGCCTTCTGGTTTTCACTCGCCACGGTGACGAAGTGCTCGGTGGCCATGGCACGGTCGATGGCGAGGATCTGCACGCCCCTGGACTGCTGCTCCAGGTAGAATGGATCCGCCGGGGGGAGGCAGCTTGCCACCAGGAGCGCGTCCACATGGCGGCTCACCAGCATCCGGGCCAGCTCCTTTTCGGTGTCCGGATCGTCCTCCGAGCAGACGATGAGCAACTGATATCCCTGGGTGCGGGCCCCTTGCTCCAGGCGCTTGGCGAGCTTGGCGTAACTGGCGTTTTCGAGGTCGGGCAGGATGAAGCCGAGGGTGCGGGTCTGGCCGCCGCGCAGGGAAGCGGCGCGGCTGTCCGGCTGATAGTTGTGGGCATGGACCACGGCCATCACCTTGTCGCGGGTTGCCTGGCTGATGCGGTATTGATCGGCCTTGCCATTGATCACATAGCTGGCGGTGGTGCGAGAGACACCGGCCAGCGCGGCGATTTCATCCAGTTTCATCATGTTGGCTCTGTTTGAGTTGCAAGGCCCGCGCCGGTTCCTGGTTGGGGCGCCGAAAAGTGTGCGCGGGATCATATCATTGAAACGTACTTTCTGCGGGATCTTGAACAATGCGCTGAAACGATTCAGTCTGAGTGTAAGTGAAACGATTCAGCTTGTCAGTAACGGATGATTATCTGCACTTGGAAATGGGTTCCGGCTCACCAAAGCGAGAGATCACCGTCTATTGTCAGCAGGCAAGTTACCCGAAAATCGAGTTGAGTTGAGCCGGTACGCCGCGAGGTGAAGCCGGACCTGATGGAGAATCTCTATGTTGAAGTTGGCGCGACAGCAAATCCTGCTGGGACAATCGGTGACGACCAAGGCGGACGCCATCGCCCTGCTGGCAAGCAAACTGACCGACGCCGGTCTGGTTGAAGCAGGTTACGTGGACGGCATGCTGGCGCGGGAAGCGCAGCACGCCACCTATCTTGGCAGCGGTATCGCCATTCCCCACGGCACCACGGACACCCGTCATCTGGTGAAGAGCACCGGTGTCATGGTGGCCCAGTTCCCCCACGGCATCGAGTGGGACGAGGGGCAGATTGCCTACGTCGCCATCGGCATCGCCGCCAAGTCCGACGAGCACCTGGGGATCTTGCGCCAGCTCACCCACGTGCTGGGTGACGAGCAGGCCGCAGCCCAGCTCAAGGGGGCGACCGACGAAGAGACCATCATCAATATCCTGACTGGCGCGACTGGCGCCAAAGAGGTGCAATACCTGACCCTGGCGGACTTCCCGGCCGACGACCAGGACCAGTTGCTGCTGGGGGCTGCGGCCCGCGCCAAATCCGCAGGCTGGGGAGACGCCGCCATGGTGAGCGCCCTCCTGGCCAGCCAGCCTGTTCACCTGGGGGAGGGCATCTGGCTGGCCCGTGCGCAAGCGGCCCAGACCGGTTGGGTGCTGGCCACCCCGAGCACCCCGCTGAACGTCGGTGAATTGCCGGTCAGCGCCCTGCTACTGCTGTGTGCCGCAGATAGCGGCCATCTGCCGCAACTCGAGAATCTGGCCAAGCTGGCCGCAGCCGGCCAGCTGGCCACCCTTTCTGGCAGCGACGGTCTGGCCATGTTGCAGGCGGGTCCGGCGAGCGGGCTGTCCGAGACCTTCACCATCATCAACCCCCACGGTCTGCATGCCCGTCCGGGCGCCATGCTGGTCAAGGTGGCCAAGGAGTATGAATCCGACATCCGCGTCGCCAACCTCGATGGCAGCGGTGAAGCCGTCTCTGCCAAGAGCCTGATGAAGGTGATCGGGCTTGGGGTCAAGTGCGGTCATCGTCTGGCGTTTCGCGCCGAAGGAGCGGATGCCGAAGCAGCCCTCAAGGGCATTGGCGAAGCCATTGCCGCCGGCTTGGGCGAGGGGGCGCACTGATGGACATCGTCACCATCACCCTCAATCCCGCGCTCGATCTCACCACCCGTCTGGAGGCCATGCACCTTGGCGAGGTCAATCTGGTGAGCGAGGCCAACTTGCGCGCAGCGGGCAAGGGGATCAACGTCGCCATGGTCTTGAAAGATCTCGGCCGTGACGTAGGCCTGACCGGCTGGCTCGGTGAGGGCAACCAGCAGAGCTTCGTCTCCCTGTTCGAGGAACGTGCCCTTGCCGATCACTTCGTGCGCGTGGCGGGCGACACCCGGATCAACGTCAAGATCTCCGAACAATCCGGCCGGGTGACCGATCTCAATCTGCCGGGACTCGCCGTGCAGGAGGGCGATGTCAGCGCCCTGGAGGCGGCGCTGGAGCGACTGGCTCCCCACTCCGACTGGTTCGTGCTGGCGGGCAGCCTGCCCAAAGGGGTGGCCCCCGATTACTGCGCGCGCCTCATTCGCCTGCTCAAGGCCAAGGGCAAGCAGGTGATCTTCGATTGCAGCGGTGCGGCGTTGAGTGAAGGGATCAAGGCGGCGCCGACCCTGGTCAAACCCAACCTGGAAGAGCTGAGCCAGTGGGCGGGTCGCCCCGTGAAGACCCTGAGCGAGCAGGCCGAGTGCGCCCGCGCGCTGCAGGCAAGCGGGATCCCCAACGTGGTGATCTCCAATGGTGCCGACGGCCTCATCTGGTTTGCACCGGATGCCACCTGGCAGGCGATTCCGCCGCGCATGGAGGTGGTCAGCACCGTGGGTGCCGGCGACTCCCTGGTGGCGGGCCTGGTCCATGGCATGAGCCTGGACTGGACGCCGGAGCAGACCCTGCGTCTGGCCACCGCCGTCTCGGCACTGGCGGTGAGCCAGGTCGCGGTCGGCTTCAACGATATCAATGTGCTCAAACCGTTACTCGAGCAGGTGCGCGTACAGCGTCTGGATGATCTGGCACCGACTCAACCCCAACCCCATTTGATGGCTAATTCAGGAGATGCCCAATGAAAGCAATTCTGGTTACGGCTTGCCCGGCGGGCATTGCCACCAGCTTTCTCGCTGCAAAACGGATAGAACAGCAGGCCAAACTGGCTGGCTGGGAGCTCACCCTCGACGTCGACTCCAGCGTGCAGCCCCGTCAGGTTCCCTCGAAAGAGCAGATTGCCGCCGCCGACCTGGTGCTGGTCGTTGCCAGCGCACCGGTGGATCTCGCCGCCTATGACGGCAAGTCGCTCTATCGGGGCGACATGGATCTGGCGCTCCAGGATCCCGCAGCCCTGCTGGACGCCGCGCGAAGCGGTGCCAGCGTCTATCGCCATGAGGCGGCACCTGTGGTTGCCAAACCGGCCAGCGGTGCCAAGCGCATCGTGGCGGTGACGGCCTGCCCGACCGGGGTGGCCCACACCTTCATGTCGGCCGAGGCCCTGGAGACCATGGCCAAGCAGCTGGGTCACCAGATCCGCGTCGAAACCCAGGGCTCGGTCGGTGCCCAGAATGCCTTGACGGCGGACGAGATTGCCGCCGCCGATCTGGTGTTCCTCGCCACCGACATCGAGGTGGACATGGCGCGCTTTGACGGCAAGCCCGTCTATCGCACCAGCACGGGGGCTGCCCTGAAGAAAACCCGGGCCGAGCTCGACAAGGCCTGGACCGAGGCGAAGGTCTATCGCCACAGCGGCGCGGCCGCGGTCAAGAAAGAGGAAAAGGCGGGCCCCTACAAGCACCTGCTGACCGGCGTCTCCTTCATGCTGCCCATGGTGGTGGCGGGGGGCCTTATCATCGCGCTCTCCTTCATCTTCGGCATTGAAGCGTTCAAGGAAGAGGGGACGCTGGCCGCGGCCCTGATGAAGATCGGTGGCGGCTCCGCCTTCGCCCTGATGATCCCGGTGCTGGCAGGCTACATCGCCTACTCCATCGCCGACCGTCCGGGTCTGGCGCCCGGCATGATCGCCGGTATGCTGGCAAGCTCGCTCGGCGCCGGTTTCCTTGGCGGCATCGTCGGCGGCTTCCTCGCCGGTTACAGCGCCAAGTTCCTGAGCGACAAGGTGCGCCTGCCGGTCACCCTGGAAGCCCTCAAGCCCATCCTCATCATTCCGCTCTTTGCCAGCTTGTTCACCGGTCTGGTGATGATCTACGTGGTGGGTGGCCCGGTGGCGGGCATCATGAACGCCATGACCGAGTTCCTCAACAACATGGGCTCTGCCAACGCCGTGCTGCTGGGTGTCATCATCGGCGCCATGATGTGCTTCGACATGGGTGGCCCGGTCAACAAGGCGGCTTATGCTTTCGGTGTCGGCCTGCTCGCCTCCAAGACCTATGCCCCCATGGCAGCGGTCATGGCCGCCGGCATGGTGCCTGCACTGGGGATGGGGATCGCGACCTTCCTGGCCAGCAGAAAGTTCATCAAGGCGGAGCAGGAAGCGGGCAAGGCCTCCTTCGTGCTGGGTCTGTGCTTCATCTCCGAGGGGGCCATCCCGTTTGCCGCCAAGGATCCCATGCGCGTCATCCCGGCCTGCATGGCGGGCGGCGCCCTGACCGGTGCGCTCTCCATGCTGTTCGGCTGCGAGCTGGTGGCACCCCATGGTGGTCTGTTCGTGCTCTTCATCCCGAACGCCATCAGCCATGTGATGATGTACATCCTGGCGATCGCGGCCGGTTCTCTGGTGACCGGGGTGGCCTACGCCATGCTCAAGCGTGGCGAGGAGCAGGCCAAGCTGGCGACCGCCTGAGGGCGTCACGGCGTGACACACTCTTAATGACAAGGCGGCCCTGGGGCCGCCTTTCTTGTTGGGGGGAGGGGCAACGTGGGATTTAAAAATCCCAGCCCGGCGGGGGCGGCGGATCGGCCGCCTCTGCGGCCTGCGCCTTGCGGCGAGCGGCCTCGACCCTGGCCTTGCGGCTGCGGCACAGGCGCATCACCTCCTGCTGCTGGGCAGGGGTCATGGCAAGCCAGTTGAAACGCTCCTCGCGACTTCGCAGGCATCCCTTGCAATACCCCTTGTTGTTCAGTTCGCAGACCCCGACACAGGGGCTCTGGAGCGGGAAGATTTCGAGCTGTTCCATCCATGACCTCTCACACCTTGTCACCTTGTTATAACCCAGAAGATCACGGCAGGAGAAATCCGTCGTCAGGGGCGTGAAGGCGTTTGCTTTCCCCGGGCAATTTTGGCATCTTCCCCGCCGTGCAAGACACTCGGTGTTATATGAGGACATATGAATAGACATGCGTACTGGTTGGCCGTCGCCGTGGTGGGGCTGGCCGGTTGTGCGGGCAATCCTGAACCGGTCAAGGTGCCCCAGAAGAAGGTGGAATCCGGATGTTTTCTGAACTGCGAGATCCCTGAGAATCTGGGCAAGCAGTATCTGGATGGCGCCCTGCCGGGGGATCTGGTGCGGGTAGAGCGGGTCAACAGCCGCGCCCGCGCCGATTACAGCAAGTTCGGTCCCCAGAGCCGGATGGTGATGGAACGCTCCGGCCGCATGGCGAGCCGCTATGGGGAGCTCTATCGTCAGCTCTCACGCTGGGTCGCCAATGGGGGCAATCCCGCCCATATCACCCAGTACGGCATCAGCCTGGCGCAGCTTGGCGGTGCCGACCGCATGGGCAACGTGCTCTTCACCGGTTACTACTCGCCGGTGCTGGAGGTGCGCCATCGCCCGGACGCCCAGTACAAGTATCCCATCTATGCCATGCCCAACTGCGGCGGTCGCTGCCCGAGCCGGGCCGAGATCCACCGGGGGGCGCTGGCCAACCGGGGGCTGGAGCTGGGCTACAGCAAATCCCTCATCGACAACTTCCTGATGGACGTGCAGGGTTCCGGCTTCGTTCACTACGGCGATGACGACCGGTTGCAGTACCTTGGTTACAGCGGCAAGAACGGCCACGGCTATGTCAGCATTGGCCGGGTGCTCATCGACCGTGGCGAAGTGCCCAAGGAGCAGATGTCCATGAAGGCCATCAAGGAGTGGGCCAATCGTCAGCCGGAAGAGAGCGTGAAGGAGCTGGTGGAGCAGAACCCCTCCTATGTCTTCTTCGAGCGCCGTCCCACCAATGACGTGGTGGGGGCTGCCGGCATTCCGCTCTTGCCGATGGCGGCGGTGGCTGCCGACAAGACCCTGCTGCCCATGGGTACCCCCATCCTCGCGGAAGTGCCGCTGCTGGACAAAGAGGGCAACTGGACCGGCAAGCACCAGCTGCGGCTGCTGATTGCGCTGGATGTGGGGGGCGCGGTGAAGAAGGGGCACCTCGATCTCTACCACGGCATGGGGGAGAAAGCCGGTGTCGCGGCCGGTCATTACAAGCACTTTGGCCGGGTCTGGAAGCTGGGTCTGCACCACGGGCCGACTGCCGCTCCCTGGTTGTAATGCCCCCGGGTTGTAATGTAAGAGGGGCCATGGCCCCTCATTTCTCTCAAGAGACGGGAGATTCCCATGAAAAAAGCCGCCGGAGCAATCCGGCGGCTTTTTGTTTGCAGGGCAGATCTGGCGACAAGGGCCGTCAGCCCTTTCGGATATCGAGCTTGATGGCGCCCACCGGCTGACAGCAGCAGGGGAGGCACTCCCCCTGGGAGACAAAGGCGAGCGGGACGGCGGCGTAGTGCACCTTGCCCGCCAGCAGCGGGGTGCGGCAGGCGCCGCAATAGCCGCTGCGGCACTGGAACTCCACGTGATGGCCGTGGCGCTCCAGGGTCTCCAGCACGCTTTCGCCGGGATGGGGGTGCAGCACACCGTCCAGGGTCTGTACCTGGGGGGCTTGCCCCTCCGGCGCCGTGGTGGCGGTATGCAGGGGCACGTTCAGGGTGGCGGTGGCGTCACTCACGGACGTCGCTCTCCCGCATTATGGTCTGCCAGCAGAGGTCGCCTTGCATCACAGCTCGAAGTCACCGAGATCGTCGGCGTGCACTTCACTGTCTATCTGACCCACCAGATAGGAGCTTACTTCCACTTCCTGGGGCGCCACCTGCACGTTGTCGGAGGAGAGCCAGGTGTTGATCCAGGGGATGGGGTTCTGCTTGGTGCCGGCAAAGGCCGGTTGCAAGCCGACGGCGGCCATGCGCAGGTTGGTGATGTATTCCACGTACTGGCAGAGGATGTCCTTGTTCAGGCCGATCATGGAGCCGTCCTGGAACAGGTACTCGGCCCACTCCTTCTCCTGCAGGGCCGCTTCCTTGAACAGCTCGAAGCAGGCCTGCTCGCACTCGACGGCGATCTCCGCCATCTCGGGGTCGTCGTTGCCGCTGCGCATCAGGTTCAGCATGTGCTGGGTGCCGGTCAGGTGCAGGGCCTCGTCACGGGCGATCATCTTGATGATCTTGGCGTTGCCCTCCATCAGCTCGCGCTCGGCGAAGGCGAAGGAGCAGGCGAAGCTCACGTAGAAGCGGATTGCTTCGAGGGCGTTGACGCTCATCAGGCACAGGTAGAGCTTCTTCTTGAGCTCCCGCAGGCTGATGGTGACTTCGCGATCCCCGATCCGGTGGGTCCCCTCACCGTGCAGGTGATAGACGGAGGTGGCCTCGATGAGATCGTCATAGAAGTGGCTGATGGAGCCGGCGCGCTTCAAGATCTGCTCGTTGGTCACGATGTCGTCGAACACCTGGCCCGGGTTGTTGACGATGTTGCGGATGATGTGGGTGTAGGAGCGAGAGTGGATGGTCTCGGAGAAGGCCCAGGTCTCGATCCAGGTCTCCAGCTCCGGAATGGAGACCAGGGGCAGCAGGGCAACGTTGGGGCTGCGGCCCTGAATGGAATCCAGCAAGGTCTGGTACTTCAGGTTGGAGATGAAGATGTGCTGCTCGTGGGGCGGCAGAGCCTGGAAGTCGATGCGGTCGTGGGAGACGTCCACCTCTTCCGGGCGCCAGAAGAAGGAGAGCTGCTTCTCGATCAGCCGCTCGAAGATGTCGTGCTTTTGCTGATCATAACGGGCCACGTTGACCGACTGGCCGAAGAACATCGGCTCCTTGAGCTGATCGTTTTGGGTCTGGCAAAAAGTAGAGTAAGCCATGGTTCGAATGCCGTGAAATAGGGAAAACAGGAGGGCGGGAGCTTGATGCTCCCGCCCGGTTTATCAGTGCGTTTCGCGGTTAGATCTTGCAAGCCCCGCCAGCGCAGCCGTCATCTTGCAGATCGGTCTGGGTGTCGTCGGCACCATCACGGGTGTTGTGATAGTAGAGGGTCTTGAGACCGTATTTGTAGGCGGTCAGCAAGTCTTTGAGCAACTGCTTCATCGGCACTTTGTTGCCTTCGAAGCGGGCCGGGTCGTAGTTGGTGTTGGCGGAGATCGCCTGATCCACGAACTTCTGCATGATGCCGACCAACTGCAGGTAACCGTCGACGCTCGGCTGTTTCCACAGCAGTTCGTACTGATCCTTCAGGCGATGGTACTCCGGCACCACCTGCTTGAGGATGCCGTCCTTGGAGGCTTTCACCGACACCAGGCCGCGGGGCGGCTCGATGCCGTTGGTGGCGTTGGAGATCTGGCTGGAGGTCTCGCTCGGCATCAGGGCGGTCAGGGTGGAGTTGCGCAGACCCACGGTCTTGATCTCTTCGCGCAAGGTTTCCCAGTCCAGGTGCAGCGGCTCGTTGCACAGGGTGTCCAGATCCTTTTTATAGGTATCGATGGGCAGGATACCCTGGGCATAGGTGGTCTCGTTGAAGGCCGGGCAGGGGCCGAACTCGCGGGCCAGTTGCACGGAGGCCTTCAGCAGGTAGTACTGGATCGCCTCGAAGGTGCGGTGGGTCAGGGCCAGACCGGAACCGTCGGAGTAGCGGGCACCGTTTTTCGCCAGGTAGTAGGCGTAGTTGATGACGCCGATCCCCAGAGTGCGGCGGTTCATGCTGCCCTTCTTGGCTGCCTTGAGCGGGTAGTCCTGATAGTCGAGCAGGGCGTCCAGAGCGCGCACGGCCAGTTCGGCCATCTCTTCCAGATCTTCCAGCTTCTCGATGGCGCCCAGGTTGAAGGCGGAGAGGGTGCACAGGGCAATCTCGCCGTCCTCGTCATCCACGTTGTTGAGCGGCTTGGTGGGCAGCGCAATCTCGAGGCAGAGGTTGGACTGGCGTACCGGCGCCACGCTCGGATCGAACGGGCTGTGGGTGTTGCAGTGATCCACGTTCTGGATGTAGATGCGACCGGTACCGGCGCGCTCCTGCATCATCAGGGAGAAGAGATCCACCGCCTTCAGGGTCTTCTTGCGAATGGCCGGATCCTGCTCGTACTTGACGTAGAGTTCTTCAAACTTGTCCTGGTCCGCGAAGAAGGCGTCATAGAGGCCTGGTGCATCGGACGGGGAGAACAGAGTGATGTCACCGCCCTTGATGAGGCGCTGGTACATCAGCTTGTTGATCTGCACGCCGTAGTCCATGTGACGGACCCGGTTCTCTTCCACGCCGCGGTTGTTCTTCAGTACCAGCAGGCTCTCCACCTCGGTGTGCCACAGCGGGTAGAACAGGGTGGCCGCACCGCCGCGCACGCCGCCCTGGGAGCAGCACTTCACCGCAGTCTGGAAGTATTTGTAGAAGGGGATGCAGCCGGTGTGGAAGGCTTCGCCGCCACGGATGGGGCTGCCCAGACCACGGATGCGACCGGCGTTGATGCCGATGCCGGCGCGCTGGGACACGTAGCGCACGATGGCGCTGGCGGTGGCATTGATGGAATCCAGGCTGTCGTCACACTCGATCAGCACGCAGGAGCTGAACTGGCGGGTCGGGGTGCGCACGCCGCTCATGATCGGGGTCGGCAGGGAGATCTTGAAGGTCGAGACCGCATCATAGAAGCGCTTGATGTAGTCCAGACGGGTATCTTTCGGATACTTGGAGAAGAGGCAGGCCGCTACCAGGATGTAGAGGAACTGCGGGCTCTCGTAGATCTCGCCGGTGACGCGGTTCTGTACCAGGTACTTGCCTTCGAGCTGCTTGACCGCCGCGTAGGAGAAGTCCATGTCGCGCCAGTGATCGAGGTAGCCGTTCAGCTCCTCAAATTCCGCCTGGGTGTAGTCTTCCAGCAGGTGCTTGTCGTACTTGCCCATGTCCACCAGTCTGGCGACGTGCTGATACAGGTGGGGCGGCTCGAACTGGCCGTAGGCCTTCTTGCGCAGGTGGAAGATGGCCAGACGGGCAGCCATGTACTGGTAGTCCGGGCTTTGCTCGGAGATGAGGTCAGCAGCAGCCTTGATGATGGTCTCGTGGATGTCGGCGGTACGGATACCGTCATAGAACTGGATGTGGGACTTGAGCTCCACCTGGGAGACCGACACGTTGTCGAGCTTCTCGGCAGCCCAGTCGAGCACACGGTGAATTTTATCCAGATCGATGGGTTCTTTGTGTCCGTTACGCTTCGTCACAAACAAGTTCATTGGCTGATGACCCCTTTCATTGATACCTGCCGGTATCGGTTGATTCCCGAAAAGCCATCGCACAATGGCGCAACCCGGCTCCGTCTGTCGAGGGAAACTGGGCAGGGATTGTGCGATGAATCACAAGATGTAGTGTTATTTTTAATGCGAACTACAAGATAGTGAGGTCGATGCGGTAATGCAATCTGTGGATAACGCATTAGCTGTGGATAAATTGTGGGTGTCGGGACGGGAGTTAGTGGACGCTCACAGCGAACGGGTTTTCATCCGTCCGATCCGTCAAATGCAAGTCCGGCGATCGAAGATGGAAAATTAAAATAACTTTTTTTGCTTGCGAAAGCAGGGTGTTTTTACTAGCAAATCCGGCCTGCTCATCCCTTGTGCAGTCAGGGTCAAAAGGTGTCCTGTTACGCCGTTCGGGGGGTTGCCAAGCCCGTAAAAAGAGGGATCGTCCGGGATCCCTCTGGTGCGCTGCGGGGGGAGCTGCGCGCCGGGGCAGATGCCCACATGGCCATCGGGACAACATCAAAGTTGCCCCGCAGATCCACCTCTATCCGGATGCCTTGTCGGTCATGGGCAATGAACGAGTCAGCTCAGTTCGTAACGCAGCCAGTGGTGCAGGGCCTGCACGGTATCAAAGTGAAGATCGGCGCCCCAGAGGGCGGGATCCTCGTCATCACTGAGATAACCCCAGCCAGCCACTGCGGTACGCATGCCGGCATTGCGGCCAGCCTCGATGTCGCGCACGTGATCCCCCACATAGAGACACTGGCTCGCCGCGATGCCGAGGCGCTCGCAGGCAAAGAACATGGGGGCGGGGTCGGGCTTGCGCACCGGCAAGGTGTCGGCGCTCACCGTCACGCCGCAACTGGCGAGTTCGGGCAGGGCTGCCAGGAGCGGTTCGGTGAGAAAGCCCGGCTTGTTGGTGACAATGCCCCAGGGCAGCTTTTTCTCGTCGAGCCACTCGATGAGATCCACCATGCCTTCATAGGGGCGGGTGCCGACGCAGAGGTTGGCGGCGTAGTAGTCGAGCAGGGCGGTGCGAAGGCGGGTGGCCCCCAGCTCCTCCAGCAGCTCGTCCCCAAGACCTGCCCTGAGCAGCCCGAGGGCCCCGTGGGAGGTGGTCTGACGGATGATGTCGTCAGAGAGCGGGGCAAAGCCTTCGCTTATCAGCACGTGATTGACGGCGGCGCCAAGGTCTGGGGCGGTGTCGAGCAGGGTGCCGTCCAGATCAAACAGCACGCAGCCAAGGGGCATCGGGTGAGGTGTGCTCATCAGCCTTGCTCCGGGCGCTCGAACGCCACCATGTAGTTGACGTCGACATTCTTGCCGAGCTTGAAGCTGTTGGAGAGCGGGGCGTAGTGAACGCCGCTCATGTCCCGCACCAGGAGGCCCGCCGCTTCCCCCATGCGACACAGTTCGGCGGGGGTGATGAACTTCTTGTGATCGTGAGTGCCCTTGGGGACCATCTTCAACAGGTACTCGGCCCCGAGGATCATCATCAGATAGGCTTTGGGGTTGCGGTTGATGGTGGAGACGAACACCTTGCCCCCCGGCCGTACCAGGGTGGCGATGGCGCGCAGCACCGAGGCCGGGTCCGGCACGTGCTCCAGCATCTCCATGCAGGTGACCACGTCATACTGGCCAGGCACTTCATCGGCGTGGGCTTCGGCGGTGATCTGGCGGTACTCGAGCTCCACACCTTGTTCCAGCGCGTGGAGGCGGGCGACGCCGAGGGGTTCCTTGCCCATGTCGATGCCGGTGACCCGGGCCCCCCGGCGGGCCATGCTCTCGGAGAGGATGCCGCCACCGCAGCCGATGTCGAGCACGCGCTTGCCAAACAGGCCGCCGCTCTTGTCGGTGATCCAGTCAAGGCGCACCGGGTTGATTTGATGCAGCGGCTTGAATTCGCCCTCCATGTCCCACCAGCGGGAGGCGATGGCTTCAAATTTGGCGATTTCTGTCAGATCGACATTGGCATCACTATTCATGTTTTGATGATCCTGTGGCAAGGCGCGCAGCGGGCTGGGCGCGCGCAATCTATTGTCCTGGCGCGCATTATAACGGAGCGACCTCGTCGCACCAGCCCGATGTGCTCATCGGATTTGTGGCTTAATGTATTTGGCTCAGTGTGTTACCATGTCGCGCTGTTTAAGCCAAAGAACAACTAATTAGGGATTAAGGCTTTCTATGAGCGATCTGGCCAGAGAGATCACGCCGGTCAACATCGAAGAAGAGCTCAAGAGTTCCTATCTGGATTACGCCATGAGCGTGATCGTAGGACGAGCTCTGCCGGATGTGCGTGATGGCTTGAAACCGGTTCACCGCCGCGTTCTGTATGCAATGAACGAGCTGGGGAACGACTGGAACAAGCCCTATAAAAAATCGGCCCGTGTGGTCGGTGACGTAATCGGTAAATATCACCCGCACGGCGACAGCGCCGTGTATGACACCATCGTCCGCATGGCGCAGGATTTCTCCATGCGCTACATGCTGGTCGACGGTCAGGGCAACTTCGGTTCGGTGGACGGCGACAACGCCGCGGCCATGCGTTACACCGAAGTGCGGATGGCGCGCATCTCCCACGAGCTGCTGGCCGATCTGGACAAAGAGACCGTGGACTGGGTGCCTAACTACGACGGCACCGAGATGATCCCGGCTGTCATGCCCACCAAGGTCCCCACCTTGCTGGTCAACGGCTCCTCCGGTATCGCGGTGGGCATGGCGACCAACATCCCGCCTCACAACCTCACCGAGATTGTCAACGGTTGCCTGGCGCTGATCGAAAACGGCGACCTCACCATTGACGAGCTGATGACCCATGTCACCGGCCCGGATTTCCCCACCGGCGGCATCATCAACGGTCGTTCCGGCATCGTGCAGGCGTACCGTACCGGTCGCGGCTCCGTCTATGTGCGGGCCAAGGCTGAAGTGGAGGTGGACGAGAAGACCAGTCGCGAGACCATCATCGTCCACGAGATCCCCTATCAGGTGAACAAGGCTCGCCTGATCGAGAAGATCGCCGAGCTGGTCAAAGAGAAGAAAATCGAGGGCATCAGCGCCCTGCGCGATGAGTCCGACAAGGACGGCATGCGCATCGTCATCGAGATCAAGCGCGGCGAGTCCGGCGAGATTGTGCTGAACAATCTCTACAAGCACACCCAGATGCAGACCACGTTCGGCATCAACATGGTGGCGCTGGACAACAACCAGCCCAAGGTGATGAACCTCAAAGAGATCCTGGATGCCTTCCTGCTGCACCGCCGTGAAGTGGTGACCCGCCGGACCGTGTTCGAGCTGCGCAAGGCGCGGGATCGGGCGCATATCCTGGAAGGGTTGGCGGTGGCATTGGCCAACATCGACCCCATCATCGAGCTCATTCGCCACAGTGCGACCCCGGCGGATGCGAAAGCCGCCCTGGTAGCCAAGGGCTGGGAGCTCGGCAACGTGGCCGCCATGCTGGAAAAAGCGGGCGACGACGCGGCTCGCCCCGAGTGGCTGGAGCCGGAGTTCGGCATCCGTGAAGGGCAGTACTTCCTGACAGAGATCCAGGCCCAGGCCATCCTTGACCTGCGTCTGCACAAGCTGACCGGCCTCGAGCACGAGAAGATCCTGGAAGAGTACCAATCTCTGCTGGATCTCATCGCCGAGCTGCTGCACATCCTGGCAAGCCCGGAACGCCTGATGGAAGTGATCCGTGACGAGCTGCTGGCCGTGCGCGAGCAGTACGGCGACGAGCGTCGCACCGAGATCAGCATGTCCAGTGCCGAGATCAACATCGAAGATCTGATCACCCCGGAAGACGTGGTCGTTACCTTGTCTCACCAGGGCTATGTGAAGTATCAGCCGCTCTCGGACTACGAGGCCCAACGCCGCGGTGGTCGTGGCAAGTCGGCCACCCGGATCAAGGAAGAGGACTTTGTGGAGCGTCTGCTGGTGGCCAACACCCACGACACCATTCTGTGCTTCTCCACCCGTGGCAAGGTCTACTGGCTCAAGGTGTACCAGCTGCCGGAAGCGTCCCGTGGCGCCCGCGGTCGTCCGATCATCAATCTGCTGCCGCTGGATGAGGGTGAGCGCATCACCGCCATCCTGCCGGTGAAAGAATATGACGCCGACAAGTATGTCTTCTTCGCCACCGCCAACGGCACCGTGAAGAAGACCAGCCTGTCCGACTTCAGCCGTCCGCTCTCCTCCGGTATCCGTGCCATCAACCTCAAAGAGGGTGATGAGCTGATCGGGGTGGACATCACCGACGGCAGCAACGAGATCATGCTTTTCTCCGATGCGGGCAAGGTGGTTCGCTTCGCGGAAGGCAGCGGTCGCGCCGATGCCGATGCCACTGACGAGGTCGACACCGATGACGACGCCGGCAACGACGATGACGGCAGCGACAACGGCGAAGGCACCGAAAGCAAGGGCACCTTCAAGGGCGTACGTCCCATGGGTCGTACCGCTGCTGGCGTGCGCGGCATCAAGCTGGGCGCCGGTGACAAGGTGGTCTCCCTCATCGTGCCCCGTGGTGATGGTGCCATCCTCACCGCTACCGAGAACGGTTACGGCAAGCGCACCGCGCTGGACGAGTACCCGACCAAGAGCCGTGGTACCCAGGGCGTCATCTCCATCAAGGTGGATGAGCGCAACGGCAAGGTGATCGATGCGATCCAGGTCGAAGATACCGACCAGATCATGCTGATCACCAACGGCGGTACCCTGGTTCGTACCCGGGTGTCCGAGGTGAGCGTCATCGGCCGCAACACCGGCGGTGTGCGTCTGATCCGTACCGGTGAAGACGAGACCGTGGTTGGCCTGCAGCGCGTTGCCGAGAGCGACGAAGAGGAAACCGAGGCCCTGGCTGTTGAAGGGGAGGTGTCTGAAGGCACCGACACCGCAGCGGACGCTGGCGCCGTCGATACCGGAGAGGCGAGCGACGAGTAATCGTCCCCCTTTGTCCGGTGCAAAAGAGCGACCTTGATGGTCGCTCTTTTTTTGTCCGCCTCACCGCAGGCTCTCCCCGTCCTTGTGCTTGCTCTGGCGCTCTCTTCTCTGGTGCCCGGCTCCGTCTGCCGTGCATGCAGCCCTGCCTGCCACGGCGTCATCTTCCTGATATGCAGGGTTGACCCCATCGCATCAACATGATTCCTTCACTCGGCTGTCATGGCCCTGTCATGACTGCCAGCCATGCTGCCTGCGTTGAATGAGGCCACCACAGAGGCAGGCATCGCTTGCCAGGAGCACTGTTATGACGAGCTGGGTAATGTGGGAGATCTGGTGGAGCCGGATGTGGGGAGGGCAGGAGAAGGCGCGCCTTAGGGTGTATGAGGAGGAGGTGGCGCACGAGCCATCCCGCCTGCCTGCGGAGCTGATTGCACAGCGCCATCCAGCGGGGAGCTGCCCGCCGAGACCACGGGGCTGACGGCGCTCAGAACAGACGCAGCTGCTCGCCCGGGCGGATGAAGTCGGCTGTATTGAGTGCAATATGGCGCTTGCCCAGTTGCAGCCGCCTGCTGATCAGGCGAAAGCGCTGGGCGAGCAGGTCGGCAAACAGCCCTTCACCTCGCATGCGGCTGCCAAAGGTGGCGCTGTTGAGTGCGCCACCCCGGCTTGCCCGCAGCTGGTTGAGGATCGCCTCTTTCTGGCCGGGATAGTGCGTATCGAGCCAGTCGCAAAAGAGGGTGGTGAGCTCGTGGGGCAATCTCAGCAAGATGTAATCCGCACAGCCCGCCCCGGCGTCGACGGCGGCCTTGATGATCTGTTCCAGTTCCGGCTCGTTGAGCCTGGGGATCATGGGGGCCGCCAGCACCCCGACCGGCACACCGGCCTTGGCCAGTCGTTCGATCACCTTGATCCGACCAACCCCCGTGCTGGCCCTGGGCTCCAGCTGTCGCCTCAGCGTGTCATTGAGGGTGGTGACCGACACCATCACCTGGCATAACCCTTCTCGGGCCAGCTCGGTCAGCAGATCGAGGTCGCGCAGGATCATGGCGCTCTTGGTGATGAGCCCTACCGGATGGCGATGAGCCAGCATCACCGTCAGGAGTTCGCGAGTCAGGCGATAGTGGTGCTCGATGGGTTGATAGGGATCGGTATTGGCCCCCAGCACGATGGTTTGCGGCTGATAGGCTGGCTTGGCAAACTCCCGTCGCAGCAGCTCGGCAGCATTGATTTTGGCAAACAGCTTGCTCTCGAAATCCAGCCCGGGGGAGAGCTCAAGGTAGGCGTGGCTGGGTCTGGCATAGCAGTAGATGCAGCCATGCTCGCACCCCTGATAGGGATTGATGGAGCGACCGAAGGGAAGATCCGGCGAATCGTTGTAGCTGATGATGCTGCGGGCGCTGATCTCCGTCACCTCGGTGCGGGGAGCGCTGGCGGCAAATGCCGCGTCCCAGTCGCTCTGACTCCAGCCGTCGTCAACGGTTTCGATTTGCGGGCCGCTGAAGCGGTGCTCGACATTGTGGTTCGCGCCTCGTCCTGCCATCACATCACCAATGCACTGTTTATATATACAGTTATTTTGCTGTGTAGCCCGTTAAACTGCAAGTTCGCAAAGAGCGACCCCATGAAAGAGGGTGAACCCGGGTGATCTCCTGCTTGATCTGTTGCTACATTTCGTTTACATAGACGAAATGCGAACCAGATCACGGAAAATGTCATGCAACCTACTACCGCCCGCTGGCTCTTCATCGCCCTCATTGCGCTGGTCATCTGGCGTCTGATCCCGCTCTCCACCGAGCAGGAGCTGGCGGCGGCCAACCGCGCCTGGCGGACAGGGCACTTTGATGAGGCGACCCGGATCTGGTCGCCCCTGGCGGAGCAGGGCCAGCCACGGGCACAGGCGCTGATGGGTTGGAGCCATGAAGTGGGGCAGGGGAGCGAGCAGGATATGGATCGCGCCATCCGACTCTATCGTCAGGCTGCGCAGGCGGGGGACGCTTTCGGCCAGTATCGGCTGGGAGAGGTCTATCTGCGCGGGGCCGGGGTGAAGCGGGATCTGCACGAGGCGTTTCGCTGGATGGAGCTGGCAGCCAGGAACGGTGATGTGCCCGCCATGCTGAAGGTGGGCATCCTGCACCTGATGGGGGTCAACGGGCGGGTTGAACTGGCCGAGGCGAAGCAGTGGCTCTATCAGGCCTCGCAAAAGGGCAACAAGATGGCACTACAGGTATTGCAGGAGATGGCGCTGGCCGAGGAGGGACGCAGCGCCTTCGATTTCAATGGCCACTCTTTTCTGAACGCCGGTTAGGGATCAACGGCTGGCGGTGACTTTGCCGGGCGTCACGTCCGTGACATAGAGGGTACTGCGCTCGGCACTGTGGACGATGCTGCATACCTCCCGCTTGCTGCCATCACCCAGGATCACCAGCTCACCGATATGGACGGGACAGTGAGTCGTGAGAAGGTGATCCGGATGAACCAGCTTTTCTGCATGCTCCGGAAATGAAATATCGTAGGTGTACATCATGCTCTCCTTGCTTTGGCTGACGCCTCAATCTGGTACAGGGTATGGCAGCAGAAGGGCGCCCTCGCAAGTAGGACAGGTTGACACCCGCGCTTAAGCGGTATGCAAAATCGCCAAGACAGCTTGTCTGGGTTGTCGCGTCTGATACAATCCCCCGCTGTACCTCTCAATGGATGGCCTTGCACACGCCATATGGTGTGCCACTGCCGTGTACCAACCGTATTGTGAACGGTGAAACTCGGGAGTGAACAGCTGGACATGAAAGGGTTTCTCCAACCTGCATGTGGCCTTTGGTAGGGGTCACCACTGTATAAGGAAACACCTAATGCCAATCATTACTCTGCCTGACGGCAGCCAACGTCAATTTGCCCACGCCGTTTCCGTCATGGATGTGGCCGCGGACATCGGTCCCGGTCTCGCCAAGGCGTGCATTGCCGGTCGGGTAAACGGTGAACTGGTGGATGCCTGCGAGTTGATCGAAGCCGATGCCTCCCTGGCCATCATCACCGCCAAAGACGAAGAAGGTCTGGACATTCTGCGCCACTCCTGTGCTCACCTGCTGGGTCATGCCATCAAGCAACTCTGGCCCCAGACCAAGATGGCCATCGGTCCCGTCATCGACAACGGTTTCTACTACGACATCGATCTCGACCGCACCCTGACCGACGAAGATCTGGCTGCCCTGGAAGAGCGCATGCTGGCGCTGGCCGCCAAGGATTACGACGTCATCAAGAAGAAGGTCTCCTGGCAGGAAGCGCGCGACGTGTTCGAAGCCCGTGGCGAGACCTACAAGGTCGAGATCCTGGATCAGAATATTGCCCGTGATGACCAGCCCGGTCTCTATCATCACGAAGAGTACATCGACATGTGTCGCGGCCCGCACGTGCCCAACATGCGTCATTGCCACCACTTCAAGTTGCAGAAGATGTCCGGCGCCTACTGGCGCGGCGACTCCAACAACAAGATGCTGCAGCGCATCTACGGCACCGCCTGGGCTGACAAGAAGCAGCTCAAGGCCTATTTGCAGCGTCTGGAAGAGGCCGCCAAGCGCGACCACCGCAAGATCGGCAAGCAGCTCGACCTGTACCACATGCAGGAAGAAGCGCCGGGCATGGTGTTCTGGCACAACGATGGTTGGACCATTTTCCGCGAGCTGGAAACCTTCATCCGCGGCAAGCTCAAAGAGTACGACTATCAGGAAGTGAAAGGCCCCTTCATGATGGATCGCGTGCTGTGGGAGCGTTCAGGTCACTGGGAGAAATACGCCCAGGCCATGTTCACCACCCAGTCCGAAAACCGCGAGTACGCCATCAAGCCGATGAACTGCCCGGGTCACGTGCAGATTTTCAACCAGGGTTTGAAATCCTACCGCGATCTGCCGCTGCGCATGGCCGAGTTCGGCTCCTGCCACCGCAACGAGCCGTCAGGCTCCCTGCACGGCCTGATGCGGGTACGGGGTTTCACCCAGGATGACGCCCACATCTTCTGTACCGAAGAGCAGATCATGGAAGAGGTGTCTGCGTGCATCCGCATGGTCTATGACGTCTACGGTACCTTCGGTTTCGAAAACATCGTGGTCAAGCTCTCGACCCGTCCGGAGCAGCGTATCGGCTCTGATGAAGCCTGGGATCGCGCGGAGGCCGCGCTGGCCGAGGCGCTGGAACTCAACGGCCTGAAGTTCGACCTGCAACCGGGCGAGGGGGCTTTCTACGGTCCCAAGATCGAGTTCACCCTGCACGATTGCCTTGATCGTGCCTGGCAGTGTGGTACCGTGCAGCTCGACTTTGCCCTGCCGGGCCGTCTTGGCGCCACCTATGTGGGCGAAGACAACGAGCGCCACATCCCCGTGATGATCCACCGCGCCATTCTGGGCTCGCTGGAGCGCTTCATCGGGATCCTGACGGAAGAGTACGCCGGTCTGTTCCCGACCTGGCTGGCGCCGACCCAGGCCGTGGTCATGAATATCACGGATAACCAGGCCGATTATGCTGTGAAAGTTGCCAAGGCATTGAATGATGCGGGCCTTCGCGCAAAAGCGGACTTGAGAAATGAGAAGATTGGCTTTAAAATCCGCGAGCATACTTTGAAGCGAGTACCCTTCATGCTGGTCTGCGGCGACAAAGAAGTAGAAGCCGGCAAGATTGCAGTGCGTACTCGTAAAGGGGCTGACCTGGGCTCTTATCCTGTTGAAGAGCTGATTGCTCTGTTGACCCAGGAAGTTCAGACCCGCGGACAAAAGAAAGTGGAGGAATAAGCTATAAAAGGCGGAAAAAAACTGGGCAAGCAACCGCAAGCCCGCGCTCACCGGATCAATGAAGAGATCCGTCTGAAAGAAGTTCGTCTGACTGGTCTGGATGGTGAAGCCATTGGCATCACCTCCATTCAGGATGCGCTGAACTTGGCCCTTGAGGCAGGAGTGGATCTGGTCGAGATCAGTCCGAACGCTGAGCCGCCCGTTTGCCGGATCATGGATTACGGCAAATTCCTCTACGAAAAGAGCAAGACCACCAAAGAACAGAAGAAAAAGCAGAAAGTCGTTCAGGTCAAGGAAATCAAATTCCGTCCTGGCACCGACGAAGGCGACTATCAGGTAAAACTACGCAACCTGGTTCGCTTTCTGGAAGACGGGGACAAGGCAAAGGTCACCCTGCGCTTCCGTGGTCGTGAAATGGCCCACCAGGATCTTGGTATCAAGGTTCTCGAGCGCGTCAAGAACGATCTGGAAGAGCTGGCCGTAGTCGAATCGTTCCCGAAAGTCGAAGGCCGTCAAGCTGTGATGGTCCTCGCACCCAAGAAGAAATCTTAAGGCCCACAAGAAATTGACTCATGGGGCTGGCCCCATGAGTCGGTTCGCCTTGCGATTTTGTTGTCACTCACAATGCGGAGTATGAAATGCCGAAGATGAAAACCAACCGGGGCGCGGCAAAGCGCTTCAAGAAGACTGGCTCAGGTCGCTTCAAGTGCAAGCACAACCACCTGCGTCACATCCTGACCAAGAAGAGCAGCAAGCGTAAGCGTCAGCTGGGACCGAAGTTCTTTGTTTCCGCTGCCGACCACAAACGTGTTGTCGCTTGTCTGCCGTACGCATAAGGGGGGATGTGAAAAATGCCAAGAGTTAAACGTGGTGTGACCGCTCGCGCTCGTCACAAGAAAGTAATGAAAGCCGCCAAGGGTTACTACGGCGCCCGTTCCCGTGTCTACCGCGTAGCGGTACAAGCGGTAACCAAAGCTGGTCAGTATGCCTACCGTGACCGTCGCCAGAAGAAGCGTCAGTTCCGTCAGCTGTGGATTGCGCGTATCAACGCTGCAGCCCGTCAGAACGGCCTGTCCTACAGCCGTCTGATCGACGGTCTGAAGAAGGCTTCCATCGAGATCGATCGCAAGATCCTGTCCGATATCGCCGTTCACGACAAGCTGGCTTTCACCGCCCTGGTTGAAAAAGCTAAAGCAGCTCTGGTCTAATCCAGTTCTGTTATAAAAATAAAGGAGGCTCAGGCCTCCTTTTTTGTTGCTCATTTTTGAGCGTTGGCAGGTAGCATGCCACGTTCATGAATGCTTTATCCTTCCATATGCCAACAAACTAGAACAAACGACGCTTGTCTCAATCCTGTTGCATCTGGCTTGTGGCTTTTCCATATAACAAAATGATTTGCAGGGAGAAAAGCCCGTCATAACTATGGTCAGCCAAGGGGCTTTTTTTGTATTATTCCCCTCTTGACCTTATTTAGCCTAAAGGCTCCTGTTCCGGGAGTGGTGACGAGGAAGACATGCAACAGCTTGAAGAAGTAGTCGGCCAGGCCAAGGCCGAAATTGAGGGCGTAAGCGACATCGCCGCCCTCGACGAAATCCGGGTCAAATATCTGGGTAAAAAGGGCTTTTTTACCGAGCAGATGAAGGGCCTGGGCGCCCTGTCCGCTGAAGAGCGTCCCGCCGCGGGCGCCGTGATCAACCAGGCCAAACAGCAGGTTCAGGATGCCCTGAACGCGCGTCGTGAAGCCCTCGAAGTCGCCGTGCTGAACCAGAAGCTGGCCGCCGAGACCATCGACGTCAGCCTGCCGGGCCGCCGCATCGAGAATGGCGGTCTGCACCCGGTGACCCGTACCATCGAGCGCATCGAGCGCCTGTTTGGCGAGATGGGCTTCAAGGTTGCCCGTGGTCCCGAGATTGAAGATGGCTTCCACAACTTCGATGCCCTGAATATCCCGGCTCACCACCCGGCGCGTACCGATCACGACACCTTCTACTTCAATCCTGATCTGATGCTGCGTACCCACACCTCCGGTGTGCAGATCCGCACCATGGAACATCAGCAGCCGCCGATCCGCATCATCGCCCCGGGCCGCGTCTATCGTAACGACTACGACATGACCCACACCCCGATGTTCCACCAGGTCGAAGGCCTGCTGGTTGACGAGCATGCCAGCTTCACCGAGCTGAAAGGCATCCTGCACGACTTCCTGCGCAACTACTTCGAGGAAGACTTGACGATTCGCTTCCGTCCTTCCTATTTCCCGTTCACCGAGCCGAGCGCCGAAGTGGATGTGATGGGCAAGAACGGCAAGTGGCTGGAAGTGCTGGGCTGCGGCATGGTGCACCCGAACGTGCTGCGTTCGGTCGGCATCGATCCGGAAAAATACTCCGGCTTTGCCTTCGGCATGGGCGTTGAGCGCCTGACCATGCTGCGTTACGGGGTCAATGACCTGCGTGCCTTCTTCGAAAACGACCTGCGCTTCCTCAAGCAGTTCAAGTAAGGGCGAGAGAACATGAAATTCAGTAAATCCTGGGTGATGGAGTGGGTCCGCACCGAGTTGAGTGACAATGCACTGGCCGAGCAGATCACCATGGCCGGTCTGGAAGTGGACGCCGTGGAAGCGGTGGCCGGCCAGTTCAACAATGTGGTCGTGGGTGAAGTGGTCGAGTGCGCCCAGCACCCGGACGCCGACAAGCTGCGGGTGACCAAGGTCAACGTGGGCGAGGCCGAGCTGCTGGACATCGTCTGCGGTGCGCCGAACTGCCGCGCCGGCCTTAAAGTGTGCGTGGCCAAGGTCGGGGCGACCCTGCCGGGTGATTTCACCATCAAGAAAGCCAAGCTGCGCGGCCAGCCGTCCCACGGCATGCTCTGCTCCTTCAGCGAGCTGGGCATCGACGTCGAGGCCGATGGCATCATCGAGCTGCCGCTGGATGCCCCCATCGGGGCCGATATCCGTGAATACCTCGCGCTCAACGACGTCAGCATCGATGTGGATCTGACCCCGAACCGTGCCGACTGCCTAGGCATCGCGGGTCTGGCCCGTGAAATCGGCGTGCTCAACAGCGTGGACGTGGTCGAGCCGACCTGGGCGCCGGCTGCTGCCACCTGTGATGCCACCTTCCCGATCCGGGTTGAAGCGCCGGCGGATTGCCCCCGTTATCTCGGCCGTGTCATCAAGGGGCTGAACCTGCAGGCCCAGAGCCCGCTCTGGATGCAGGAAAAGCTGCGCCGTGGCGGCATCCGTTCCATCGACGCTATTGTCGACATCACCAACTACCTGCTGCTGGAATACGGCCAGCCGATGCACGCCTTCGACCTGGCGACGCTTGAAGGGGAACTGGTGGTGCGCCGCGCCCGTGCCGACGAGCCCATGACTCTGCTCGATGGCAACGAGGTGAAGCTCAAAGAGACCACGCTCGTGATTGCCGACGCCAAAGGCCCTGCCTGCATGGCCGGCATCTTCGGCGGCGATCGCACCGGTGTCTCCGAGACCACTACCGACATCCTGCTGGAGTGCGCCTTCTTCGCGCCGCTCTCCATCACCGGCCGTGCCCGTGCCTACGGTCTGCACACCGACTCCTCCCACCGCTTCGAGCGCGGGGTGGATCCCGAGCTGCAGGCCAAGGTGATGGATCGTGCCACCCGTCTGCTGCTGGATATCTGCGGCGGTGAAGCGGGTCCGGTCATCGAAGTCAAATCCGATGCCCATCTGCCGAAGGCTGCCCCCATCAAGCTGCGCCGCACCAAGCTCGACAAGGTGATCGGCATCAGCGTGGCGGATGCGCAGGTGGTCGAAATTCTGACTCGTCTGGGCATGCAGGTAACCGTGGATGCTGACGGCTGGACCGCGCTGGCTCCCTCCTGGCGTTTCGACATCGCCATCGAGGAAGACCTCATCGAGGAAGTGGCCCGTATCTACGGCTACAACAACATCCCGAACCTCAAACCCGCCGCATCCCTCGCGATGGTAGAGCAGGCAGAAGGGCAGGTAACCTTGAAGCGCGTGCGCGACCTGCTGGTTGACCGCGGTTTCCAGGAAGCGATCACCTACAGCTTCGTCGATCCCAAGGCTCAGCAGACCCTGTTCCCGCAGAGCGATGCCATCGTGCTGCCGAACCCGATCTCCGTCGAGATGTCCGCCATGCGCGTCTCTCTGTTCCCGGGTCTGGTGCAGGCGGTGGTCTACAACCAGAACCGTCAGCAGCCGCGCGTGCGCCTGTTCGAGCAGGGCCTGCGTTTCATCAAGGACGAGAATGCCGAGAACGGCATCCGTCAGGAGCCCATGCTGGCCGGCATCATCACCGGCAACCAGGGGGACGAGCACTGGGATGTCAAGGCCCGTCCCGTCGACTTCTTCGATCTGAAGGGTGACCTGGAAGCGGTACTGGATCTGACTGCAGAAGGGGCTACCTTCACCTTCGAGCGCACCGAGCACAGTGCCCTGCATCCGGGCCAGAGCGCAGCCATTCTGCGCAATGGCGTCGTGATCGGCCACATCGGCGTGATCCATCCGAGCCTCGAGAAGAAGCTGGGGCTCAAGAGCCGCGCTGTCATGTTCGAGCTGGAGCTGGACAAACTGACGCCGGCCAAGGTGCCGGTTGCTGCCGAAGTATCCAAGTTCCCGGCCAACCGTCGCGATATCGCCGTGGTGGTTGACAGACAGATCCTGGCAGGCGACGTTCTGGCAGTAATTAAAAAAGTTGGCGGAAATCAGTTAGTTGGAATAAACTTGTTCGACGTATACCAGGGCGCTGGTATGGCAGAGGACAAGAAGAGCCTGGCCATCAGCCTGGTGTTGCAAGACACCCAGCGCACCCTGGAGGAGAAAGAGATCGCCGAGACCGTGGACAATGTCGTGCGGGCCCTCGGTGAAGAGTTGAATGCATCCTTGAGGGATTGATCTATGGCGCTTACCAAAGCCGACATTGCAGAGCACCTGTTCACCCAGCTCGGGATGAGCAAGCGTGAAGCCAAAGATATGGTGGAAGCCTTCTTTGAGGAGATCAGACAGGCGCTCGAGCGTGGCGAACAGGTCAAGATTTCCGGCTTCGGTAACTTCGATCTTCGCGAGAAGAACCAGCGTCCCGGACGCAACCCCAAGACGGGGGAGGATATTCCCATCAGCGCCCGTCGCGTGGTGACCTTCCGGCCCGGCCAGAAGCTCAAGGCCAGGGTAGAAAATGTTGAACCCAACGAGTGACAAAAAGCCAGGCAATCGCCTGGCTTTTCCATTCCGATGATAAAAATCCTTCTGTTGTCCGGCGCGCTGCTGGCTTTGCCACTGCGTGCCGCCATACTCCCGCTGTCACCGGATGCCCAGGCTTATGCCGATTCGCTCACCGGACTGACCTTCTGTTACCCGGCCCTGCAACGTCCTCCCTATCTGGAGGCGGAGGGGGGCCTGCTTATCGATCGCATGACGCGGCTGGCAGAGCTGTTGCCGGTACCGGTGCATGTCGAGAAGCGGCCGAGCTGGGCAGCCGTGACGCAGGATCTGCTGCACGGGCGCTGCGATCTCATTCCTCACGTCGGGCCTGCCCGGTCGAACTCGAGCGATACCGTCTTGAGCCGCGCCATGCTGGAAGCGGAGTCTGCCATCCTCTATCGGGGTGAGCTCGATCAGGCGCAGTTTCTGGTGTCACCCATCTGGCAGGCCCAGGAGACCCTGAAGCGTCTCTATCCTGGTTCATCCCAGCAACTGCTGACCGATGCCGAGAACTGGTATGGCGCCCTGGTGGCCGGCAAGGGCAGCGCCTATCTCGGTGATTATCTGCAACTGCGCTACCTGATGCGGGAGTACCCGGATGAAGGGCTGCGCCTTCGCCGTCTTCGCAGCGACGATCTGGTCATCAGCTATCGGCTGATGATGCGCAACCAGCCCGAGTTGCTGGAGCTGGTGGACACAGCCATCCGCTATTTGCCGCCGGGCAGTCTCTACCGGGATCTGGGCAAGTATCTGCCTCAGGGTGAGCAGGATGTGAATCCCCTGCATTTTACCGACAAGGAGCAGGCCTGGCTGGTCGGCAAGGCCCACACCATCAAGATGGTGGCGGATCCCGGCTTCATGCCATACAGCGGTGTCAACCGGCAGGGAGAGCTCATTGGCTGGAGTGCGGACGTCTTGCGGGAAGTGAGTCGGCAGACGGGACTGCGCTTCGAGCTGGTACCCGCCGCCAGCCGGGAGGAGGCGTTGGCATTGCTGCGCAGTGGCGATGCCGTCATGATGGTCGGACTCATGGAGTCCGCCGCCCTGAACAAGGAGTTCGACTTCACCAGGATGGTGGCGACCAGCCGCTATGCCCTGGTCAGTCGCAGCAAGAGGGGGCCTGTCTCCCTCGCGGACGTGAGTGGCAAGGTGGTGGTCCCGAGAATGCTCTATGATCCCGGCCTGCTTGCCCGGTTCGGCCAGCATGAGTGGGAGGTCACCGACAACCTGCTGCAGGGATTGGCGGCGGTGCGGCATGGGGATGCCCAGGCCATGCTGGCGGAGTTGTACCAGCTCCAATATCCCATTCGAAACAACCAGTTGAGCGAGCTGACCATCACCGAATTGCCGGAGCGTTTCGGCCTCGGCTTTGCCATCCGGCCGGAACAGACCAGCCTGGCAGGGGTGCTGGATCAGAGCCTGATGACCCTCAATGATCGGCAGGTGGACGAGCTGGTGCAACGCTGGCGCCACCTGGTGGTCAACCAGCAGGAGGGTGTCAGCTACGGTTTCTGGCTTGGCTCCGTGTTGCTGGCACTGCTGATCAGCATGGCGGTGATCTGGTCAGTCTGGCGATCCCGCCAGCAACTGGCCCAGGAGGCCCGCGAGCGTCACAAGGTAGAGCAGGCGCTGGCGCTGGAAAGCAAGTTCAGGGAGTCTCTCTTCCAGGCGCTCCCCGTTCCCGTGTTCTTGCGCAATGACAAAGGGGAGGTGATCAAGCGCAACAAGCGGGCCAAGCGCATGGAGGCGCGCTACGCCGCCGATCTGGTGCTGCCCGCGCCTCAGTTGCAGGGCGCCGAAGGGGAGCTGGCGCTGCACGAGCAGGTCTACTCCTATGCCCAGATCCCCTTGCGACTGGGGCCCCAGGCACCGGCAGGGGATCTTATCGCCCTCTCCGACATCAGCGCTCTGCGCGAGCGTACCCGCCTGCTGCGTCAGGCAGAGCGGCGCCTGCGCGCCCTCACCAATACGGTGCCCGGTGTGGTGCTGCAATTCACCCTGCTGGGGGGAGCCATCACCCGGGTGGAGTTTGTGAGCCGGGGCAGTCACGAGCTGCTGGGGCTGGCGAGCCAGCAGATCCGGGTCAATCCCAACGAGACCCTGACCCGCATCTCCCATCAGGACAGGCGCGAGATGCGAGCTCCCATGCTAGCCATGCTGCAAGCCGGGCGACCTTTCTCCCATCTGCTGCGCTATCAGCACCCCGCCAAGGGAACCCGCTGGCTGCAATTTTCCGGCAGGGGGCGCCGTCAGGGGGAGGGGTGGCGGATCTACGGGGTGGTGCAGGATGTGACGGCCAGGGTGGAGCAGGAGCATTCCCTGCAACTTTCCCACGAGCAGGCTCAGCAGGCCGTGCTTGCCAAGGGGCGCTTCCTGGCCGCCGTGAGCCACGAGATCCGCACCCCCATGAACGCCATGCTCGGCCTGCTGGAGTGGCTCGAGCAGACCGAACTCAATGCAGAGCAGGCCTCGGTTCTGGCCCATGTCAGACAGGCGGGCAATGAACTGCTCGGATTGCTCAACGACGTGCTCGATTTCAGCCGCAACGAGACGCGCCAGTTGCGCCTCTCCGTGCAGCCCACGGATCTGGTGGAGCTGTGCGAGCATGTGGCGGCGGTGCACTGGTCCAAGGCGCGATCCCGCCATCTGCAGCTGCGCTTGGCGCTCGACCCGGCGCTGCCCGCCTTGATGGAACTCGATCCCCACCGGGTGCAACAGGTGCTGCACAACCTGCTCTCCAACGCCATCAAGTTCAGCGAGCGGGGAGAGGTGGTACTCTGGGCCCGGCGGCAAGGGGAGTGGATTTTGTGCGGGGTGGATGACGAGGGGCCCGGGATCAGTGCCGAGCTGTTGCCCCGGTTGTTCCAGCCCTTCGAGCAAGGGGAGGAGCCTGGCCAGCCCAGAGCCCAGGGGACCGGGCTTGGGCTGGCCATCTGCCGCCAGCTGATGGAACAGATGGGGGGCGAGATCCGGGTCGAGCCTCTGGCTCGCGGGGGCAGCCGTTTCCTCTGCTCGTTGCCCCTCAGGCATGCGCAGGAGAAGGCGCCCTGGCAACCGCGCGTCAAGACGGTCTCCCTGCAACTGTTGCCCGGGGAACTTGAATATATGCGGGCCTGGCTCGCAGCGTTTGGCGTGGCCGAGGACCCGGCTGCACCTTGCCTTGGGGCCATGCAGGACGATGGGGGCTTGCGCGCCTGGTACTGGCAGGGGGAACCCTGGATCCCGGGCTCCGTGGTCAGCCTGCTGCAACCCAGACTCGTCCGTGGCGCCGAGGAGATCACGGATCTGCCGGGGGCAGGCAGGCGGGTGTTGCTGGTGGAAGATCACGAAGTGAACAGAATGCTGATCAGCATGCAGCTGGGTCAGCTGGGTGCCCGGGTATTGAGCGCGGCCAATGGCCGTCTGGCACTGGAGATCCTGCAATCGGAGTCGGTGGATCTGGTGCTGACGGACCTGCAGATGCCGGTGATGGACGGCGCCGAGCTCTGCAGGCAATTGCACGCCGATGAACGCTGGCAGCATCTGCCCGTCTACGTCATCACCGCCGATCTCAGCGAGCAGGCGGCGCAGCGACTGGCGGAATGCGGCTGTCAGGGCCATCTGGACAAACCCGTCTTGCTCAGGGATCTGGCCGTACTGCTTCGTACCGTCTTTGGCCCCCATGACGGGGGGAAGGCACCGCAGCCAACGGCAGCCCTTTCCCTGCCCGTGTCCCTCAGCCCGGCCCTCGTTGACATCTATCTGGCATCGGTTCACCAGGATCTGGCCGACATTGAGCGGTGTGTCACACAAGGGGACGAGAAGGCCCTCAATACGGCTTTACACAAGATGAAGGGGGCCGCCAAAATGGTGGGGGCTACCCCCCTGGTAGAGGTGATCGACCGTTGGCAGGAGGCCCCCGGACATCCCCTTGGAGCCGCCTTGAGGCAGTGCGTGGAAGAGGTCTGCCGACAACTGGGCGAGAGAGCATGACATGATCATCACAGATGAAGAGTTGATGGCCTTGCTGGAGTCTGATGACAGCCAGGAGCCAACGTTTTACCCGGTCAGCGTCTATGCCCTGGACGCCGTCTCCCATCAGGCGGTCAAGGGGGCGGGCCTGCCGGCCTATGCCAATCTGCACCGCACCCGACCCGATGCCGGCTGGCAATGGGAAGGACTGTTTGCCGCCGGGGCCATCGCCCTGTTTGATCCTGCCTCTCATCAGGGGGCCGACTATCTGCCTCATCTGCTGGCTCCCGGGGCGGGGATCTATCGCCTCAGCGATCCCTGGCTCGAGGGGTTGCAGGCACGGGAACAGGGGTGGCGTGCCTGGCTCGCCCAGTGCCAGATCCTGCTGCTCGAAGATCACCCCTTCCAGGGAGCCTGCATTCAGCAGGAGATCCAGGGACTGGGGTTGCCCTGCCACTGGGTTCAGGATGGCGAAGGGTGCCTCAAGGCGCTGGAAGAGGGGGGCGTGAGATTGCTTATCTGTGATCTCAGCCTGGCGGAGCAGGATGCCATCAGCCTGCTGATGAGCCATCCCCAGTATCGCCACAGCGGTCTGCCCATCATCCTGCTCTCCGCTCATGATCAGACCCTGATAGACGGCGCCCGGCGTCTCCTGCACGATGCGGGTTTCAACGTGCTGGCCGCCCTGGCCAAGCCGCTGCAAAGCGACGATCTGCTGCGTCTGCTCAAGATGCTCTATCTTGGCCCCCAGCGTCAGCGCAGGCTGGGCGGGCTCAAGCGCACCGTGCGTAGCTGGCAGGGAGAGGCGAGAGGACAGCTTGGGCTGCTGGCAGATGCGGCCTCCTGCACGCTGCCGATCTGGCTGAGCCTGAGCGGCCTTTCCCCTCACTGGGAGCCGCTCAAGCTCTGGCTCGAGCAGCATGGACGAGAAGCAAGCGAGCTCACCCTGGTCATCCATCGACGGGATCACCTGCTGAACCAGGCGGACCGTTTCGCCCTGGTGCTGCAGGCGAGCCTCGCGGGGGCCAGACTCGCGTTGCTGCTCGATCATGCCCAGCACCTGCCGTTTGATCTCATCGAGCGTCTGCCGTTGCAATCCTTACTGCTCGGGCAACACCTGCTGCCCGAACTGGAGGCGATGGCGGCCGACTCCTTGCTGGCCCGCTTCATCCAGCGCTCCCGGGAGCTTGGCATCGCGCTCTACCTCGACGACCCCTTCAACCTGCAGGATGCCGCCCAGTGGCAGGATCGCGGCGTGGCAGGTCGCTGGTGAATGGCTCGCTATCTTTGCTGGCCGCTCGATGAGACGCGCTTGTGGCAGGGGATGACGGGTTGGACGGCTCCCGCCTCACGGGCCGCCCTGCCGATGACGATGGTGGTGGGGGGGCTGACTTGCCGCTTGCAGGAGCTGGCGGGCAGCGACCCGGAGCGGATAAGCGCGGCTTATGACGCCCTGAGCGAGCAGAGCGTCTATTTGCGCTTCATGCGGGCCAAGCAGCCTGCGACGGCCGAGCAGCTCGCCTTCTTTCTCGACTACCCCAGAGAACCCCAGATAGGATTGCTGCTGACCGACGAGCAGGGGACGCCGCTTGCCATGGCCCAGTCCGTGCGCCGGCGCCTGCACCCGGACAGGGCCGAGTTCTCCTGCATCGTCGCGGATCATTTTCAGCATCGCGGCGCCGGGCGTCGCATCCTGCTGGCGCTTGCGCGGCTGGCATACGAGGAGGGGATCCGGGAGTGGACGGCGGAAGTGCTCGGCCAGAATCGCCCCATGCTGGCTCTGCTCAAGGGGCTCGGGTTGCCGCTTACCCTGGTGACAGGACGGGAGATGGTCTTTGCCAGGCTGGATCTCGCGCCCATGGCGAGCTTTGTGCTCCCATCGGCCTAAGACCAAGGGCGAATGGGCCGCTTCTTGCTCCTGTGCTAAGGTCAGCCTGTTACCCGTTGGAGGAGAACAACCATGGTGCAGTCAGCCAAACATATCGTGATCCTCACCGGTGCCGGCATCTCGGCCGAATCCGGTATCAAGACCTTCCGGGCCTGTGATGGCCTGTGGGAAGAGCACAGGGTGGAGGACGTGGCCACCCCTGAAGGCTATGCGCGGGATCCCGAACTGGTACAACGTTTCTACAATGCGCGGCGCCATCAGTTGCAGCGCGCCGAGATCCACCCCAATCCGGCCCACTATGCATTGGCCCGGCTGGAGCGCCTGCTGCCGGGGCGCGTCACCCTGGTCACCCAGAACATCGACAACCTGCACGAGAGTGCCGGCAGCAAGAACCTCATCCACATGCACGGCGAGTTGCTCAAGGCCCGCTGCCCGGGCTCGGGTCAGGTGATCGAGTGGCGCGGGGATCTCCATCAGGAAGAGCTGTGTTCCTGCTGCCAGTTTCCCCACCCGCTGCGCCCCCATGTAGTCTGGTTCGGGGAGATGCCGCTCGGGTTGGATCGTATCTACAGCGCCCTGGCCCAGTGCGATCTCTTCATCTCCATCGGGACCTCCGGGGCGGTCTACCCTGCCGCCGGATTCGTCCATGAGGCCGGCCTGAACGGTGCCCATACGGTGGAGCTCAATCTGGAGCCGAGCGAAGTGGGCAGCCAGTTCGATGAAAAACGTTATGGTCCGGCTTCCTTGCTGGTGCCCGCTTTTGTGGATGAACTCCTGCAAAGTTGCGGTGTGCATCAGCCTCTCACCGTCGAGGGACATAACTGGATGGAGATGCGGGGCCCATAATTATTGATTTTTCACACAGTTGCATTGACCCACTGAAATCGCCACACTGACACCTAACTTCAAGATGCAGCTGGCACAACATGTCATGAACTTTCCAATGCGCGGGATGGCCTCTCTCCTGCTGGTGCTTTTCTCGTTCGGTACCCAGGCCTCCTCCTCTTCGCTATTGCAACTGATCCTGCCGGACAAGCGGGAAATCACCCTGGATGAGGCGGCGTTGGCCGCCTTGCCACAAGTGGAATTCGAGACGGCGACGCCCTGGACCCTCGGCACTCACCGCTATCGTGGCCCGACCCTGAAGAGCGTGCTGGCGGCGCAGCAGGTGGATAGTGCCAGCGCCATCGATGTCGCCGCACTCAATGGCTACCAGCAGCGGGTTGATCTCTCCCTGTTTGCCAAGGTGCCGCTGACCCTGGTGCGTTACCAGGATGACAAACCGCTCACCCGTCGCAATAAAGGGCCGCTCTGGCTGCTAGTCCCCCTCTCGGCCCATCCCGACATGGATGTGTCCGCCATCCACAACAACATGGTCTGGCAGGTGATCCGCATCGAGGTTGTCCCGTGACGCGGCGACAGCGAGATAACCTGCTGCTTGCAGCCATTTCCCTGCTGTTTCTTTTCTCGTCCCTCTGGGGGCTGCTGCTGCAGAGTCGGCACGAGCAGCTCGTTGACATGTTCTACCGCAACACCCACTGGAACATCAGCCAGGTAATGCAGGAGTCCCAGCGATTTCTCTATGATGTGCGCCTCTACCGTGCCGGGGCGCTCGACATGGCGGCCCTGAGCCTGGATTACGATCTGCTGTGGAACCGGCTGGATGTGTTCCTGATCAGTACCGAGACCGCCGATGCGCGGGCGAGGCATGGGTTGGGGGAGGTGCTTGAACGGCTCTTTGACGAACTCAAGGCGCTGGATCCCCAGATGCAGTCCGGGGAGCTGAAGAGGGGGAAAGCCCTCGATCTTGCCCTCGTCCGGCTGACCGGCTTGACCCATCAGGTGGAGCAGATTGGGGATCAGATCCTCTCCGGCCAGGAGCGGGAAGCCTCCCTCAACCAGTTGCGGCAGAGCCTGTTCTGGATCCAGATCTGGCAGTTGATCCTGCTGGTGATGGGCTGTGTGCTGGTCTTTGCCCTCATTCGAACCAATCTGCAGAATCGTCGCCTCTCCCTGCTCGATCCCATGACTCGGCTTGGCAACCGTCGGGCCTTGCAGGGGCAGCTCAGGCAATCCCTGCTGCAAGATCGGGTCCAGGCGCTGGCGGTGCTGGATCTGAAGCGGTTCAAGCAGGTCAATGATCTGCTCGGATACCAGGTTGGTGATCGCCTGCTGCAGGCGGTCGCGGCCCGGTTGCGTCAGGCATGCCCCGGCCGTGCGTACCGGTTGGGGGGCGATGAGTTCGCCGTGGTGCTGGACGACGAAGAGGGAGATCTCGATGCCCGCATGGCCGCCATGGTGAGCCTGTTGCAGTTTGAGTTCGTGACCCGGGAAAGCAGCTTTGATCTGGCGTGTCGCTTCGGAGTGGCCAGGTGCGAGGGTGGCGAGGATGCCGATGAGCTATTGGAGCAGGCCATATTGGCATTGAACGAGGCCAAGCGTGAGGGGACCACCCTGGTGTGGTATCAGAGTGCGATGAAGGCTGACCTCCACATGGCCCAGCGGCAGTTGCACCAACTGCGGGAATGGCTGGCGGGGGCCGCCCCTTCACCCCTGGAGACCCTCTGCGAGCCGATGAGAGACGAGCAGGGCGTGCCGGTGACGGCGGTCAGCCTGCGCTGGCGGGTGAGCCAGCAGCCCTGTGACGTGGGCTGGATGCAGGAGCGTGGTGTCCTTGGGCCTGTGATGGCGCGATGGCTGACAGAAGAGCCATGCAGTGGCACCTTGCTGGTAAGGCTTCATCAGCCTGCCCAGCTGGCCCCTCTGCTGGCGAGCCTGCCCCCCTTGCCACAGGGGAGGCTGATCCTGGCATTGCCTGCGCTGATACAGGATGCCACCCTGCTTGAGAAGGTGCGCGAGTGTGGTTGCATGCTGGCGCTGAGCGAGCTTGGCAGCAGCGCCCCCGAACTGCTGCAGGCGGGCTGGCCAATTCGCTACTGGCTGCCAGCCCCCTCCGGGTACGAGGCGCTGCTCCAGCCGTTGGCAACGGCGCTGGGGCTGCTGCGCCTGGCTCCCCGGGGAGAGGCGCAGCAAGAGGATGATCTCAAGCTGAGTTGAGTGGTGGCTTATGCAGTCTCGGGGCCGATGCCAAGGAGACAATACACAGAAGGGCGGCTCATGGCCGCCCTTCTGCTGCTTGCTGGCACTTAAACTGGTTTGCTGTCCGGTGAGGAAAAGGGAGCGCAGGAGTGTCTGATCACCAGGTCCGGATCCACGGTGATCATGCGGTTTGCGATGGGCTCGCCGTTGATGCGCGCCAGCAGCCGGGTGACGGCGAGGCGGCCCAGCTCCTCTTTCGGTTGATTGACCGTGGTGAGCGGGGGGGACATGAACTGGGCCAGCGCCACATTGTCATAGCCGACGATGGAGAGATCGCGGGGGATCACCAGCCCCGCCTGATGGGCGGCACTGATGACCCCCATGGCCATCATGTCGTTGCAGACAAATAGCGCGGTGGGACGCTCTGGCAGTGCCAGCAGGCGGGTCATGGCGGCGGCGCCGCTGGCGCAGTCAAAGTCTCCCTCCTGGATCCAGCCCGGATTGACGGTGAGCCCGGCCTCCTGCATCGCCTGCTCGAAACCCGCCTGGCGCTGGTTGGCCGGGGCGCGGCTGTGGGGGCCCGTGATGCAACCGATGGCAGTGTGACCCAGCCCCAGCAGGTGGCGGGTTGCCAGGTAGCCGCCGCGATGGGAGTTGTCGGCGATGAGATCCACCTCGCCGTTCTCCATGCCCCAGTCCATCACCACGACCGGCAGGCTCTTGAGCCAGTCGAGCTGGTTGAACACCTCCTGCTGCCCTTCACTGCACATGATGAGCAGGCCGTCGACCCGTTTCCTGAGCATCATCTTGAGGTAGGAGAGCGCCGTCTCGGCCTGTCCTTCGGTGTTGCCCAGCATCAGGTTGTAACCCTGCTCGAAGCAGTAGCGCTCCACCCCGCGCACCACCTCGGCGAAGAAGGGGTTGCTGGAGGTGGTGACCAGCATGCCGATGCTGTTGGTCTCCTTTACCTTGAGGCTGCGGGCCACCAGGCTCGGGGCATAGTTGAGATCGCGCATGGCGGCGAAGACCCGCTCACGGGTCTCCTCGGCGACGAAGCGGGTCTCGTTGATGACGTGGGAGACAGTGGTGGTCGACACCCCCGCCAGCGCGGCCACCTCCTTGATATTGGCCATCAGTGCCCCTGTGCAGTTTGTTCAAGGAGGAAGGCGTCGACCTCCTGTTTGCTCGGGATGGAGCTCTGGGCTCCAAACCGGGTGACGGAGAGTGCCGCCGCCCCGTGGGCAAAGCGTACGGCCGCGTCAAAGTCGGCGCCGGCGAGCTCGGCCGCCAGGAAGGCGCCGTTGAAGGTATCCCCGGCCGCCGTGGTATCCACCGCCTTGACCCGAAAGCCCGGCATGAGCGCCTGTTGCTGCCCCTTGCTGCAATAGACCCCTTGAGACCCCAGGGTGATCATCACCTCACCGATGCCCATCTGGTGGAAGCGGGCGGCAGCCTCACGGGCGCTCGCTTCGTCCGTCACCTTGATGCCGGTCAGCAGCTCGGCCTCGGTCTGGTTGGGGGTGATGAGGTCCACCAGCGCCAGCAGATCCCTTGAAAGCGGGCGAGCGGGGGCGGGGTTGAGCACCACCCGGGTGCCGTGGGCACGAGCCAGACGGGCCGCTTCCTGCACGCTCTCGAGCGGTACTTCCAGTTGCAGCAGCAGGGTGTGGGCGGCGGCGATCATCGCCTCGTGACCTTGCACCACGGTCGGGGTGAGGGCGCCGTTGGCTTCGGCGGAGATGCCGATGCTGTTCTCCCCCTCGTCGCTCACATAGATGATGGCGATGCCGGTGGGGAGCCTGGGGTCGAGTTCGACGGCGCTGACATCGATGCCGTCGTTGGCAAACCTGGTCTTCATCTGGTGGCCGATGGCATCATCACCGATGCGGGCGATGAAGGAGACAGGGGCGCCGAGGCGGGCGGCGGCCACCGCCTGATTGGCACCCTTGCCGCCGGGAACGACCTGATAGCTGTGGCCGGTCAGGGTTTCACCGGGGCGGGGAAAGTGGGGGACGCGCAGCACATGATCCGCATTCACGCTGCCGAGGACTACGAGACGATTCATTCCTATCACCCTTGGTTGAGTACATCCTGGTCTGGGTGGGCCCAGACCAGGCGGCACTGGCAGAAAAAGAGAGGGGAGGCGAACCTCCCCCCAACAACTTACTTGTTGACGATTTGCAGCGGTACCGGGATGGATTTTTCCACCGGTTGACCCTTGAGCACCTTGTCGGCGGTTTCCACGCCGATGGCGCCGATGAGGGCGGGCTGCTGGGCCACGGTGGCGGCCAGTTTACCCTTGGCCACGGCGGCTTTGCCATCGTCGGTGCCGTCAAAGCCCACGATCATCACCTCTTTGCCGGCGGCCTGCACGGCGCGGATGGCACCCAGCGCCATCTCATCGTTCTGGGCGAACACCGCCTGCACGGTCGGATGGGCGGCCAGCAGGTTCTCCATGACGTTCAGGCCCTTGGTGCGATCAAAGTCGGCGGGCTGGGAGGCCAGCACCTGCAGCTTGTTGGCGGTGACCGCCAGGGCGAAGCCTTCGCCGCGATCACGGGCGGCGGAGGTACCTGCGATCCCTTCCAGCTGGATCACCTTGGCACCGCTGCCCAGCTTCTCGGCGATGAAGTCGCCAGCCAGCTTGCCACCGGCCACGTTGTCGGAGGCGATGTGGGCCTTGACGTCACCCTGGGCTGCGCCGCGGTCCAGGGTCAGCACCGGGATGTTCGCCTTGTTGGCCAGGCGAATGGCGTTGCCCACTGCTTCGGAGTCGGTCGGGTTGATCAGGATGGCGTTGACCTTGCGCACGGTGAGATCTTCCACGTTGGAGAGCTCCTTGGCCGGGTCGTTCTGGGAGTCCAGCACCACCAGCTCGTAGCCAAGCTCCTTGGCCTTGGCTTCGGCGCCCTCCTTCATGGTGACGAAGAAGGGGTTGTTGAGGGTGGAGACCACCATCGCCAGGGTGTGATCCGCGGCCTGGGCGGTGCCCAGCACGGACATGATGGCGGCAGCGAGCAGGGTATTGAGCTTTTTCATCATTTCATTCCTTGTGTGTGGCGTGGCTTGTTAACGGTTGCTTTTGTTATCGATCATCACGGCAAGCAAAATCACGCTGGCCTTGGCGATCATCTGGTAATAGGAGCTGACGTCGAGCAGGTTGAGGGCATTGTTGAGGAAGCCGATGATGAGGGCACCGATCAGGGTACCCATGATACGGCCCTTGCCCCCCATCAGGCTGGTGCCCCCCAGCACCACGGCGGCGATGGCATCCAGCTCGTACCCCATGCCGGCAGTGGGCTGGGCGGACGAGAGGCGGGATGTGACGATGAGCCCGGCCAGTGCCGACAGCATGCCGCACAGACCATACACCGCGAGCTTGACCCGATCCACATTGATACCGGAGAGGCGGGTGGCCGATTCGTTGCCGCCGAGGGCATAGATGTAGCGGCCCAGGCGAGTGTGATTGAGCAGGTACCAGGCCAGCAGGAAGACGATGGCCATCAGCCAGATGGGCACCGGCAGACCCAGCAGGTAGCCGGTCCCGAGCCAGGCGAAGTGATCGGCGCCGTCACTGAAGCCCGTGGAAATGGGGCGCCCCTCGGTGTAGACCATGGTGACGCCGCGCAGGGCGGTCATGGTGACCAGGGTGGCGATGAAGGCCTGTACCTTGCCCTTGGCAATGATGAGGCCGCTGATGCTGCCAAGCAGGGCGCCGGCCCCCAGGGTGAGGGGGATCACCAGGGCAATGGGCAGCTCCATGGCCACCATGGTGGCGGCCAGGGCGCCGCACAGTGCCAGTACCGAGCCGACCGACAGATCGATGCCGGCGGTGAGGATGACCAACGTCATGCCGACCGCCATGATGGCGTTGACCGATGTCTGGCGCAGGATGTTGAGCAGGTTGTCGGCGGTGAAGAAGTTGGGGCTCAGGAAGGAGACCACGCCGATCAGCACCAGCAGCGCGACCAGGGACTTGTTCTCGATCCACCAGGCCTTGCTCATGACGCCGCGGCGGGAAAGGGTTTGGGTTGTCATTGTGCTGCCTCTTGCTCTGCTTGCCACTGTTTACCGACTGCCGCTGCCATCAGCTTCTCCTGATTGGCATCGCGGGTGTTGAATTCTGCGCTGATGCGCCCTTCGTGCATCACCATGATGCGATCACTCATGCCGAGCACTTCCGGCATTTCGGAGGAGACCAGGATGATGCTCATCCCCTCCTTCTTGAACTGGTTGATGAGCTGATAGATCTCCTTCTTGGCGCCGACATCGACGCCGCGGGTCGGTTCATCCAGGATCAGCACCTTGGGCCGGGTCAGCAGCCCCTTGGCGATGGCCACCTTCTGCTGGTTGCCGCCGGAGAGGAGCTTGATCAGCTGATCCTGACTCGGGGTCTTGATGTTGAACAGACGCACATAGTCCCCTACCGCCTGGCGCTCGGCCTTGCCGTCAATCTTGCCGCCACGAATGAACTCGCCGAGGGCGCACAGGCTCATGTTCTCCCGCACCGACAGCTCCAGCACCAGGCCGTCACCCTTGCGATCCTCGGAGATATAGGCGATGCCGGCGTCCAGACCATCGGCCGGGCTTCTGGGTACCAGGGCGTGGCCATCTACCGTCACCTGGCCAGCGCTGATGGGGCTGGCACCGTAGATAAGCTTCATCAGCTCGGTGCGGCCGGAGCCCATCAGGCCGCTAAAGCCCAGAATTTCCCCCTGACGCAGGGAGAAGCTCACCCCGCGCACGCCGGGACCGGCCAGATCCTTCACCTGCAGGCTGACCGGGCCGAGCTCGCGCACCAGGCGCGGGTACTGCTCTTCCAGCCGACGGCCCACCATCATCTCGATGATCCTGTCTTCATCGAGATCGCTCACCGCCTGCTCGCCGATCCACTTGCCATCCCGCAGCACGGTGACCCGATCGCAGATCTCGAAGATCTCTTTCAGGCGGTGGGAGATGTAGACGATGCCGCAGCCCTGCTCGCGCAGTTCGCGAATGACGGTGAAGAGCTGCTCGGTCTCGGTGTCGGTCAGCGCATCGGTGGGTTCGTCCATGATGATGACGCTGGCATCGAACGACAGCGCCTTGGCGATCTCCACCATCTGCTGTTCACCGATGGAGAGATCCCCGAGTCGGGTATCCGGGCCGTGCTTGACGCCAAGTCGCGCCAGCAGGGTGCTGGCCCGTTCGCGCAGCTGTTTGTGGTCGATGCTGCCAAAACGGGTACGGGGCTCTCGGCCGAGGAAGATGTTGGCGGCAATCGACAACTCCGGCAGCAGGTTCAGCTCCTGGTGGATGATGCTGATCCCCTGATCCTGAGAGTCACGGGGGCCCTTGAAGTGAACCGGCTGGCCGCGATAGCTGATGCTGCCCGCATCGGCCTGGTAGATGCCGGTCAGCACCTTCATCAGGGTCGACTTGCCAGCGCCATTTTCGCCGAGCAGGGCCATCACCTGGCCCGGATAGACCCGAAGACCCGCTTCGTCGAGGGCGCGTACCCCGGGGAAGGTCTTGACGATCCCGGTCAGCTCCAGAATGGGTGAGAGGGGGGAGGTTGTGCTCATTTGCAGCTTCCTTGAAGAGGCCTTCTTTGAAGAATTCAGAACGCCACACCGGCGCAGAGGATCAGGTTGGCGTAGGGAGTCACCTCGCCGCTGCGCACGATTGCCTTGCTCTGGCAGGAGCGAGCCTTGAACGCTTCGTGCAGGCAGTACTCGATGGTGATGGGCTTGCCTTGAGCCGCGGCGTGGGCCTCCAGCTGATCCACCAGCGCCTGATGGGCGGCGGGGCTGATCTGCTTGATCTCGCTTGCCATGATCACCTTCTCCACCACCAGATCGGTGAGCAGGGCGGTCAGTACGGTTTCAAGGCTGGGGGTGCCCGCCATCAGCGCCAGATCGATACGCTCGGGGCCTGCCGGAATGGGCAGGCCAGCGTCGCAGACGGTGATCTCGTCGGTGTGGCCCATCTGCGCGACCAGCGCGCTTAAGGGAGCATTGAGCAGCTTGCCTCGTTTCATACAGCACCTCGGCGGCCTGGGACCGCATATGGATATTGAGTTGGGCAATCGGTTACGCAACCGGTTGCGTCATTAGGGCGAAAGATAGGTGTTAACCGTTAACGGGTCTAGGCAGTGATGACGAAAATGTGAAAACGATCTCAGTGACAGGGCAATTTCAGAAGAAACGGGTGCCAGAAGAGCACCCGTCTGAGAGGCGTCGCCGGATGTTGCCCGCACAAAAAGGCGTACCCGGCGCGAGGAGATCAGAGGGCGAGCGCCGCCTGCACTGCGGGGCGGGCCAGCATGCGCTGATAGTGATCCGCCACCTTGGGAAACTCGCTGATGGCAACCCCGTCGCTCTCGAGCCAGCCTGCAATCACGAAGAGGTAGATGTCGGCCAGGCTGAAGCGCTCCCCCAGTACCCAGGGGCCGGCCAGATAGTGGCGCTCAATCTGGTCAAAGCCATCGCGCATGTTCTGGGGCATCTTGGCCTGCATGGCAGCCATGGCCTGTTCATCGTCGGCCCAGCGGCCGGGACGGCGTCCATGGGCATGGGCGACATGGACGGTGGAGACGAGGAAACTGTGTACCTCCTGCATCCTGGCCAGGAGGAAGGGGTCATCCAATGGGGCCAGCCCGGCGTTAGGAAAACGCTGGGCCACGTAGAGCAGCAGGGCCGGTGTTTCGGTCAGCACGCCATGCTCCGTCACCAGTGCCGGGACTCGCCCCTTGGGATTGATGGCGAGGTAGTCGGGGCTGCGCTGTTCACCAGCGGCCAGATCCAGGCGCTTGACAAGGTGAGGGGCACCGGCCTCCACCAGAGCGATGCGCACCGCCATGGCACAGGTACCGGGGGCAAGATAGAGCGTCAGTTCGGACATGACCGTTTTCCTTGTGTGAGAGAGAAGAGCCAGTGGACATCTCGTCCGCCAGCGCGCGCCATCATCCTACTCCCGTTGGACAGAGGGGCCAAGGGTGAGGGGAACCTCATCAAGAAGGGCTGCAAGGCCTTTGGTATCAATGGCTTTCTGAACGGAAGATAACAGGAAAAACGGCTACGCATGCCGGTTCAAACCGCTATAATGTGCCACCTTGGATCAGTCGTCAGTGAATGTTGGACAGTCAATTGAGTAATAGAATGCGGATCGGTGGAACCCTCGAACAGTCCCTCAGCCAGGGATATCGTCTGGACCTGCAAGGGGTGTTGAAAGAGGGGTGGCAACAGACTCGTCGTACCGGTTTCGGATTGGCGCTGGCCATCGCCGGGGTCATGGCAATCTGGATCCTGCTGAGCAATACCTTGCTGACGCCCTATGTCGCCCGTGAAGGAGGGGATATGGATATGGCCCTGATCCTGAGCCTGCTGGTCACGGTGATCATGTCACCCATGACCTCCTCCCTCGACATGCTGGGGTTGCAGCAGTCGGTGGGGGTGCGCGCCCGGCCGAGCCAGGTGTTCGACTTCTTCCGCCACTTCCTGCGCCTGGGCAGCCTGAGTCTGCTCGGCAGCCTCATCACCAGCCTGTTTGGACCCCTGTTCGAGCTGCTGGGTGTGCCGGTGATGCTGGCCTTCATCCCTTCCGCCCTGGTGGGCATGGGGCTGGTGTTTACCGTACCTCTGGTCCTGGAGCGCGGTCTTTCCCCGGCTCAGGCCATTCTGGTCTCCCTCAAGCTCTTTGCCCGGGGCTGGCCCAGCATAGTGCTGCTGCACGGGGTCATGCTGGCACTCTTCTTCCTGGCGCTCATCCCCATGGGGCTGGGACTTATCTGGGTGGCGCCGCTCTACTTCAACTGCAAGGGCATTCTCTACCGGGATCTGTGTGGGGTGGCAGTCGAAGTGACCGAGGTTGCCAGTGGCAACGACGGGCAGGGCCCGGATCATTTCAACGCATAACGGGATACCAGGGGTCAGCCGGTGTCGACCCGCCCGGAGCATGATGCAAAAGGATGGCATATGAACAAGCGATACGGGATGGCGGCGCTCCTGCTGGTACCCATGCTGGGACAGGCTGAGCCGTCCCTTGAACTCGACTACGGCACCTTCTACAGCCAGATGAAGACCTTCGCCAAGGGGGAATTTGGCCACGCCAGACTGGGCTTTTATCTGGCCAGTCAACAGAACGGTCGGCGATGCGGGCTCACCTCGGCCCGGGTCTCGACCCCGGACAGGGATGTGCCCGCCGAGGTCACGGTGGATGGCGAACTGCGTCTGCCCTATGACGATGATCTCAACCTCGACAAGGCGATCGTGGTGGTGGGGCTCACCGAGGCCCACGCCGCCTGCGATCTGTCGGTACAGGTGATGGCTGACGCCCCCGCCACACCCGAGGTGCCGCTGGCCGAGCTCGTCTCGCGCCAGCAGCAGATGCAGCGATTGCTCGACAAGATGGCCGGCATGGTCGGCCAGTATTTCCTGCCCAAGATGGAAGGGGTGCGGATCTCCATGGTGGCGCCCGCAGGCACAGCCTACCTTGTGGAGGGGGCCCGTCAGGAGGCCGTCTCCTGGCAGCAGGGGCAACTGCTGCTCAGCAATGCGCAGCTGAAGGGGTTTGCCCAGGGCAAGCTGCAACTGCAAGGGGAGATCCTGCGTCTGACCCCCTGGCTGCATAAGGGGTAGCGACCCGAGTCCGCAGATTGCCAGAATGAAAAAAGGAGCGCCTGGCGCTCCTTTTCTGTGGGTGACGGGGCTTAGCGCACCTCAATCACGTCCAGCATGTCCATCTCGTCGATGTCCAGCAGCGGCGCCTTGGGCAGCTCGGGCGGATCAAATGCCTTGTCGCCACCGTCGATGATGCCGGAGTCGCGGTTGATGCTCTTGAAGTCAAACAGCTGGTGATCGAGCAGGTGGCTCGGGATCACGTCCTGAATGGCGGTGAACATGGTTTCGAGACGACCCGGGAAGCGGCGATCCCACTCCTGCATCATCTGTTTGATGGCCTGGCGCTGCAGGTTCTCCTGGGAGCCGCACAGGTTGCAGGGGATGATGGGGAAGGCCTTGACCTCGGCATAGCGCACCAAGTCTTTCTCCTTGCAGTAAGCCAGGGGGCGGATCACCACGTTCTTGCCATCGTCGCTCACCAGCTTGGGGGGCATGGATTTGAGCTTGCCACCGTAAAACATGTTGAGGAACAGAGTCTCGAGGATGTCGTCACGGTGATGGCCAAGGGCGATCTTGGTGCAGCCCAGCTCCTGGGCGGTGCGATACAGAATACCGCGGCGCAGGCGGGAGCAGAGCGCGCAGGTGGTCTTGCCCTCCGGTACCTTCTCCTTGACGATGGAGTAGGTATCTTCTTCCACGATCTTGAAGTCGATGCCGAGGGTGCTCAGGTATTCGGGCAGCACGTGCTCGGGGAAGCCGGGTTGCTTCTGATCCAGGTTGACGGCCACCAGATCGAAATGGATGGGGGCGCTGGCCTTCAGGCTCATCAGGATGTCGAGCATGGCAAAGCTGTCCTTGCCGCCAGACAGGCAGACCATGATCTTGTCACCCTCTTCAATCATGTTGAAGTCGGCGATGGCCTGGCCCACGTTGCGCCGCAGGCGTTTCTGCAGCTTGTTGAAACTGTATTTCTCTTTGGCGTTAAGCTCTTCTAGCATGGCCTCAAACCCGGGACAAAAATAAGCGGCTTATTATAGCCATGTCCCGGGGGAGGGCAAGAAACGCTTATGCAGGATGACGCCTGTCATCCACAGGGCAGCTGTAATCGTCGGGTTTGAGGATGAGAATGTCGCAGTTGAGCCTGTCCACCACGTGCTCGGCGGTGTTGCCAAGCAGGGCGGCAGAGAGGCCGGTACGGCCGACGCATCCCATGATCATCAGGGTGGCATTCAGATCGTCCGCCATGTCCGGCAGCACCTCCTCCGGCAAGCCTTCCGCCACCTTGGTCCACATGTGGTTGATGCCGAACTGATCGGCATGTTCCCGCAGCAGATCTTCATGGTGTTTGCGAATGGCATCGTTGTAGGCGTTGGGATCGAACTCTGGCAGTTCGATGGCGACATTGACCGGGGTGCCCGGGTAGGTGTTGACCAGATAGAGACTGGCACCAAGCAGCTCGGCGATGGCGATTCCCTCGCGGGTGATCCGCTCGTTGAGCACCTTCTGCTCCTTGTCATCGCTCGAGCAGTTGATGGCGGCAATCAGGTTGCCCCCCCGTTGCCAGTGCCCTTCTTTTACCAGCAGAACCGGACAGGGGCATTTGCGCAGCAGGTGCCAGTCGGTGGGGGTGAAGATGAAGGTTTGCAGGAAGGAGTGCTTGTGAGTCGCCTTGACAACCAGATCGTGACGCTGTTCCAGCACTTCCTGAATGACGCACTCGAAGGGACGGTTGTGCCAGAGCACTTTCACTTCGCATTCCAGTCCTCTGGCCCGATAGGGAGTGAGGATCTCGTCGAGCCACTCCCGACGCTGGGCGATGACACCATGGCGCATCTCTTCCCGCTCGTCTGCCGAGAGCATGGCGGTCATCTCGTAAGAGAAGTCGTAAATCGTCAGGAGCAGGGTCAGCTGGGCGCCCTCATCCAGCTCGGCGACCTTGACCGCGCGCTCGAGCGCGATCTGGCGCTCCTCCTCGGGATTGATCACCACCAGAATGTTTCGGTACTTGACCATGTTCTCCTCCTTGGCAATAAGGCCAATGATGGCAACTCTTTAGCTATTACAGCTTAGTCCAAGGGGGGAGACGGGAAGGTGTGCCGGATCAAATTTCAGGGTGATCCGATCCGGCAAAAGAGGGAATAAACGGGGATTAACCGCAGGGAGGACGAGTGGCTCCGGCCATGACGCCCAAGGCAACGTTGTCCAGTACAGTAATGTATTTGCCTTTGACGCTGATGAGACCGGATTTCTGGAAACGACCCAGCAGGCGGCTGATGGTCTCGACGGTGAGACCGAGGTAGTTGCCGATGTCCCCACGGGTCATGGAGAGGCGGAACTCCTTGGCGGAGAAGCCGCGCTCGGAGAAACGAACCGAGAGATTGTGCAGGAAGGCAGCGAGGCGCTCTTCGGCGTTCTTTTTGGAGAGCAGCAGTATCATCTCCTGGTCGCCCATGATCTCGTTGCTCATCAGCCGCATGATCTGCTGGCGCAGTTTGGGCATCTTGCCAGAGAGGTCGTCGAGCACATCGAACGGTATTTCGCACACCATGGCGGTTTCCAGCGCCTGGGCGAAGGAGGGGTGGGCCTGCTTGTGGATGGCGTCAAAGCCGACCAGATCGCCCGCCAGGTGGAAAGCGGTGATCTGTTCGTCACCCTGTTCGGTGATGGTGTATGACTTGATGGTCCCGGAACGGATGGCATAGAGCGACTTGAGCTCATCGCCGGCCTTGAACAACTCTTCACCCTTCTGGATCGGCTTTTTGCGCTCGATGATGCTGTCGAGCTGATCGAGCTCGTTGTCGTTCAGGGTGAAGGGGATGCAGAGCTGGCTGATGCTGCAATCCTGGCAATGAATTGCACAGCCACCGCTCTGAATACGTCTGCCAGGTTTCTTGTCCGGGATCATAGGCTCAAATGAATAATTGATTTATATCAAACAAGTTTACCACCATCTCATCCGTTTTGGATAGGGTTTCAAAAGGACGCCATCCCGATCCAGAGGGTGTGGATCCCGTAGGCAATAAGCAGCAAGGCGCCCCCAAGGCGCAGGCTGCGCAGGGTGAGCCAGTAGCGTAATCGGTCTGCCAGCCCCCCCAGCGCAAACAGGGTCGGCAGAGTGCCGAGGCCGAAAAAGAGCATGATGAGTGCCCCGCCACTCGCGGAGCCTGCAGCAGCGCTCCAGGTCAGCATGGAGTAGACGAGGCCGCAAGGGAGCCAGCCCCATATCATGCCAAAGGGGAGGGCCTGCCAGGCTGATGTAAACGGGAGAAACCTGCCTGCCAGCGGCTTGATGAGAGGCCAGAACTTCGCACCGATGCGCTCGAGCAGCAAGGCGCCATGCCACCAGCCAGCCAAGTAGAGGCCGAGCGCTATCATGAGCAGGGCGGCGATGAGGCGAAGCCCTGCCAGGGCGTGTTTGCCGGCGCCTATCTCCGTGGTGGTGGCGAGCAAGCCGCCCACCAGCGCGCCCGCCAGCACATAGCTCAGGATGCGCCCCAGGTTGTAGTTGAGCAGATAACCGAGCCTGCCCCAAAAATGCTGCTGCTCGGTAGGTATGGCCATGGAGAGCGCTGCAGACACGCCGCCGCACATGCCGATGCAGTGGCCGGCACCGGCAAGCCCGACCAGCAGGGCGCCCATGAGGTCAAGGCTGCTGGTCATGAGGCCTGCTTTCCTGTTCTGCTTGTTGTTCAGGGGAGGGCAAGGGGCGCTGCTCCTCGTCAAACAGGATGTTGGAGCCCTGCCTGTCGAGATCCTCGAACTGCTCGGAGCGGATGGCCCAGAAGAAGACGGCTCCTGCAATGACAACGAACAGGATGGCGATGGGGATGAGGACGAAGATGATGTTCATGGCGCAGACCCTGTGGTGAAAGGGGGATGATAACCCGGCGAGGCAAGAGGTGCCGCCACCCGGGAGGATGCCAGACGGCTGCTCACCGGTTGAGCCGCATGGAGTTGGTGACCACGATGAGGGAGCTCAGGGACATGCCAGCAGCCGCCAGATAAGGGGGGAGCCAGCCACTGGCCGCCAGCGGCAGCACAAGCAGGTTGTAGCCGATGGACCAGGCAAAGTTCTCCTTGATGATCTTGCGAGTGCGCAGGGCCCGGGCCCGGGCGGCCAGCAGACGGGAGAGATCGTCGGCCAGCAGGATGGCGTCGGCGCTGTTCTTGGCCAGATCCGTGCCCCCCGCCATGGCAAAAGAAGCGTGAGCGCCGGCCAGCACAGGGGCGTCGTTGATGCCATCTCCCACCATGATGCTGATATCCCCGGCCGCTTCCCGGGCCTTGAGGTAGGCCAGCTTGCCGTCCGGGGTGACCCCTTTTACCAGCTCATCGACCCCCAGCTCGCGGGCCAGCATGTCCGCCTGGTCCGAACCGTCGCCGGTGAGGATGGTGGTCTTGAGGCCGGCCGTCTTGAAGGCCTGGATCAGTGCACCGGCATCGGGGCGCAGTGTGTCGGCCAGGATGAAACGGGCCAGCAGTCCGTGTTCATCGGCCAGATAGATGGCCAGCCCTTGAGCGGCACTCTCTTCCTGCGCCAGTTCGAGCCAGCGTGCACTGCCGATGCGGTAATGCTTGCCCTCAATCACTCCCTGCACGCCGTGGCCGATGACGGGGGTGACGTCGCTGGCGGTGAGCTGCACCCCGTCCGCCAGTGGTTTGCTTCGAAACGCACGGGCGATGGGATGCTCGGAGTAGGTTTCCAGGGCCTGGGCGAGGGCGAGGCAGCGGGTTGCGTCGAGCTCGCCGAGGGGTTGGGTGCTCATCAGGCTGATGTTGCCCGTGGTCAGGGTCCCCGTCTTGTCCATCACGATGCGGTTGGCCCGGGTCAGAATGTCCAGCACGTGGCCGCGGCGCAGCAGAATGCCGCTGCGGGTCAGGTTGGCAGTGGCCGAGGTCAGTGCGGTCGGGGTGGCCAGCGAGAGGGCGCAGGGACAGGTCGCCACCAGCACCGCCAGGGTGACCCAGAAGGCCCGTTCGGGCTGATGAAAATGCCAGAAGGTCCAGACCGCAGCCGCAATGATCAGGAGCACCAGGATAAAGTGGCGCGACAGCACGTCCGCCAGTTGGGCGATGGCGGGCTTGTCGTCCAGAGCATGATCCTGCAGGCGCATGATCTGGGCGAGACGCGACTCTTCAATGGAATGGCTGACCCGGATCTCCAGGGGGGCATCGGTATTGATGGTGCCTGCATAGACGGGATCCCCGGCCTGCTTGAGCAGAGGCAACTGTTCGCCAGTCAGCATGGATTCGTTGAGGCTGGCCTGGCCCAGGGTGACGATGCCGTCGGCTGGCAGAGTGGCCCCCGCGAGTACCCGCACCCTGTCTCCGACTCGCAGCGTCTTGGCGGCCACCTCGTGTTCGCCGTCATCATCGATGCGAGTCGCCATGATGGGCACCAGGCGCGCCAGGTTGGAGCTCGATTCCGACGCCTTGCGCCTCGCTCGCAGTTCCAGCAGACGGCCCAACAGCAGGAAGAAGACGAACATGGTGATGGAGTCGTAATAGACCTCACCCGTGTTGAAGACCGTGGCCCAGATGGAGGCGACGAAGGCGCCGATCAGTGCCAGCGACACCGAGACATCCATGGAGAGGTGCCCCTGCTTCAGGCTGCGCCATGCCCCCACGTAAAAAGGCTGGGCCGAGTAGATCATGATGGGGGTGGAGAGCAGAAGGCTTATCCACTTGAAGTAGATCATGAACTCCTCTTCCACGCTGATGAAGAGGTCCATGTAGAGTGCCACGGCGCACATCATCACCTGCATGGATCCAAGCCCGGCCAGCGCCATGCGGAACATGTAGCTGCGCACCTCTTTGGCGTAGAGCGCTTCCTGCTGATGAGTCTGGAAGGGATAGGCGCGATAGCCGACCCTGGCAAAGCCCTTGAGAATGTCGCTCAAAGAGAGCTGGGCCGGATCCCACTTGATGCGGGCGCGATGGGTGGTGGTATTGACGTTGATGTAACGCAGACCGCGCAGGGTCATCAGGTGCCGCTCGATGAGCCAGGCACAGGCGGCGCAGGTCAAGCCTTCCACCGTCAGCTGGATCTCGCGCGTAGTTTCGCGACCCGTACCGGTGTCGGTGACGAACTCCTGCTGCACCTCCGCCAGATCGTAGTGGGTGAGGGCGGCGAGCTCTTCGGGCACCAGCTCCCCCTTGATGCCGGGAGCGGTGCGGTGTTCGTAATAACTGGCGAGGCCGCATTCGAGAATGGTCTGTGCCACGGCTTGGCAGCCAGGGCAGCACATCGGCTGAACGATGCCTTTGATCTCGAGAGTAAAGTTACTGCCAGTGGGAACCGGTTCACCACAGTGAAAACAGCCGGTCATGGTGATCATCCCTCTTTGATGCAGCCCTGCAGGCCGGGTCGGGGAGAAGGGCGGCTGACCGGCGTGCCGATCACCCTGCCTTCGTGATTCAACGTCCCTTGGGATCGAGCTCAATCGCTGCCTGAGTCGGCAGTTGTGCCGTCTCCTGGAGGCGCCATTCATGGTTGAAGGCATCGACCCGCACGTGCCACTTGCCGGTGAGGGGCTTGTCCAGCATCAGGCGATAGACTCCCTTGCCATCGGCCGTCAGCAGATGTTCGCTGTCCAGGCCCGCCAACGTGGGATGAAACAGGGAGAGGTGCAGTGCTTGTCCTGGTGGGATCTTCCCTGCCAGGGGAGTCAAGGTCAGCTCCTTGTCGCTGACATTGAGGGCGATACGGATGCCGAGCGCCTCGGCGCGATCGAACTTGCTGAGATCCTGGTTAATCTCCTTGCCCTGCTTGTAGTAGTCCTCCGCCACCAGGTTGACCCCATCCTTGCTGGCAATGATGGCGGTGGCGATGCTGCCTACCACGGCGGCGCAGGGGAGGGCGATGATGAACCAGGGCCAGAATTGGCGATACCAGGGTTGAGTCATGATGCTACCGAAACAAATGGTTAACGAAATGGCGGTAATTCAGCCAACACAAGATAACAAAAAGCCTCGAAGAGTCGAGGCTTTTTGCTGATTAATCACGTGCTTATCACATGTTACTGCTGATTTTGCCGATCGTTGTGGGACAAGCTGTAAACGTAGGAAGCGAGCAGATGTACCTTGTCTTCCCCCAGAATGTCCTTCCAGGCCGGCATCACGCCGTGGCGCCCGTGGGTGATGGTCTGTTCGACCACCTGACGGGAGCCGCCATAGAGCCAGATGTTGTTGGTGAGATCCGGTGCGCCGAAGGCGATGCCGCCCTTGGCATCCGGACCGTGGCAGGCGGCGCACATGGCAAAGCGTGCTTCCCCTTTCTTGGCTTCCACCAGATCAACCTTGCGACCGGAGAGGCTCAGCACATAGGAGGCCACCTCCTTCACCCCGTCCTGACCCAGGATCTCGCCCCAGGCGGCCATGATCCCCTGACGACCGCCCATGATGGTGGTCTTGATCTGGTCGGGTGCGCCGCCCCACTGCCATTCGCTGTCGGTCAGGTTCGGGAAACCTCGGCCACCACGGGCATCGGAGCCATGACACTGGGAACAGTTTTGCAGGAACAGGCGCTGACCCACCTTCAGGGCTTCCGGATCCTTGGCGATCTCGGTGATCTCCTTGTAGCTCTTGCCGTCAGCCTGATAGGTCAGCTCGCGGAACTTGGCGCCGTAGATCTCGTCAGCCTTGGCGAGTTCCCGGTCGTATTCCACCGCGCGTCCTTCGGCCTTGGCAGACTCGGCCGCCGCCTTGGACTCGGCCAGGGAACGCACATCCTGGTTGGAGCTCTGCCAGCCCAGCAGACCCTTGAAGTTGCCAAGGCCCGGGAAGGCGAGCAGGTAGATGAGCCCGGTGACGATGAAGAAGAGGAACATATAGGACCACCACTTCGGCAGGGGATTGTTGATCTCCTCGATGCCGTCGAAGGTGTGACCCATGGGTTTGCCCTCTTCGGCCCCCATCTTGTCCTTCATGCACCAGGCCAGCAGCAGGAAGCAGCCGAGAATGGTGCCAAGGCTTATGACGGTCACAAAAATGCTAAACAGAGTGCTCATTATTGCTTCGCTCCTGCGTTCTTGTTATCAGCACTGGGTTGCTCGTCATCGGCAAAAACCAGGTTGGCGGCCTCGTCGAAAGAAGCCTTGCGGCGCTTGCTGTAGGCCCAGACGATGATGCCAATCATGATGACCATCAGCAGCAGGGTGTACAGGCCGCGAAATGTGCCGTAATCCATATCCCGACTCCTTATTTCAGGGCATGGCCCAGTGATTGCAGATAGGCGATCAGCGCATCCAGCTCGGTCTTGCCCTTGACGGCCTCACCGGCACCGGCGATGTCGGCATCGGTGTAGGGCACCCCGAAGTGATCCCGGAACAGAGCCAGCTTCTTGCCGGTCAGCTCGCCGCTCAGCACATTGGTCTCGAGCCAGGGGAAGGCCGGCATGTTGGACTCGGGCACCACGTCGCGCGGGTTGATGAGGTGGGCGCGATGCCAGTCATCTGAGTAGCGACCGCCGACCCGGGCCAGATCCGGGCCGGTACGCTTGGAGCCCCACAGGAAGGGGTGCTCCCACACGCTCTCGCCGGCAACCGAGTAGTGGCCGTAGCGCTCGGTCTCGGCGCGGAACGGGCGGATCATCTGGCTGTGGCAGACGGTGCAGCCTTCGCGGATGTAGATGTCGCGTCCTTCCATCTGCAGGGCGGTGTAGGGCTTGAGGCCCTCCACCGGCTCGTTGGTCTGCTTCTGGAAGAACAGGGGGGTGATTTCCACCAGGCCCCCCAGGCTGATGGCGAAGATGATGCCAATGACCAGCATGGGGACGCTTTTTTCAAAAATCTCGTGACGGTTGTTGTTGCTCATGCTTTAAACCCCTTCAAATCAGGCTGGCTGTGCGACGGGTTCCAGAGAACCCTTGGGCGCAGTGACGGTGCGGTAGGCGTTGTAGGCCATCAGCAGCATGCCGGTGACGAAGAAGCAGCCACCCAGGAAGCGCACGAAGTAGAAGGGATAGGAAGCTTGCAGCGCCTCCACGAAGCTGTAGGTCAGGGTGCCGTCGTCGTTGACCGCACGCCACATCAGGCCCTGCATCACACCGGAAATCCACATGGCGACGATATAGAGCACGGTGCCCACGGTGGCCAGCCAGAAGTGGACGTTGATGAGTTTGATGCTGTACATGCGCCCCTGCCCGAACAGGTTCGGGATCAGGTGGTAGACGGCGCCAATGGACACCATGGCAACCCAGCCCAGGGCACCGGAGTGAACGTGACCGATAGTCCAGTCGGTGTAGTGGGAGAGGGCGTTGACGGTCTTGATCGCCATCATGGGACCTTCGAAGGTCGACATGCCGTAGAACGACAGGGAGACGATCAGGAAGCGCAGAATGGGGTCATAACGCAGCTTGTGCCAGGCACCCGAGAGGGTCATGATGCCGTTGATCATGCCGCCCCAGGAGGGCACGAACAGGATGAGGGACATCACCATGCCCAGCGACTGGGCCCAGTCAGGCAGGGCGGTATAGTGCAGGTGGTGCGGACCGGCCCAGATATAGAGGGAGATCAGCGCCCAGAAGTGCACGATGGAGAGGCGGTAGGAGTAGACGGGGCGACCCGCCTGCTTGGGCACGAAATAGTACATCATGCCAAGGAAGCCCGCCGTCAGCAGGAAGCCCACCGCGTTGTGGCCATACCACCACTGCACCATGGCATCCATGGCACCGGAGTACATGGAGTAGGACTTCATGCCGGAGAGGGGCACTTCCATGTTGTTGACGATGTGCAGCACGGCAACCGTGATGATGAAGGCACCGAAGAACCAGTTCGCCACATAGATGTGGGAGGTGGTGCGTTTGATCAGGGTGCCGAAGAAGACGATGGCATAGCTCACCCAGACCACGGCGATGGCGATGTCGATGGGCCACTCCAGCTCGGCGTACTCTTTGGAGGTGGTGTACCCCAGCGGCAGCGAGATGGCTGCAGACAGAATGATCGCCTGCCAGCCCCAGAACACGAAGGAGGCGAGGGGACCACCAAACAGCCGGACCTGACAGGTGCGTTGCACCACGTAGAAGGAGGTGGCCATCAGGGCGCTGCAACCAAATGCGAAGATGACCGCATTGGTATGCAGGGGACGCAGACGGCTGTACGTCAGCCAGGGGGTGTCGAAGTTGAGGGCAGGCCAGATCAGCTGGGCTGCAATCAATACACCCACCGACATGCCGACGATACCCCAGACAATCGTCATGACGGTGAACTGGCGCACAACGGTGTAGTTGTACTCAGGGTGGTTTGTTGTATGGCTCATCGTTGTATTCCGCTTCCGATGCTGTTGTTTGTGTTGCCCGGTGTCCTGGGCCATTTTCACCCCGGTTTTGCAAAATCCTCTCGTTAACATCTGTTAATAAAAGGAAAAGCAAAAGGTGGTTAAATGAAAATCCATTGAGAATGATACTGAAATGACCGGTAAAATAACAGTACAAACAGTGATATATTTGGCTCCAGCGGGTCTCATGTCCGCCAGTTTTTACCTTGCGCCAGATCACGAAAATTACATTTTCAACGTACCTTACAGAGCTGTTTTTTCATGAAAGAGAGACTCACTTCACGCAAAATCGTCCACCTGTCCATGGTGCTGGTCATTTTGCTCTCCCTGATGGCCTATCGAACCTGGTTTTCAGGCACTGGAAGCGACCATGAAGAGGGCACCAATGTTCAGATTTGTGATCTGTCCCACAGCCCCTGCCGCCTCATCGTCGGGGATCGCCCGCTGACGGTCAGCATCGATGGCTTGCCGATCCGCCCTGAACATGACTTTGTCCTGCGCCTTCAAGGGGGTGTGCCGGCCATCACGCCGGTCAAGGCCTGGCTCGAGGGCAAGGAGATGTTCATGGGGCTCATCCCCGTGCTGTTTGAACCCAGCCAAACGGGGTGGCGAGGGGTGACCCAGGTGGGAAGTTGTACGACCGAGGCGATGGACTGGCTCCTGACCATCGAGTGGAGCAATGGCCAGCGCCATCAACTGACGTTGGGCGCGGCACGTTGAACGGACTCTCATCGGGCCCCAGGAGGGGGGATAATTGAAAATTGATTTGAAATTTTCAGGCAGGACGGTACCTTGCATGGATTATCAAGGAGTGAAGTTCATTTAATCATGATTGAAAAACAAGCATTTTATCGCACGCTCAACCAGCAGGCCCAGGCATTGCTAGAGGGCGAACCCGACATGATCGCTACCCTGGCAAACCTGTCTGCACTGCTCAATCAGGAACTGGCTGACATCAACTGGGTTGGTTTCTACCTGCTGCAAGGAGAGACCTTGGTGCTCGGCCCGTTCCAGGGCAAGCCGGCCTGTGTGCGCATCCCGGTCGGGCGCGGCGTCTGTGGCACAGCGGTGGCCGATGGCAAGACCCAGCTGGTGGACGACGTGCACCAGTTTGCGGGTCACATCGCCTGTGACGGTGCCAGCAACTCGGAAATCGTGATCCCGCTGCGCCGTGGCGGGGAGATCATCGGGGTGCTGGACATCGACAGTCCAATCTTTAACCGCTTTGACGAGCAGGACCGGATTGGCCTCGAAGAAACGGTGCAAATTTTGGAAAGCATGCTCTAAGTCATTGCTAGATGGTTCGCAAAAGGTCCCAAGCTCTCTATAATGGGGCCTTTGTTGTGTTCGGGCATGCCCGTGCGTCTATATGAAAGCCAAGGTTATACATGGAAAACACTGAAAAGCTGAAGAACAGTAAAGAGATCGTCGCCTACCTGGTCGAGAAATTCCCGGCCTGCTTCATCGCTGAAGGAGAGGCCAAGCCACTCAAGATTGGCATCTTCCAGGATCTGGCCGCGCGTCTTGCTGATGACGAGAGAGTCTCCAAGACCATGCTGCGCTCTGCTCTGCGTCAATACACCTCCAGCTGGCGTTACCTGCATGGCCTCAAGGCTGGCCAGGCCCGTGTCGATCTGGACGGCAACCCGGGCGAGCTGCTCACCGAAGAGCACATCGAGCATGCCAAACAGGCGCTCAAGGAGAGCAAGGAACGTGTCTTTGCCAGCCGCCGCACCAACACCAAGGAGAAGGAAGACAAGCCCAAGCAGCCGCGTCGCAACGCGCCGCGCAAGGCTGACGCTCCCCGCTCCGACAAGCCCAAGTCCGCCCCTGCTCCCAAGGCTGCACCGGTCGCCGATGCGCCGCTGGTGAAAGTGGATGCCGCTACCCTGAAAGTCGAGCAGGGCGTTCGCGTCGTGCTGGGCAAGTCCCCTGTGCCTGCGACCATCAAAGAAGTGACCAAGGATGACGTACAGGTTCAATTGCAGACCGGCATGATGTTGCGGGTCAAGTTCGAGCATCTGGTTCTCTAAGGAGACGAATGTTGAAGCATGGCGTGATTCGTTTTTCACTCGTTGCCTGTAGCTTGGCGCTTGCCGGGCTCGCACAGGCCATCGAGCCGGTGCTCAAGGAAAGTGATTTGCCTGTGTTGGCTCAAGAGAGCCAACATGCTACGGCCAGCAAGCGAATTGCCAATCTGTTTACCCGCTCCCACTACAAACAGTTCAAGCTGGACGACGCCTTTTCCTCCGTGATCTTTGACAAGTATCTGGAGAATCTGGACTACAGCCGCAACCTGTTTCTGGCCTCTGACATCAGCCGTTTTGAGAAATATCGTACCGGTTTTGACACCGACCTCGAGCGAGGGCGGCTGGCTCCGGCCTACGAGATGTTCAACCTGAGTCAGCAGCGGCGGTACGAGCGGTTCGAATACGCCCTCAAACTGCTCGACACTCCCTTCGATTTTACCCAGAAAGACAATTACGTCTTCGATCGGGAAGGGGCTCCCTGGCCCAAGGATGAAGCCGAGCTCAACGAGCTGTGGCGTCAGCGGGTCAAGTTCGATGCCCTGAGCCTCAAGCTCAGCGGCAAGGAGTGGCCCGAGATCAAGGAGCTGCTTGGCAAGCGTTACAACAACGCCATCAAGCGGATGTCCCAGACCGAGAGCGAGGACGTGTTCCAGCTCTTCATGAACTCCTTCGCCCGCGCCATCGAACCGCACACCAGCTATCTGTCTCCGCGCAGCGCCGATCGGTTCAACACCGAGATGAACCTCTCGCTGGAGGGGATTGGGGCCGTGCTGCAGGCGGAAGATGACTTTACCGTCATCCGCTCCCTGGTGCCAGGCGGCCCGGCGGCCAAGTCCAATCACCTGAAACCCGATGACAAGATCACCGGGGTGGGGCAGGACGACGGCAAGATTGTGGATGTCATTGGCTGGCGTCTTGACGACGTGGTCGAGCTCATCAAGGGGCCCAAGGGCAGCAAGGTGAAGCTGGAGATCCAGCGCGGCAAGGGTGCAACCGCCAAGACCGAGCTGGTGGAGCTGGTGCGTGACAAGGTGCGTCTGGAAGACAGAGCCGCCAAGTCCAAGGTGATCACCGCCGAGGGCAAGAAGATCGGCGTGCTCGAGATCCCGAGCTTCTACGTCAACCTGCACGACGACGTGATCAAGGAGATCTCCAGCCTCAACAAGCAGAAGATCGACGGCCTCATCGTCGATCTGCGCGGCAACGGCGGCGGTGCCCTGACGGAAGCCTCCGCCCTGAGCGGTCTGTTCTTCGCCAGTGGTCCCGTGGTGCAGATCCGTGATCACATGGGTCGCATCACCGTCAATGGTGACGACGACGGCAATGTCTACTACGGTGGCCCCATGTCGGTGATGATCGACCGCTACAGCGCTTCGGCGTCCGAGATCTTCGCCGCCGCCATGCAGGACTATGGTCGTGCGCTGATCCTCGGCGAAAACTCGTTCGGCAAGGGGACGGTGCAGCAGCATCGCAGCCTCGCAAAGGTCTATGACTTCTACGAGCAGCCGCTGGGTCACGTGCAGTACACCATCGCCAAGTTCTACCGTATCGATGGCGGCAGTACCCAGAACAAAGGGGTTGCACCCGATATCGCCTTCCCGACCGCAGTGGCGCCGGGGGAGACGGGGGAGAGCCGCGAGTTCAACGCCTTGCCCTGGGACAAGATCGCCTCGGCCAGCTACGAGCGACTGGGGGACTTCTCCAGCCTGTTGCCCAAGCTGAAAGCGGCCCACGAGGCGCGGATCACCAAGGATCCGGAATTTGCCTATGTGCTGCAGGACATCAAGGAGTATCAGGCGGACAAGGACAAGAAGTCGGTCTCCCTGAACGAAGCCGAGCGGCTGGCTGAACAGGCCAAACAGGACGAGAAGGCGCTGGCGCGAGCCAACGAGCGGCTGACCCGTCTTGGCAAGCCGACGGTGAAGAGCCTGGATGAACTGCCGACCGATTTCGAGGCACCTGACGAATACCAGGTGGAAGCGGCCAACATCACGGCGGATCTGGCCACCCTCAGCAAGAAGAGCTGATGCTGGCAACGAAATGACAAGGGCGACTCGGGTCGCCCTTTCTTTTGCCTGAATGCAAACTATTTGACCCTGTCCGAGCCTTGTGACAGCCTCTGACACGTCAATAACAAAGCGTGGAAGCACACAATAATGACTGAACAACCTCAGGCCATGACGGCCAAATATCGCCAGGATTACCAGGCTCCCCTCTATTGGTGTGACAGCCTGGATCTCGATTTTCAGCTGCAAGAGCCCCTGACCCGGGTCACCGCCATCTCCCGTTTGCGTCGCAGCGGCGATCACAACGAGCCCCTGGTGCTGGACGGCGAGGGGCTTGACCTTGTCAGTGTCAGTGTGGATGGCGTGCCCTATCAGCAATACGAGCAGGGAGAGAGCAGCCTGACCCTGTTCAACCTGCCGGCCGAGTGCGTGCTGACCGTGGTCACCGACATTGATCCCGCCGCCAACACGGCGCTGGAGGGGCTCTACAAATCCGGCGATGCCTATTGCACCCAGTGCGAGGCCGAGGGCTTTCGTCGTATCACCTATTACATGGACAGGCCGGACATCCTGGCCCGTTACAGTACCCGCATCACCGCCGACAAGGCCAAGTACCCCTATCTGCTCTCCAATGGCAACAAGGTCGCGAGCGGCGATCTGGACGACGGTCGCCACTTCGTGCAGTGGCAGGATCCCTTCCCCAAGCCGAGTTACCTGTTTGCCCTGGTGGCCGGTGACTTCGACGTGGAGCGCAACCACTTCATTACCAAAAGCGGCCGCCAGGTGGCGCTCGAGATCTTCGTGGACAAGGGCAACCTGGACCGCGCCGGTTTCGCCATGGAGAGCCTCATCAACTCCATGCGCTGGGACGAGCAGCGTTTCGGCCTCGAGTATGACCTCGACATCTACATGATCGTGGCGGTGGACTTCTTCAACATGGGAGCCATGGAGAACAAGGGGCTCAACATCTTCAACTCCAAGTTCGTGCTGGCCAACCCGGCCACTGCCACCGATGCGGACTACCACGGCATCGAGCGGGTGATCGGTCACGAATACTTCCACAACTGGACCGGCAACCGTGTCACCTGCCGCGACTGGTTCCAGTTAAGCCTCAAAGAGGGGCTGACGGTGTTCCGGGATCAGGAGTTCTCCTCCGATCTGGGGTCGCGCGGCGTCAACCGCATCAACAACGTGCGCACCGTGCGCGGTCCGCAGTTTGCCGAAGATGCCGGCCCCATGGCCCACCCCATCCGCCCGGATGTGGTGATCGAGATGAACAACTTCTACACCCTGACCGTCTACGAGAAGGGCTCTGAAGTGATCCGCATGATGCACACCCTGCTGGGGGAGGACGCCTTCCAGGCGGGCATGCGCCTCTACTTCGAGCGTCACGACGGCTCTGCTGCCACCTGCGACGACTTCGTGCAGGCGATGGAGGATGCCTCCGGGGTGGATCTCGCTCGCTTCCGCCGCTGGTACAGCCAATCCGGCACCCCCGAGCTCACCGTGACCGACGAGTACGATGCCGAAAGTGGTGTCTATCGTCTGCACGTGAGCCAGCACACGCCGCCGACCCAGGATCAGCCACAAAAGCTGCCGCTGCATATCCCCCTCGACATCGAGCTCTACGATGAGCAGGGTGCCGTCATCCCGCTGCAATACCAGGGCAAGGCCATTGGCAATGTGCTGGACGTGCTGGAAGCACAGCAGACTTTCGAATTCGATCGGGTACCGGTCAGGCCAGTACCTTCCCTGCTGCGGGACTTCTCCGCCCCGGTCAAGCTGCACTATGACTACAGCGACGAGGCCCTGGCCTTCCTGATGCGCCATGCCCGCAACGAGTTTGCCCGCTGGGATGCGGCCCAGATGCTGATCAACAAGGCGGTGATCGACGGGGTTGCCCGGGTCCAGCACGGGCAGGGGATTGAACTCTCCCACACCCTGCTGGCGGCCTTTGTCGCCATTCTGGACGAGGCTGCACTGGATCCCGCCCTCAAGGCAGAGATCCTGGCCCTGCCGGGGGAGGCGACCCTGGCCGAGCTGTTCGAGGTGGCCGACATCGACGCCATCCATCAGGTGCGCAACGGCATTCAGACTGCTCTGGCCCACGCCTTTGGTGACCGCCTGCTGGCGTGCTACGAGAGCCTGCGTCTGCCGGCTTATCAGGTGGTCCATGCCGACATGGCCAAGCGGGCCCTCAAGGGTGTGGTGCTGGGTTATCTGGCGGCGCTGGATGCCGCGAAGGCCGATACCCTGGTGCGCGAGCAGTACGGGGCTGCCGACAACATGACCGACACCCTGGCGGCGCTCCAGGTGGCCAACAGCCATCTGCTGCCGTGCCGCGCCGCGCTCTTGGCCGACTTCGAAGGCAAGTGGGCCCATGATGGCCTGGTACTGGACAACTGGCTGCGGCTGGTGGGGGCCAAGCCGGCCAAGGATGTGCTCGATGACGTGAAGCAGGCGATGGCGCACCCGACCTTCAGCATCCGCAACCCGAACCGGCTGCGGGCGCTCATCGGCAGCTTCGCCATGAACAACCAGGTGCAGTTCCACGCCGCCGATGGCAGCGGCTATCGCTTCCTGACCGATCTCTTGATCGAGCTCAACGAGGTCAATCCCCAGGTGGCGTCCCGCCTCATCACCCCGCTTATCCAGTTCAAGCGGCTCGATGAGGGGCGCAAGGCGCTGGTTCGCGCCGAGCTGACCCGCCTGGCCAACCTGGACGGGCTGGCGCGGGATCTGTTCGAGAAGGTGAGCAAGGCGCTGGCACAGTAAGCGTCACGACGGCGGGCAGGGGAGCCTGGCTCTCCTGCCCGTTTTTCATGGATGACCAGGAGGTGACATGAGGCAATACACTTTTCGGCTCTCCCTTGGCCGCGACGAAATCATGTTGATGTACCAGGGGCAGGTGAACCGCCTGGTGGTACGTACCGAGCAGGGTCTGACCCTGGAGCTGGGGTTGGAGAAAATCCGGCGTTTTGTGTCGGAGAGCGGCGTTCACGGCTACTTTCGACTGAAAACCCAGGATGATCATCGATTCATTTCCCTGGAACGCATAAATTAACAAAACTTGAACATCAATCCGGGTAAATATCTGCTTTAAGTCACTATCTATCCGGTAAATGGCGCGGCATCCAGTGCGATTTTCTGAATTTTGCCAACTTGGCAAAATTTATCACAACCCAAGCCGTGATCTGTCCCTTGTTTTTAACATCCCGTTATCACCTTTGCTCGCCTTCCTTGATCCAAGCCATTACACTTCGCTGCAACTCTGTACCGGTGGGCATCCTGGGTGGATGTCGCCGTGTCTGTGATGTCGTCCGATAAGGAAACTAGCAATGGCATTGAAAGACGCCCCTACCTCCGTTCTGCTCGAAAACGTTCTCAGTCTGATCCACCAGAAATTGCCGAAAAACAGTGCCTCCCTGGTCGAATGTTTCGTTGCCAAGTTCTACGGCAACATGGCCAGCACTGATCTGCATGACCGCAATGACAGCGATCTCTATGGCGCCGCCCTCAGTCTGTGGAATGCCCTCAACCACCGTACCGGTATCGAGCCCTATATCCGGGTCTACAACCCCGAGCTGACCCGCCACGGATGGCAGTCTCCCCATACCATCGTCGAGATCATCCTGCAGGATTCCCCCTTCCTGGTGGACTCCATCCGCATGGCCCTCAAGCGTCTCAATATCACCGCACACATGATGCTGCACCAGCCGCTGCACCTGATCCGCGGCGAAGGCGGCAAGATTGGCGCCATCCTGGATCTGGACAACACCGCAGAGCAGACCTCGGTGGAAACCGCCTTCCTCATCGAAATCGATCACCTGACCGGTGAAGAGGAGATGGACGCCCTGACTGCCGAGCTCAACTCGGTCGCGCGGGAAGTGGCCCTGGCGGTGGGAGACTGGCAGCCAATGCTGGCGCGCCTGAACGAGATCATCGAGGAGCTGCCCAAACGCAAGAACCCGGTTAGCCAGGCCGAGGTTGACTCCTGCGTCGCCTTCCTCAAATGGGTGGCCGCCCACAACTTCACCCTGATGGGTTATCGTCGCTACGACGTCAAGGCGGTGGAGGGGGATCACGAGATCCTGCCGCAGCCCGAGTCCAGCCTGGGCCTGATGAAGAACTCCATCAAGGACGAAGGCCAGCGCCTCGGCACCATGCCCGCCAGCGCCCGTCACGCGGCCCTCAGTTCCGACCTGCTGATCCTCACCAAGTCCAACAGCAAGTCCCGGGTGCATCGTCCGGCCTATGTGGACTACATCGGCATCAAGCGTTTCGACGAGCACGGCAAGGTGGTGGGAGAGGATCGCTTCATCGGCCTGTATGCCTCCTCCATCTACAACACCAGTGCGACCCAGATCCCCCTCATCAGCCACCGCCTCGAGCGCATCATGGCCGCCTCCGGCTTTGAATCGGGCTCCCATGCCTACAAGGCGCTGCTGAACGTGCTGGAAACCTACCCGCGCGACGAGCTGATCCAGGCCCGTGAAGAGGAGCTGCTGGCCACCGGTCTCGGGGTGCTGGAGATGCAGGAGCGGGACATGCTGCGCCTGTTCGTGCGCCGCGACGTCTACGGCCGCTTCTTCTCCTGCATGGTCTATGTCACCAAGGAGCGCTACAACACGGCGCTGCGAGTCAAGACCCAGCAGATTTTGCAGAAATATTTTGGCAGCAGCATCGATGTGGAGTTCAACGTCTACTTCACCGAGGGTGTGCTGGCACGGACCCACTACATAGTGCGGGTCAACAACAACAACGTGGATGTGGATGTGAACGAAGTACAGAACAACCTGATTGAAGCGGCCCGCAGCTGGGATGACCGCCTGGATTCCGTGCTGCTTTCCCACTATGGCGAGGCCCGCGGCAACGAGCTGCGCCGCCGTTTCAGCACCGCCTTCCCCCGCGCCTACAAGGAAGATGTGCTGCCGGGCTCTGCCGTCGCGGACATCATGGCCCTGGATGGATTGAGCGAGGCCGAGCCGCTTGGCATGCTGTTCTACCGCGCCCAGGAGGAGGAGAACGATCGCCGGGTACGCCTCAAGCTGTTCCACCGAAGCGAACCCATCCACCTCTCCGACGTCCTGCCCATGCTGGAAAACATGGGACTGCGCGTCATCGGCGAGACCCCGTATCAGGTACGGACCCCCACCGGCGAGGTGTTCTGGATCCTCGATTTCTCCATGCTGCTGCGGGGCGAGCAACCGTTCGATCTGGAGCAGAGCCAGCAGCGCTTCCAGCAGGCCTTCGCCGCCATCTGGAACAAGACCCTGGAAGATGACGGCTTCAACCGTCTGGTGCTGGGGGCCGGCCTCACCGGTCGTCAGGTATCCGTGCTGCGGGCCTATGCCAAATACATGCGCCAGACCGGCGTCTCCTTCAGTCAGTCCTATATCGAGGAGACCCTGACCCGTTATCCGGACATCGCCCAGCTGCTGTTCACTCTGTTCGAACAGCGCCTGGATCCGGCCATCAAGCAGGACGCCAAGGTGCAGGCCAAGCTGCACGAGGAGCTTGCGGCCAAGCTGGATCAAGTCGCCAACCTGGATGACGATCGCATCATTCGCCGCTATGTGGAGATGATCGACGCCACCCTGCGCACCAACTACTACCAGCTGGACAAGGCGGGCAACATCAAGCCCTACATCTCCTTCAAGCTGGCCCCCTCCAGCATCACCGACATGCCGCTGCCGCTGCCGAAGTTCGAGATCTTCGTCTACTCCCCGCGAGTGGAAGGGGTACACCTGCGCTGGGGCAAGGTGGCCCGTGGCGGCCTGCGCTGGTCCGATCGCAAAGAGGACTTCCGCACCGAAGTGCTGGGCCTGGTGAAAGCCCAGCAGGTGAAGAACACCGTTATCGTGCCGGTGGGCGCCAAGGGCGGCTTCTATTGCAAGCAGATGCCGGCAGGCGCCCCCCGTGCCGTCATTCAGGAGGAGGGCAAGGCCTGCTACCGTCTGTTCATCCGCGGCCTGCTCGACGTGACCGACAACATCATCGGCGGCGAGGTGATCCCGCCAAAATCCGTGGTGCGTCACGACGAGGATGACTACTACCTGGTCGTGGCGGCCGACAAAGGCACCGCGACCTTCTCCGACATCGCCAACGAGATAAGCCTCGAATACGGCCACTGGCTCGGCGATGCGTTTGCCTCCGGCGGCTCGGTGGGCTATGACCACAAGAAGATGGGCATCACCGCCCGCGGCGCCTGGGAATCGGTCAAGCGCCACTTCCGTGAGATTGGCATCAACTGCCAGACCACCGACTTCACCTGCGTGGGGATAGGTGACATGGCCGGCGACGTGTTCGGCAACGGCATGCTGCTCTCCGAGCACATCCAGCTGGTGGGCGCCTTCAACCACATGCACATCTTCGTCGACCCGACCCCGGATGCGGCCAGGAGCTTCGTCGAGCGCAAGCGCCTGTTCGAGCTGCCCGGCTCCAGCTGGGATGACTACAACCGTGAGCTCATCTCCAAGGGGGGCGGCATCTTCCTGCGCTCTGCCAAGTCCATCAAGCTGAGCCCGGAAATGCAGACCCTGCTTGACACCGACAAGAGCGGCATGGCCCCGAACGAGCTGATCAAGGCGCTACTCTGCCTGAACGTCGACCTGCTCTGGAACGGCGGCATCGGCACCTATGTGAAGAGCGCCCGCGAGAGCGACGCCGATGTCGGGGATCGCAGCAACGACGTGCTGCGCGTCAATGGGCGTGATCTGCGTGCCCGCATCGTGGGCGAGGGTGGCAATCTTGGCTTCACCCAGCTTGGCCGGGTGGAGTATGCCAGTCAGGGTGGGCGCATCAACACCGACTTCACCGACAACGTGGGCGGGGTGGATTGCTCCGACAACGAGGTCAACATCAAGATCCTGCTGAACCAATTGGTTGCCGCCGGGGATCTGACCCTCAAGCAGCGTAACCAGATGCTCTACGAGATGACGGATGCGGTGGCCCAGGTGGTCATCACCAACGCCTATCGCCAGTCACAGTCCATCTCGGTGACCGCCTTCCGTGGTGCCGAGCAGCTGAAAGAGCAGCAGCGCTTCATCCAGGGGCTGGAGCGGGAAGGCAAGCTGGACCGGGCGCTCGAGTTCCTCCCCTCCGACGAGGAGCTCTCCGAGCGGATGGCGGCAGGGCAGGGGCTGACCCGACCCGAGCTGGCGGTGCTGGTGGCTTACGGCAAGATGGTGCTCAAAGAGCAGCTCAATTGCCCGGAAGTGACCGAGGAGCCCTTCCTCGCCAACATGCTGGTCACCAGCTTCCCGACCCAGTTGCAGCAGCAATTTGGCGCGGCCCTGGCCCAGCACCCGCTGCGAGGCGAGATCATCGCGACCCGGGTGGCCAACATGCTGGTCAACGACATGGGGCTCAACTTCGCCAGCCGGATGAAGGACGAGACCGGTGCCTCGGTGGCGGAAGTGGCCTGCTGCTTCGCCATGGCCCGGGAAGTGTTCGGCCTCGGTGCCCTGTGGCGTGACATCGAAGGGTGTGACAACGGGGTGGATGCCCAGACCCAGCTCGAGCTGATGTTCTACAGCCGCCGCATCGTGCGCCGCGCCACCCGTTGGTTCCTGCGCGCCCGCAACCGCAGCTGGAGCATCGGCGAGAACATCGCCTTCTTCCGCCCGGCCTTCGAGACCTTGAGTCAGCACCTTTATGAGGTAATGGACGAGAGCGAAGTGGCCGAGCACAGCCAGGCGGTCGCCGCCCTGGTGGACAAGCAGGTGCCGGAGGCCATCGCCCGTCGCGTGGCCCACATGAGCAGCCTCTTCTCCTGCCTGGATCTGGCGCAGATTGCCGCGGAGCACAAGACCGACATCCTGCGGGTTGCCAACGTCTACTACCGCCTGGGCGCCAAACTGGATCTGCACTGGTTCCTCGAGCAGATCAACCATCAGCCGGTGGGCAATCACTGGCAGGCGATGGCGCGGGCCTCCTTCCGCGAAGATCTGGACTGGCAGCAACGCAGCCTCACCTCCGTGGTACTGGAAGGGTGCAAAGAGCAGGGGGAATGCGCTACCATACTGGCCGACTGGATTTCGGAGCATGAGCAACTCTTGTCCCGTTGGACCCACATGTTGGCCGACTTCAAGACCACGAGCACGCACGAGTTCGCCAAGTTCTCGGTGGCCTTGCGAGAGTTGAACCTGCTCCAGTTGAATTGCCGAACCTCGGCATAACCCCAAAAGCCCCGGCCAGTTGCCGGGGCTTTTTTTAAGGAGCAAGCATGCTGTACCCACTCGCCAGGCATTTCCTGTTCAAACTCAATCCGGAGCAGGCTCACGATCTCTCCATCAAATATTTGCCCCGCCTTCTTGGTACCCCGCTTGATTGTTTCTTCCGCCACTCTCTGCCCAAACGCCCCGTCACCGTCATGGGGCTTAATTTTGCCAATCCGGTGGGGTTGGCCGCCGGTCTGGATAAAGACGGGGAGTGCATCGATGCCTTCGGCGCCATGGGGTTCGGTTTCATCGAGGTCGGTACCGTGACCCCCAGACCCCAGAGCGGCAATGACAAGCCTCGTCTCTTCCGGGTGATCCCGGCCGAGGGGATCATCAATCGCATGGGATTCAACAACAAGGGAGTCGATCACCTGGTGGCCAAGGTGAAAGAGGCCAAATATCAGGGGGTGATCGGCATCAATATCGGCAAGAACAAGGACACCCCCATCGAGCAGGGCAAGGATGATTACCTTCTCTGCATGGACAAGGTGTATGACCATGCCGGTTATATTGCGGTCAATATTTCCTCACCAAACACCCCGGGTCTGCGTCAATTGCAATATGGCGATGCACTGGATGAACTGCTGGCTGCATTGAAACAGCGTCAACAGGAACTGGCCGAGAAATATAAAAAGTATGTGCCGCTGGCCGTGAAAATTGCCCCGGATCTGTCACTCGATGAAATAGATCAGGTAGCCGCCTCTTTGATCAAGAACCGTATTGACGGTGTCATCGCCACCAATACCACTCTGGAGCGGGAGATGATATATGACATGCCCCATGCCGCAGAGGCCGGCGGGCTTAGCGGCCGCCCGCTCCAGCACAAGAGCACCGAGGTGATCCGCCACCTGGCCAAGGCCCTCGACGGCGCCCTGCCCATTATCGGTGTGGGTGGTATCGACAGCGCCATGGCGGCTCGGGAAAAACTGGCAGCGGGTGCCAGTCTTGTCCAGATTTACAGCGGCTTTATTTATAAAGGGCCGAGTCTGGTCAAAGAGATCGTTACCCATATTTAAAAAATAACCGGTTGCCCTTATTTAACGTTGCTCAAATTCTCGACATGGAATAAAGTCGAGGGACGGCTTAGATAAGGGCACCACCATGTGTATTCAACCCAATGACAATTGGCAGTGGCATTATGACGCTCAGGATGATCGCCTGATGCTGGATTTGTCCGATCGCATGATATTTGCCACCGAATATAAAGGTCGACAACTTGTTCCCTGTTCTTTCACCACCCAGCCTTTTTGCGTGGATGATGCCGCCCTCTATTACCAGTTGATGGACAAGGCCGCTGAACTCGACTGGAGTACGCCCCACCAGGTCCAGCTGGTCCTCAATGCCATCGCCGTCAGCCGTTTTTATAAACCCCTGATGCCGCAAAGCTGGTTCTTTCATGAACAGCAGGCTCATGTTATTCCGGATATGGGATCCCTGGTGTGGATGGATACGCCTCACGGTCGGGGGGAATTCATGGTCATCGAAGCTGGCGATCAGGCGAGCGTTTGCCTGAACCTGACCGACGAGCTGGTGCTGACCAACAGCAAGACGCTGCCGCGCTTTGCCGTGATCAAGGTGATGAATAACCGGATGCAAGCCAGAGTCCGGTCACAGACACAATATCGGGAAGTGGGCTGACGACGGGACCGTTATATGGCGACGAATAAGTCCGTTATAGGCCTGCTATATTGGTCTGATATTTAAGCGCTCAGTCTCTCTCTTGTTCCATTATTTGTCTTTTTCCTTCGTCTGGTCGTCACGACCATTTTCTGCCTGGTCCGGGCAAGATTTTCGAATTCTTTACGAATGTGATGGTAGACAACTGCCAGCCAGGAGCGGGATCCTGTCGCCCGCAAGGGGGAGGGGAGCGTTTGCCGCGCCTCTTGCCGTTTATATGGCGCCTTTGTCCAAGGTTCGAGTGCCGAGCGCGGGCCGATAAGGTATAATGCGGCACTATTTTTATGGCATCCCCGTGAGCGTGATGAAAGAATTTTTTGCAACCTGCCCCAAAGGGCTGGAAAACCTGCTGGCCGTCGAGCTGACCAATCTGGGTGCGGAGCAGGTCCGTGAGACCGTGGCCGGCGTCCACTTCAAGGGCGAACTGGCCATCGGCTACAAGGCCTGTCTGTGGAGCCGCTTTGCCTCCCGTATCGTGCTGGTGCTCTCCGAGTTCCAGATGAACGACGATCTGGACCTCTACCTCGGGGCCCATACCATTCCCTGGGAAGATCACTTCTCCGGTACCGCCACCATCGCGGTGGACTTTACCGGTACCAACGCCTCCATTCGCAATACCCAGTACGGTGCCCTGAAGATCAAGGACGCCATCGTCGATCGCTTCACCAAGCGCGGTCACGTGCGCCCGGATGTGGACAAGAAGTCCCCGGACATTCGCATCATGGCGCACCTTGGCAAAGGCAAGGCCAATATCACGCTGGACTTGTCAGGCCCGGCGCTGCACCAGCGCTTCTATCGCCAGGGCACCGGCGAGGCGCCCCTCAAAGAGAACCTGGCTGCGGCCATGATCGCCCGCAGCGGCTGGGCCGGCGAGCCCATGATGGACCCCATGTGCGGCTCCGGCACCCTGCTGATTGAAGCGGCCTTCATCGCTGCCGACATGGCGCCGGCCCTGCGCCGCGAACGCTTCGGTTTCGATCGCTGGCTGCAACACGATGGTGAACTGTGGCAGAGTCTGATGATGGAAGCCCAGGTGCGTGCCAAGCGCGGCATGCAGCGCTGCGAGGTGAAACTGTTCGGTTGCGATGCGGATACCCGGGTCCTGATGAAGGCCCGTGACAACGCCAAAGCCGCCGGCGTGGCCCATCTCATCACCTTCAAGCAGGCCGATGTCACCAAGCTGGAAAACCCGCTGCCGATGCCGGCTGTGGAAGGGGAGAGCCGTCAGGTCGGCATGCTTATCTCCAACCCGCCCTATGGCGAGCGTCTTGGGGAGTTCCCGGCGTTGCTGGAAGTGCATCAGGCCCTTGGCGATGCCCTGCGCCGCGGCTTCCAGGGGTGGAAGGTCACCATTCTCTCCGCTTCTCCCGAACTCCTGAGCTGCCTGCGCCTGCGTGCCGACAAGCAGTATCGCCTGTTCAACGGCGCCCTCGAGTGTCAACTGCGCAACTACCAGATCGCCCTCGATGCCGTCGCTTCCCAGAAAGAGGTGGCCCAGGACTTTGCCAACCGTCTGCGCAAGAATCTGAAGACCCTCGAGAAATGGGCGAGCAAGGAGAACCTCGATTGTTACCGCCTCTATGACGCGGACTTGCCGGAATACAACGCCGCCATCGACCGCTATCAGGATTATCTGGTGGTACAGGAGTACGCTGCGCCCAAGGACATCCCCGCCCAGAAGACCCGCCAGCGTCTGCTGGACATGGTGCAGGCCGCCATCAAGGTAACTGGCATGGACGGCGAGAAGGTGATCCTGAAGGTGCGCGAGCGCCAGGAAGGCAAACAGCAGTACCAGAAGCTTTCCGAAGAGCAGCACCGGATGGAGGTGCAGGAGTACGGTGCACGCCTCTGGGTCAACCTCTACGACTATCTGGACACCGGCCTCTTCCTCGACCACCGTCAGACCCGCCGCATGTTGGGCCAGATGGCTCGGGGCAAGCGCTTCCTGAACCTCTTTGCCTACACCGGCAGTGCCACCGTGCACGCGGGGCTCGGCGGCGCCCGCGAAACCACCACGGTGGACATGTCGCGCACCTACCTCAACTGGGCCCAGGACAACATGCGCCTCAACTCGCTGGTGGGCCGTGAGCACAAGTTCGTGCAGGCGGACTGCCTGAAGTGGTTGTCGGAAGCCGACGAGCAGTACGACCTCATCTTCATCGATCCGCCCACCTTCTCCAACTCCAAGCGGATGGACGAGAGCTTCGACGTGCAGCGGGATCACCTGCTGTTGATGCAGCACCTCAAGCGCCTGCTCGCGGCGGACGGCACCCTGGTCTTCTCCAACAACAAGCGCCACTTCAAGATGGACTTGGCCGGCCTTGACGCCATCGGTCTCAAGGCGCAGAACATCACGAACAAGACCCGGCCCAAGGACTTCGAGCGCAACCAGCATATCCACAACTGCTGGATCATCACCCACGCCGAGGCACAAGGCTGATGCTGACCCTGTTTCACACCGACGGCTGCCACCTGTGCGAACAGGCGTGGGCGCTGGTGGAACAGGCCGGGATGGCCGCGCAGACCCGCCGCTGCGACATCCTGGAGGAGGAGGCCTGGCTCGAGGCTTACCGGGTGCGCATCCCGGTGCTGCAAGACAGTGCCGGCCGGGAGCTGGGCTGGCCCTTCACCCTGAGGGAGCTGCAAGGCTGGCTGGCACAGGGGTGAGCAGGATTTGACGACAAAACGGGGGCAGATTCACGCTGCCGCCCGTTTTTTCATAAGCAACAAGGAACAAACATGGCTCTTTTGACATTGCACGGCGCGTCCCTGTCGTTCAGTGATTTTCCGCTGCTCGACCATGCCGAGCTCACCATAGAGCGGGGCGAGCGCCTCTGCCTGGTGGGGCGCAACGGGGCGGGCAAGTCTACCCTGATGAAGGTGATTGCCAGCGAACTGCCGCTGGACGACGGCCGTCTGGTGTTGCAACAAGATTTGAAAGTGACCCGCCTCGAGCAGGATCCGCCCGCCTCGAGCGAGATCACCGTGTTCGATTACGCCGCAGAAGGGCTGGCCGGGGTAGGGGAGCTGCTCAAGCAGTACCACCATGTCTCCCACGCCCTGGCGCACGACCCTTCCGATGCCAACATTCGCACCATGAGCCAGTTGCAGGAGCAGCTCGACTATCAGAACGGCTGGCAGTACGAGACCCGCATCAATCAGGTGCTGACCCTGCTTGATCTCGACCCTGATGTGACGCTCGACAGTCTGTCTGGCGGCTGGCTGCGCAAGGTGGCTCTGGCCCGCGCCCTGGCGTGTGATCCGGATCTGTTGCTGCTGGACGAGCCGACCAACCACCTGGACATCGATGCCATCAACTGGCTGGAAGAGTTCCTCAAGGACTTTCGCGGCGCCATCGTCTTCATCTCCCACGACCGGGAGTTCATCCACAAGCTGGCGACCCGGATCATCGATCTCGATCGCGGCGTGATCACCTCCTGGCCCGGCAACTATGACGAATATCTGCAAGGCAAGGAGGAGTGGCTGCGGGTCGAGGAGCTGAAAAACGCCGAGTTCGACCGCAAGCTGGCCCAGGAAGAGGTGTGGGTGCGCCAGGGGATCAAGGCGCGTCGTACCCGCAACGAGGGACGGGTGCGGGCCCTCAAGGCGATGCGCATGGAGCGCACCCAGCGCCGGGAACTGCAGGGCAAGGCCAAGCTGCAACTGGACGAGGCGGGCCGCTCCGGCAAGCTGGTGTTCGAGACCGAGGGGCTGGGGCTGGACTTTGGTGATCGCACCCTGTTCCAGGGACTAGATCTGCAGGTGCTGCGCGGGGACAAGATTGCTCTGGTTGGCCCCAACGGCTGCGGCAAGTCGACCCTGATCAAGCTGCTGATGGGCCAGCTCGAGGCGAGCCGTGGCTCGGTGCGCCAGGGGACCAACCTGGAAGTAGCTTACTTCGATCAATACCGTGAGCAGCTCGACCCCGAGAAGACGGTGGTGGACAACGTGGGGGAGGGCAAGCAGGAGGTGATGGTTCGCGGCCGCTCCCGTCACATCCTCGGCTATCTGCAGGACTTCCTGTTCGAGCCCAAGCGGGCGCGCACCCCGGTCAAGGCCTTGTCAGGGGGCGAGAAAAACCGTCTACTGTTGGCCAAACTCTTCCTCAAACCCAGTAACTTGTTGATTCTGGATGAACCAACCAACGACCTGGATGTCGAAACGCTGGAACTTTTGGAAGAGCTGCTCACCGATTACCCGGGCACCCTGCTGCTGGTCAGCCACGATCGCCGTTTCATCGACAATACCGTGACCGGCTGCTGGCTGTTTGAAGGGGATGGACGGATCAGCGATTATGTCGGGGGCTACGCCGACATGATGGCTACACGAGCCCTGCAGGCCGCCCAACAGACGGCCAAGCCGGCCCCGGTCAAGGTGGCAGAGCCTGTCGCATCGGCAGCGGAGCCTGCGAAAAAAACACGAAAACTCTCTTACAAGTTGCAACTGGAGCTGGATAATCTGCCAGCCCGGCTGGAACAGTTGGAAATGGAACTCGATGCCCTGCAGGCCGAGATTAACCACCCCGGTTTCTTCTCCCTGCCAGCAGAGCAGACCCAGCCCAAACTGGATGCATTGAATGCGGCAGAGGCCGCATTGGAACACGCCTTCTCCCGTTGGGAGGAGTTGGAAGCGTTGAAACATCAAGACTAAGGAAGTAGATGAAAAAGCAATTATCCATGCTGGCCATCCTGGTCGGCGCCAGCCTCAACGCGCAGGCGGCACAAAGCTCCTTTTTCACCATCGTCGATGACGAAGTCAAAGGCTATGCCAGCGGGATCAGCGGCGATGCCAACGGCCTCATCGGGCTCAACACCAAGAACAACATGGCGGAATACTTCTCCACCGTGCGGTTTGCCGACTTCCTGGTCGATCGTTTCCGTTTCGAGCAGGGTTGCATGCTCTCCAACTCGGTCTGCAACTCCTTCTGGAGCGACAACTCGGGCTTTGCCTACCAGTGGCGTCGCGACTTCCTGGACAAGGTGGATCAACGCAGCAACCTGGGCTACGTGACCAGCTCCGAGGTCGATGGCCTGGTGACGGCCCTCGGGGATGTCCCGGAGGATCGGGTCGGTTACAAGATGAATGGCAAGCTGCGCACCGCCTTTGCCGTGGTCAATGACGGCAACCCGGTCGAGCTCAAGGATGCGGCCAGCACCCACGGCCTGAGCGTACCCACCTCCATCAAGAAGCTGGACAACGGTCAGTATCTGGTGACCGGTACCGCGGCCAGCGACAAGTATCGCCACAAGGTGGGCGGTGACTTCTACAAGTGGTGTTTCGAGACGGGCAATGACAGCCAGTACGGTGACTTCCGCTACTGCCCCGGGGTCGATACCCAGGCGAGCTTCTGGCTGCTCAACAGCTCGGGCGGGTTCAACAAGCTGATGCAGGCCGGCACCTATGGTCATCAGCGTGACGAGGTGCTGCAAACTGCCTCTGCACTGGGCGTGGCCAAGTACAACGGCACCCTCTACGGCGTGGGCTACAGCTCTACCGGCGAGGTGGGCACCGGTGATCTGGATGGTCGCAACCTCGCCAGCTACTGGACCCTGGATACGGCTGCCGGCACCGTGGGCACCACCAAGATCATCCCGCTGCCGGATGGCGAGCCTGGCAAGGACGATGCCAAGCTGCAACACAGCTGGGCCGTGGCCGTCAACGACAACGGCTACGTGATCGGCAACCAGCGCTATCGCATCAACAAGGGCCAGAACCGCCCGGTGGAGATGTTCCTGTTCAACCTGAGCAAGCCGGGTACGGCGGCCAGCCTTCCTCTCCAGGACAAGCCGGTCTCGGGGGCAGGCTCGGAAGCGGCCGCCATCAACGAGCACAACATGGTGGTTGGCTGGCGCGACTCCCGCCATCAGACCCAACCGGTGGTCAATGGCACCAACCGCATGCAGGAAGCCTTCCTGCTGAACGCGGCTGCCCCGGCCAACAGCTGGTATCTGAACGATCTCATCTGTGGCAAGGATGACGCCGGCAACAAGCAGTGTGCCCAGAACGGCAAGTACTATCACATCGCTTATGCCAGCGGCATCAGCAGCGACGGCACCATTGCCGCGACGGCGTATCGCTATGACAGCGAGAGCGACCTCAACAAACGCGCCAACGCCACCGTGGTCGCCGTCAAACTGACGCCGGCCGTGGCGGATTATCAGGGCAATGCCCCGGCCAGCTATGTGGTCAGCAATGCGCCGGTCAACAACCAGACCGGTCAGGATGGTGGCGAGGGCGGTGGTGGCAGCCTGTTCTGGTTGACTCTGCTGGCGCTGCCCTTTGCCTGGCTGCGTCGCTATCAGCGATAAATAAGTGTCATCAAAAATTAATGCAGTTCAGTATCTTGTGTCACAACCCCTGAATAGCATGGAATTTTTTGTTTGACCCTGCCTCCCCCCTGGGGTAAAGATGAAGGCGACCGGTGAAAAACTGGTCGCTTTTTTTGTTCCACGAAGAGGGTCGTAGATGATGAAGAGACAGAAACGGGACCGTCTGGAGAGAGCTCGCGCTCGTGGTTATCAGGCTGGCGTAGTCGGCAAACAGAAAGAAGCGTGTCCGTACCAGTGCCTGGATGCCAGGGGCCATTGGCTTGGTGGTTGGCGCGATGCCATGGAAGGGCGAGGCTCAGGCCTCTTCATGAAGTAACCGATACTTCATCACTCATTACAAAAGGAAAGGGGCCATCGTGGCCCCTTTACGTTGTCTCTGCTCACCCAGGAGCAGGATCAGAATGCGGTGGTGTCTTTGAACAGGCCCACTTTCAGATCGGTGGCGCTGTAGATGGGGCGACCATCCACTTCCACGACGCCATCAGCAATGCCCATGACCAGTTTGCGGTTGATGACGCGCTTGAAGGTGATTTTGTAGGTGACCTTCTTGGCCGTCGGCAGGATCTGGCCGGTGAACTTGACTTCACCGACACCCAGCGCACGTCCTTTGCCAGGACCCCCTTTCCAGCCCAGGAAGAAGCCGACCAGTTGCCACATGGCATCCAGGCCCAGGCAGCCGGGCATGACGGGATCGCCGGGGAAGTGGCAGTCGAAGAACCAGAGATCCGGCGTGATATCGAGTTCAGCCAGGATTTCACCCTTGCCGTGCTCGCCGCCATGGCCGTTGATCTTGACGATGCGATCCATCATCAGCATGTTGGGGGCGGGCAGCTGGCTGTTACCTTCACCAAATAATTCGCCACGGCTGCAGGCAAGCAGCTCTTCACGGGTAAAGGACTCTTTGCCTTGTTCGCACAGGGAGAGGCGGGGATCAGTGGTGTCGTTATCTAGGGTCACGCTGTTTATCCTTCATATGGGTCAAAGCCGGGCCAATTTAGCTTACAGATGTTCGCTAAACAACTCCGATCACTTCATTTAACGGCCAAGCAGCCGATCCAGCAGGCTGCGCAGCAGGCCGCCACTCTTGGTTGCCGTGCCATTGAGTTCGTCCAGTCTCTCCTGGATGCGACCAAACAGGGTATCCGGCATGTCCGGTTCGCCAGCGACGCAGCCGGTGAGCAGCTCGATTGCCTCTTCCACGTGATCCACCGGGTGGATGTGGAACTGGCCGGCCTCTACTGCCGCGATCACTTCATCAGAGAGGTTGAGCTGCTGGGCGTTGGTGCCTGGCAGCAGAATGCCTTGCTTGCCGGTGAGACCGTGGATCTTGCACACCCGGAAGAAGCCCTCAATCTTCTCGTTCACGCCGCCAACGGCCTGCACATTGCCGAACTGGTCGACCGCACCGGTCACGGCGAAGTGCTGATAGATGGGCTGGCGGGCGAGGGCGGAGAGGAGGGCACACAGGCCGGTCAGGGAGGCGCTGTCACCATCGATCTCGTGGTATGACTGCTCGAACACCAGGTTGGCCGAGAGCGGCGAGGGGTTCTCTGCGCCGAACTTGTTGGAGAGGTAGCCGTGGATGATCATCATGGCCTTGGCGTGAATGTGACCGGCGAGCTCCGCCTTGCGCTCGATGTCAGCCACATCGCCATCCCCGAGGTGGACGGTCGCGGTGAGGCGTACCGGCTCCCCGAAGTCATAGGGATGGCCAGCCACCTGGATGACGGAAAGGCCGTTGATCTGGCCAACCTCTTCCCCGTCGGTCTGCAGCAGGATCTGGCCGTCGATGACACCCTGATCCGATTGCTCCACCAGATAGTTGAGGCGGTAATCCTGCTCTTCCAGGGCGAGCAGGATATGTTCGTCAGTGACGCAGGTCGCTTCCAGCTCGCGGGCCAAGCTGTCGGCCATGCGCATGATGGCGCCGAGCTGTACCTCGGAGAGGGATAGCCACTCCTGGTGGTCACACAGGCGGCTGGCATGGCGACAGAGGGCGAGGAGGGCACCTGGGGTGAAATCCAGCAGCGCCCAGCGCGCTCGCAGCCAGGCGAGATATTGCAGGAAGGCGGGGAGATCTTCCTCGATGTTCACTTCGGAGACCAGATCGGCACGCAGGAAGATACGCTCCGCCATGTCCCTGTCCAGCATCTGGAATTCCGCCACGTCCAGCCTGTCACCGACCAGGATCAACTTGAACCGGATGGGGGTCGCTTCCGGGGTGAAGAACGGCGTCAGCGTCTTGCCTTCCTGATAGGCATTCCAGTCCAGCTCGCCTTTTTGCATGGCGTTTTTGAGCTTGAACCAGAGATGAGGCTGATCCAGCAGCTCATCAAGCTGAAGTACCAGGTAACCACCGTTGGCTTCCCGCAGCAGACCAGGTTCCAAAAGGTGCTGGTTGGCGTAGACGGAGCCTTGTTCCGTCTGATAGTTGATGGAGCCGAACAAGGTATCCCAGTTCAGGTCGCGGCCGTAGACGACAGGGGCTTGCTGATCCTCATGATGGATCAGCAGGTTGATGAGCACCGGGTGCTGGAACTCGAGGCCCTGGGCGACATGGGCGGCCAGATCGGAGAGGAAATCCACGATCTTGGGGTCGTTGTTCTGTTTGCGGATGATCCGGGTGACCAGCCGCTCGGCGTCGAGATGGTGGCTCATCAGCTTGAGCAGCTCGCCGACCATCTCGCAGAACTCGAAACCCGAGCCCGGTTGCAGGCGCAGCCAGATGGGTTTGAAAGGGTTGTTGAGATTCTCGGTATAACAGAGATCGAACAGGTCGCCATCCTTGCCATTCGAAGAGGCAATCAGGGTCTGGCAGACATTCTCGTAATCTGCACCGGGGAAACCGTTGAGGATCATGACCGGGCAGTCACCATCAAAACTGGCCAGCCGTTTGATACCCGAAATCGCTCTGGGTTGCAGGGCGGCAAACGGAATGGGGTCGAGTTCGCCAAGTGTGGGGAACTGCTCAATCGAGAAAGCGGGTTTTAATTGTTCTGATGTTAATTCAGCCACTTAAGACATCCGGTCGGGGATAGGATCAATTGCCACCATTATACACAGTTCGGTTGAGGGTGACAGAATACCAAGATATTCAATTTAACATAATATACATTATGCGC
>NZ_CDBK01000093.1 GCF_000819785.1 Aeromonas caviae | reverse complement strand
GGGCTGGCCTTCTTTTCCCCGCCATGCTTCCCCCTGCCCCGCCCCGACGGTGACGTGAGGTTCATCACATTTCGCTCATCCCTTCACACTCAATGAGCGTTTACGAACATTAATTTGGCCCATATCAAACATTTTACGTCGTGAAGGCGCCACACTGGCACCATCTGGAAGAGATGAGACGGGCACGAATGAAAAGAATCACCACACAAGTCGTCATCATAGGGGGGGGCGCCACCGGCGCCGGCATCATGCGCGATTGCGCACTGCGCGGCATCGACTGCATCCTGCTTGAGCGGGACGACATCGCCGCCGGCACCACGGGCCGCAACCACGGCCTGCTCCACTCCGGCGCCCGCTACGCGGTGACGGATCAGGAGTCCGCCCGCGAGTGCATTCAGGAGAACCGCATCCTCAAGCGGATCGCCAGCCACTGCGTCGAGGACACCGGCGGCCTCTTCATTACCCTGCCGGAAGATGACATCCATTTTCAAAATACCTTCATGGACGCCTGCGCCCTAGCCGGCATCGACGCCCGCCAGCTGGATCCCGCCGATGCGCTGCGCCTCGAACCCAACGTCAACCCGGCGCTGATCGGCGCCATCCAGGTGCCGGACGGCACGGTCGATCCGTTCCGCCTGGCCGCTGCCAACGTGCTGGACGCGAAAGAACACGGCGCCCGCATCTTCACCCACAGCAAGGTGTTGGGGCTGCTCCGCTCCCAAGACAGAGTGCACGGGGTCAAGGCGATCAACACCCGCACCGGCGAAGCGTTCGAGGTGGAGTGCCAGGAGGTGATCAACGCCGCCGGCATCTGGGGCCAGCAGATCTGCGAGTATGCCGACCTCAGCATCCGCATGTTCCCGGCCAAGGGCTCATTGCTCATCATGGATTACCGCCTCAACCAGCTGGTGCTCAACCGCTGCCGCAAACCGGCGGACGCGGACATTCTGGTGCCAGGCGATACCATCTCCCTCATCGGCACCACGTCGAGTCGCATCGATTACCACAAGATTGACCAGCTCACCGTCGAGCCCGAAGAGGTGGAGGTGCTGCTGCGCGAGGGGATAAAACTGGCCCCCATCATGGCCCGCACCCGATTGCTGCGGGCCTACGCTGGCGTTCGCCCGCTGGTGGCGGTGGATGGCGACGAGTCGGGCCGCAACATCAGCCGCGGCATCGTGCTGCTGGATCACAGCGATCGTGACGGCCTCCAGGGGTTCAACACCATCACCGGCGGCAAGCTGATGACCTACCGGCTGATGGCCGAATGGGCCACCGATCTGCTGGCCAAAAAGCTTGGCAACAGCAAGCCCTGTCGCACCGCCGAGCTGAGCCTGCCCGGCTCGCGGGATCCGGAGAAGGTCTCCGCCCCCGGCCTCTCGGTACCCGCCGAAGGCTCGGCCCAGTACCGCCACGGCGAGCGGGTCATCGCCTTTTTCCGCGACAACCCCAAGGCCAACGCCCTCATCTGCGAGTGCGAGATGGTGACCGCGGGCGAGATTGAATACGCCCTGCGGGAGCTCGACGTGGACAACCTGGTGGACTTGCGCCGCCGCACCCGCCTCGGCATGGGCCCCTGTCAGGGGGAGCTGTGCGCCTACCGCGCCGCCGGCCTGATGCAAGAGTACGGCAAGGCGGACGGTCGTCAGGCCTGCGTCATGCTGCGCCAGTTCCTGGAGGAGCGCTACAAGGGTACCCGCCCCGTGCTGTGGGGCGATGCCCTGCGGGAAGCGGAATTTACCTACTGGATCTACGAGGGACTGTTCGGCCTTGGCGAGTGGACGGCCCCCCACCTGGTGAGCGAGCCCCCCTTCCCGCTCGATGCCAGCACCGCAAATTCCACCAAGGAGCGCAGCCATGAAATTTGACAGCATCGTGATCGGCGGCGGCATGGCGGGCCTCTCGGCGGCCCTGCGTCTGGCCGAGGCCGGCCAGAAGACCCTGCTGATGGCTTCCGGCCAAAGCGCCCTGCACTTCTCCTCCGGCTCGGTGGATCTGCTGGAGAGCGAGGGGGATCCCCGCGCCGCCCTGCCCGCCTTCATGGCGGCCCATCCGGATCACCCTTACAGCAAGGTGGGGATGCAGAATATCGAGGGGAGTCTGGCCGACCTGCAACGCCACTGCGCAGAAGAGGGGCTGCCCCTGATGCGCCAGGAGCACAACCACCATCGCCTGACCCCCATCGGCACCCTGAAATCCACCTGGCTCTCCCCCGACACTTGTGCCTGCGCGACTGATGCCCCCGCTCCCGACGCCATCCTGCTCGCCACCCTGGAAGGGTTTCGCGATTTTCACCCGGCGCTCGCGGCGGCGAATCTCGCGACCCACGCCCGCTTTGCCCACAGCCGCATCCTGACCGGGGAAATTCGCCTGCCCCAGCTCGCCCAGTTCAGCCGCAATCCCCACGAGTTTCGCTCCGCCGACATCGCCCGCCTGTTCGACAAGCAGGGGCCTGGCCAGCAGGACCTGCTGGCGGATCTGGCCCGCGAGATCAGCCGCATGGTGCAGGGATGCGGCGTGCCCGGCTGTCGCCATATCGTGCTGCCCGCCTGCCTGTCGCTGGGGCTGGTCGGCCCGCGTCTGAACGAGCTGGAACGGCGCACCGGCTGCACCATCAAGGAGGTGGCCACCATGCCGCCGTCCCTCATCGGCATGCGGATGCAGGAGGCCCTCAAGCGCCGCTTCATGGCCCTTGGCGGCACCTTCCTCACCAGCGAGCGGGTGCTGGGCGCTCGCTATGACGGCGACAAGGTGATCGGGGTGCACAGCCAGCACGGGGAGGATCAGCTGTTCGAGGCGGACCACTTCGTGCTCGCCTCCGGCAGCTTCTTCAGCCGCGGGCTGGAGTCGCGCCTCGGGGGCATTCGTGAACCCATCTTCGATGCCGACGTACTGAGCCTTGCCGAGCGCGACGCCTGGGCCGGCCGCCGCCTGTTCGACCACCACCCCTTCATGGGCTTCGGGGTCAAGACCGACGAGCGGCTGCGGGTGCTGCGCGGCGGCAGGCCCCTCACCAACCTTTACGGCGCCGGCAGCGTGCTGGCGCACTATGACCCCATTAAAGAAGGTTCCGGCTCCGGCGTGGCCGTTGCCACCGGCTGGCAAGCCGCTGGCCATATTCTGGCGGAGGGCTGAGATGAATCACATATTCCCACTCAAACGACACGGCGTGCTGGCCCACTACGATGCCCAATCCAAGGAGGGCTCAGGCTCAGGTGCCGCGGTTGCCACCGGCTGGCAGGCTGCCGGTCACATTTTGGGTTCAGCCCAATGATGATTTTGTCCCATATCCCGTGCCTTCACACCCAACGGGAGGAGAACTGACATGCTACTGGATCATGCCAACCAGACTTTCGATCAGTGCATCAAATGCACCGTCTGTACCGCCTACTGCCCGGTGGCCAAGGCCAACCCGGCCTACCCCGGCCCCAAGCAGGCGGGCCCGGATGGGGAGCGGCTGCGCATCAAGAGCCCGGAGCTCTTTGACAGCGCCCTCAAATACTGCACCAACTGCAAGCGCTGCGAAGTGGCCTGCCCGAGCGGGGTGCGCATCGGCGACATCATCGCCAAGGCCAAGCACCAGTACAGCGGCTTCAAACCGGGGATCCGCGAGTTCGTGCTCTCCCACACGGATCTGATGGGCAGCATGTCCACCCTGATGGCCCCGGTGGTCAACTTCACCACCGGCCTCAAGCCGATGAAACAGGTGCTGGACAAAGCGCTGGGGGTCTCCTCCCACCGGGACTTGCCCAAATATTCACAAGGCACCTTCCGCGGCTGGTACAAGAAGCAGAAAGCGACTCAGGCCCGCTTTGCGCGCCAGATCGCCTACTTCCACGGCTGTTATGTGAACTACAACCACCCTCAGCTCGGCAAGGAGCTGGTGCAGGTGCTCAACGCCATGAACATCGGCGTCCAGTTGCTTGCGCGGGAGAAGTGCTGCGGCGTGCCGCTGATTGCCAACGGCTTCATGGACAAGGCCAAGCAGCAGGCGGCCTTCAACATCCAGCAGCTGGAGAACACCCTGCTCGGCAACGAGATGCCGCTCTTGGCCACCTCCTCCACCTGCGGCTTCACCCTGCGGGACGAATATCCCCACCTGCTGGAGCAGGACAACCACAAGGTGCGGGATCGCATCTCCCTGGTGACCCGCTTCCTGTGGAACGAGTTCGATCGGGGCAACAAACCGGCCATGAAGCCCCTCAATCTGCACATCGCCTACCACACCCCCTGTCACCTGGAGAAGATGGGGGGGGTCATCTATACCCTCGAACTGCTGCGGGCCATCCCCGGCGTCAAGGTAACGGTGCTGGACTCCCAGTGCTGCGGCATCGCCGGCACCTACGGTTTCAAGTCGGAGAACTACGACACCAGCCAGGCCATCGGTCAGGGGCTGTTCGATCAGATAAACCGGCTCAAGCCCGATCTGGTCATCACCGACTGCGAAACCTGCAAGTGGCAGATCGAGATGAGCACGGCGTTTCGCTGCGAACACCCGGTGCACCTGCTGGCACGGGCGCTGGCCTGACCGCCATCTCCCCGGTCCGCCCATCATCACGGGCACCGGCTTGGAAGAGACACGCCCCGGTCAATGTCAGCGCCCCCTCTGGTCGGTATTGACCGGGATCGGCGCGGCAAGGCCCTGACGCCGCCCGGGCAGCCCGATGGGAGGCCCGGGCGGCGAACCTTTTGGTTGTTTGAACCACCCACACAGTGAAAAGCAGCAACAACACCCACCCCGTTAAAATCCATCTCCCATTACCACCACCAGGAAATATCAAGCCAGCATATTCAGCCAAAAAAAGAGCCGGCATTCGCCGGCTCTTTGCATCTTCTCACCCCATCAGGGGTGCTGGATGATCAGGCTGTGCTGATCCAGCATGGATTGCAGGATGTCGTGAGAGGAGGAGCCGCTCAGGTTCCAGCCACTCAGATCCACGTCCTTCAGGGTGATCTGCTGGGTGACATTGCCATCCCCCGCCGGGGAGACCGACAGGCTCACGTCACTCAAGCCGTTGCCGGTGCTGGTCACCGATGCCTGGAGATGACCCAGCAGGCCATCCACGCTGTTGTCGGTCACCCCCTTGAGCAGGTCCGCCAGATCGATCCTGTCCCCCTCCTGGGGACGGAAGTCGGTGATGGTGTCTATCGCCGGAGAGGCCGTCGTCCCCTCGTCACCACTGCCCCACACGAAGAGATCGCTGCCGGCGCCACCGGTCAGGATGTCGTTGCCCTGACCGCCCCGCAGCACATCATCCCCCATGCCGCCCAGGAGGCGATCATTACCGGAGGAGCCGAACAGCCAGTCCCCCTGATCCGAGCCCAGCAGATCGTGGCCGCTCTGGCTGTGGATGGTGATGGTCTCCGTGGCCGAGCTCAGGGTGCCGCTACCCAGGCTGGATTCGGCACTCAGGGTGAGGGCATGATCCCCCGCCGGCAGATCCTTGAGGTAGATGGGCACGGACTGGTCCATCGGCAGCAACCAGTCGTTGCCATCCGCGTGGCCGACGCTCTGGCCGTGTTCGTCCACCACCTGGGCGCTGCCGAGGTTCTGGATCCGCACAGACAGCTCGCCCGGTGCAGGATTGACCACGCTGGCGCTGAGGTTGAGCGGCACCCAGGCCCCTTGCAGCGCAAGGATATCGTGGGTGCCGACCCCCAGTTGGGGATCGTCCGGCTCGGCCGTCACCTGGATGGCAATCTGGGCGCTGTCGGTCAGGACGCCACCGGCGCCAGTATTGCCCTGATCCGAGGTGGTGATGCTCAGGTTGTCCTGGCCCCAGAAGTCCTTGGCTGGCTCGTAGTGCAGGTTGCCTGCCAGCAGGCCGTTGAGATCATCGAGCGACCCGACCAGGGTCACCACGCTGGTCCCCGCCCCCTGCACC
>NZ_CDBK01000092.1 GCF_000819785.1 Aeromonas caviae | reverse complement strand
ATCTTGCGTCCCCCGCCCCCTTATGTCGCCATCGTGGGGATGACAAGGCACAGCAAAAAGAGCGCCAATCAAAACAAGAGTCCGCGATAACATAAATAATCGGATTTAAATTCCGATAAATGCGCAATATGCAGGTAGAGTTCACCACTTCCGTGATCGGCCATCACAATGGCGCAGCATGTTTACCCGAGTCACCGAAAAAGGCCTCGTGCTATCCCCTTCACAGCCCGGTTTTTCGGCAGATCATGTCGATACGATGCCGCTTTTCAGCATGGATGATGCTTGTCATGGGGGAAATCCGGGGGCCAAACGGCGTGTTTCTTCGGGGCGGGCTCCAGGGGCGGATGTGGACATTACGCACCAATTAAGTGCAGCCGCACCAATATAGAGCAACCGAGTGGCACGGTTTGCCTTGCACCGCGGCACAGAGGCGACATGGGCACCGCTTTGCTCACTGCCATGAGCACTGCAATATGCAGAGCATGGAGTGACTCGGGCGGCGGATGCACTACTTCCCTTCCCTCTAGCCCCCTTCCCATGAGCGTGCTGGTCGCAAGTCCACAGGTCTGCCCATTCACCAGCCCCTCCGCAGCCAGAGTCCCATCAGGATGGGGCATCCATTCAGGCAGAGGCAGAAGGCAGAATAAAAAAGTCGGCCCGAAGGCCGACTCGCTGCTCCCTGTGACAGGGCTTCCTTACTTGAGGTATTTGCCGTCCGCGCCCACCTTGCCCGGGCCGTTCAGTACCCAGACCCGCGCCGAATAGGCGGGCACCGCAAAGCTCAGGCTGCCGTTGCTGACGCTCTGGCTCGCACCGGTTACCGCGTCCGTGTAGGTGCCGTTCTTCAGGCCACTCAGGTTTATCTGCTGGGCCGAGTTGGCCGCAAGGCCCACGGCGGCGTAGCTCCCTTGGGCGCTCAGATCACGCACGAAGCTGATGCCGCTCCCCCACTCGTTCACCTGGCTCATGGGCGCTTTTTGCAGGGCGGGCACCGCCTTGCGGATCTGGTTCAGGCGCTTGATGTGCTGATAGAGCGGGTGGCTCGAGGTGGCGGGGTTGTCCAGCACCTCCCCGTAGTAGGCACGACCGGTCTGATCCACCGTCATGGTGGCCCCGTCGATGTCCTGAGGCTTGCCCGCCTGGAACATCACCTCCTCCCCGTAGTAGAGGGTCGGGATCCCCCGCGCCGTCCAGAGCAGGTTGTAGGTCATGGCCGCATTCCCCTCTTCCCCGCCGTAGCGGTACTTGAAGTCGTTGTCCGGCCCCACGTCGTGGTTCTGGAAGAAGGTGATGAGCTTGGTGGCATCCCCATAGACCCAGTCCATGGCGAAAATCCCCCCTACCCCGCCAAAGTTCCCCCGGGTGACGTTGTCACGGAAGGTGGAGAACAGCGAGAAGTCCAGCACAGAGAGGCCGGAATCGCCCCCTGCACGGGGATTGGCCGGGTTCGGCGTGGTGCGGGTATACCACCAGGGGCGGATCACCGCCGAGGCATTGTCGTTGGCCAGCTCAGAGCCCCATCCGGTGCCCTTGACCAGGTTTTCGCCAAAGACGAACAGCCCCGGCTTGTGGGCCTGCCAGTCATGGACATAGGTCAGCAGTTCGTCCCGCTCGATGTGTTTCAAGGTATCGATACGGATGGCATCGACCCCCATGTCGAGGTACTGACGAATGGCGCCGTTGAGGTAGTCCTTGACGTTCTGGTTGCCGGTGGCGAGATCGATGCAGTCCCCCGCCATGTGCTTGCGCTGCAGGGCAAGCGGGCTCTCCCAGTCACCGCCGGACATGAAACCGTCCAGGTGATACCAGGCGGGATCCAGGGTCTGGGCGTCGATGCCGAAGAAGCGGTTGGGGTTGTAGCCTGCGCTCGGCACGGTGGCGCCTGTCTTGGGGTCTACCAGGGGCTGGGTGCCCGCCGGATCGGACTGGCAGCGGGCCTTGTACCAGTCGGGCGCCGCCGGGTTGTCGTCGTCACAGCGGTTGGCACTGGCGTAGTCCCCAAGATTGCCCTGATAGGGACCATTGTTGATAAGTCCCTGGCTCGACCCCGCCGGTACGTAGTATTTGACGGGCAGGCGATCGATCCAGGTCTTGCCGCGCAGGCCGTACTGGCTCGAGTGGTTGAGCACCACATCCTGGATCACCTTGAGCCCCTTGGCGTGAGCCGCCTGGATGAACTCCCGGTAACCCGCCCCCGGTGACTCCAGACGGGGATCGACCCGGTAGAAGTCGTAGGCATGGTAGCCGTGGTAGTCGAGGCCGGAGCGGTTCTCCACCGGCGGCGTCACCCAGATGGCGGTGAAGCCGAGATCCTTGATGTAGTCGAGCTTGGCGATCAAACCCTTGAAGTCGCCACGCCACTGGGGATCCCCCGCCTTGTAGCGATCCCGGTTGTAGTAGTTGTTGCTGGCATCGCCATCATAGAAGCGGGCAGTCAGCAGGAAGTAGATGCTCTCGGCACGAAAATCGCCGCTCGCCACTCCCTGCTCGCCGATGCGGTACTCGAAGCGCTGCTCGCGCTGATTGCCGCTGGCGTCGATGGCAAGGGTGCGGATCACCAGATCGGTGCCACTCCCCTTGTCACTCGCCAGCAGGGGCTGGCCTGCATAGCGGGCCGATGCCGTGGTGGGCTGGCTGCCGTCCGTGGTGAAATGCACGGCGGGGGCGCTGTCCTGATCGTCGCTCACTCCCAGGGTGATGGACTGGCTGTCCACATAACTCCCCGGAGACGGGGTGGCCGTCACCGTGGGGGCCTGCAGATCGGCCCCGGCCAGCGTCTCCACCTCGATGGCCTTGCGCAGGCTGTCAAAGCAGATGCGATAGCTGGTGTTGGCGCTGACCAGGTAATCCTGGGCCGGATACGCCTCGGTCCAGTCCCCCTTGTGGTCAATTTTGAAGCGGGGGTTGTTGCTGCCAAAGGCCTGCTCGGTGCAGAAGGTGGTGCCATCCTCGCTGGTCATGGGGGTGAGCCCCCAGTTGTTGGCCGTGCCCCGGAAGTACCAGCTGTCGCTGCTCTGTCCTGCCCCGACCACCACGCTCACGCTGCTGCTGCCCTTGGCGCCCTGATCGTCGGTGACCGTGAGGCCATAGGTGAAGGTGCCGGTCTGGGTGGTGTTGACGACGATGCTCTCCGTGGTCTCGCCGCTGCTCCACAGATAGCTCGCGATCTGGCCGTCGGGATCCGTGGAGTCGCTGCCGCTCAAGGTGAGCGACGCCCCCAGGGTCACGTTCACCGTCCCCCCCGGGGTAATGACCGCGAGCGGCGGCTGGTTGTCATCCCCAAGGGGGGTGATGCTGTAGGCCAGGGTCTGATCGTTGACCTGGATGCGCACCGTGCCCACGGCGCTCCAGAAGATGTCGCCGCCACTTTTCTCCAGCACGCCGTCGCCGTTGCTGTCGCCAAAGTTGACGGCCCAGTCGCCAGCCTGATCAAACTTGAGGCGCTGGCTCGCCTTGCCATCCAGGTAGGCTTCCACCTGCCACAGGTGATCCCCTACCAGGGTCATGGGGAGGCTGGCCCAGCCGTTGAAGGTGCCGCGCACGTTGAGCTGCGGCAAGGTGCTGGCAAACCCCGAGGCCTCGCAACTGGCCACCGCCGTCGCGCTCACCGCCTGGGTGCTCGCGTTGATGCGGATCTGGTACGCCGTGTTGGCATTGACCCCGTAGTCGGCCGCCGGGTAGCTCTGCTGCCAGTTGCCGTACCTGTCTATCTTGAAGCGCGGGCCGCCGCTGGCATCCCCGCTCACGAAGCGCTGGCAGGTATCAAAATTGACGCCATCCGTCGACGTCATGGCGGTCGCCGCCCATCCATTCGCGGTGCCCCGGAAGAACCACTCCGCCGCCGTGCTCGGCGCCGTGATCAGGGTTCCCAACAATCCGGCCGCGAGTATCCATCTAGCCATTGATAGTCCTTTATTTTCATTGTTTGTGTGTGATGCCGGTGTGTCCCGGCATTCCCCCATCCGCAACGTCCCGCCTTCAGATGAGCCCGACCAGTCTAGAGTCCCCCATGACCATTTCATGGCCAATACGCGCAAAATGTGACCACTGTCGACCTCGTCATGGGCTGTATGTGATTGATAGCGCTTTCATTTCTGCTTGAGCGAGGGAGAGAGCAGCGCGACCCGCTGTGGCGCCCCCCTGACATGGACAGTCCCTGGGCGTGTCTGCCCCGAAGGCGCTCCCTTTCTCGCCTCCAATCATGGCTCGGGGCGGCCCTGGCGCTGACGCACCTGATTAAAACGCGATTGATAATGTTTCTTGTTTGCAGGCTATCCGATGGCGCATGCTGGGCGCCGAGGCCCGGTTCCGGGGCCAATCCCATCGACATTCGAGTACGAATATGACGACCAGCGAGAAGGCAGGCTGATGGACGCCTGCGCAATGAGGCCGACCTTTGGCCGCGACAAGCCGGCATTTGGCCCGGTTCACCTTGCCTGCCTGGCCGTCGCCCTTGCCCTGCATCTCGCCCTCCTCTGGCTGATGCAAGGCAGCCGCCCCGCCCCCGTCACGCC
>NZ_CDBK01000091.1:666-1124 GCF_000819785.1 Aeromonas caviae | reverse complement strand
GAGGGCAATGAGCAGGAGACGCCTTTCCATCTGCTACCTCAAGAAGAGCAACAATGTATTCTCGATGCCAATCAGGAAAAGGTGCGAGAGGCACCAACTCTTCATGAATGGGACATCCGAGTTCCAGCTGCATTTGCCTGGCTGGGGATACTCTTTTTAATCGGAATACCTACCTTGATTGGTAGTGCCATGATATGGAATGAGTCATCCAATGGTTGGGTATTTATTATAGTGGGGGCGATAATGTTTCCCTACCTACGCTATTTAGTTATGGCGGATAAAGATTACCATTATCGATTAACTACGGAGGGTGTAGTCGTTACTTATCAAGATGCTATTCCCGAGGTGGCCGACACCATAGTGCGTGGTTTGGCTTGGCTTGGTGTGGTGGTATGTGTCGTAGCGGTCGCCATATTGGGGCCACTAGCCTTGGTTGGCGCTGGGGGTATGGCGCTCTT
>NZ_CDBK01000091.1:0-363 GCF_000819785.1 Aeromonas caviae | reverse complement strand
AGAGCATGAAACCATGTTTAGAAAAGACTGGCCCTACACGCTTTCTATTTCTAATAGGAAAAAGGCACTGAGATTTGAATCCACCCCCTTTAAAGTCGCATATAGCGACAATTTATATTGTAAGTCTGAGGATTTTGAACGTGTTATTGAAATGATTAAAAACCAAATCAGGTGTGTCGATATAAAAAATATAAAAGGTCATCCAATGATTTGATTCTAATGTCTCGACTGTCATTGAGAAATAACTGTTATTGCTATTCACTAGGAGGCCAGTTTGTTCGGTGGACAAGCTGGCTTACTATCCGGTGATCTTCTTGAGACTCAATACGGAAGTTTAGGTGGCATGGTCTATACCCTGCCGCT
>NZ_CDBK01000090.1 GCF_000819785.1 Aeromonas caviae | reverse complement strand
CCCGAATGCCCTCCCCCTGCGGGCTATGCTTGACGGGAACCCCACATGGAGATCCGAAAGATGAGACTCATGCTGTTGTTGTCCGCCCTGCTCTTTTGCGGCGGCGCCCTCGCCTTCCACTGCCCCATGGACATGAAGAAGATAGACGACGCCCTGGCCGCAGGCCCCGCCCTCAGTGCCGAGCAACTGGCCGAGGTGAAGCAGTTGAGGGCGGACGGAGAGACCCTGCACAACGCGGGCAAGCATCAGGAATCGGTCGATACCCTGGCCAAGGCCATGGCCATTCTCGGCATCGATCAGGGCTGATACCGCCCCTTCGCCGCGCGACGGTCTCTTTCGCATCGCCCGGATACAGACCGCCAAAATGCAACAAGGCCCTCGCCATCACTGGCGGGGGCCTTTTCACTGCGGATGTCAGCCCTGAACGGGGCTACACCCGGCCACTGTAGACCAGGGTGCAATAGTTGAAGGCTATCTTGCCGTCAACGGCATGGCGAGCAAACTCGCGGCGAACGAGCGCCGTCATCTGATCGTGGGCCGGCGTGCCCGCCACAGGCGCATAGGAGGAGGAGTTGAGCCGTCCAAGCACCCCGTCAAGATCGAATAGCTGGCTGTTCTCGAAGCGATCGAGCCGGTACTCCCCGGTGAAGAAGGCGCGAAAATCCGCCTCGCCGAGGTTGCGATGATTGACCTCCTCGTAATCCCCCGAGTAGGCGTGCAGCCCCTCTTCATAGGCCTTGAGAAACGGGGTGTTCGTCAGCCTGTCATTCCAGATGAGAGCGACCTGGCCACCGGGCTTGAGCAGCCGCTGGCACTCCTGCCGAAAAGCCGCGCGATCGAACCAGTGAAACGCCTGGGCGACCGTCACCAGATCCATCGCCCCCGTGGGCAGGCCCGTGGCTTCCGCACTGCCGTGCAGCCAGCCGATGTTCCCCACCTGGGCGAGCAGCCGTTTGGCGGCTGCCCGCATATCGTCGTTGGGCTCCACCGCCCAGACCCGCGCGACCCGGGGGGCCAGCAGGGCGGTCAGGATGCCGGTGCCCGCGCCGATGTCCGCCACCTGGGCCTCTGGCCCCATGGCCAGCTCCCTTGCCAGAAAATCCAGCATGGCGGCGGGATAACCGGGTCGATATTTCACATAGGCCTCGACCCGGGTCGAGAATCGCTGGGTACTGTCCATGGCAGACTCCTCTCTTGCTGCGGCCTTCATGCCGGCTCCCGGCCTGGTGACCAGGATCCCCATGCCACTACACTTGACCCCATCATGCAAGCCCCAAGCGGGTGGCAAACGGTGTACAGGCTGGCTTGCCACCCAGCAAAACAGCAGGCGCTGCGGGCGGCAGGATACCCATCTGGGCGCCCGCTCACGGGCGTCGAAGGACAAACACCAGGATGGAGCTGCGACACAATGAGACCAGTCAAGAACAGGATTTGCCTCTGGTATGACGGGGATGCCGAGGAGGCGGCACGGTTTTACGCCAGCCTCTTCCCCGACTCCGCCGTCGGTGCCGTACACCGGGCCCCGGCCGACTATCCCGCTGGCAAGAAAGGGGACGTGCTGACGGTCGAGTTCAGGGTGATGGGGATCCCCTGCCTCGGCCTCAACGGCGGGCCCGGGGTCAGCCACAACTGGGCCTTCTCGTTTCAGGTGGCTACCCAGGACCAGGCCGAGACGGATCGCTACTGGCACGCCATCATCGACAACGGCGGTCAGGCGAGCGAGTGCGGCTGGTGCCAGGACAAGTGGGGCATCTCCTGGCAGATCACTCCTCAGGTCCTCATCGAGGCGATAAGCGATCCCGACCCCGAGGCTGCGAGGCGCGCCTTCGAGGCCATGATGCAGATGGACAAGATTGACATTGCCACCATCGAGGCGGCGCGCCGGGGCGAGTAGCCCGTTCGCACGGGCGCCACACACAACAAGGCCACCCCTGGGGGTGGCCTTGTGCATATTGGCTGTCAGCCCTTCACGGCGCCGCGATTACTTGGCGTAATCCTCGGTGGGCACGCAGGAGCAGAACAGGTTGCGATCGCCATAGACGTCGTCGATGCGGTTGACCGACGGCCACAGCTTGCTGGCGCGCACCGCGTCGGACGGGAAGACCGCCTCGGCGCGGCTGTAGCCACGGTTCCACTCTGCATCCATCACGTCGTCCTGAGTGTGGGGCGCATGGACCAGGGGGTTGTCGGCAAGGCTCCAGTGACCGTCCTGCACCTTAGCAATCTCGGCACGGATGGCGGTCATGGCTTCCACGAAGCGATCCAGCTCGCGCTTGGATTCGGATTCGGTCGGCTCGACCATCAGGGTACCCGCTACCGGGAAGCTCATGGTCGGCGCGTGGAAGCCGTAGTCCATCAGGCGCTTGGCCACGTCCATCTCGCTGATGCCACTGGCTTCTTTGAGCGGGCGGATGTCCAGGATGCACTCGTGGGCCACCCGGCCGTTGCGACCTGTATAGAGCACGGGGAAGGACTCGCCGAGCTTCTTGGCCAGGTAGTTGGCGTTGAGGATGGCGACCTGGGTGGATTTCTTGAGCCCCTCGTCCCCCAGCATGGCGATGTACATCCAGCTAATGGGCAGGATGCTGGCCGAGCCGAACGGGGCGGCAGACACGGCGCCGTTGTCACGGCTCTCCTTGTCGGTCTTGACCACGGCGTGACCGGCCACAAACGGTGCCAGGTGTTTCTTCACGCCGATGGGGCCCATGCCCGGACCGCCACCGCCATGAGGAATGGCGAAGGTCTTGTGCAGGTTGAGGTGAGAGACGTCCGCGCCGATAAAGCCTGGTGCCGTCAGCCCGACCTGCGCGTTCATGTTGGCGCCGTCGAGGTACACCTGACCACCATACTGGTGAACGATGTCGCACACCTCCTTGATGGTCTCCTCGTACACCCCGTGGGTGGAGGGGTAGGTCACCATCAGGCAGGAGAGCTGGTCTCCGACCTCGGCGGCCTTGGCCCGCAGGTCGTCCAGATCCACGTTGCCGGCCTTGTCACAGGCGGTGACGATGACCTTGAGGCCCGCCATCTGGGCGGAGGCCGGGTTGGTGCCGTGGGCAGAGGCCGGGATGAGGCAGACATCGCGATGCCCCTCGCCGCGAGACTCGTGGTACTTCTTGATGGCCAAGAGGCCCGCGTATTCGCCCTGCGCGCCGGAGTTGGGCTGCATGCAGACCGCATCGTAGCCGGTCACCTTCACCAGCCAGTCTTCCAGATCTGCCAGCAGCAGCTGGTAGCCCTGGGTCTGCTTGAGCGGCGCGAAGGGGTGCAGCTTGCCGAATTCAGGCCAGGTCACCGGGATCATCTCGGCGGTGGCGTTGAGCTTCATGGTGCAGGAGCCCAGGGAAATCATGGCGTAGTTCAGGGCCAGATCTTTCGCTTCGAGACGGTGGATGTAGCGCAGCATCTCGGTCTCGGAGTGGTACTTGTTGAATACCTCGTGGGTCAGCACGGCGTCGGTGCGCAGCAGATCCTGCGGAATGGCGTGATGAGTCTGGGCGGCCTGGTCGAGGGCCTCCACATCGAGGCCGTGACCCGCCCCAAGGAACAGGTCGAACAGCTCGGCTACATCGCCTCGGGTGGTGGTTTCAGAGAGGGACACACCGACCGCACCGTCCAGATCCGCGCGCAGGTTGATGCCGAGCCCTTCGGCCTTGGCAATGAGTGCAGCTTTGTCCGACGTCAGTACTGTGAGGGTATCGAACCAGCTTCCGTGCTTGAGGGCCACGCCCTTGGCGGTAAGGCCGAGCGCCAGGATGGTGGTCAGACGGTGCACGCGGGAGGCGATGGTTTTCAGCCCCACCGGCCCGTGGTAGACGGCGTAGAAGCTCGCCATGTTGGCCAGCAGCACCTGGGCGGTACAGATGTTGGAGTTGGCCTTCTCGCGGCGGATGTGCTGCTCGCGGGTCTGCATGGCCATGCGCAGGGCGCTCTTGCCACGGGCATCCTTGGAAACGCCGATGATGCGACCCGGCATGGAGCGCTTGTAGGCATCGCGGGTGGCGAAGAAGGCGGCGTGGGGGCCACCGTAACCCATGGGCACACCGAAGCGCTGGGCACTGCCGAACACCACGTCGGCACCCAGTTCACCCGGGGATTTGAGCAGCAGCAGGGAGAGCATGTCGGTCCCGACGCAGGCCAGCCCCTTCTGGGCCTGGACGGCGGCAATGAGGGAACGCAGATCGGTCACATTGCCGGTGGTGCCCGGGTACTGGAACATGGCACCGAACACCTCTTCGCTCACGGCCTCGCTCGCAGGGCCGACCACCACATCGAAACCGAAGTGGACCGCGCGCTCCTTGACCACGTCGATCACCTGGGGGTGAACGTCGTCGGCCACGAAGAAGAGGTTGGATTTGGATTTGGCCATGCGCTTGGCCAGCGCCATGGCTTCGGCGGCGGCGGTGGCTTCATCGAGCAGGGAGGCGCTCGCCAGATCCATGCCGGTCAAGTCCAGGGTGAGCTGCTGGAAGTTGAGCAGGGCTTCGAGACGGCCCTGGGCCAGCTCGGGCTGATAGGGGGTGTAGGCGGTGTACCAGCCCGGGTTTTCCAGCACGTTGCGCAGGATGACGTGGGGCACGTGGGTGTCGTGGTAGCCCATGCCGATGTAGCTCTTGGCGATCTGGTTCTTGGCCGCATAGCCCTTGAGCTTGGCCAGGGCCTCCACTTCGGTCATGGGGGCGCCGATACCAAGCGGCCCCGGACGACGGATGGCGGCGGGGACCGTCTGCTCAATCAGAGCGTCCAGGCTCTCGGCACCCACGGTGGCGAGCAGGGCCCGCAGTTCTTCCTCACCCGGGCCGATATGACGGCGGATGAAATCGGTTTTTTGCTCGAGTTCAAACAGTGACTGGGTCATTTCCCTATTTCCTGGTAATAGGTCCTGGCATGACATCCTGATAACCAAGACCTGATGTTCCTGTAGCCGGTCGATACCGGCTCCACTCATGTTCTGTGTCCGCCGCGGGCAGACGGGGAATGCGGCAAGGGCATCCCGAAGGCGCAAAGGCTGCGCCCATCCTGCAACCGCCATGGCCGCAGGATGGCAGTCATACAAGAGGGCCCTGCTGTGTTGGCAGGGCCCGGGGGCATTACTCTTCGTCCACCACGTTCTGGTAGCCTTCGGCATCCAGCAGGTTGGCGAGCTCGCCCGCGTCGTCCAGCTTGATGCGGAACAGCCAGCCGGCGCCGTAGGGGTCGGAGTTGACCAGCTCGGGGCTGCCTTCCAGCTCTTCGTTGACGGCCAGGATCTCGCCGCTCACCGGGCTGTAGATGTCGGAGGCGGCCTTGACGGACTCCGCCACGGCGCAATCTTCACCGGCGCTCACCTGCTTGCCCACTTCCGGCAGATCGACGAACACCATGTCCCCCAGCAGATCCTGGGCGTGCTCGGTGATGCCGACCACGGCTTCGCCGTTGGCTTCAACACGGACCCACTCGTGGGAGGTGGCATATTTCAGTTCGCTCGGGATATGGCTCATTTGTGCTTCCTTTATGCTCTTGGATCGCTTCAACAAAAATGGGGCGGCGAAGGTCAACCCTCGCCGCCATCAATGATTACACCAACGGCTGGCCGTTGCGCACGAAGGCCGGCTTGGTGACTTTCACGGTGACCTGCTTCTTGCGGATCTCCACCTGGGCCTGTTCGCCGATATCACGGGGCACCCGCGCCAGGGCAATGCTGTAACCCAGGGTGGGCGAGAAGGAGCCGGAGGTGATCACCCCTTCCCGTGTCTCGCCGCTCTCGCTGGTGAAGGTGACCGGCATGCCGGCACGCAGCACGCCCTTTTCTTCCATCACCAGACCCACCAGCTTGGGCTGGTTGCCGGCGGCCTTCTGGGCTTCCAGGGCGGCGCGGCCGATGAATTGGCGGGAGGCAGGCTCCCAGGCCAGGGTCCAGGCCATGTTGGCGGCGAGCGGAGAGATTGTCTCGTCCATGTCCTGACCGTAGAGGTTCATGCCCGCTTCCAGGCGCAGGGTATCACGGGCTCCCAGGCCACAAGGGGCCACGCCGTTGTCCAGCAGGGCCTGCCACAGATCGCACGCCTTCTCTTGGGGGACCACGATCTCGTAGCCATCTTCGCCGGTGTAGCCGGTGGTGGCGATGAAGAGATCCCCGGCCTGCACACCGAAGAAGGGCTTCATGCCTTCGACCGCCCCATTCTGCTCGGGGGTGAACACCTTGGCCGCCTTGGCCTTGGCGTGGGGGCCCTGCACCGCGATCATGGCAAGCTCGGGGCGCTCGGTCACGCTCACGGCAAAGTCGATGGCGTGATGGCGGATCCAGGCCAGATCCTTCTCGCGGGTGGCGGAGTTCACCACCAGGCGGTAGAAGGTATCGGTCAGGAAATAGGTGATGAGGTCATCGATGACGCCGCCTTCCGGATTGAGCATGCCACTGTAGAGGGCCTTGCCGGGGACGGTAAGTTTGGCCACGTCGTTGGCCAGCAGGTGTTGCAGGAAGGCTTTGACCCGCTCGCCGGTCAAATCGACGATGGTCATGTGGGAGACATCGAACATGCCTGCATCGGTGCGCACCACATGGTGCTCTTCCAACTGGGAACCGTAGTTGATGGGCATCTCCCAACCGTGGAAGTCCACCATCTTGGCACCCGCTTCCAGGTGTTTCGGATGCAATACAGTAGTCTGGATCATCGCTGTGTTTCCTTAAGCGTTCGCGACAACACTCGCAATCCGCCCCGGCTCGTCGGGAACTACGGACCACAAGCTCTGTGCTCGTTCCCGCCCGGGCGGGCAGGAGTGATTCCTTGAACGGAGCGGATTATATGACAAGCGTGCCGGGGCACCGCTCAAAAAAAACTAATCCTCACCCAACTCACTGACACCAGACACTAAGGCAAAAACAGTGATAAAAACAGCCAAAACCGCGCCACTGCGGGATTTAATGTTGATTTTTACCGTCCCGTCACAATTTACAGAAAAACGTTTCGCTTCTCGCCAACATTAAAGGCTGACACCCCGAAGGGGCATCTCGCCCTGTCAGATTAGTTTTTTTTGTTAAAACCCCGGGGTAATATTAGATTTTTTCACCTTTGGCCAGGGTGGGCAGCTCCCCATCCAGCCCCATGGCGGCCCGGATCATGCCCTGCTTGAGGGGACCAAGACCGTCGACGGCGCGAAGCCCCACCCCGCGCACCAGCTTCTTGAGGGGGTTGCTGCCCGCAAACAGTCGCTTGAGCCCCTCCATGGCCGCCAGCATGCGCGCCGCCTCGCTCTTGCGCCAGCGCTCATAGCCCCGCAGGTTGGCGAGCAGGCCGATGTCCGCGCCCTTGCCGTGATGAATGAGGATCTGCTCCGCCAGGGCGGCGGCATCCAGCAAGCCCAGATTCACCCCCTGCCCCGCCAGCGGGTGGATGGTGTGGGCCGCATCCCCCACCAGCACCAGGCGCTCGCGGGCAAAGTCGCGGGCGTAGCGGGCGGTCAGCGGAATGGCGCTGCGAGCCCCCTCCACCTTGCACAGCCCGAGGCGCCCATCAAAGGCGGCGGTGAGCTGGCGGTTGAAGCCGTCGTCATCCAGGGCGCAGAGCGCCTCGGCGCGGGCCGCGGGCACAGACCACACGATGGAGCAGAGGTCGGGCTGCCACAAGGGCAGGAAGGCGAGGGGCCCCTGGGGGGTGAAGATCTGGCGCGCCACCGCCTCATGGGGCTCGGCACAACGCACCGTCGCCACCAGGGCGTGATGACCGTAATCCCAGCTGGTGAGGGGAATGTCTGCCTGACGGCGCACCCAGGAGTGGGCGCCGTCGGCGGCCACCACCAGCTTGGCCGAGAGGGCCTGGCCATCTTCCAGCAGCAGCAGGGCGCCCGCTGGCCCGCACTGCAGGCTGGTGGCCCGGGCCGGGGTCAGCATCTGGATATTGCTGGCCCCCGCGATGGCGTCCAGCAGCGCAAGCTGGATCACCCGGTTCTCGACGATGTGGCCAAGGGCCCCCTGACGCAGGCTGGCAGCATCGAAATCGATGTGGCCGAAACTGTCCTGCTCCCACACCTGCATCTTCTCGTAGGGCTGCAGGCGGCGCGCCACTATGCCGTCCCAGGCGCCGACCCCTTGCAGGATGTGCTGACTCGCGAGGCTCAGGGCACTGACCCTGTTGTCCGGCGTCTCACCGAGCGTTGCATCGGGCAGCCGGCCTTCCACGATGGCCACCTTGATCGCCCGGTTCTTGAGGGCGGCAGCGAGCCCCAGGCCCACCATGCCCCCCCCCACGATCACCACATCCACATCTTGCATCTGCATTCTCTTGTGTCCTTTCCGGGCGGGTCGCCAGGATCTGCGAGGCGACGCCCACAGGCGTGCCTCTTGCTCGAAATCGTCTTTGCCGCCCAGGGCGACAGCGCTTATTGGCCGCACACCTCGCCCACGAATCCCAGGGTGCGGGAGGCGAGCGGTGCCTTGAGCCAGGGCACTCTGCCCATCAGGGAGAGCGCCAGATTGCGACCCACCACCAGGGGAGCGTGATGGTTTGAGAAGAGCTGGGCCAGGGAGGACGTGAGCCAGACGGTCTGGGCCTGATCGTCCCGCCGCTGCTGCCAGTAGCCGCTTAGCACCTCAAAGCCGCCGATGTCTTCCCCCGCCGCGAGCGCACGGGCCAGGGTCCGGGTCAGCACATCCAGATCCCGCATGCCGAGGTTGAACCCCTGACCGGCGATGGGGTGCAGCAGGTGGGCGGCGTTGCCCACCAGCACGGTACGCTGGGCCAGGGGATAGTCGGCCACCGTCAGCACCAGCGGATAGAGGTGGCGCACGCCGGTACGCTCGATGCGCCCGAGGCGCCAGCCAAAGGCCTGCTGCAGACGGGCGAGAAAGGCGGCGTCATCCAGTGCAAGCAGCACCTGTGCCTCGTCCCGCGGGACGCTCCACACCAGGGAAGAGAGGCCGTCCTGCATGGGCAGCAGGGCCAGCGGCCCTCCGTCGGTAAAGCGCTCGAAGGCCCGTCCGGCGGGATCCTCGGCGGTCTTGACGGTGGCGATGATGGCGCTCTGACCATAATCGTGGCGACTGACCGGCATCTTGAAATGCTGGCGCACGAAGGAGTGGCCCCCGTCGGCCGCCACCAGCAGCCGGGTGCGGTAGCGCGCGCCCCCCTCCAGGGCGAGCGTCACTCCCCCCTCGTCGGGGTCGATGGCCTCAAGCCTGGCCGGGCACAACATACGGATCTGCGGGCAGGCGGCGATCGCCTCTTGCAGCACGATGCCCGCCGCCGACAGCTCGATCACCTGACCGAGGGCGGGCAGGCCATACTCCGCCGCCGACAGCCGGGTCTGGCCGCAGTGGCCCCGATCCGACACATGGATATGGGTGATGGGGGAGCAGTGGGGCGCCAGGTGCGGCCAGAGGCCGTGACGGGCCAGCGCCTCGCAGGTACCGGCGGAAAGCGCGATTGCACGGGCATCGAAACCGGGATGAGCATTGAGCTCGGGCGCACTCGCCTCCAGCAGCAGGATCTGCAGGGGGGCGCCATCCTGTCCTTTCAGGGCGGCAAGGGAGAGGGCCAGCACGGCACCGCTCATACCACCGCCGACGATAGCCACGTCGACGTGAACCAGATCAGATTGAGACATGAGAAGAGGGCATAGGCGAAAAAACGTGGGCCAATCCTACCACAAAGGTGGCGGACGGGATGCGAAGCCACGGGCAAAAAACCGCTTTGGCACCATGGGTTAGCAGAGTACCTCCCCTGCTCTCGCCCCTTGTAAAACAGAAAGAGCGCCGTGATGCGCTCTTTCATTGACCCGCTGGGCGGGCAGATCAGTGCAGGGTCGGCGGCGTGCTCGGCGCGGCAGGGCGCTTGCCAAACTCCTCGAACGCCATCATGACTCCGAGGCGCACGTGTTCGTAGAGCACCAGGAAGGAGGCTTCGTTCTCTTCATCTTCCTGATCGAACTCGGCAGAGACCTGGGTGATGCTGGCGATGTCCTGAATCACCTCCTGCAGCTCTTCGGATGCCTTGGAGAGCTCCTGTTGGACCACGCCAAAGCCGGCCAGGAAGGCCTGGGACCAGTCCACCAGCGAGTCGATGCGCTCATCGAGCGGCGCCTCGTCGCTTGGCAGCAGCAGCTCGACGCCCTTTTGTGCCATCAGGCTCTCGATCACCTCGTGATAGAGGTCGGTCATCACCTGGCGCACCGGTGCCGGCAGACCGAAACCGTCGTTGATCAGATCATTGAAATGGGGCTGCCAGCTTTTGTCGTCCAGGGCCACGCCACCGCACACCAGGCCGCAGATCACGCCATGGGCCTCGACGGCCGTCGCCATGAGGTCGTGCTGTGCCATCAGGTCCGCCACGGCGGCGTATTTCAGGGGGTTTGTTTTGCTCATCTAGGATCCGCTCAAAGTTCAGGCAAATATGCAGAATTTATGGCCGAGATCCTAGCATTCTCCCCCTGCCAGAGCCAGCAAGGCCTTGAAACTTCTGCATCTGCGCTATATAGTCCCGCCCAGTTGTCCACGTGGATAAAGGCGGAAATCAGCCCCGCCGTATTGAGGAAGGCATGAGCATAGAGGCCGTAGAAATCGTCATTCTGGGACGTCCCTACAAGGTGTCCTGTCCCCTGGGACAACAAGATGCCCTGCGCCAGGCCGCCGACCAGCTGACCGACAAGCTCATCGAGCTTCGTCAACGTTCCAAGGTCTCCAGCAACGAACAGCTGGCCGTCATGGCAGCGCTCAATTTCTGTCATGAGCTCTGCCTTGAAAAAGAGAAAAACCACCAATACTCTGAGACCATGGACAAGCGGATCAAGATGCTGCAACGCACCATCGAAGCCGCCTTGATCGAGCACGGACAATACGGTGAATCCAGCGAAGAGGCGCAACAGCCCTAATCGCACCGAGTTTTGAAATTCCCTGGAGTGTTTGTCAGCCGGTTCAAGTCCCCGAGCCGATATTCATACCAAACAGGGGGTCTGCCTTCTGGCTATTGAGCATGCTCGGCCCGACCGAGAAGCCTGCGGCCAGATTAGATCTCCGCCTTGAACCGACGGTTCAAGGGCCCAAACCGGCAACGGCATCTCCGGGGTACCTACCCAAAAAGGCCCGTCATCACGACGGGCTTTTTCTTTGCCTGCGCGGCAACTCCCTTCCACTCGCCTGCGGCGTCTCGCCACCCGGCAGGAGGCAGTAAAAAGCCCGCCAACGGGGCGGGCTCTTGGCCGTGTCAGACGGCCATCTGCTCGTGGGGCGCGCCGTGGTGGCGCAGCCACACAAAGCTCAAGGCCACGATCAGCACCATCACCGTCATGATGGCCCCCAGGGTCACCTGCCCCGTCATCGGGAAGCTGGCGGCCAGCAGGGTTACCACGCCAGCCCCCAGATTCTGCATGCCCCCGAGCACGGCTCCCGCAGTGCCGGCCTGGCCCGGGAAGGGCTCGATGGCACAGGAGGTGGCGGTCGGATAGAGAATGCCGCTGCCAATGAAGTAGACCGCAGCCCCGCCCACCAGGGAGGCAGCGCTCACCATGCCGAGCAGCCCGGGTACCAGGATGATGAGCGACCCCAGGGCCAGGAAGGCGATGCCAAGGCGCATCAGCTTGCCCTGGCTCAGGCGAAAACTCAGTCTGGCGGAGAGCCAGGCGCCGAACAGATAACCGGGCAGCGGCAGCACGAACAGCACGCTGACGGTGCGGGCACTCAGCTTGAGCACGTCCCCCAGCAACACCCCGGCCGCCGCCTCGAACACCGCGAGGCCGGCAAAGGTGGCCATCAGACAGAGCAGGTTGCCCTGAAAGCGCGGGTTGCCGAGCACATGACGATAGGCGGCGCCCACCCGCAGCGAATGCTGGCGGGCGGATGCTGGCAGCGTCTCGCCAAACCAGGCCAGCAGCGCCAGGGTGGTCAGGGCACCAAAACCGAACAGGAACCAGTAGCCGGCACGCCAGTTGAACAGCTCGGTGAGCCAGCCGCCCAGCACAGGTGCCAACAGAGGGGAGAAGATGACGCCCATGCTTACCAGGCTGTTGGCACGGTTGAGCTCGGCGCCACTGTAACGGTCGCGCATCACGGTCCGGCTCATGGCGCCCCCTGCCCCGGTGCCCAGCCCCTGGATCAGGCTGCCCGCCAGCAAGGCGGTGAAGCTCGGGATCAGCTGGATGGTGAGGGTGCCGACCAGGAAGATCATCATGCCGATGATGAGCACAGGGCGACGACCGATGCGATCCGACAAGGGGCCATAAACGAACTGGGAGAGGCCGTAGGGAATGAGGTAGCAGGCCATCACCGCCTGCAGCTGGCCGGAGGCCACATGGAAGTCCCCCGCCATCATGGGAATGGAGGGCACATAGAGGGTCTGGGTCATCTGACCCACGGCGACCATCAGAATGGTCAGGAAAAACAGGGGATAGAAGCTGTGCCGATACATATCTCGTCCGAAAAAGATCAAAAAGCCGCCACCCTCCGGGCAGGGATCTGCAGGAGGTGTCTGACAAAGGTCGTTGAAGAGGAACAAGGCGGAGGACCCGCACCCGCCAGCAGCAGGACGCTCTCTGGCTTACGACAATCTTAGTGATTCATATCACAAAAAACGAACGAAACTTTATAATCTGCTTACCCAAGTTTTTCTAATGCGACGGGGCCCAAGGCCCCGTCACTGTCATCTCATCATGGGGGAAGGATTCATCCTGTCCCCTCTTTACCCCACTCTTCTCACCTCGGCCGACGCGCCTTCGAACATGGGGGAACCTACCTCCCCCAGTCTCAGACAACGAGGGGCAACCTTGCCGGCCAGCCCCTCGTCATGGGTCACCAGCAGCAGGGCGCAGCCTATCTCTCCCAGTTCCTCCAGCATACAGGCGATGGTCTGTTGCTGGCTCAAGGGATCGAGCCGGGACGTGGGCTCATCGGCGAACAGCAGCACAGGGCGCAGCAGCAGGGCCCGGATAAGCGACAGCCGCTGCAGCTCCCCTCCCGAGACCTGGTTTGGCAGGCGCGTCAGCAGCCGTTCATCCAGCCCCAACCGGGCCAGATAGTCGACAAGCCGATGGCGAGGCAGCCTGTGCAGACGCAGCACATCATCGAACTGGGTGGCGAGGCGCACCCGGCTGGCAAAGGCCTGCACCGGATCCTGATAGAGCTTCTGCCAGCGGCAGGGGGCTACCCCTTCCCGTCGCAGCACCTCCCCTTGCAGGGGGCGTTGCAGACCCAGCAGCACGTTGCCGAGGGTGCTCTTGCCCGCGCCGCTCGGCGCCATGATGGCCATTCGCTCCCCTTGCGCCAGGGCAAGGTCGAGCCCCGTGAACAGGGGTTGCTCCCCATATCCCATGGCAAGCCCCTTTCCGCGGATGAGCCAGTCTCCGGTGGGAGGGACAGCCGCCTCGGGCCAGGCGGAGGGCTCCGCCGCCAGCAGGGCCCGGGTATAGGCATGGGATGGCGTGTGCAGCACACGCTCGGCGGGCCCCTGCTCCACGATCTCTCCTCCCTTGACCACCAGCACCCAGCCCCCCAATGCGCGAGCCAGGGAGAGATCATGGGTGATGGTCAGCAGATGGCGTCCACGGGCCAGGTAGCCCAGCAACAAGGCACCCAGCCTGGCTGCGGCCCGGCTGTCGAGCCCCTTGGTGGGCTCGTCGGCCACCAGCAGACGGGCCTCCCCCAGGGTGGCGGCGGCAAAGGCCGCACGCTGGGCCATGCCTCCCGAGAGCTGGTGTACAAAGGCGCCCTCCCGCCCGGCCAGTCCAAGCCGCTCGAGGGCGGCGCGGGCCCGCGATCGGGCCTCCTTGCCCCCTGGCAGCCACCCCTCCTCCACCTGGGCAAGCAACCCCATGGTGGGATCCAGCGCCAGCACCGGCTCCTGGGGCAACATCGCCAGCTCCCGCCCCCAGAGAGTGCGCAGGCGAGGCGTGTCGGCCAGGTTGTGATGGCGGCCACCCGACACCATCTCACCCCGGCCTGTCAGAGGGGCTGGCAAGGTCCCCATCAGGGCATGAGCCAACAGGGATTTGCCCGAACCGCTCTCCCCGATCAGGGTCAGGGCGGTGCCGGGATGAATGGTGAAATCCAGCGCCTGCAACAGGGTTTTCTGGCCATCATCGACCTGCAACCCCTTGATTTTAATGGCCGTCATGAGGTGGCTCCTTGTGAAGATGGCATGTCAAGGCCGCGCGTCTGATGAAGCAGCACCAGGGCCAGCAACATCAGCCCCATGACAAGAATGGGGGCCAGTAGCAGACGGGGAGCCTCCTGATAGTGGGGCAGCGCCTCCGTCATCATCAGCCCCAGCTCCGGCGTGGGCGGCTGAATGCCGACGCCGACAAAGCCCAGGGTAGAGAGGGTTAGAATGGCACCCGCTAGGCCGAAGGCCATCATGGTGAGCAACTGGGGGGCGAGCTCGGGCCAGAGATGGCGCCGCACCACATGGGCATGGCCGAATCCCAGCAGACGGGACGCCTCCACCTGGGGCGAGGCGAGCAGCCCCCGGCTGCGGGCACGCACCACCCGGTAATACTCCACCCACTGGGCCATGGCCAACCCGAGATAGAGGATGGCAAAGCCACCCTGGGCCATGGCGGAGAAGAGCAGCACCAGCAACAGGCCTGGCAGGGCCAGCACGCCGTCGGCCAGGCTGCGCAACAGACCGTCGACCCAGCCGCCGCGCCAGGCCGAAAGCCAGCCCAGCAATGAGCCCAGCAGCGCCGCCGTGATGACGCACAGCAGTCCCAACAGCAGGGAGAGCCGGGTCGCCGCCGCGAGGCGCGCCATCAGGCTGCGCCCCATCTGATCCCGCCCGAGGGGCTCCTGCCAGGAGGGATCAGCCAGAAACTGTGCCAGATCCTGAGCCGCCGGATCGGGCCAGAGCACGGGGCCCAGCAGGGCAAACAGCACCACCAGCAGGAGCAGGCCCAGCCCCGTTTTGACAGACAACGACATGATCAGGACTCCTTGGGACCGCGGGGGTCAATGGCAAGACAAAGCAGATCGGTGAGGGTATTGAGCAGCACGAAGAGCACCGCCAGCACCAGCACTGTCCCCTGAACCATGGGGATGTCGCGCCAGAAGATGGCGTGCACCAGCGCATGGCCGATCCCGGGCCAGGCAAACAGGCTCTCGACCACCACGACCCCCTCGATGAGCAGCACCAGTTGCACGCTGGTATAGGTGATGATGCTGACCCCGGTGTTGCGCAGACCGTGACGCCAGAAAACCCGGGCCGGCGAAAGCCCCTTGGTGAGGGCAAATCGGTAATAACCGGACTGCACCACGGTGAGCACGCTTTCACGCACCACCCGGGAGAGCACGCCGGAGAGCCCCAATCCCAGGGTCAGGGCGGGCAGCAGCAGGTTGCTCCCCTCCCCGTGCCCTGCCGCACTGACCCAACCCAGCTCCACCGAGAGCATCACCATGAGCACCAGGCCGAGCAAGAAGGGGGGCAACGCACGCATCAGCACGCTCCAGCCCAGGGTCAGGCGATCACACCATCCCCCCGGGCGCAGCGCACTCAGGCTGCCAAGCGGCAGCGCCACCACCAGCGCCAGCACCACGGAGGCGCTCGCGAGCGTCAGGGTGGCGCCCAGGTGATGACCCACGTCGGTGGCGACCGGTGCGCCCGTCACCAGGGAGCTGCCGAGATCCCCTTGCAGCAAGGCCCACAGCCAGTCGCCAAAACGGGCAAGGGCCGAGCCGGCCAGCCCCAGCTCACTGCGCACCGCGTTGGCCGCCTCGGCGGTGACATAGTCATAGCCATAACGACCCGCCGCGATGCGAAAGGCGATGTCTCCGGGCAGGGACTGCACCATCAGAAAACAGAGTCCGGCCACCAGCAGGGCAACCACCAGCGCCTGCACCAGACGCTGACCCAGTATCCCCATGACGCGAGACAAGGGTGTCGCTGTCATCGTGCGCTCCATGTCAACTTGTCCAGGCCATAGCTGCGCTCCTGGGGATCGAGTTCAAATCCCTCCAGCCCCCGACTGACCGCCGCGCTCTGGCGGTACCAGGCGATGGGCAGGAGCGGCAACTCCTGTTGCAATGTCGTGGCTATCTCCCGGCGAGCCGCGGCGGCGTCTGTGGGCGACAAGGCTTGCGTGGCAAGGCGGGTCAGTGTTTGCGTCATAGCTGGGGAGTGCCAGTTCATCACCCCCCAGTCCGCACCGGCAGGGGCCAAGTCCCCCAGCAACGTGACCAGGGGATCCGGTACCAGGGCATAATTGCGGGCGTAGAGACCAAGCTGGAGGGAGCCGTCCTGATGGCCCGCCGGGATCTCGCTCGAGTTGCCCACCGCCACCTTGAGCTCCACCCCTACCGCCTTCCACTGCGCCTGCAGTGCCGTGGCGAGGAGCGGCAGCTCCGGACGGTCAGGGAAGGTACGCAGGGTCAGGGCGAAGCGCTCTTCCCCCTTGCGCAGCACACCGTCCTCCCCCGGCTGCCAGCCTGCCGCCGCGAAGGCCGCCCGGGCCGCCTTGATGTCATAGGCAAGCGGCGTCAACCCGAGCTGGTGCCACTCCCCCAGAGTGGGAGGAAAGAGCTGGGTTGCCGCCATCTCTGGATCCCGCAGCAGGGCGGCTGCCATACCACGACGATCGATGGCGAGACTCAGGGCACGGCGCACCACCGGATCGCTCAGACGGGGATCGGCGCCATTGAGCTTGAGCTGGATGGTCCGTGGCAGGGTGACCGAGGCGATGGAGACCCGTGACGCCTGCTGCAAGCGGCGGATGCTGACCGGATCCAGCCCCCAGGCGATGTCGGCCTGACCGCTCTCGGCCATCAGGGTGCGGCTCTCTGCGCGCCCCACCGTCAGGTAGCTGACCTCCTCGATTGCGGGCCTGGCCCCCTGCCAGCCGTCGAAACGCACAGTCTCTATCCGCTGGGGTTGTTGCAGGCGGGTGATGCGGTAGGGGCCAGAGCCTATCACCTGGGTTACCTCTCCCTTGGCATCGTAGGCGGCCTTCGCCAGGATCTGGGTGCTGGGGTGGGCCAACACGGCCGGCAGGGAGGCGAAGGGTTCGCTCAGGGTGACCTTCAAGACGCCATCTCCAGACCCGATGGACGCAATGGGAGCACTGGTCATCACGCCGGGCTTGCGCCAGGCCTGTTGCAGGGCAAAAGCGGCCTGCTCGGCGCTCACCTCGCTGCCATCGTGAAAACGGGCCCCGGGGCGCAACGTGAATTGCCACTGCAGACCGTCATCGCTACGCGACCACTCACTGGCAAGCCCGGGTTGCAGATTGCCTTTCCCATCGACATCTACCAGGGTCTCCGCCACCTGCATGCGAGTAAAGAAGACCCCGTTGCTGGCGGGGTCGACACTGTGGATCTCCCAGGGCCCCACCATGGCAAGCGGTTTGCCGTCGACTGCTGTCGTTCCTGCCATCAGAGCCAGGGCGAACCACCCGGCTGCGGTGCATTTTTTTGTCATCCTTTCCATCCAAGCTTCATGTTCATCAACCAAAGAGGTGGCGTTATAACATAACAATTAATCAGGGAGAATGACTTTTGATTTTTGATAAATGGCTTATTTGAAAGACAAAAAGCGACTGCGATGCAGATCGTCAAACAACGGGGAGTCAAAGGGGAATAAAAAAGATGGCCCGTCAGGGCCATCATGATGGTGTCAGCGAGTCACCATCTGCTGCGCCCGCTTGACCTGATCCTCGGGGCTCTCATTGCGCGGTGGAATGGTGATGCCCTTCTGGCAGGCGGGCCTGGCTTCCATGCGTGCCATCCAGGCCTGCAAATGCACCAACCCCTCGATGGAGATACCACTCCAGTCGTGGATGCGCACCCAGGGCCAGGTAGCGATGTCGGCGATGCTGTACTCGTCTGCCAGATACTCATGGTGTGCCAGATGACCGTCGAGCACCTCGAACAGGCGTCGCCCCTCCTTCTGGTAACGCTCGATGGCGGCCGGGATCTTCTCGGGGAAATAGCGATAGAAGACGTTGGCCTGCCCCATCATGGGACCGACGCCCCCCATCTGGAACATCAGCCACTGGATGGCCTGGGAGCGGCGCTTGGGATCCTGTGGCAGCAACTTGCCGGTTTTTTCCGCCAGATAGAGAAGGATGGCGCCGGACTCGAACACTGCGAAGTCACCATTGTCCCGATCGACGATGGCCGGGATGCGGCCATTGGGGTTGATGGCCAGGAACTCGGGCTTCTTCTGCTCCATGGTCGCGAAATCAAGGGGAATGACCTTGTAGGGCAGCCCCAGCTCTTCGAGGGCGATCGACACCTTGAACCCGTTGGGCGTGGCGGCAGTGTACAACTCTATCATCTTGGACTCCTTGAACGTTCAGAGGAAAGGATCAGGCCTGGGCGCTGGACCGGGCACTCACCCGGTCATGCCAGTCCTGCAAATGGGGCTGTTCGGGGGTGATGCGCAGGCCGACCACCTTGCCAAAATCAATGGTACAGAGGGCAAGAATGTCAGCGATGGTGAAGCGTTCCCCCGCAATATAGGGCACCTCGGCAAGACGGGCATCAAGCTTGTCAAACCAGGTCTGAGCCTGTTGCTTGCACTCCTCCCCCCATTCGGGGAAGACCCGCTCCCGGTCTTTGTAAAAACCGGTGATATGACGAAACGCCATACCGGTCGGCAGCCAGAGGTTGAACTCGATGAAGCGACTCCACATCTCTATGGTGGCGCGCTCCAGCGCGGTGCTGCCAAACAGGTTCGGTTCGGGATGAAGCTCTTCAAAATAGCGGCAGATGGCCAGGGTTTCACTCAGACAGGTTCCGTCATCGAGTTCCAGTACAGGAATGCGCCCGGCCGGGTTCTTGGTCAAAAAGGCGGGCACCAGGTTTTCCCCCGCCCCCAGATCGACCTGCTGATAGTCCATCTCGATCCCCTTCTCCGCCAGAAACATTCTGACCCGACGGGCATTGGGGGCTCGTCTCAGCTCATAAACCTTCATGTCACCTCCGTCGACGAACACACGGTGAGCTGCTGCACAGGCCATAGCAAAGCGGCACAATGTCGGTCAGTTATGACAAATATTGTGCCGCTTGAACAGCCCGCATCGAGGGGGAGATGATTAGCTGCTCAGTACCCCTGGTTGGCGCTGGCGCAGCAAAATAAGACGGGAAAGCAGCGGGAAATAGGATTCAAACTTGCTTTGCAGCACCAGGCTGCAGGCAGGATCCGCCAGTTCGGCCTCATCCAGCAGAATACCGTTGGAGACGAAATAAAAATGCGGATCCCGAACATCCGGCCCCTGTGGAGCATGTTCATACTGTCGATGCACCAACAGGGGAAGCACCGGCAATCCCAGTGTACTGCCTCCTGCTGGCCAGAGCGGAACAGGCCAAGCAGCGCCCTCTTCTTCCAGCAGCAGTATCGCCGCTTCGTCCTTCGACGGTTGCCACTGCTGGGGCTGCGCCACCCGGACCTCGGTGACATAATCGCTCTCTTCGCTGGCGGCACGCAGTGCGGCCAACACACCCAGAGTCGTCCGCGACGACGGTTTCTGACTGACTAATGACAGATTCATGGCTCATATCCCTATGCTCACCACAGCCTGTTATCCGGCTGTCGCGATAAGACTAGTTGATTACAGGTCTTTATTGGAGCCGTCAGATCTGTCAGTCACCACCCTGACCGAATGAGGGCATAGCAGTTGCTATTCCCGAATATCTTGGTAAGATGTCGCGTCCTTTTATCCCCCGTTCTTTAACATCCAGTGGTGAACCTATGCATCCGATGCTGAATATCGCCGTGCGCGCTGCGCGCAACGCCGGTCAAGTAGTAGTAAAAGCCTTTTCTCAACCCGAGAACATCGAGGTTATCCAGAAAGGCAGCAATGACTTCGTGACCAACGTTGACCGTGACGCCGAAGCGGCCATCATTCACACCATCAAAAAATCTTACCCGGAACACAGTATCGTTGCTGAAGAGTCTGGTGAGATTGCCGGTACCAATCCGGACTACCAATGGATCATCGACCCACTGGATGGCACGACCAACCTGGTCAAGGGCATTCCGCACTTTGCCGTTTCCATCGCTCTGCGCGTCAAGGGCAAGACCGAACAAGCCGTTGTCTACGATCCCATCCGTGACGAGCTGTTCACTGCCACCCGTGGCAGCGGCGCCCAGCTGAACGGCTACCGTATTCGTGTCGGCAAGGCCAAAGAGCTCTCCGGCACTATCCTGGCCACCGGGTTCCCGTTCAAGCAGAAGCACCACATCGAACCCTACCTGAAGATGTTCCAGAGCATGTTCATCGAGTGTGCCGATATCCGCCGTGCTGGCTCCGCCGCGCTGGATCTCGCCTATGTGGCCGCTGGCCGCGTCGACGGTTTCTGGGAAATCGGCCTGAAACCCTGGGACACCGCCGCCGGTGAGCTGCTGGCCAAAGAAGCCGGCGCCATCGTCACCGACTTCGTCGGTGGTCACAACTACGAAAACTCCGGCAACATCGTGGTAGCCAACCCCCGCGTGCTGAAAGAGATGCTCGGCAAGATCCGTGAAAACCTGCCGGAATCCCTGGCCAAGTAATCCCGGATACCCGTGAAAAAAATGCCAGTCGGTTCGCCGACTGGCATTTTTTATTCCTGACTACAGCGAAAATCCCGCCCCTCTCGATGACTCATCGGGATCAGATAGTGCCGTTGCGTCCCATGTTGATCACCACCCGGCGGTTCTTGGCTCGGCCAGCTTCCGTTTCGTTGGAGGCCACGTGCTGTTTCTCACCGTGCCCTTCCACCGAGATCTTGCCCTCCTCGATGCCGAGATCCACAAACACCTGCTTGATGGCATCCGCCCGCTTCTCGGAGAGCTTCTGGTTTGGCCAGCGGCCGCCATAGCTGTCGCTGTAGGCGTCGATCACCACCACATCGATGCTCTTGTCTGCCTTCACATAGTCACCGATCATCGCCAGCCGCCGCTTGGAGGCCGGTGACAACTGATCGCTGTTCTTGTCATAGGAGAGCACGCTGAAGGCGATGTCGTTGAAGCTGTAGGGCAGCAAGCCACTCAGGCAGTCCATGAACGCCTGGTACTTCACCCTGAAATTGACCGACGAGAGCGATACCCGCACCGGCCTGTCCTGACGATACCAGTCGCGATACTGGAAAGTCGGCATACGCCCTCCTTCCAGCTCGTCCAGCATGGTCCAGGCGGTCTGCCCCGCCACCAGGCCGTCAAACTGCTGATAGAACTGCAACTGGCTGATCTGTCGCCCGGCCACCCCGGGACGCCAGCTGGGGGGCATGATCCCGAGGCTCACTGTCTGGGTACGCGCCTGGGGTCGCTGCCCCTTGAGCTCGAAATCCAGATTGATCTTGCGCCCGGCCCGGCTGACAAAGGCCCCGGTTCCCCAGCGGGGAATAGGATGCTCCAACCTGCACTCCACCTGGGTATCAGAGGTCAGACGCCAGACGGATTGATCCAGACCGGCGCCAAATTCGGTCACGCCCGCCTGCAGCTGCATACTCACTGATATGCTGATCAACCCCAACACCCAAGCATTCAACGGCTTGTCCTCCACACTATCTCGAATTATCTATCGGCAGCGGCAGGACAAGCTTTAGGTCAAAACGCTCAGTGGGGGGAAGAAGGGGCCATCAGCTTGAAGCTGGCGATGCGTCCCGCCAGATCCCGGGCCAGGGCATCCAGTTCGGCACTGTGTTGTTGCAGGGTATGGGAGTGCTGGCGATGGGTCTCATACACGTCACGGATAGTCATCACGTTTTGCTGGATGTCGTCGGTCACATAACGCTGCTCCTCGGTGGCGGTGGCCACCTGGGCCGTCATGTCGCTCACCTTGCGCACCTCGTTGACGATGTCGGTCAGCTCGCTCCCCGCCCGCTTGGCCTCCGTCACGCTAAGGCCGGCCTGTTCGGTGCCCGTGTGCATGGCAGCCACCGCCTCGTTAGCCCCCTGGCGCAAGCGGCCCAGCATCCGCTCTATGTCGTCCGCCGCCTGCTGGGTACGGGAGGCAAGCGCTCTCACCTCGTCGGCCACCACAGCAAAGCCGCGCCCGGATTCACCGGCACGGGCCGCCTCGATGGCGGCATTGAGGGCCAGCAGGTTGGTTCTGTCCGAGATCTGCTTGATGAGGTTGAGCGCTTCGCCCACCGACTCGGTATCCTGATGCAGGCTGTCCACAAGTTGCTGGGTATCACTCAGGGTACCCGCCACCTGCTGGATGGTGTGGATGGTCTGATCCACCTCCTTGTCACCCTGCTTCGCCCGGCCGATGGCCTGCTGAGTCGCCTGGGAGGTCTGGGTTGCGTTGCGGGCAATCTCCGCGACAGTCGATGCCATCTCGGTGGCGGAAGTCGCCACCAGATCCACCTGCCCGCATCCCCTGACTACGCCGGCATTCACCTCGGCAATGACCTCGGCCGAGCTGGCGGCGCTGCGTATCAGCACGTCACAGGAGTGGCGCACAGCCAGCAGCAAACTCTCCAGGTGCCCGAGGAAATGGTTCAGATCCCGCGCCAGGGCCCCCAGCTCATCCCCGGATCGCCAGTCGACCCGCACGGTCAGGTCGTTCTCCTGCACCAGGCGCTTGAAGGTCTGGTGCAGGGCCATGAAGCCCAGATGCAGATCCCGCACCACCCGCCAGCAGACGAAGGTGGTCAGGACGATGCACAGCAACACGCCAGCCGCCCCCCACCAGAAGTCACTGGCACTCCCGACCCGCATCTGTTCCACCCGCTCGAAGAGCTGCTGATAGAGGCTGTCTTCTATCTCCTTGAGCAGGCCTATCTTGTCGGTACTCAAGGCAAACCAGGCCTCCGCATCGACGCCAAAACCGCCGCTTGCCGCCTTGTCCAGGGCCAGTTTCTCCATGGCGGCCACCTTGGCCACCACGGGTGAGGCGAGGCTGTCGTTCAGCAACTGACGCTGTGCTGGACTCGCCACCGCCTGGAAACGTTCGAGATAGGTGTTCTGGGCCGCCAGCAGGGAGATGAACTGCTGCAACAGCGCAGGCGTGAAGCTGTCACGGCCAAAGACGTTGCTGAGCGTCGCCCGCTCCAGCCCCGCACGCTCCTTGCTCTGCAGGAAGGCGGCGTAGGCATTGGTCTGCAGGGCGATGGTGGCATCCATGCTGTCGACGCTTATCTTGTCCACTACCGCCAGCAAGGCGGTCACGAGGCGGGTATAGAAGCCGACCTGTTCCGCCACCTCGACCCCCAGGGCGCTGACCCGCTCACGCATGGCAGTGAGTCCGGCCACTCCCTGCTGCACCTCGGTCAGCGCCAGCAAGGCAGGATCCTGATGAAAACGCTGCAACAGACTGTCCACCACCTTGCGCTGGGCAGGCAGCGCATCGCGAAACTTGTTGCCGCCAGAGCCGAGGAAGCCGGCCGACATGCCGCGCTCCCGTTGCAGCTCATGGGCCAGCTGCGCCGCCTCCTTCACCACCGCCAGCGCGACCAGGGCGCCGCTCATCTCCTGTTCGACCCGATAACGTTCATAGACGTACCGGCCGGAGAAAAACAGCAGGGCCAACAGCGGCAGACAGACCACCAACATCATCTTGTGTGCCAATCCCAGCTTCTTCATCGTCCTCTCCCTCCATGGTTGACGTCGCCCATTATAAGCACAGGTGTTTCAAAATGGTCCTCTTGCCGTCCCATGGCGGCAGATAAGGGACAAGGGCCCGCTTTTTTGCCATAATGCCGCCTCCTTTCACGCCGACCGAGATACCATGACCGACGCCGTTCACACCCTCAAGGGCCGTTTTCGCGGCTTTTACCCCGTCGTCATCGATGTTGAAACCGCCGGATTCAATGCCAAGACCGATGCCCTGCTGGAAATAGCCGCCCACACCCTCAAGATGGATGAGCAGGGCTGGCTCGTCCCTGACCAGATCTTCCATTTTCATGTCCAGCCCTTTGAGGGCGCCAATCTGGAGAAAGCGGCGCTGGAGTTCACCGGCATCGACCCCTTCAACCCGCTGCGGGGCGCGGTGGACGAGAAGGAAGCACTCACCGAGATCTTCAAGGGGGTGCGCAAGGGCATGAAGGAGCAGGATTGTGGTCGCGCCATCATAGTGGCCCACAACGCCACCTTCGACCACGGCTTCGTGATGGCCGCCGCCGAGCGGGCCGGCCTCAAGCGCAATCCGTTCCACCCCTTCGCCACCTTCGACACCGCCGCCCTCTCGGGTCTTGCCCTGGGGCAGACGGTGCTGGCCAAGGCCTGTCAGAGCGCCAATATTCCCTTTGACAACAAAGAGGCCCACTCGGCCCTCTACGACACCGAGCGCACCACAGAGCTCTTCTGCCACATCGTCAATCGCTGGAAGAGCCTGGGAGGCTGGCCTCTGGCCAACCCGGATGAAACGACGGACACCGAAGACGAGGGCTGAACACTCCCAGCCCCTGCCCAGACAGGCTGCCCATGGCAGCCTGTCTGCATGAGGGGACCTGTCTGGGCAAGGAAGAAGGGCCATTTTCCCGGTTCCCGTTCACCGCCAGCAGAAGATGCGTCCCTTGGCCGGGATCTGCCGATTTTTTTCTCGACATTTAGCCTGTTTTTCGCAAACTAGCTGGCTTTCACACGACTGACAGCAACACAATCCATAAGGAAATCAAATGAATCCTGTTGTTATCGCGGTGGCGCTGATGCTGGTGCTCAGCCTGCTGCGGATCAATGTGGTGGTCTCCCTCGCCATCGGTGCCATCGTGGGTGGCCTGCTCGGTGGACTCTCCCTCGAGCAGACCCTCAGCACCTTCACCGGCGGCCTGGGCGGCGGTGCAGAAATCGCCCTCTCCTACGCCATGCTGGGGGCTTTCGCGGTAGCCATCTCCCGCTCCGGCATCACCGATCTGCTGGCCCGCAAGGTCATCAACCAGCTCGGCAAGGATGCCAGCAGCACCCGCATTCTCTGGGTCAAGAGCCTGCTGCTCACCTCGGTGCTCGCGGTCTCCATCTCCTCCCAGAACCTGATCCCGGTGCACATCGCCTTCATTCCCATCCTGATCCCGCCGCTGCTGCATGTCATGGCCCAGATGCAGATAGACCGCCGTCAGGTGGCCTGCGTCATCACCTTCGGCCTGACCGCAACCTACATGCTGCTGCCGGTGGGCTTTGGCGGCATCTTCCTGAACAACATCCTGGCCAAGAATCTCGTCGACAACGGCGTACCGGTGGAATTCAGCCAACTGCCCCTGGCGATGGCCATCCCGGTATTCGGCATGTTCCTCGGCCTGCTCATCGCCGTCTTCTTCAGCTACCGCAAGCCGCGTCAGTATGATCTGGAGAAGATCCTGGCCGCCGAACCCGAGACGGTCGAGCTCAATCTCAACCACATCTGGGTCGCCCTGCTGGCCATCGCCGTGGCACTCGGCCTGCAACTGATGACCAACAGCATCGTGCTGGGGGCACTCGCAGGCTTCATCATCTTCACCTGCGGCGGCGTCATCAAATGCCGCGAGAGCCAGGATGCCTTCACCCAGGGTGTGCGCATGATGTCCCTCATCGGCTTCATCATGATCTCGGCCGCAGGCTTCGCCGCCGTCATGAAGGAGACCCACGGGGTGGAGAGTCTGGTGCAGTCCGTCTCCACCATGATGGCCGGTCACAAGGGACTGGCGGCCTTCCTGATGCTGCTGGTGGGCCTGCTCATCACCATGGGGATCGGCTCCTCCTTCTCCACCGTGCCCATCATCGCCACCATCTATGTGCCCCTGTGCATCCACCTCGGCTTCTCGCCCATGGCGACCATCGCCCTGGTGGGCACCGCGGGCGCGCTGGGGGACGCGGGCTCCCCCGCCTCCGACTCGACGCTCGGCCCCACATCGGGCCTCAATGCCGACGGTCAGCACGACCACATCTGGGACAGCGTGGTGCCAACCTTCATCCACTACAACATCCCCCTAGTGATCTTCGGCTGGATTGCCGCCATGGTGCTCTGAGACCATCCCGAGCAGACAGACAAAAGGCGACCCCGAGGTCGCCTTTCTTGTCTTGCACATGCCTCAGATGGCCGGTTGCAGCCCCCGCCTGCCGGCCAGGGCGCAGAGACAGGCCACCAGGGCCAACCCCATGCCGGCTGCTCCCACCCCGAGCCAGTGTCCCTGTTGCCAGACCAGCATCCCCAGGCTGGAGCCGAGGGTTCCCCCCAGGAACATGCCGGTCATGAAGAGGGTATTGATGCGCCCCCTGGCCTCAGGTCTCAGACCATAGATGCGCTGCTGATGGGCGATGAGTGCGCTCTGCACGCCGAGATCCAGCAAGATGACCCCGCACGCCAGCCCGGCCAGAGAGAGCCACAGCTCGAAGCAGATCCAGGCAAGCACCACCAGCACGGCACCGGCCAATACCACTGGTCTGGCCCCCAACCGATCCGCCATCCGGCCTGCCAGAGGGGCCGCAACCACCCCAGCCACCCCGATGACCCCGAACAGACCCGCCATGTCGGCCCCCAACCCATAGGCAGGTTCGGCCAGGTAGAACGCCAGCACGGTCCAGAAGGCGCTGAAGGAGGCAAACAGCAAGGCCTGGGTCAGGGTCGCGCGGCGTAGGGCGGGCTCCTCGCGCCACAGACCGACCAGAGAGTGAAGCAGACGGCCATAACCGAGGGGAGAGCGCGGCAATCCGGACGGTATCATCCTGGCCATCAGCAGAGCCCCCGACAGGGCCAGGGGAATGGCCAGCCAGAACATGGCGCGCCAACTGCCATAAGCGGTGACCAGGCCAGCGACGGTGCGGCTGAGCAGTATTCCGGCCAGCAGGCCGCTCATCACGCTGCCGACCACGGCACCCCGGCGGGCGGGATCTGCCAGGGTCGCCGCCACCGGAACTATCTGCTGGGCCGCCGTGGCCCCGATGCCGAGCAGGACGGAGGCCAGCATCAAGGTGGTGGCACTCGTGGCCGTGGCCGCCAGCAGGGAAGCCAGCGCGATCAGTGCAAACTGCCCCGGAATGAGCCAGCGGCGCTCGACTACATCGCCAAGCGGCACCAGCAAAAGCAGACCCATGGCATAGCCGAGCTGGGTCAGCATGGCGATCAATGGCATGCCCGAGTGCCCGGGAAAGTCCTGCGCCATCACCGCCAGCATGGGCTGGTTGTAGTAGATGTTGGCAACTGCCAGGCCGCATGACAGGGCCATGGCGAAGAGCAGGGAGGGGCCGGGGGTTGCGGCCCCTCCGGCAGAAGGCGATGTACTCATGATCTTCTCCTCGTGGTAGAAGGGCTCCCGCCAGGATACGGGCCCCATGCGCACAGCCTACCCGGGGAACGTCGCCACCAGTAGAGCGGTGGAGACCATAACAGTTATTCCGCTGGTGCATGCCCCACCCCGGGCAGGCCGGTCACGAATGCCAGAAAGGCGCTCGCCTTGGCACCAGGCTGGCGACCTGCCGGGAGCAGGGTCCAGAGCTCCTGCATGGGCAGTTGCCACTCGGGCAGCACCGCCACCACCTCGCCGCGGGCAAGCTCGGGGGCAAACATCCACTCCGAGGCGATACCAAGCCCCAGTCCTGCCAATACGGCGGCGCGCATGCCTTCGGCCGCCGAGACCATCAGCCTGCCTTCTCCGGAAACCACCTTCTCTTCGACGCCGCGGCGAAATCGCCACTGCTGCCCCACTCCGGGCCGTGGACTGTAAAGCACCAGATCATGCTGTTGCAGAGCCTGAGGGGTCTCAGGCTCTCCTTTGGCGGCCAGATAGGCCGGCGTCGCCAGCACCCGCATGTCGCTTCGGGCGAGGCAGCGGGCGACCAGCGACGAGTCGGCCTGTTTGCCGATCCGCAGAGCCACCTCGATGCCCGCCGAAATGAGATCCACATTGCCGTCATCCAGCAGGATCTCCAGATCCAGTCCCGGGTGAGCCGCCAGAAAACCGGCAAGATGGGGAATGATATGCAGGCGGGCGAAAGTGACGGGAGCGCTCACCCGCAGACGCCCGCTCAGGCCCGCCCGGCATTGCTGCACCATGGCATCGGCCTCGTTGACCTGGGCCAGGATCTCTCTCGCCCGCAGATAGTAGGCCTCTCCGGCCTCGGTGGGCGCCAGCCCCCGGGTCGAACGCAGCAACAGGCGGCTGCCAAGGTGCGCCTCAAGCTGGGCAATCAATCTGGAAACCGTGGGTTGCCCCATCCCCAGTCGGCGGGCCACCGCCGAAAACGAGCCGGTCTCCACCGCCAGCACGAACACCTCCATCACCCCCAAGCGATCCATCTTTGGCTCCTCTGCCCTGTGGCACTGTTCGTGGCACAAGGTAGCACCGGGCCTGTCCTCTCGCACCCTCGTTCTGGCAGGAGGCACAAGAAAACCGCGTCATGAGCGCTCCTGCCATGGGAGAAAGGTGTCGGGATGAAATATCAACCAGGAACGATCGAACAGAGGGACTCGAAGACAAGGCTACAGGAGCTCGATTGCCCCAAGGCTAGCCCAGTGCCACTTCCTGAATGGCGGCGCTGTGGGCGAAATAGCGGTGACAGAACTGCATGAACTCCGGCAGCGGCAAGGGACGCGAGTAGAAATAACCCTGGATCTCATCCACCCCTATGGTGAGCACCGCCTTGAGCTCATCGCTGTTTTCCACCCCTTCCGCCACGACGCGCACCCCCAACTGATGAGAGAGGGTGGTGATGGTTTCGACGAAGAGCGCCTGCCGGGTGTCACTGTCGATCGCGGTGATAAAGGATCTGTCTATCTTGAGCTTGTCGAAATAGAGTTCACGCAGGTAAGAGAACGAGGACCAGCCGGTTCCGAAGTCATCGAGGGCCACCCGTACCCCTATCTGGCGCAGGGAGTGGATGATCTGCTTGCTCAGGGCGATGTCATCGAGGGCGATGGTTTCGGTCAGCTCCACTATCAACTGGTGCAGTCCCAACGGACCGTCACTCATCTTCTCTTCAATCTCCCTGGCCAACCCCATGTTGAACATGGAGTTGGAGAGGTTGATGGAGATCTCGAGCGGTGCTAGCACCTCCTTCGGGAAGCCGGACAGATCGAGCTGCATGCGCCGGATGATCCAGCCCCCCAGCGCCTCACCCAACCCGTTCTCTTCTGCCAGCGAGATGATGTCGAGGGGGGCAATAAAGCCATATTCCGGATGATGCCAGCGTATCAGCGCCTCCGCCCCCAGCCTCACCACACTCTGGCCGCGCACGATGGGCTGATAGTAAAGGGCCAGTTGCGGGCATTGCGGGCAGTGGATAAGCTCCCGCAGCTCGGTCGACAGCCGGCGTTTGCGCTGATAGTGCTGATACATGCTGCTGGAGAAGAGCACATTGCGATTCAGCCGCTTGCGCTTGGCGCTGTCGAGGGCGATATCGGCAAACAACAGCATCTCTTCCGGTGAATGATCCGGTTTCACGTACTGGCTGGTGCCCATGAAGACCCGGACCCGGTGCGCCGGATCGGCAGCAAACACCAGATCCGCCAGCTCGCTGCGCAGTTGCTCCAGAAACGGGAAGCGCAGATAGGTGGGCATGGTGCCGGTGATGATGAGGGTGAACTCGTCACTGCCGGTACGGGCAGCGAAGATCCCCTGGCCAGAGGCGGCCTTGATCCGCGCCGCAAGCCGTTTGAGCAAGGCGTCCCCCACTTCGTAACCCAGACTGTCATTGACCTCCCTGAAATGCCCCAGATCCATGAGACAGACGGTGATGCTGCTGCGCCGACCGGGATGGCTGGTCCACTGTTGGAGGTGCTTGATGAGCGCCGCCCGGTTGGGGAGACGGGTGAGAGGGTCGTTCCACGCCAGAAAATGCTGGCGACGCACTTCGCGAAACAGCACCATCAACATCACCATGGTCGCCAGCATCAGAAATCCCAGGATGAAGAAGTTCTGGGTTTTCGACTCGTTGAGCAGCTCGCGCTGGGCGATGGCAGAAGGCCCGGTGAAGTTTTTCACCATCACGTCCCGCACCCCGCGCATCTCGTCATCGAGCGCGGCCGTGAACATCTTGAGTGCAGGGGAATTCGGCTCCCCTTGCACCACATCCTGCTCATAGCGTTCGAAGAGAGCGAGGATCTTGCCGACCGCCTTGTCCGCACCGAATCGGGCCCTGACCGACTTTGCCTCCTCCCCGTGCAGGAAGACATCGAGCCGGTTCCAGGCAATGTCAAAGCGCTTGTTCATCTCCTCCCGGCTGGCGGCACCGGCACGATAGAGCTGCAAGCCCTCCTCGAAGGCGTGGATCTCCAGCTCGAGCTGGGCCAGTGCCCAGGCGGAGAGCTGGGTGTAGCGCGTCACCGCATTGAACGCGCGGTCATAGTTCCAGACCGACCAGAGGGTCACCCCCAAAAAGGTGGTCACCATCAGGATCAGGCTCAAGAACTTGCCGCGCAGCATCTTATTTGCTCTCCAGCGCCGTCAGCTGCCACACCATCCGGCTGTGATAGAGCTCCTTGTTGAGTTCGGGATGGTCGGTGAGGGGATAAATGACCCAGAGCGGCCCCTTGTTGCGCAGAGTCAGAGCCTTGCCATCCTGTTTCTCGGCCACCAGCACCGGGTACTTCTCCCCGTCTTCCAGCGGCAGTGCGGCCCAGTATTCATTGACCGCGAGGGCCTTGACCTCCTGGCTCTTGAGACCGTAGATCCTGACCAGGTCCCGCAGCAACACCCCGCGATAGAGGTGCTCCCCCTCGGTCCAGGGCGTCCCTGTCTTAACCTCCGTCTGCGGCAAGGCCTCAAACTCGGCACGGGTCAGCACCACCTCCCCCTTGCCATTGCAGCACCCCGCCCCCGCAATTCTGAAGAAGGGCTCCTCCGCCAACACCATACCCGACACGAGCCATCCAGATATCAGCAACACCTTGCCAAGCCACTTGCCCATCACGCACCTCCCTGTCATACGGTTTATTTATTCATCTCACTCTGCTGACTCATATGCAAACAACAGAATGCACCTTCAGACCAAAGTCGCAGTCGTTTGCAACCAGCAACTATCTCTGCGCCTTCCAAAAGTACCCAATCGCTTCCCAAAGAATGACACCAGGCGCCACCCCCAGGCAAATGGATTGCACCATTTTTCATTTCACTGGCTCCTCATCAAACCGGGTGCCCGCCACGGCCGGAAAAAGGTGACAATCTTTGCTACGCATCTGAAAAACAGACACAAAAAAGGCCGCTCCATGGAGCGGCCTTCTCATCAGTGCAGTCAGGGTTTAGCTGTCGCGGCGCTTGTTGCCACCGAATTTGCGACCCTTGTCGAAACCGCCTTCACGGCGATCCTTGTTGAAGGGACGGTCACCCTGGGGACGGCGATCCTTGTTGAAAGGACGGTCGCCACGGAACGGACGATCACCACGGGGCGGACGGGGAGCAGTGTTGCCACCGGCCGGCACTTCGGTGTAACGGGTGATCTGCAGCGGACGCTGGCAGACACGGGCCTTCTTGATCACTTCCAGCACCTCGGCGCTCATGCCCTTGGGCAGATCGACGGTGGAGAAGTCATCGGCGATGTCGATGTTGCCGATGAAGCGGCTCTCGATGTTCGCTTCGTTGGCGATGGCACCCACGATCTGGCCCGGCTTGACGCCGTGATGGGCGCCCACGTCGACACGGTAACGCTCCATCTCCACGTCCGGGTTGTCTTTCAGCGGACGCGGCTCCAGGGACGGCATGCGACGGGCCGGACGATCGCCACGGTCACCGAAGTCACGACCGCCACGGTCGTTGAACTCACGACGCTCGAAGCCACCGCGGTCGTTGCCAGCATTGAACACCGGATCCGGGATGGAGTCATCCAGCAGCAGCGGTTGGTCACCCTGTACCAGCTTGGCCAGTGCGGCAGCCAGCTCCAGCGGATCGGCAGAGTCTTCTTCGATCAGCTCGTTCACCAGGTTGTGGTAGATCTCGAGCTCTTCGCCCATCATGGTTTCGCGGATGCGCTCCTTGAACTTGGCCAGACGGTGCTGGTTGATGTCCTCGGTGCTCGGCATCTTCATCGGCTCGATGGCTTGACGAGTGGCGTGCTCGATGGCACGCAGCATGCGACGCTCGCGCGGCGCCACGAACAGGATGGCTTCACCCTTGCGACCGGCACGGCCGGTACGGCCGATACGGTGAACGTAGGATTCGGTGTCGTAGGGAATGTCGTAGTTCACCACGTGGGTGATGCGCTCAACGTCCAGACCGCGGGCGACCACGTCGGTGGCGATCAGAATGTCCAGCTGGCCCTGACGCAGCTTGTCAACGGTACGCTCACGCAGCTTCTGCGGGATGTCACCGTGCAGCGCTTCACAGGCGTGACCACGGGCAGCCAGCTTGCCTGCCAGCTCTTCGGCGGCGTTCTTGGTACGCACGAACACCAGCAGGGCTTCGTAGGATTCCACTTCCAGCAGACGGGTCATGGCGTCCAGCTTGTGCAGACCGGTCACCTGCCAGTAACGCTGACGAATGGTGGTGGCGGTCGCGGTCTTGGAGGCGATCTTGATCTCTTTGGGCTGCTTCAGGTGCTTCTGGGCAACACGACGGATCTGCTCCGGCATGGTGGCAGAGAACAGGGCAACCTGACGACCGGCCGGGCACTGATCCATGATCCAGTCCACGTCGTCGATGAAGCCCATGCGCAGCATTTCGTCCGCTTCATCCAGCACCAGGGCTTTCAGACCGGAGAGGTCCAGGTTCTTGCGACGGATCAGGTCCATCACGCGGCCCGGGGTACCCACGACAACCTGGGCACCGCGGCGCAGAGCGCGGGTCTGGGTTTCGTAGGAAGCGCCGCCGTAGATGGGCAGCACGTGGAAATCGGGCATGTGGTGGGCATAGCGTTGGCACGCCTCAGCCACCTGCAGGGCCAGCTCGCGGGTCGGGGCCAGCACCAGGATCTGGGTGTTGCGGTTACCAGCTTCCAGACGAGACAACAGAGGCAAGGCAAAAGCAGCGGTCTTCCCTGTACCGGTTTGTGCCTGCCCCAGCAGATCGTGTCCCGCCATCAGGTGGGGAATTGCTGCGGCCTGGATGGGAGACGGGCGCTCATAGCCCACGTCCTGCAGCGCTTTCAATACAGGCGCGGCCAGTCCAAGCTCACTAAAAAGGGGCAGTTGTTCGGTATCAGACATAGATTCTTCCAGATTAAGGCAGGCGGCTAACACCGCGGAATAGCAAAAAGGCGGCGATTATAGCGCCACTTTGTTCTGCTGTCTTGAAAAATGTGATAGGTGTCTCAAGACGTTGGCAATTATAGAGGGATCTCGCGACTATGGCTTGCTTATTTTTCACTCATGATGCGTTATTGCGGATCACGCTTCGCCAGAGTCCTTGTCCCGCTTGTGCTTGAGCACTGCCATGGTCAATCGGCTGGTGCACAATAAACGACCACGTTCATCGCGAATCTCGATCTGCCACACCTGAGTCGTTGCCCCCAGATGCAGCGGCGCGCAGCGCCCCGTCACCACCCCTTCCCGCTTGGCCCGTAGGTGATTGGCATTGACCTCCAGCCCCACGCAATAACTCTCCTCCCCCACCGCCATGTTGGCCGCAAGCGATCCCAGCGTTTCCGCCAGCACCACGGAGGCGCCGCCGTGCAGCATGCCGAGCGGTTGATGGGTGCGGTGATCCACCGGCATGGTGGCCTCCAGCCAGTCGGGGCCAAAGGCGGTGTAGACGATGTCGAGGTGGGCCATCAGGGTGTTGCGGGAGCTGGCATTGAGCCCCTCCAGGCTCATGGGTTTGCGCCAGATGGGGCTGCTTTCTTGACTCATGGTGAGCGGACTCCTTGCGTGATCAACGGGTTATCGCTGCGCTGTAGCGGCAAACCAGCAGTGTCGGCGAAAAAGGCGCAAAAAAAAAGATGCCCACGCCGGGGCATCTTGCATCGAGATTGACCCTCACCAGGGATAGGTCACCCCTGGCCACTCGGCCCAGGTGCCGTCCCGCCCCGGCAGACGCGGCTCGGACCAGCGCCATACCTTGCCGAGCCAGGTGCGCAGTTCGGCTTCGAGTTCGCTGTCAGTGAGCGGCGCCTCGGCCACCTTCCAGAAGAAGAGCTCCACCTGCACCTCCGGCAGCACCGACGGATAGAGGTAAACCCCGCCCCAGAAGCGGGGCTCCCTGTCCGGGCTCCAGAGGCCATAGGCAAAGGAGCGCTTGGCCAGAAACTCGGAGTGCTGCCACTCCAAGTCGGCCTCGTGCTGACTCAGGCTGAAATGGGCGGAGGGCCACACATCGTCCGGGCGAAACAGCTGATGGAGCTGCTCCCGCTCGCGCAGGATGGCGACAAACTCCACCACGGCCTGGGACGGCGTGGTGGGGAGCAACAGAAAATGCGGGTGCCGATAGGCCTTCGGCACCCGGAATCCCTTGGGAAAGTGGAGCATCAGAGCAGTTCCAGCAGGGCCTGCAGCGGGTGCTTGAGCTTCTCCCCCTCCATCCGCTTGACCTGGCTGCGGCACGAATAACCGGTGGCCAGGCAGCGAGCCTTGGGCAGGCGTTCAAGAGGTTCGGCCCAGCTCAGACCGTAGATCCCCTTGGAGTTCTCCACCTGTTTGGCGTCGTGACCATAGGTGCCCGCCATGCCGCAGCAACCCACCGACACCGGCTGCAAACGCGCACCGAAGCGGCCGAACAGGGTGCTCCAGTCACCGTGGGTGGTGGGCTTGGCGGTCTTCTCGGTGCAGTGGGCAAACAGATACCAGGGGTCGGCGGCAGCCTCTTCCCGCAGCGGCAGCGCCTCGTCAGGCAGGGAGAGCAGCCACTCCTGGGGCAGCAGCACCTGGAAATCACCGCGGGCGGGGCCGAGCGCCTTCACGTACTCATCTCGATAGCAGAGCACCAGAGAGGGGTCCACCCCCACCATGGGGATGCCGAGGGCCGCCACCTTGTTGAGGAACTGGGCGCTGCTGGCTGCGGTGCGGGCGAAGGCGCGCAGGAATCCCTTCACGTGCTGGGGCTTGCCGTTGGGTTTGAACGGCAACAGGTAGGGCTGATAGCCCAGCTTGCTGGCCAGCTTCACCAGGTCACGCACCACGGGGGCGTCGTAGTAGCTGGTGAAGGGATCCTGCACGATGAGCACCACTTTTTGGCGCTGCTCGGGGCTCATGGCCTCCAGGCCCGGCAGATCGAAATAGCGGGCGCGGTGATCCCGCAGCTCCTCGGCCAGAGTCGGCACGGAGAGCAGCGGCACATCCACCATGCCGATGCTCTTCTCGGTCGCCTTCTGGGCCCACTCTTTTTCGAGGAAGAAGTTGACCAGCTTGGGGGCCTTGGCCAGCAGGGGCGCATAGCTCTCTACCGTGCCCACGAAATAATCCTTGGGGCCGCGCAGATATCGGCTGTGATAGAGCTGCATGAAGCGGGCGCGGAAGGTGGGCACATCCACCTTGATGGGGCACTGGCTGGTGCATGCCTTGCACGCAAGGCACCCCTCCATCGCCTCCATCACCTCGTGGGAGAAGTCATACTCGCCCCGAGCGCGGGCCACCGTATTGCGGAACTTGTCGACAATTTGCTTGAAGCGCAAACCGCCGCTTTGCAGCGCCACCTCTTCGGCAAGGGGATCGAAGCCCTGCTCCGACAACTGGCGTAGCCATTCACGCATCAGGCCAGCCCGCCCCTTGGGGGAGTGACGGCGGTCGCGGCTGATCTTGACCGAGGGGCACATGGGGGAGTCGGTCTCGAAGGTGAAGCAGAGACCGTTGCCGTTGCAATCGAGGGCCCGGGTATAGCTCTCGCGCACGGCAATCGGGATCTGGCGGTCGAATTTGCCGCGCTTGGGCCCGTCCACCGAGACAAGCGAAGCGCCGCTGCCATAAGGCATGCAGATCTTGCCCGGGTTGATGCGGTTGGCCGGATCGAACGCCCCCTTGACCCGTTGCAGCTCCTCCCACAGCTCGCCGAAGAAGGCGGGGCTGTATTCGGAGCGAAAGCCCTTGCCGTGCTCCCCCCACATCAGGCCGCCGTATTTGGCGGTCAGCGCCACCACCTGATCCGAGATGCGCCGCAGCAGCACCTCCTGCTCGGGATCGCACAAGTCCAGCGCCGGGCGCACATGCAGCACCCCGGCATCGACGTGGCCGAACATGCCGTAGTCAAGGCCGTGAGCATCCAGCAGGGCGCGAAACTCCATGATGAAGTCCGCCAGGGATTCCGGCGGCACGGCGGTGTCTTCGGTGAAGGCCACCGGCTTCTTGCGCCCCTCGGCGTTGCCGAGCAGCCCCACCGACTTCTTGCGCATGCCATAGATGGTCTCGATGCTCGGCAGGTGGTCGCACACCTGATAGCCAATGACCCCGGCTTCACCACGCGCCAGCAGGCCGTCGATGCGCCGGCACAGCTCCGCCACCTTGGCCTTGTGTTCGGCCTCGTCAGTATCCGCAAACTCGACGATGTTGAGCCCCTGCAGATCCTTGCCCGGCACATCCTGGATGAGATCCTTCACCGAGTGCCAGATGATGTCGGCGCGGGCCAGTCCCAGCACCCGGGAGTCCACCGTCTCCACCGACAGCGCATGGGCCTGTACCATAAAGGGGGCGTTTCTGAGCGCGGAGGGGAAGCTGTCGTACTTGACGTTGACCAAGGTGCGGTAGCGCGGGATAGGGGTGATGTTGAGCCTAGCTTCGGTGATAAAACCCAAGGAACCTTCCGAACCGCACAGCACCCGGCTGACGTCCAGGGTGTCGCTCTCGGGCTGATAGAGGTGCTTGAGATCGTAACCGGTCAGAAAGCGGTTGAGCTTGGGGAAGGTGGCTTCGATGTCGGCGCGCCGCTCGCGGCCGATGCGATAGAGGGTGCGATAGATCTCCCCTTCACGGGTCTCGAGGGCCAGCTTGTCCGCCAGACGCTGACCGGTCACCGGCTCGGTGGCCATGATATCACCGTTTTCCAGCACGGCCTTGAGGCCGAGCACATGATCCGAGGTCTTGCCGTAGACGAGGGACCCCTGCCCCGAGGCATCGGTGTTGACCATGCCCCCTAAGGTGGCCCGGTTGGAAGTGGAGAGATCCGGCGAGAAGAAGTAGCCGTGGGGCTTCAAAAAGGCGTTGAGCTGGTCTTTGACCACTCCTGCCTGGGCCCGCACCCAGCCCTCTTCCAGATTAATTTCCATGATCTGGTTCATATGGCGCGAGAGATCGACGATAATGCCGCCGCCCAAGGATTGGCCATTGGTGCCGGTACCGCCGCCGCGAGGGAAGAAACTCAAGGTCGCGTACTCGGGCCCCTGGGCCAGCTTGAGCATCACCGCTATGTCATCCGCGCTGCGCGGATAGAGAACCGCCTGAGGTACGACCTGATAGACGCTGTTATCCGTCGCCATCGCCAACCGGCTTGCATAAGACTTTTCGATATCACCACGAAATGCTGATCGCGCCAGCAACTCAAGAAACTGCAGGGTTGTAGGTGACAAACTGTCCTGGTAATCGAGTCTCGGGATCATGAATCCTTGTTCCCATCCTTTGCTTGATGCCGGCATTCCGGCGACAACGACCGTTCGGACCTGCCTCTTTGCGGGTGTCCGAACCAGTCCGCTCACATGTGAGCGGGCAGTATATCAGCTAGAAAACCGCTTGCGCGCGCAATCTTCACCATTTGAAAGGAGGACTTTTATGGCTCACTACAGCCATGTTATCAGTACGCTTATTCGCACCGAAAAACAGGCGCTGACCCTGTCGCTGTTTGGTTGCATCACCTTTGCCATTTTCGGGATCGGCTATGGTCTGTTCGTCGGTTCCAACGCCATCATGCTGGACGGCATCTTCACCCTGTTCAGCATGGGCATGACGGGCCTTGGGCTCATCACCGCCTACCTGGTTACCCGCCCCTCCGACGCCCGTTTCCAATACGGCTACGCCCACTTCGAACCCATCGCCAACGTCATCAACGGCGCCATCATTCTGCTGCTCTGCCTCGGCGCCCTCTATGGCGGCATCACCTCCCTGCTGGCAGGAGGACGGGAGATCGATCTCGGCCACGCCCTCATCTATGCCGTCGTCTCCACCTTCTTCTGCGGCATCCTCTATCTCATCGAGGCCGACGTGGCCGAGCGGGTCAACTCCGAGCTGGTGCGGGTGGACTCCAAGGAGTGGCTGGTGGATACCCTGCTCAGCGCCACCCTGCTCATCGGCTTTCTGGTCGCCATCGGGCTCGATACCCTGGGTTACGGCCACTACAACCGCTACATAGACCCGGTGCTGGTCTCGCTGCTGGCCCTGTGTGCCACCCTCATCCCCATCAAGGTGCTCGGTCGCAACCTGCGGGAAGTGCTGAAAATCGCCCCCAAGGGGGATGTCTCCCGGCTGGTGGCCAGCGAAGTCGAGGCCCTGCGCCTGCGCCATGGGGTCGAGTGCTACAGCCACCTGGCAAAAAGCGGCCGCCGCTTCGATCTCGAGCTCAACATCCTGGTGGCCCCCGGCCAGGAGTGGCCCGTCGAACGCCAGGATGCCCTGCGCCAGGAGCTCTGGTCTCGCCTCGGCGACACCCTGGGAGACGCCTGGCTCTCGGTCTGCTTCACCCGCGAGAAACGCTGGTTGTAAGCCGCAAGGCGGGGCTTGCCTGGCAAGCCCCGCCTGTCCCTGTTGGGCGAGCGCCTCCCCCTGCGCGTCCAGACCCCCTTGCCAAATGGCGGCGAGTCGTTATCATCAGGGCTCACTTTTGACCCGAGGTTTTATTGCCCATCATGGACAATCCCCGAAGTAGCCCTTCGTCTTTTCCCATCAAAGCCTATCTGTACCTGCTCAACCAACGCCTCTGAAGCGATCGTCTCCGTCACCACGGCCACGCCGTGACCACGATTCACTGCATCTGTCTTCATTGAGGTCAATCACATGGAATTCTTGCTGGACCCGTCACTCTGGGTCGGTCTGCTTACCCTGATCATCCTGGAAATCGTTCTCGGGATAGACAACCTGGTCTTCATCGCCATCCTGGTGAAAAAACTGCCCCCCGCCCAGCGGGACAAGGCGCGCATCATCGGTCTCTCCCTGGCCCTGCTGATGCGCCTGGGACTGCTCACCATCATGTCATGGCTGGTCACCCTCACGGCGCCTCTGCTGCACATCTGGGATCACCCCTTCTCCGGTCGGGATCTCATCCTGATGGGAGGCGGACTCTTCCTGCTGTTCAAGGCCACCTCCGAGCTGCATGAGCGACTCGAGGCCAAGCCCGAGGAGCAAGGCGGCACCGGCGTCTATGCCGGGTTCGGGGTGGTGATCGCCCAGATCCTGGTGCTGGATGCGGTCTTCTCCCTGGACTCCATCATCACCGCCGTCGGCATGGTGGATCACCTCGGCGTCATGATGGCGGCCGTAACCATCGCCATGGTAGTGATGGTGCTCGCCTCCAAGCCCCTGACCCGCTTCGTCAACGCCCACCCCACTGTGGTGGTGCTCTGCCTGAGCTTCCTCTTGATGATCGGCTTCAGCCTGGTGGCGGAGGGCTTCGGCTTCCACATTCCGAAGGGCTACCTCTACGCGGCCATCGGCTTCTCGGTGCTCATCGAGTTCTTCAACCAGCTCGCCCAGCGCAGTGCCCTGCGCCATGAGGCGCGCCAGCCCCTGCGCGAGCGCACCACCGCCGCCATCTTCAAGCTGATGGGGGGGAACAAACGCTCAGCCCACCCGCAGGAGGACGAAGAAGAGGTGCAGGCTCAGCCCCTGCCCCCTGGTTTCGGTGAAGAGGAGCGTTACATGGTGAGCGGCGTGCTGTCGCTGGCCGAGCGTTCCATTCGCACCATCATGACCCCGCGCTCCGAGATGGAGTGGATCGACGTGAGCGACAGCGAGGACGAGATCCGCGCCCTGCTGCAACGGGCCCCCCACAGCCTGTTCCCGGTCTGTGACGGGGAGCTGGACGAGATCATCGGGGTGGTCAAGGCTCGGGATCTGCTGTTTGCCCTCAACGAGGGGCAATCCCTGGCAGCACTAGCCAGACAGAACGAGCCCGTCATCGTGCCCCAGACCATCAACGTGATCCGGCTGCTGGCGGAGCTGCGCCAGGCCAGGGGCAGCCTCATCCTGGTGGCGGACGAGTTTGGCGTCATCCAGGGGCTGGTCACCAACCACGATCTGCTGGAGGCCATCGTCGGAGAGCTGCCGGACGAGGACGAGACCCCCGATGTGGTGCGCGAGGGCGAGCATTGGCTCATCCACGGCACCACCAACATCCATCAGGTGGAGCAGGCCCTGAACTGCGACGGTCTGGTGAGCGAGAGCGACGAGTACGTGACCCTGGCGGGCATGCTGCTCTCCCACTTCGGCAGCCTGCCCGACGTCGGTCAGCAGTTGCACCTCGGCCAGTTCTGCTTCGAGGTCATGGCCGTGAGCGAGCGGCGCATCGAGCGAGTACGGGTCACCCCACTCTCCCCCTGATCATCGGTGGCAATGCAGCAAAAGAGGGCCTTTGGCCCTCTTTTTTCTGGCCCGAGCCCGGCCCCTCCCGCGCCATTGCTGCGATAGCGGCAATTCTCTTCTGCAATACCCCCTCTTTTTCACAATAACAATCCCCTCTAAAGTCACCTCACTCCCAAAGATTGAGGAATCCATCATGCACCACGATCCCCTGTTCTGCCCCCTTCGCCTCGGCCAGCTGCACCTTGCCAACCGCATCGTCATGCCCCCCATGACCCGCTCCCGCGCCAGCCAGCCCGGGGACGTGGCCAACGCCATGATGGCGACCTACTACGCCCAGCGTGCCGGGGCCGGCCTCATCATCAGCGAAGGCACCCAGATAGACCCCCTGGGCAAGGGCTACGCCTGGACGCCGGGCATCCACAGCGCCGAGCAGGTGGCAGGTTGGAAGCAGGTAACCGATGCCGTCCACGCCGAGGGGGGCATTATGTTCGCCCAGCTCTGGCACGTGGGCCGGGTCACCCATCCTGACAACATCGGCGGCGCCCAGCCCCTCTCCTCCTCCGCCATCCAGGCCAAGGGAGTGAAGGTATTCGTCGACAACGGCAGCGATGCCCCGGGGTTTGTGGAGACCGTCACCCCGCGCGCCATGACCCAGGCCGACATCGACGCCGTGGTGGGGCAGTTTCGCCAGGCCGCCCGCAACGCCATGGAAGCGGGCTTTGACGGCATCGAGTTGCACGCCGCCAACGGCTACCTCATCAACCAGTTCCTCGACTCCGAGTCCAATACCCGCACCGACAGCTATGGCGGTTCGCTCGAAAACCGGCTGCGTTTCCTCAAAGAGGTGACCGAAGCGGTCTGTGACGAGATCGGTCCCGACCGGGTCGGGGTACGCCTTGCGCCGCTCACCACCCTCAACGGCACCGTGGATGCCAACCCCCAGGAGACCTATCTGGCCGCCGCGCGCCTGCTGGGCAAGCTCGGCGTGGTCTATCTGCACGTCGCCGAAGCGGACTGGGACGACGCCCCCCTGATGGCGGAGAGCTTCAAGCAGGGGCTGCGCGACGCCTTCCCCAACACCCTCATCTACGCCGGCAAGTACGATGGGGAACGCGCCCGCGCCGCCATCGAGGCGGGCTGGGCCGACATGATTGGCTTCGGTCGCCCCTTCGTGGCCAACCCCGACTTGCCGAACCGCCTGCGCCACGGCCATCCGTTCGCCCCCCATGATCCCGCCACCCTGTTTGGCGGCGGCGAGAAAGGGCTGACCGATTACCCCGTCTATGGGGCAGAGCGGGCATAAGGCGGCTGGCGCCGAACCTCTTCCCGGGCGGACCCCACCAGCGTGGGGTCCGCCTTGTTGTCTTGCCAGTGCAACAACAACCCAAGACATTGTTACGCCATGTGATTCAATCTGCGCCCCTCTCTTTCAAGGAGTCACCATGAACCATACCCAGGCCTGGTGCTGGCACGCCCCCGGCGAACCGGACCAGCTCACCCTCACCCGGCAAGCGCTCCCCACCCCCGGCCCCGACGAGGTCCTCGTCGCCAACCGGATCATCGCCTTCAATCCGGTGGACTGGAAACTCATCGAACAGGGTCATCCCCACTGGCAGCCAGGCCATGTGCCCGGCGTCGATGGCATGGGCACCCTGGTGGCGCTGGGGGCCAATGTCACCCACCTGCGCCCCGGCACCCGGGTCGCCTATCACACCGACTTGCGCCACGGCGGCAGCTTTGCCCGCCACACCCTGGTGCCGGCTCGCGCCCTGATGCCGGTGCCCGATGCCCTGAGCGACGAGGCGGCCGCCGCGCTCCCCTGCCCCGGCCTCACCGCCTGGCAGGCGCTGGCCAAGCTGCCGCACCTGCACGGGGAGGCCCTGCTCATCTCGGGGGCTGGCAGCAGTGTCGGCCGCTTCGCGGTGCAACTTGCCCTCCAGAAGGGTGCCCGCGTCTTTGCCAGCGCCAGCCCGCGCCACCACCAGTGGCTCAAACAGCTAGGCGTGCAGGGGGTGGCGGACTATCGGGATCCCGACTGGCTGGCCCAGTTGCAGGCCGCCAACGGCGGTGAACCCTTCGAGGGGATCATCGATCTGGTCTCCAGCCAGCAGGCAGAAGCCTTGCTGCCTGCCCTTGGCTATTACGGCCACATGGTGACGGTGCTCGGGCGCATCGCGCGCAACCCGCTGCCCGCCTTTAGCCATTGCCACTCGTTGCACGAGATTGCCCTCGGCGCCCAGCACGCCTTTGGCTCGGATAAACAGTGGAGCCGTCTGGTAGCGGCCGGTGTCGCCATGATGGCGCAGATGGCGAGCGGCGAGCTGACCCTGCCGCCGCTGGTAGTGGGCGACTTCGACGCCCTGCCTGCCCTGCTCACCCGCGTCAAGCAGGAGGGACAAGGGGAGAAGTATCTGGTGAGGGTGGGTTGATACCCGCCCAACGATGGCACAAAGAGGCCCGCCAGCCATGGCGGGCCTCCTCCATTCAAGGTGTGCAAGGCGGCCTGCTCAGTGCAGGCTCACCCCGTGCAGGGCGGCATGGAGGCGAATGTCCCGGGTCAGGCGCACCTTGTCCGCAAGGCTCAGCCAGCTCGCCTCCACGGCATTGAGACTGAGTCGGCACAGCTGCTCCTGGCTGGCGCCAAGCCCGTCGGCCAGGGCCTGAAAGTTGGCCCCCAGGTATCCCCCGAAATAGGCAGGATCGTCGGAGTTGACGGTGACGCAGAGCCCCTGCTCCAGCAGCCTCAGCACATTGTGGTGGGCCATCTGGTCAAACACCCTGAGCCGCACGTTGGAGAGGGGGCAGACGGTGAGGGGCAGCCGTGTGTCAGCAAGATAGCTCAGCAGCGAGGGATCCTCGACGCAGCGCACCCCGTGATCGATGCGTTGCACCCCGAGCTCCCGGATCGCCTGCCAGATGTAGTCCGCAGGTCCCTCCTCGCCGGCATGGGCCACCACCGGCAGCCCCAGTTCCCTGGCCCGGGCAAAGACCCGGGCAAACTTGCTGGGCGGGTTGCCCCGCTCCCCCGAATCGAGGCCGACCCCGTGCAGGCGCGCCAGGTGCGGCGTGGCCTCTGCCAGGGTGGCGAATGCCGCCTCTTCACTCAGGTGGCGCAGGAAGCTCATGATAAGACGCCAGCTGATGCCAAAGGCTGCTTCCCCAGCCTGCAGCGCCCGCTCGATGCCCCCCAACACGTTGGCAAAAGGCACGCCGCGGGCGGTGTGGGTCTGGGGATCGAAGAAGATCTCCACGTGCACCACGTGATCGGCAACACAGCGCTCGAGATAGGCCCAGGTGAGGTCGAAGAAATCCTGTTCGTGGATGAGCACGCTGGCACCGAGGTAGTAGAGATCGAGGAAGGATTGCAGGCCGTCGAACTCATAGGCGGCGCGCAGGCTGCCAACATCGGGCCAGGGCAGCGCCACCCCGTTGCGCTGACCCAGGGCGAACATCAGCTCGGGTTCGAGGGTCCCCTCGATATGCAGGTGCAGTTCCAGCTTGGGCAAGCCCGCAATAAAGTGCTCCATGATGACGGCTCCATCGTCAGACTCCGTGCGGACACCACCGGGGCGGCGCCCTCCCTTCGCCTTCATTGTGCACCCATCTGGCCCGCCGGAGGAGACTTGTCATCAAAGGGCCTTATAATGGCGGCACAAAAACCATAACCCATTGAAGAGACGAACAGAGGGATGCCCTGTCCCCGCTCTTGCGCCCTACAAGGAGAATTCATGAAGAAAAACGTCATCTGTGACATTGACGGCGTCATCCTGCACAACAACGATCTCATTCCCGGCGCCGACCGCTTCGTCCACCGCCTGCTGGAGCAGGGCAGCAAGCTCCTGTTCCTCACCAACTACCCGGCCCAGACCCAGAAAGATCTGCAAAACCGCTTCCGCTCCGCCGGAATAGAGGTGCCCGAGGAGTGCTTCTACACCTCCGCCATGGGCACCGCCGACTTTCTCAAGCGCCAGGATGGCAAGAAGGCCTATGTGATTGGCGAAGGGGCCCTGACCCACGAGCTCTACAAGGCCGGCTTCACCATCACCGATATCGACCCGGACTTCGTGGTGGTGGGGGAGACCCGCAACTACAACTGGACCATGATGCAGCAGGGCGCCAAGTTCGTGGATCAGGGGGCCCGCTTCATCGCCACCAACCCCGACACCCACGGCCCCCTGATGTACCCGGCCTGCGGCGCCCTGTGTGCCCCCATCGAGCGGATGACCGGCAAGAAGCCCTTCTATGTCGGCAAGCCGAGCGCCTGGATCATTCGCGCGGCCCTCAACCGGATGGAGGCCCACTCCGACGACACCATCATCATCGGCGACAACCTGCGCACCGACATCCTGGCAGGCTTCCAGGCCGGTCTCGAGACGGTGCTGGTGCTCTCCGGGGTGAGCAAGGTGGCGGACATCGACCGCATGCCGTTTCGACCGAACCACATCTTCGACTCCGTGGTGGACATCGACATCGTCTGATCCCGGGTGCCGCCCTTCCGGTAGCCTTCAGCCTGCACGGGCCCCCTTGGCAAAGGGGGCCCGTTTCGTTTAACGTAAGCGCAATATCGTTAAACAAACTAAACGGGAGCAGGATGCTCCTTCGCCACTCAAGGACGCACCATGAAGAGCCTGAACGACTGGATCCTGCTGGACAAGCACACTGTCTCCCCCACCCCGCTGATGCCCGCCCCCGAGCGCATCAGGGCCGGAACGCCGAGCCAGACGGCATGGAACCACTACTCCGACCCGAGCCAGCAGTTTCACGTCGGCTTCTGGGCTTGCGAGCCGGGCTGCTGGGCCGTTCACTATACCGAACACGAATACTGCCAGATGCTGGAAGGGGAGGCGGTGATCCACGACGAGCAGGGCGGCCGGCTGCACCTCAAACCGGGGGATCAGTTCGTCATTCCCGCCGGTTTTGTCGGGCAGTGGGAAACCCTCACCCCTTGCCGCAAGCTCTATGTGATCTTCGAACCCGCCGCGACTTGACGCGCACGTCAACCCTGACCCTCTCTCTTCAGGCGGCCGGACGGCCGCCATCCTCTGGCGCAACTTGACGCTTACGGCATGATTTTCTGCGGTTTTCCCGCTTGCAAAAGGGTTTTCCGCTAGGCATTGTGATTGGCGAGGAATGTAAATGGAATTTCGAGCCCAAACGTGGGGGGCTCATATAAAAATCAAGAGGATTACCGCCAATGTGTTCTATTTTCGGCATTCTGGACATCAAGACCGACGCCACTGCCCTGCGCAAATCGGCCCTGGAGATGTCCAAGCGACTGCGTCACCGCGGGCCTGACTGGTCCGGCGTCTACAGCTCCGACAAGGCCATCCTGGTGCACGAGCGCCTGGCCATCGTCGATCCGGGCAACGGCGCACAGCCTCTCTACAACCCCGAGCGCACGCACGTATTGGCCGTCAACGGCGAGATCTACAACCACAAGGAGCTGGAGAAGAACCTCAAGGTCGACTTCCAGTTCCAGACCCACTCCGACTGTGAAGTGCTGCTGGCCCTCTACAAGGAGAAAGGCCCGGCGTTCCTGGACGAACTGAACGGCATCTTCGCCTTCATCCTCTATGACGCTGAGCAGGATGCCTACCTGATTGGTCGCGACCACATGGGGATCATCCCCCTCTATACCGGCCGCGACGAACACGGCAACTTCTACGTCGCCTCCGAGATGAAGGCGCTGGTGCCCGTGTGCAAGAGCGTCGAAACCTTCCCGCCGGGACACTACCTGTGGAGCAAGGATGGCGAGCTTAAAACTTGGTACAAACGGGACTGGATGGAATACGCGCCGGTCGAGCACAACGTCAGCGACAAGGCCGAGCTCAAAGCGGCCCTGGAAGCGGCGGTCAAGCGCCAGCTGATGTGCGACGTGCCCTATGGCGTGCTGCTCTCCGGTGGTCTGGACTCGTCCGTCATCTCCGCCATCACCAAGCTCTATGCCGCCCGCCGGGTGGAAGATGATGGCAAGAGCGAAGCCTGGTGGCCCCAGCTGCACTCCTTCGCCGTCGGCCTGGAAGGGTCGCCGGATCTCGCCGCCGCCCGCAAGGTGGCCGATCACCTCGGCACCATCCACCACCAGATCCACTTCACCGTGCAGGAAGGGCTGGATGCCCTGCGGGACGTCATCTATCACCTCGAGACCTATGACGTCACCACCATCCGCGCCTCCACGCCCATGTATCTGATGGCCCGCTACATCAAGGCGATGGGCATCAAGATGGTGCTGTCGGGAGAGGGCTCCGACGAGCTGTTCGGCGGCTACCTCTACTTCCACAAGGCCCCCAACGCCCGTGAGTTCCACGAGGAGAACGTGCGCAAGCTCGCCTCCCTGCATCTGTATGACTGCCTGCGGGCCAACAAGTCCATGGCCGCCTGGGGCGTGGAAGGCCGCGTGCCCTTCCTCGACAAGGAGTTCATGGACGTGGCGATGCGCCTCAATCCCGCCGACAAGATGTGCGGCAAGGGCAAGATCGAGAAGCACATTCTGCGGGAAGCCTTCGAGGATCTGCTGCCCCACGAAGTGGCGTGGCGCCAGAAGGAGCAGTTCTCCGACGGCGTAGGCTACTCCTGGATTGACAGCCTCAAAGCCATGGTCGAGGAAGAGGTGACGGATCAGATGTTCGAGGCCGCGGCGTTCCGCTTCCCCGTCAACACCCCGCTCACCAAGGAGGCGTACTACTACCGCGCCATCTTCGATGAGCACTTCCCGCTGGAGTCCGCCGCCCGCACCGTGCCCTACGGCAAGTCGGTCGCCTGCTCCACCCCGACCGCGCTCGAATGGGATGCCAAGTTCAAGGAGATGGCCGACCCGTCCGGTCGCGCCGTGATGGACGTCCACCAGCAGGGTTACTGATCGCCCCTGACCTGAATACAAAGCCCCTCTCGAGGGGCTTTGTTGTTTTCTGCCATTCCATTGCCGCTTTTTGCCTTCCCCTTCCCTGTTTGCGGCTTGGCGCAGGAAACGCCCCGTGTCACATTGTCTGCGCCTGGAAGCAAAGATAACGACACAAGGAAGAGACCATGAAACGACTGTTACTGCCCCTGATGCTGGGCACCCTCCTTTTCAATGGCGCCGCCTGCGCGGGCGACCACCTCTGGAGTCAGAGCCTGCCCGATTACAGCCAGGGTTATGACGAGACGCGGGATCCGGCCCGCGATCTCGCCGCCGCTACCGCCAAGGCCAGTGCCGAGGGCAAGAAAGTCCTGCTGCTGGTGGGGGGCGAATGGTGCAGCTGGTGCCAGGAGATGAACCGCTTTCTGGACCGGGAACCCGATCTCGCCGGCCAGCTCAACCGCACCTTCGTGGTGGTCAAGGTGAACGTCAGCGAGCAGAACAAGAATGAATCCTTCCTGAAAGCCTATCCCGAGTATCTGGGGGTCCCCCACTTCTACGTGCTGGATGCCAAGGGCAGGCTGCTCGAGTCCTTCAACACCGGGCTGCTGGAGAAGGGGAAGAGTTACGACGGTGAGAAACTCGGCAAATTTATCGCCTATTTCCAGCCCAGAACCACCCACGGCTGACTCGCCAGTCAATAAAACAGGGCCCCGCACGGTCAGTGACAGTGCAGGGCACTGATGGCTACGCAAACAGGGAAGTGGCATGTCTGCGACAAACAGGCCATCCATCACCCCGGACAAGGACGAAAAAGATGTTGCGAATACTGGGCAAGGCGTCGTCAATCAATGTGCGCAAGGTACTGTGGACCTGCGCCGAGCTGACCCTCCCGTTCGAGCTGGAGGAGTGGGGATCTGGCTTCAAACCCACGGACACCCCGGCGTTTCTGGCGCTCAACCCCAATGCCATGGTGCCCGTCATTCAGGATGAGGATTTTACGCTGTGGGAGTCGAACACCATCATCCGCTACCTGGCGACGCGCCATGGTGCCAATGCACTCTATCCCGCCGAGGCGAGAGCCAGGGCCAGGGTCGATCAATGGATTGACTGGCAGGCATCGGACTTGAACACCGCCTGGCGCTACGCCTTCCTGTCGCTGGTGAGGCGCTCCCCCCAGCATCAAGACCATCAGGCCCTTCACGCAGCTTGCCTGCAGTGGTCTCACTGCATGGAGATCCTGGAGAGACAGCTTCAAACAACCGGAGGATATGTGGCCGGTACGCACTTCTCGCTGGCAGACATTCCCATCGGGCTGTCAGTCAACCGCTGGCTGGAGACGCCCTATGATCGCCCGTCGCTACCCGCCGTGAATGACTACTACCAGCGACTGAAAGAGCGGCCGGGGTTTCGACGCTATGGGGCCAATGGCACGCCCTGAGGCGAGCAAGATAACCCGGGCAAGGAAAGAGACGGCAGACCGGGCCAACGCGCTGGCCCGGTCTGCACAGCTTCAGGGCTGGGCATCCGGCTGATTGGCGGGGGCAGCCTTGATAAAGGCCTGCAACTGCTCGCAGTTGGCGACGATGCGCGCAATGGTGGGGTAGTCATCCAGGGTCATGTCAAAGCGGCGGGCGTTGTAGACCTGGGGCACCAGCATGCAGTCCGCCAGGGTGACCTCGTTGCCCACGCAATAGATGCCGGCGGTGGTCATGAGAAGCTGCTCCAGCGCGGTAAAGGTCTCGTCTATCCAGTGGCGATACCAGGCATCCCGCGCCATCTTGCTCTGCCCCAACTCCTGCTCCAGGTAGTGCAGCACGCGCAGGTTGTTGAGGGGGTGGGTGTCACAGGCGATCATGTTGACTATCTGGCGCACCCGGGCACGTTCGATGGGGGCGGAGGGCATCAGGGGGTAGGCGGGATAGGTCTCGTCGAGGTACTCCATGATGGCCACCGACTGACCCAGATGCACGTCATCGTCCACGAGAAACGGCACCAGCCCCTGGGGATTGACCCGGCGGTAGGCCTTCTCCTTCTGCTCACCCTGCCGCAAGTTGACCGGGTGCTGCTCATAATCGAGCCCCTTGAGTTGCAGTACCAAACGCACGCGAAAGCTGGCCGATGAGCGCCAATATCCAAACAACTGCAGCATAGTGTGTCCCTGTGGTGGCAGGTGTCTGCCACCTGCCGTGTCGCCCGCCCCTCCAGGGGTCGGGCTCTCCTAGCTCGCCCGCTCGGCCGTTGCTTGCGTGACCCGCTGCAAAATGGTGCCAAACAGACTCATCCCGTTGCGATCCTGCATCGCGATGGACACTGTATCACCAAAGCGCAGAAAGGGTGTAGTGGCTTGACCTGACTCGATAATTTCCAGCATCCGCCGCTCGGCAAGGCAGGAGGATCCCCGGCTTCTGTCGTAGTTGGAGACGGTGCCCGAGCCGATGATGCAGCCCGCCCCGAGCGGCCTTGTCTTGGCGGCATGGGCAATCAGCTCATGGAAGGTGAAGGTCATGTCCACCCCGGCGTCGGGCTGCCCGAACAGGGCGCCGTTGAGGTGGGTCACCAGGGGCAGGTGGACCTTGCCATCGCGCCAGTCATCCCCCAGCTCGTCCGGGGTGATGGCCACCGGCGAGAAGCTGCTGGAGGGCTTGGACTGGAAGAAGCCGAAGCCCTTGGCAAGCTCCCCGGGAATGAGGTTGCGCAGGCTCACGTCGTTGACCAGCATCAAGAGCTTGATGTGGCTCGCCGCCCCCTGCGAACGGGTGCCCATGGGCACGTCGTCGGTGATGACGGCCACTTCCGACTCGAAGTCGATACCCCACTCCTCGGAGCCCATCACGATGGGGCCACGGGGCGGCAGGAAGCTGTCAGAGCCTCCCTGATACATCAGGGGATCGTGCCAGAAGCTTTCTGGCATGTCGGCGCCGCGCGCCTTGCGCACCAGCTCCACGTGATTGACGTAGGCACTGCCGTCAATCCACTGGTAGGCGCGAGGCAGCGGGGAGAGGCACGCCTCCTCATCGAAGGGGAAGGCGTCGGGGCAGGCGCCCTCGTTGAGTCGCTGATAAACCTTCGCCAATTGCGGCGCCACTTCGCCCCACTCGTCGAGGGCCGACTGCAGGGTCGGGGCAATGGTCGTCACGTGGACGGCGCGCGCCAGATCGCGGCTCACCACCACCAGGGCGCCGTCGCGCTTGCCATTGTTCAGGGTTGCCAGTTTCATATCGAATTCCTTATTTGCCGAGCGTCTCTGGACGCTGCCAACTGGTGATATAACCGGGGTGTTCGACCCCTTCGCAGATCGGGCCGACGACCAGGGCATCCCGGGTGTCGAGCATCACCGCCACCTCGTCGGTGAAGGTCTTGGCATGGGCCAGCCCCGCCGCAAAGGCCTTGGGATGGGGACCATGGGTGAAGCCGGCAGGGTGAAAGGTGACCATGCCCCGCTTGATGTTGTCCCGGCTGAAGAAGTCCCCGGCGTGGTAGAAGAGCACTTCGTCGAAGTCGTCGTTGCTGTGGTAGAAGGGCACCCGCAGGGCACCTGGGTCGCTCTCGATGGGACGCGGCACGAAGGTGCAGATGACAAAACGGCTCGCCACGAAGGTGGTGTGGGCCGAGGGAGGCAGGTGGTAGCGGTGGCTCATCAGCGGGCGGATATCCCGCCAGTTGAGGCGCACCACGCACAAGTCCCCGTGCCACCCTTGTGTATCCAGCGGGTTGAACGGCCAGGTGACGACCGAGACCTGATCGTGGCGCTTGATCTGCAGCGACCAGGGGTTTTCATCCTGCTGGGCCAGGAAGCGCTCGTTGATGGCGGGCACGTCCAGGGCCGCCGGATCGAAGATGGCGTGATTGCCCACCAGTCCCTTGTCCGGCAGCTGATAACTGTCTTCCGTCGCCTCGATCATCAGGATGAAGAGGGGCGCGGTGGGCTCGATGCGCCACATGGTGCCACGGGGGATCACCACATAGTCGCCATCTCTCAAGATGAGGTGCCCGTAGTCGCAATAGAACTCTCCGCTCCCCTCGTGAATGAACAGGAGCTCGTCGCCATCGGCGTTTCGCACCAGAAACGGCATGGGCTCATGCAGGCGCCAGATGCGGTAGCGGCAGTGGGGGTTGCTGAGAATATCCGGCATCACCCAGGGGGAGAGGGAGCTCACCTCCTCCTGCAGATCGTTCAAGTCAAACGCCCGTGGCCGAAGCGGCCCTTCCCAGTTGACCCAGTCGGTGGGAGCATGCTTGTGGTGCATGTGGGTGGCCGGACCGAAGAAGCCCGAGCGCCCCAGCTCGCGCTCATAGATGGCCTGCTCCGGCAGGTCGGCATGGGCCTGGCGGGAGTGGGTTCCCTCCCGATGGGGGAAGCTTATCCAGTTACGCATCGCTCGGTTCTCCGTTTTTCTGGCCCTGCGCGGCACTGTTCACCTCCCCTTGCGTGGATCCGTCCAGCACGCCACGGCGGATCTGATCCAGCTCGATGGATTCGAACAGTGCCTGGAAGTTGCCCTCACCAAAGCCCTCGTTGCCCTTGCGCTGGATGATCTCGAAGAACACGGGACCGATGACGGTGTCCGTGAAGATCTGCAGCAGGATGCCGTCCTTCGTCGGCGAGCCGTCGATGAGGATGCGCAGCTCTTTCAGCGCCGCCAGATCCTCCTGATGACCAGCGACCCGGCTGTCCACCTTCTCGTAGTAGGTGTCCGGCGTCGGCATGAAGCCGGTTCCCCGCCCTCTGAGCGTGCGGATGGTGTGATAGATGTCGGCAGAGGCGAGCGCGATGTGCTGGATCCCCTCCCCCTTGTACTGGCGCAGGTACTCCTCTATCTGGGACTTGTCGTCCGCCGACTCGTTGATGGGAATGCGAATTTTGCCGCAGGGGGCCGTCATGGCGCGCGAGTGCAGTCCGGTCAGCTTGCCCTCGATGTCGAAGTAGCGGATTTCCCGGAAGTTGCCGATCCGCTCGTAGAAATTCGACCAGAGGTTCATATTGCCGCGATGGACGTTGTGGGTCAGGTGGTCGATCTCATAGAGCCCTGCGTCCACCTCGGCCATGCGGGCCTGCCAGTCGGGGTAGAAGATAAAGTCCACGTCATAGATGGAGCCCCGCTCGCCATAGCGATCGACAAAGGAGAGGGTACTCTCGCCGATGCCGTAGATGGCGGGGATGTTGAGTTCCATGGGACCTATTTTGCCCACAAACGGCTTGGCCCCCTGGCCGATGGCGTACTGCTGGGCACGGCCGGCATCGCTCACCCGAAACGCCATGCCGCACACGCTCGGACCATGGGCCCGGGCAAACTCCTCCGCCTGGGAGTGGGGCTCGGCATTGACCACGAAGTTGATGTCCCCCTGGCGATAGAGCCAGCACTGCTTGTGCCTGTGCTTGGCCACTTCGGCAAAGCCCAGTGAGACGAACAGCGCCTTGAGGGCCGCAATGCCCTTGAGATCCGGCGCCGTGTACTCGACAAACTCGAACCCGTCGGTGCCAAGGGGGTTGATGGTGTGAGTACGGGAAGAGGGGGTGGTCATGATGCGCTCCTTGCGATGAACTGATAACGAAACGGTTCACGCCGCAAGGGCTCGACAGGCAGCCCGCACGGCATTGTTAACAACTTGTTTCATTAGAGTGGCAGGCGCAGGGAATGAGAAGGGGCGGCGTTCAGATAGTTTGGCGGGGATCCGCGCCAAAAAATGTAAATGAAATGTGACGTCACAGCCTCAACCTTGCACTGCGCTCGTTAGCGTCCCGCAAGGCTGTCAGCTTTGCCTTACAGCGACCAATAACGGGGTTCGATATGGGGCAGCACCGCCCTCGCTTTTAGCAATCGAGTCCTTTGCGGGTTGATGAGCCAGGCCTGCTCCCCCAACGCCAGCAGGGGCAGATCGTGCAAGCTGTCACTCAGGGTGAGTGCGGCCTCCAGGGTCAGGAGCTCGGGCAGCAGCTTGTGCCTGCCATGGCAATAGAAGCGCGGCACCAGGCCGCCGAAACGGTAACCCATCCGCGAGCCGATGATGCGGTGAGGGAGCCTTGGCAGTTGACGATGGATCTGGGCACGGACCAGGGCGCGGGGACTGGCGGAGATGACCCAGCAGCGGTACCCCTCCCCCGTCAAGAGGGCTCGCGCCTCCCGATACAGACCGGGCCGGGTCAGGCTGTACTGCCGTACCAGGGCGCGCCAGGCCAGGGGGGATAGCCCGAGGGTGATGGCCCACCAGATGAGTGCAATGCCGCGACTGCGCTGACCTGGCAGCAGATAGATCACGGCACCGAACGCCATCAGTGGCCACAGCAGCAGCGGCCAGAGACGGCGGCGCAAGATGAAACGCAGCAACCCCGCATGGCTGTCATCCGGCGCCAGGGTGTCATCGAAGTCGGCCAGGATCCAGCCGCGGGCTGGGACTCTCGCGGTTGCAGCGCTCATTCGGAGATCTCCGCGATGGCGGCATGCAACTCGGGCAGGAGGAACAGCGCCCCCTCATCGGGCGGACAGACGAGATCGAAGCTCTCACCTGCCAGGGTGAAGGCGAGGCGCCAGGCGTGCAGATAACCGCGATCCGCCGCCGTGCCGCCGTAACGCTCATCCCCGAGGATGGGGGCTCCCACGCTCTTCAAGGCCACCCGGATCTGGTGGGTCTTGCCGGTCCGGGGCTTGATGCGATAAAGGCGCAGCCCCTCGCGCACCGAAACGGAGTCGAACCAGCTGATGGCCGGGTTATCCTGGGTGCGGCTCAGCATCCAGCTGCCGCCTCGCCCTTTCTCCATGTCCCCCTTCACCCAGCCCTGCTTCTTCTTCGGCTTGCGATCGGAGAGGGCCAGATACTGCTTGCTCACTTCCCGCGCCGCGAAAGCCATGCTGAGGGCGCGATTCGCTTCGGGGGTGCGGGCCAGCAGCACCAGCCCAGAGGTCATCTTGTCCAGTCGATGGACCGGATAGAGGTCAAGACCGGTATCCATTCTGACCCGATTGACGAGACCCGGCTCGCCGGCATCATCGTGCATGCCAATGCCCGGACGCTTGTTGATCACCATGAAATCTTTGTGCTGCAATTGTATCCGGTACATGTATAACCCTTTAGAATGTTATTTGTTAACAACTTGAATGCAGGCCTGCAGGCCATCTTCATGGACCCTCAGCACAAGAATCGCACGAATGAAAAAATGCCTGTTTTGGCTGTTGTTGCTTGGCATCACTTGCTTCTCGCCCCTCCAGGCCAGTGAACGGACACGTGATCTGCCGGAGAAGGTGGTATTGCAGTTGCGCTGGCTGCATCAGCCCCAGTTTGTGGGCTATCACATGGCCAAGGCCAAGGGGTATTACGCCGACGCCGGTCTGGATGTCGAGATAAGGCCAGGTGGCAAGGGAATAAGTCCGGTTCAGGAGGTGCTGGCCGGACGCGCCGACTTTGGCGTCGGCAACACCGAGGTGCTGACCCACTACGCCCAGGGCAAGCCGCTGCTGGCGCTGGCCAGCGTCTACCAGCACTCTCCCTCCATCTTCCTGGCACGCCGCGACAGCGGCATTCTCACCGTTGCGGACATGCGTGGCAAACGGATCATGATGTTTCCGGGTCATCAGGATGCCGAACTGCTGGCCACCCTCTACTATCAGGGGCTTCACGAGCGCCAGCTCATCCCGGTACCCACCTCGGTCAACATCGACGATCTGATCGCCGGCCGAATAGACATCTTCAACGCCTATCTGAGCAATGAGCCCTTCTATCTGGAAGAGCGCGGCATCTCGGTGTCCGTCATCAACCCTCGCAACTACGGCATCGATTTCTACAGCGACATTCTCTTCACCACCCAGGCACAGGAGCGGCTCAATCCGGAGCGGGTAGCACGTTTTCGTGCAGCCAGCCTCAAGGGATGGCGCTATGCCCTCACCCACCCCGAGGAAGCCATCGCACTGCTGCGCACGGAGTATGGCGTCAACCGCAGCCAGGCCCACATGGAATACGAGTTGCAGATGAGCAAGGAGATGATCCAGCCGCTCTATGTGGAGATCGGGTATATGAATCCGGATCGCTTCGCTCACATCATGCAGCAGCTGGTGGAGATAGGCCTCCTTGCCAAACCGGTCTCCCTGACCCGTTTCCTCTATCAGGTCCCCTCAGAACAGTGGATCTTCTGGCGCCCCTGGTTCCTGCTGAGCCTGGGTGTTGGTGGTCTCATCCTGCTGCTCTCCCTCTATCTTCTGATGAGCAACAAGCGGCTCAACCAGGAAGTGGCCCTGCGCAAGCAGCGAGAGCAGGAGATACTGCAACTGGCCCGCCTCGATCCCCTTACCGGGCTGCCCAATCGCCTGAGCCTGATGGAGCAGTTGAAACACCAGGTACAAAGCGACAATCCGGGCTGCCTGCTGTTTTGCGATCTCAATGACTTCAAGCGCATCAACGACAACTTCGGCCACAGCCAGGGGGATGCCATCCTCTGCCAGCTGGCCCGACGGATCCACGACGCCATCGGCCACCAGTGCTATTTTGCCCGCTTGGCGGGGGACGAGTTCATCCTGCTGCTGCCTGGCTACGATATCCGTCAGGCAGAGGAGGTCACCGCCGTGATCCGCCAGGCCATGCAGGCCCCCTTCGTGGTCAATGACCAGCCGATGCAGGTGGGCATCAGCATCGGCGTCAGCCACTACCAGCATGACTGGAGCCCGGAGCAGTGGCTCATTCAGGCCGACAGGGCCATGTATTGTGACAAGGGTGGCCGCGTCATCGCGCTGGCGGAGCAGCCCGGCTGACTGGCTCATCTCCCGGTACACAGAGCCGATACCCCCATGAAACCGATAAACAGGAAGGCCACCCCAGGGGTGGCCTTCCTGCATTGCATGAGTCTGACCGCTCTTACCCGAAGGTCTGCCCCAGGGATTTGAGCTGGCGAGCCTTGGTGAGCAGGATGTCGCTCGAGGCATCCATGTCCTGCATCTTGTTGCTGTTGGTGTGGGAGTGCTGGGAGATGGCGTTGACGTTGCGGCTGATGTCCTCCACCACCGCCTGCTGCTCCTCTGCCGCCGTCGAGATCTGGGCCGAGAGGTCCACCACCCGTTCTATTTCCGCCAGTACCTGATGCAGGCTCTCTGATCCCTGGCGGGTCAGGGTCACGCAGGATTGGGTCTGTTGCAGGTTCTGCTGCATCATGCCCTTCCAGCCGTTCAGAGTACGCTGGATCTGGCCTATGCTGCTCTGGATCTGCTCGGTCGCCTTGTGGGTGCGCGTGGAGAGGGTTCGCACCTCGTCCGCCACCACCGCAAAGCCTCGCCCCTGCTCCCCTGCCCGCGCAGCCTCGATGGCGGCGTTGAGCGCCAGCAGATTGGTCTGATCCGCAATGCCCTGGATCTCGCTCATCAGCACACCGATGCGGTCCGACTCCTCCGCCAGTGCCACGGCGGCCGTGAAGGCATGCTCTGCCTGGGTGGCCAGCTCCGTCACCCTGTGCTGGGTATCTTCCAACTGCTGGTCGGTGTGTTGGCAGTGCGCCTTGGCCTGAGCTATCTGGTTGTCCGTCTCCAGGATATTGCGGGCAATCTCGTGGGCTGTCGCCGCCATCTCGGTGATGGCCGTCGCCACCTGCTGGGTCTGGACATCCTGTTCGGCGATGTCGGCGCTCGCCTCGCTGGAGGCTGTTTTCAGATGCACCGCGAGATCCTGCAGGGAGAGGGTCGCATCGTCCACTCGTCCAAGGACGGTGCGGATCCTGGCCTGCAACAGCTTGATGTGGAAGTCTGCAATGGCACTGGCATCCTCCCCCGAATAGATGAGCCGGGTCAGGCTGTCATATTCGTCCGCGAGCTGTCGCAGATAACGGGGGGTAGTGATGAGGGTGTCACGATAGATCAGGGCCAGCCACAAGAGAGGCAACAGGGTGAACAGCGGCCCCCAGGGCCCCATCAGATAGGCCCCCCCCGCCAGCAGCAGCAAGACACCGACGATGGCCAGCCCGTGGCGCATCGGGCGCAGGCTCAATCCGCCCTTTCGCTCCCCCCGCTCCACGCTCTTCAATCTGGCATAGGTGCGCCCGGCCACGGCTTTCATCTCCGGCGCGGCGCGACTGCGGACCGACTGGTAGCCATTGATCCGCCCCTGCTCGAAGATGGGGGTGACATAGGCATCCACCCAATAGTAACGCCCATCCTTGCAGCGGTTTTTCACCATGCCGCGCCAGGGTTTGCCCTGCTTGAGCTTGCCCCAGAGGTCAGCAAAGGCGGCCTTGGGCATGTCCGGGTGGCGAACCATGTTGTGGTGCTGGCCGATGAGCTCGGCCCGGCTGTACCCCGCTACCCGGCAGAAGTGATCATTGGCGTAGGTGATCACACCTTGCAGGTCCGTAGTGGAGACCAGCTGTTCATTGGCAGGAAAATCCACCTCTTCGTCGATGAGATGAACCTGGCTTTTCTTCATGGCGCACACCCCTTGTTTGATAACTCAGTTATCGTAGTCAAGCCATGGCAGCCCGGCCAACAAGGCCCCTCAGACAGTGGGGATGACTGAGAGGCCGTCCTCTGGATCTATGACGGCGCCCTCAGTTCTCCACCGCCGGATGGCACTCGCGCTCCCGGATCAGCTTCTTGTTCACCTTGCCGACACTGGTCTTGGGGATCTCCTGCACTATGCGGATCTGGCGCGGAATGGCCCAGCGATTGATGCGACCACTGTCGACGAACCCCTGCAGGTGCGCCTTGATGGCCTGGGGATCCAGGTTCGTCCCCTCCTTGCCGACCACCAGGGCCAACGGGCGCTCCCCCCACTGCTCGTCCGGCACCCCCACTACGGCCACCGAATGCACCCCGCAATGGGCGCTGATGAGGCTCTCCAGCGCCAGCGAGCTTATCCACTCGCCACCTGTCTTGATCACGTCCTTGATGCGGTCCTTGATCTCCACCGTGCCGTCCGGGGTGATGGAGGCCACGTCCCCGGTGTGCAGCCAGCCGCCATCCCACAGCTCAGCCCCCTTGGCGGGCTCCTTCAGGTAGCCCTGGGCCAGCCAGGGGGCGCGCACCACTATCTCCCCCATGGCCTCACCGTCGTGGGGCAGATCCTTGCCCTCGGTATCGACGATGCGCAAGTCCACCAGGCCGATGGGCTTTCCGGTCTTGATCCGCAGCGGCAGTTGCTCCGCCATGGGCAGCGCCAGCTCCTCGGGAGCGAGGTGCACCACGCACAACAGCGGGCAGGTCTCCGACATGCCGTAGCCGGCGTGCACCCGTATCCCCTTCTGGCTCGCCTGGGTCGCCAGCCCGAGCGGCAGCGCACTGCCTCCCAGCAGCATCTTCCAGCCCTCGAACGAGGTCTGCCTGGCCTCCTCGCAGTCCAGGATCATCTGCAATATGGTCGGCACGCAGTGGGAGAAGCTCACCCCTTCGTCGCGATAGAGCTTGACCAGCTTGTTCGGCTCGTAGCGCCCCGGGTAGACCTGCTTCACCCCCAGCATGGTCGCCACATAGGGGACGCCCCAGGCATGGACGTGGAACATGGGTGTGATGGGCATGTAGACGTCGTCGGAGCAGAGCAGCGACTGGCCCGCATGGGCCGCCAGGGTGCCCAGCTCGTTGAGGGTGTGCAGCACCAGCTGGCGGTGACTGAAGTAGACCCCTTTGGGATCCCCGGTGGTGCCCGTGGTGTAGAACAGGGTCGCCACCGAATATTCGTCGAAGTCGGGGAAGTCGAACTGGTCGTCCGCCCCGGCCAGCAGCGTCTCGTACTCCCCGAGCAGGGGCAAACCGGTAGAGGGCGACTCCCCATCGGTCAGCCGGATGTAACCGCGCACCGTGGGCAGCTTCTCCTGAATGGAGTCCATCATGGGCAGGAAGTCGTCATGAACCAGCACCAGGTGATCCTCGGCGTGGTGCATGGTGAAGGCGATCTGCTCCGGCGACAGGCGCACATTCACCGTGTGCAGCACGGCGCCTATCATGGGTACCGCGAAGAAGCACTCGAGGGAGCGGTGGCTGTCCCAGTCCAGCAGGGCCACCGTGTCCCCCGGTCCAATGCCCGAGGCGGTCAACAGGTTGGCGAGGCGGTGGATGCGCTGATTGAGGGTGCGGTAGTCGTAGCGCAGCCGATCTGCGTAGACGATCTCCCGGCCCGGGTGATGGCGCACCCCGGACAACAGCAGGCTCTTGATCAGCAAGGGATAAGCATGGGCTCCCTGGGCTGGCGGTATGATCCTTGTCTTCACCATACGGACTCCTTCCGATTCGTGTTTGGGCGCAGGGGAGCCGTCTCCCCTCGCCATCTGAGTTAGCGGGCGTCGAGACGCCCGAGCAAGGCCTCGGCCTCTGGCCAGGGGCCAAATCCGCTCGCCGGATTGAGGTGTCCCACCGCCCCGGCATCCACCAGCTCGCTCCCCCACTCCCCGGCCAGGGCTCGCACCGCCGCAGTGCTCGCCAGGGGATCGTTGTGGCTCAGCACTACCAGACTCGGGAACGGCAGCGTCATACGGGGCAAGGGGTGCCAACCACCGGCCGCCATGGCCTCCTTGCTGGGATAGTGGGACGGCCAGTCGGCATCCAGATCCGGTGGCGTCACCAGCAGGGCGCCCTTTATCCTGTGCTGACTGACAGCGCCGTACTGGGCAGCCCAGTGGGCCACCATCAGCACCCCGGCGCTGTGGGCCACCAGGATCACCGGGCCCTCGATGGCGGCGAGCGCCGCCTCGATGGCCTCGACCCTGGCCTGGCAGTTGAGCTTGTCCGAGGCGAGCGGTGGCACCGTCACCACCTTGTCAAGCCTCTCGGCGAGCAGGGTCTGCCAGTGATCCGCCACGTGTTCACGCAGGCCGGGCACGATCAATACGGTGGCCTCGGGCTGACATTCCTTCATGTATCTTCCCCTGTTCAGGCGCTCCGGCGACGGCCGGATGACATCGTGACCACAGTAAGGTGCCGGGCCCCCGGCTGCTTTACCTTGGATGCCATGAAGTTGTCTTTTTGCGACAGAGACTCGGCCGGACAAGGCGGTGATCGCTGGGCCTGGATGCCATCGGAAGCGGACTGTGAGCGAGCTCACCCCCTGAGATCTGCGACTAACAGATAGGTTAATAAGCCTTCCCATGATGTAGCCAAAATGATAATAAATAGTTAACAACCAGCAGATGAGCTGTCGCCATGGGAACTGCATCATGACCCTTCTTGCCAGAGCCGCTACCCTCACCAACTACCTCGATGTCGCCCGCCAACTGGGCCTCAATACCCCCCACCTGTTGTCGCAAGCCGGCCTCAGTGCCTCCATTCTGGATGTGCCCAATCAGCGCATCCCGGTCTCCACCATCATCAACTTGCTGGAGCTCACCGCCCGCACCGGCGACTGCCAGAGCCTGGGGCTGCGCATGGCGGAGCATCGCCAGCTGTCGGACTTTGGCGAGGTGAGCCTGCTGCTGAGCTATCAGCCCAACCTGCGCGAGGGCTTGCAGGTGATGGTGCAATACATCCATCTGTTCAATAACGCCCTGGCCATCTTCATCGAGGAGGCGGGCAAGGCGGTGATCATTCGCGAGGAGATCATCACCGACGCCCCCATGCCCTCGCGCCAGGCCACCGAGCTTGCTGTCGGCGTCATGTATCGCTTCTGCGCGGCCCAGGTCGGGGTCGGGGCGAACTGGCATCCCATCAGCGTCAACTTCACCCATGACGCGCCGGCGGATCTCTCCATCCACAAGCGGCTGTTCGGCTGCAAGCTGGAATTTGGCAGCGAGTTCAACGGCATCGTCTGTCAGTCAGCGGATCTGGACATCCCCAACCCCCTGGCCAACCAGGCCATGGCCCGCCATGCGCGCCAGTACCTCGACACCCTGCTGGTGGAGACCCAGCAATCCCTGATGACTGACGTGCGCAAGGCCATCTACCTGCTGCTGCCCATGGGGCGCGCCACCATAGAGCAAATAGCCCGCACCCTGGGCATGAACGTGCGCACCCTGCAGCGCCATCTGGAGGAGAGCGGTGCCACCTTCAGCGAGCTGGTCAACGACGTGCGCCGGGATCTGGTGATGCGTTATCTGCAAAACTCCGGCTATTCGCTGGGCCACATCGCCGACATGCTGGGTTACTCCATGCCGAGCTCATTCACCCGCTGGTTCAACGCCCAGTTCGGCATGCCGCCCGCCACCTGGCGCTTCCGCCACAAGGGCTTGCCCAAGGTGACCCAGAGCGCGCACACCAGCCTTGCCTACGGCTAGACCCCATTCCTTCGCCAGACGTTGAGTTAAAGAGGGAGGCTGCGGCCTCCCTCTTTGCATTCCGCTCTCCATCATGTGGGGCACTCGCCATCGACAGCGAAACGAGTGGGATGCCATGAAAGCCAGCAGCGCGACACTCCCGCATCACTTTGCCATCCAACCCGGCCCCTCAACAGATCACGCCAAAAAAGAAGAGGGAGGCTTGTCGCCTCCCTCTTCACATCTCGGCTTGCCGCCCCTAGCGGACATCAGCCGGCAGCTGTTCCGCCTTCATCCTCCCCTGGGGCGCGGAGGCGTCGACGCTCGCACGGGGCGCAGCAGCCTTCTCAACGGCTTCGGCCAGAGCGGGCTGGGTGCCGCGCAGCAGGAAGTAGGAGAGTGCCGGCACCCCTATCAGGGCCCCCAGCATGTTCCACAGGAACATGAAGGTGAGCAGTATGCCCATGTCGGCCTGGAACTTGATGGGGGACCAGACCCAGCCCACCACGCCGGCGGCCAGGGTGATGCCCACCAGCCCCACCACCCGGCCGGTGAAGGCCACGGCCTGGCGATAGGACTCCACCAGCGACATGCCCTGGCGTTGATGGTGCAACTGCACGCTCAGCAGGTAGAGCGCGTAGTCCACCCCGATGCCGACCCCGAGCGCAATCACCGGCAGGGTCGCCACCTTGACGCCTATCCCCATGAAGACCATCAGCGCCTCGCACAGCACAGAGGTGAGCATCAGCGGCACCAGGGCCACCACGGTCGCCCGCCAGCTGCGGAAGGTGATGAGGCAGAAGACGGTCACCGCCAGGTAGACGTAGAGCAGCATGGTGCGGTTCGCCTCGTGCACCACCAGGTTGGTGGCCGCCTCGATGCCCGCCGAGCCCGCGGCCAGCAGGAACTGGCGATCCGGCGACGAGTTCTCCCGGGCAAACCGCTCGGCGATGGCCACCACGCCGCTCAGGGTCTCGGCCTTGTGATCCCTCAGGTAGGCGATCACCGGCATCAGGGAGCAGTCGGTGTTGAACAGCTCGGGGCTGTTGACCGAGGCCTGCTGGGCCGCGTAGTTCAACACGTTCTGGTTGCGCTGGATGCTGGCGAGCCTGGGGTTGCCCTCATAGGTGCCGGCGGTGATCTGGCGCACCGCATTGACCAGGGAGCTGGTGGCCTGCACCCCGGGATGCTGCTGCAGCTCCCAGCCCAGGCGATCCGCCAGGATCAGGGTCTGGTAATTGAGACACCCCTCCGGCGCCGTCTTGATCATCACCGCGAACAGATCGCTCGAGAGCGCATAGTGGCTGGTGATGTAGCCGTTGTCCTTGTTGTAGCGCGAATCGGCGCGCAGCTCGGGTGCGCCGCTGTCCAGATCGCCAATCTTGAGGTGCAGGCTGACCAGGTAGCCGCCGATCCCCATGGCCAGGCCCAGCAGCACCACAAAGGTGGCCCACTTGCGCTCGGTGCAGCGGTCCAGCAGCGTCCAGAGCCTGCCGAAGCCCTGGTTGGCGGCGGCGTTATTTTCAATGGCCAGCGCCCGCTCGGCCGCCTTGTGGCCCACTCCCACATAGGAGAGCGCCACCGGCATCAACAGCAGGGAGGTGAAGATGAGCACCGCCACCCCGATGCTGGCGGTGATGGCGAGATCCTGAATGACCGGGATGTCGATCAGCATCAGCACCGCGAAGCCCACCGCATCGGCGAGCAGCGCCGTGACTCCGGCCAGGAACAGCCGGCGGAAGGTGTAGCGCGCGGCGATCAGGCGATGGGTGCCGCGGGCGATGTCCTGCATGATGCCGTTCATCTTCTGGGCCGCGTGGGAGACCCCGATGGCGAAGATGAGGAAGGGCACCAGCACCGAATAGGGATCGATGGCGTAGCCGAGCCAGGCGACGAGGCCGAGCTGCCACACCACGGCGATCAGCGAGCAACCCACCACCAGCAGGGTGCTGCGCACGCAGCGGGTGTAGAGGAAGATGATGAGAAGCGAGGTCGCCACCGCCAGGGCGAAGAACATGATCACCTGAATGAGGCCATCGATGAGATCGCCGACCAGCTTGGCAAAACCGATGACCCGGATCTTGTACTGACCCGTCCCCTCCTCTCCCGCCTTGTGGGGCTTGCCGTCGAACTCGATCTGGCTGCGCAACTTCTCGATGCGCTGGGAGAACTCGTGATAGTTGAGGGGCTTGCCGGTGGCCGATGCCTTGTCAAGCAGGGGCACGATCAGCATGGTGGATTTAAAATCGCTCGCCACCAGGCTGCCGACGATACCGGCCCGGTTGATGTTCTGGCGCAACTGCTCGATGTCGGCGGGCTTGCCCTGATAGGCGTCCGGCATCACGGGGCCGCCCTGGAAGCCCTCCTCGGTCACCTCGGTCCAGCGCACCGCCGGACTCCAGAGGGACTTCATCCAGGCGCGGTCCACCCCCTCGGTGAGGAACAGCTCGTCATTGACCCGCTTGAGCACGCCAAGATAGCCGGGATCGAAGATGTCCCCTTGGGTGTTCTCCACCACCACCCGCACCGAGTTGCCGAGGCCACGCAGGGACTGGCGGTTCTCCAGGAAGTTTTTGATGTAGGGCTGGCTCTGGGGGATCATCTTCTCGAAGCTGGGCGCCAACGCCAGGCGAGTCGTCGCCATGTAGCCAAACACCAGGGTCGCCAGCGTCATCACTAGCATGAACAGCGCTCTGTGGTTGAACACCAGCCGCTCCAGCAGGTTGCCGGAGCGCCTGTCGAACTGCGCCAGCTCGCGGATCACCGGCATCGCATCTTGCTTCACATGGCCCATGTCTGGATCCTCGTTATCGTTATTGGGCCGTCATCCGGTGACGGCCTGATTTGGCAATACTTGTGACCGCCTTAATTCACCGCCAGGGTGCGCACACCGCGGCAGCCCACCAGTGCCAGGGTGCCCTGGGGCGTCAGCAGGGCGCCCGCCACCGGGGATGGCTCGGCCAGGGGTTCCAGAGTCAGCGGCTCGTTGCCCCGTTGTCGCAGCATATGGCCGGCCTGGGTAAAGAGGCGGAACTGGCCATCTGCCCCCTGCATAGCAGTGCTGAGGCTGATGGGCAGCGGACTGGCCAGTCTCGCCCAGTGCTGGCCGCCATCCGTGCTGCGATAGGCATGGCCCCGCAACCCATAGACCAGCAGCTCGCCGGGCCGACCGATGAGGCCGAAGAAGCTGCCGTCATAGGGGCTTGGCAGTGAGACGAAGCGCTGCGTCCCCGGATCCCACTTGCGCAGCAAGCCCTGCTCGCCGGCGAGATAGAGGCTCTCCCCGGCCAGGGCGATGGCATTGAGATGCAGCCCATCCGGGTTGTCGGTGCGATCCTGCATCGGCGTCCAGTGCTGACCGCCATCCTGGGTGCGCAGAATGAGGTTGAACACCCCGACCACGTAGCCAACCCTGTCGTCTTGGAACCAGACGTCGAGCAGGGGCTTGTCGGCCCCCTCCTCCACCAGGCGCTGGCCCTCTTCCACCAACGCGGCCCACTGCTCGTTGTCCGGCTCGGACTGGGCCTTGGCCGAGTAGTATTGCAGCACCAGGTCGCCTATCTGGCGGCCATCCAGCTGTTTCTGCCAGCTGGCGCCACCGTCCTGGCTGTGCAGGATGACCCCGTCCCCCCCCACGGCCCAGCCCTGCTCGGGACTGGGGAAGACGACGGCATTGAGATCCGAGCTCACCGGCACCCTGGCCTGCTGCCAACCCTTGCCTTCGTCGTCGGAGTAGAGGATGTGACCCCGCTGCCCCACCGCCACCAGCCGGCTGCCGGCACGGGCCAGATCCAGCAAGGGGCTCTGCTTGGCCAGCGCGCTCGGCTTGGCCGGCAAGTCCAGCACGTCCACATAGGCCGTCGCCGCCGTGATCGTCTCCGCGCTCTGCGCGGGCCCTGCCATCAGCAGGGCGCCGCACAGCCAGGGCGCCAACTTGTTGAATGAACCCATACCACTTCCTTGTCTTCAAAACCCATCGGATGGTCGCAACAACCCCACCCCGGCCCTCCCCTTGGCGAGGGGAGGGCGCACTTCACTCCTCCCCCTTTCGAAGGGGGGAGGCCGGGAGGGGGGTCAGTGGAGATCATCAACGCTTAGCGGATACCCGCGCCCGCCAGGGACTCCGGCGACCACTTCGCCTTGGACAGCGAATCGCCGTACTTGATGCCGCCATGGGGTCCCACCACGCCGTTGATGTTGTAGGTCCCCGCCACCAGGTCATAGATCATGAAGGGGGTGGCATCCGGGGTCTGCTTGTCGTAGCTCTGGCTCAGGAAGGCGAAGGAGCCGCGATAGAGCTGACCACGGGCGTCGTACTGATCCGAGGCCAGGGCCACCCAGCTGTCTTCGTCCAGATAGAAGCGACGCTTGGCATAGATGTGGCGCTCGCCGGCCTTGAGGTTGCCCTCCACCACCCAGACCCTGTGCTTCTCCCAGCGCACGTGATCCGGCGACAGGAAGTTCGGGGTGGTCAGCGCCCGGGCATCGGGCTCATAGGTCAGCTTGTAGGTGTTGTAGGGAACTATCATCTCCTGCTTGCCCACCAGCTTCCAATCGAAGCGGTCCAGCGCGCCGTTGAAGACGAAGACGTCGTCATAGGTGCCGGCGCCCGAGGTGCCCGGGTTCGGGGTATCGTAGGCCAGGTTCGGTGCCAGCTTGACCCGGCGCTGCCCCGGCAGGTACTGCCAGGCCTTGCGCGGCTGCTCAAGGGGGTTGGCGGCATCGCGCAGCATGATGGCTTCACCGGCACGGCGGGCGGGCCCGGTGTAGTAGAGCTTCATCTGGTAGTAGGTGTCCTTGGCCGCGATGGGCTTCTTCATGTCCTCGTAGATGGCGTAGTTGATGAACGCCTGCCCCGTGGTGGAGAGCGCCGCTACCCCGGCGGAATCGACGTTCCAGGAGTCGTATTTGGTGGCGATGTTCACCCCCTGGTAGCGCAGCAGGAAGTTCCACATCGCCTCGGCGCCGGTCTGCGGGATCGGGAAGGGAATGCCCGGCAGCACCTGATCCACCGCCATGCCCCCTTCCAGGGTCTTGGCGTTCAGGGCGTTCTGCCTGGTGTTGTCCAGCACCGCCTGGGGCAGCGCCACGCTGCGGTGAGTCGGGTAGACATCGACTCTGAAGTCCGGGAAGCGGCTCAGCAACTCGGCGGTGGTGGCGGTCAGCTCACCCTTGTACTTGGCCACGTTCTTGCCGTCGATCACCAGCTGCGGCTTGTCGCCCGCATAAGGATCCGGGCGCATGCTGTCACCGGCCTTGAAGCCGGCGGGCGCCGTGGTCAGGCCGCCGGTATAGGCGGGGATGGAGCCGTCGGCGTTGGCCGCGGCATCGGCGCCGACCTGGGTCAGGCTGGTGCCCAGCTTGCCCGCTTCGCTGGCGGAGACGGCCGCCTGGGCCTGACTGGTGAAGGCCAGGGCGAGGGACAGGGCCAGCATGGTCTGTTTATGTTTCATCATCTTGTTCTCCGACTCGGTCGCTTGACTCAATAAGTGGTCTTGAGGGTCAGGTAGACGGCCCCTCTGTCTTCCGTGGTGGCGCCGCCACCGGAGAAGGAGGAGTAACCGCCGGCATAACAGGTGTTGCGCTGGGTCGCATCCAGGGCGTTGGGGGTGGAGCCATCGGTGGCGCCGTCGTTACAGTCGGCAGACTTGCCGAAGGAGTCCACGTACTTCAGATCGACGAAATACTGGTTGTAGATGGTAGCGCCGAGGCCAAGGGCGTAGTTGCCGGTGTCCTTGGCACCGCCGCCCTGCACGGGAGACACCCCCGCCAGGCCGAGGTTGACCGACAGCGGCATGCTCATGTCCACGCCGGGGAACACCTGATACCAGGTCGGGGTGAAGTTGATCGCCAGGCCCCAGTTGTCGGTGGTCGACTTGTCGAGCCCCTGGTAACTGTCCTCGCCCTTGTAGAGCGCCTTGTTGTGATCGTTGAGGCTCAGCAGGTTGCTGTAGTAGAGCTCGGCCAGCAGGGCGGCACCGTCGAACAGCGGGGTGTCGGCCATGGTCATCAGGCCGTTGAGGGTCCAGTGCAGGGTCTCGCCGGTGGCGCTGTAACCGTCGCTGTCGTCGGTGATCACCCCGGTGCTGTCATTACGGGCAGGCAGTGCGCCGAGCCCCTGTTTCAGCCCGAGTGGACCCGAGGCACTCAGCAGCGCCGGGATGCTGGAGAGGGGCATGTTGTGGCGATAGTTCAGATCGCTGCCCACGCTGACCCCGGCGATGTCCTTGGACAGGCTCAGACCCAGGATGTCGATGTCCTCGCCGTAGGCCAGGGAATAGCTGGTGTTGGCAATCGAGTTACGCAGGTTGGGAATAGCCCCGGCCGGCAGGGGATTCGTCCCGCGGACGCTCAGACCACGGGCGTCCAGTACCGCCTGGGGCAGAATGTCGGCGGTGCGACGGTAGTAGGCCCCCAGGGTGGCATCCAGCGCCTCGGGGGACCACTTGGTCATGAAGCCCCAGTCACCGTGCTTGCCCGGCTCTATGTCTGCGCCGCGGCGAATGTTGCTGAGGGTGCCGTTCGGCCCGGCGAGGCCCGGACCGCCGGTGTGACCCAGCAGGAAGGCGCGGGCACCGTAGCCCACCAGATCGGAGCCACCGTAGAAGGTGCCGGCCTCCGGCAGACGGGCCGCGTCCCAGTCGAAGAAGTACTGGGCGGCGAAGGTCCACTCCGGGTTCAGGGTGAAGGAGGCGGAGATCTGCTTGCGGGGCATGAACAGCTCCTTTGCCTCGGTGCCCGGGGACGCCGCGAGCTTAGCGAGATCCAGGCCAGACTGGCCGTAGCTGATGGAGTGCACCGGGTTGAGCAGGGTCTCGCCCCAGAAGATGTTGTGCTGGCCTATCTTGACGCCGAGCAACGACTCGTCACCTATCTCCATGTTGTGGAACACGAAGGCGTCGAGGATCTCGCCGGAGGGGCCGTTGTAGTAGCGATCGGCATAATCGCTCAGTCCCGGCTGGCCAAACATGGTCGACCTTGCGGGGTTGGCGCCCCAGCCCGGGATGCCGGAGGCATCACCGTTGTTGTTCAAAAAGGGGTTGTCGCTCGCGCCGACGTCGTCATAGGCATAGTCGTACCAGCTCGCCGCACTGATGCGAAAACCGGTGTTGCCCTTGTTCACCACGTCCAGCTCGGTCAACAGATCGAAGCGGGTGGTGACGGTGTCGCCGGCATCCTTGAAGTTGTAGTCCCCATCGTTGCTGTTCGGGGTGGCGAGCATCCGCTCGTCGGCGCTCTCGGTGCGCATGCCGTAGTTGAACTTGCCGGTGTTGTCGAAACGCACGGACCACTCTTCACTGTCCGTGTCGATCTCGACCGCCTGAGCGGTGGGCAGGAGCACGGCCGCAATGGCCGTCGCCAGCAGGCTGAGGCGCAGGGCACCGCAACCATGACTCGTGTGCTTGTAATCCATTACAGTCTCTCCGAGTGTCGTCATCTGTTGTTTGTTGTTTTGTGTCTAGTCGCCGTTTCCGTTGGCTTTATTGTCTGGCTTTATTGTCTGGCTTGTTGCTTGGCTGTTGTGCCAGTGTCGGCGCTTCCCTTGGGGATGAGGGGGCGCTCTGTTTGCCTCCTCCCCTTGCGGGTTCCTCCCCCGGGTGCGCTCTGTGTTGTTGCTACCGACTCTACGGCCAGCCCAACCCCCTTGCTTGCCATTGAACGTCAGCCACTTTTCATTTGATGACAGGGAGTGGCGGCGCCGAACAAGCGGCGCGAAAGGGGTGTCGGACGGCATCCGCGCAGGGATTCTCGGGGCTCAGCCAGGGACCATGGTGAAGGACAGGGGTCCGCCAAGGGGCTGGCGTGTCCAGTGAGTGGGTGGGTGATGGCAGTCTGTTATCGGGGCGAGAGGCAGCAGGCAGAGCATCTGCGCCGTCACGGAGAGCATAAAAGCGGCGGAGCAGGCCCAAGCATCCTCACTCCGCCGTGAAAATGGCCGACGAGTCGGCCCACACGCGATTCAGCGGCAGATGCGGCAGCCGGTGGCGGCCTGCAACTGCTCAAATTCGATGCCGGGGGCCAGCTCCACCAGCTTGAGGCCGCTTGGGGTCACGTCCAGCACGGCGAGATCGCTGATGATGCGATCCACCACCCCGACCCCGGTCAGGGGCAGGTTGCACCACTCCAGTATCTTGTGCTCACCGTTCTTGGCGCAGTGCTCCATCAGCACCACCACCCGCTTGACCCCGGCCACCAGATCCATGGCCCCCCCCATCCCCTTGACCAGCTTGCCGGGGATCATCCAGTTCGCGAGATCCCCGCGTTCCGAGACCTGCATGGCCCCGAGCAGCGCCAGGTTGATGTGGCCACCGCGGATCATGCCGAAGCTCTCGGCGCTGTCGAAGAAGCTGCTGCCGGGCAAGGTGGTGATGGTCTGCTTGCCGGCGTTGATGAGATCGGGATCCAGCTCCTCTTCACTCGGGAAGGGGCCTATGCCGAGCAGGCCGTTCTCGCTCTGCAGCCACACCTCCATGGCATCCGGGATGTAGTTGGCCACCAGGGTCGGCAGGCCGATGCCGAGGTTCACATAGAAGCCGTCCTGCAGCTCCTTGGCGGCGCGCTGCGCCATCTCTTCACGGGTCCAGGCCATGACTTAGCTCCTTACTGCAGGCTGTTGAAAACAGGAAGCCACCACCAGCGCCTGGGTGATGCACAGCGCCCTCTCTTCACGGATCAAAACCATCTTATTTCTTCTCCATGACGGTGCGCACTTCGATGCGTTTCTCGGGATTGGGGTTGTGCACCAGCCGCTGCACATAGATGCCGGGCAGGTGGATCTCGTCCGGGGCCAGCTCCCCCACCTCGACGATCTCCTCCACCTCGGCCACGCAGACCCGGCCCGCCTTGGCGCAGAGCGGGTTGAAGTTGCGCGCCGTCTTGTTGAACATCAGGTTACCCGCCTTGTCGGCCCTGGCGCCCTTGATGATGGCGAGATCCGCGGTGAGGGATCGCTCCATCACGTACCAATCCCCATCGAACTGACGGGTCTCCTTGCCCTCGGCGATCAGGGTCCCGTAACCGGTGCGGGTGAAGAAGGCCGGAATGCCGGCGCCGCCGGCGCGAAGCTTCTCGGCGAGCGTCCCCTGGGGGGTGAACTCCAGCTCCAGCTCCCCTGCGAGATACTGGCGCTCGAACTCCTTGTTGCCCCCCACGTAGGAGGAGATCATCTTCTTGATCTGGCGGCTATGGAGCAGAGGCCCAAGGCCGAACTCGTCCACCCCGCAGTTGTTGCTGATGATGGTGAAGCCGCGTTTGCCGCTCTCCTGCAGCGCCTCGATAAGCTGCTCCGGGATGCCGCACAGGCCGAAGCCCCCCGAGGCGATGGTGATGTCGTCCTGCACCAGATCGCTAAGAGCGGCCTGGGCGCTGGGGTAAACCTTGTTCATAACTACCTCTCTGCTCTCTGGCTAGTCCGTTGGCCACAGGGGCGCGTTCGTTTATTGCGGTTTTTCTGATTGATCTCGTATCGCGATCGTCCGATTACGCCGCTACGCGGCTAATCGAACCTACGCAGTCAATTGAGTTGGTAGGTTCGGGTAGCGAAGCCTATTCGGACGTTCGCGGCATTCATGACATTCCTGATATGCCTAAGGCTTGATGCCCCAATGCATCAGGGTCAGCACCAGGGCGACCAGGAAGGCGGTCTCCCCCACCATCAGCAGGATGGGTTTGATGCCGACCGCCGCCAGCTCCTTGAGCTGGGTCTTCATGCCGATGGCGGCGATGGCGATCACCAGGCACCAGCGCGACAGCTCGTTGACCCCCCCCTGAACCAGGGCGGGCACCCAGCCTGTGCTGTTGATGCAGGCCAGCACCAGGAAGCCGACCGCAAACAGGGGCAACAGGGGCGGCCGCTTGCCGGACGCGGGATCCGCCCCCTGCATCCGGGTGATCATGGCGGCGACCAGGATCACCGGCAGCAGCATGGCGACCCGCATCAGCTTGACCACTGTGGCCACGTCCCCGGTCTCGGTGGACATGCTGTAGCCGGCCCCCACCACCTGGGCGACGTCGTGAATGGTGGCACCGAGAAAGACCCCCGCCTCCACCGGCGTCAACTCGAAGAAGCGAGCGATCATGGGGTAGAGGATCATCGCGAGCGTCGAGAGCACCGACACCCCGATCACCGTGAACAGGGTGGCGCGCTCCTTCTGGGGATGGTTCGGCAGGGAGGCGGCCAGGGCCAGGGCGGCGGAGGCACCACAGATGGCGGTAGCGCCCCCGGTCAGCATGCCGAACAGGCGCTGGAAGCCCATCGCCTTGGCCACCACCACCGACAGGCTGATGGTCACCACCACCAGGGTGACCACCAGCAGCACCGGCATCCAGCCGAGTTCGGCGATCTGGCCGAGGGTGATGCGCATGCCGAGCAGGGCGACCCCGATGCGCAAGACGCTGCGCGCCGTGAACTCGATGCCCGCCTTGCAGCTTCCCTCGCCGCTGAGGAAGTTCAACCCCATGCCGAGCAGCAGGGCGAACAGCAGCACGGGGGCGCCGTAGTGCTCCGACAGGAAGGTGGCGGCGGCCGCCACCGTGATGCTGACCGCCATGCCGGGGGCCAGTATCCGCACCCGCTGGAAGCGATCCGTCATGGTCAGGGTGAGCATGGGATGGCCTCCTGGGACTCGATGACGATGGACAACCCCTCCCCCGCCGGCTCGACCGGGTAGCGGCGCACCCTGAGCTGTGTCGAGTTCAGCAGCAACCCGGTCGTCAGGTTGAAACGCAGACCGTGGGCAAGGCACTGGATCACCTCCCCCTCCAGCCGGCCGCCGCACAGGGACGCCCCCTGGTGGGGACAGCCGTCATCGATGGCATGGAAACGGCCATCGACGTTGAACAGCACCAGGCTCTTGCCCAAGTCCTCGATGAGGACGCGCTGGCCCGGCGCGGGCACCCGCTCGGCCGGCACCAAGACTCGCGCCTGCGCCCGGGTCATCGCCGCGACGGCCTGGTGCAAGCCGGCAAGCAACTGCGCCACGGGCTGGGCACCGCTGAGGACGCGCCCCTTCCCCAGCACGAAGCTCGGCACCCCCTGCCGAGCCGCCTCTGGCTGATCGCAGAAAAAGGGGGTTCCGTCTCCCTGCAGGCTGCCCACCAGATCGGCAGGCGAGAAGCCCACCGCCTCGGCCAGCCCCAGCAAGGTAGCACCATCCCCCAGATCCCCGCCGTGCAGGAAGTGGCAGGCAAACAGCCACTCCAGCAGACTCTCCAACTGTGCCGGCGATCCCAGTTGGCAGGCCCGTTGCCACAGGCGGTGGGCATCGGCCGTGTTCGGCATACGGGGGATCTTGTCAAAGTCCAGCTCAACGCCGACGCTGGCCGCCGCCTGCCGCACCTGAGCCTGGCGCAGGCGCACCCCCTGCTCGCTGCCAAGGCGCCGCAGATAGAAGGCGTGAAAATCCTCCCCCTGCATCGGCAGCGCGGGCAGCAGTTGCACCCCGCGCCAGCTCACATCGACCCGCACCTCGGGCCGCTCCACCCGCAGCTGGGCCAGCGCCTCATCCAGCTGACGCTTGCCGATGAGGCACCAGGGGCAGATGAAATCGAAATAGACCTCGATGCTGAGCCTCATGCCCTCACCTCGCTGCCCTGGGGGCCGGCGACGACCTGGCGGGCGTCCCCTTCAATCTTGGCCACGTCCTTGTGGTAGTGGCGCTTGCCGTAGAAGAAGACCGCAGCCGCCGCGACGCTGATGAGGGGCACCAGCTGGAAGGCGTTGTCCAGCCCGATGTGATCGGACACCTTGCCGGTGATAAAGGGACCGGGGGCCAGCCCCAGCAGGTTGTTGGCAAGGGTCAGGGTCGCAAACGCCGTACCGTGCACGCTGGCGTGGGTGAGATTGGCCACCATGGCGCCGGCGGGGCCCGAGGTGCCGGTGGCGATGAACATCCCCAGACCGATCAGCACCAGCTGGGGGAAGCCGGCCGGCAGGGCAAACGCCAGGGAGAGCAGGAGACAGCTGCCGAGGCAATAGGCGATGGCGAGGCTTATCTTGCGATCCGGCCGGTTGCGGCACAGCCGATCGCTCAGCATGCCGCACAGGATCATGCCGGCACCGCTGCACAGCACTATGATGGCGGCCATGAGTCCCGCCTTGTCCGTGTCCAGCCCGTAGTAGCGGTTGAAATAGCTCGGCATCCAGACGATGACGGTGCCGCCGACGAACAGCTGCAGGCCGCTGCCCACGTAGGCCGAGATCACCGAGCGGCTGGAATAGAGGCTGCGCAGGGGGTTGCGGCCCGCCTTGCTGCCCTGGGCCGCCCGGCTGGCCTGGGAGATCCGCGCCTCCTTGACGATGAGGGGATAGATGGCCGCCAGCACCAGACCGAACAGGGCCATGCCGGCGAAGGCCCAGCGCCAGCCGAGGAGATGCGCCAGCACGCCCCCGCAGGCCATGCCGAGCACAGAGCCGAACATGCCGCCGGAGATGAAGGCGCCGGAGAGGGTGGCCCGCATCTCCCGCGGGAACACCGAGACCACCACGGCGATGCCGACACTGCCGTAGGCGGCCTCCCCCACTCCCACCAGGAAGCGGGCGATGAACATCTGCTCGTAGTTCTGTGCCAGGGCGCAGCCCAGGGTCGCCAGGCTCCAGAGCGCGGCCATCATGGCCAGGCTCTTGACCCGGCCGAACCGGTCCGCCAGCAGGGAGAGCGGGAAGGTGAGCAAGCCGACCATGAGCGCGACTATGCCGCTGAGCAGGCCGAGCTGGGTGTCGGAGAGTGCCCACTCCCCCTTGAGCATGGGGAAGACGGCGTTGAGCACCTGGCGCGACATGTAATCGGAGATGAGCAGACCGAAGGTCAGCGCAAACACTATCCAGGCATAACGACGGGGCACGGCAACCTTGCCGGCCTCGGGGTCGTCATCGATATGAAACGTAGCCATACATTCCCTCGCGCTACTGCAAATTGGGTTGGGTATTCGGTCAACCAGCCGGTGGAAAGGCCCCCGGCCAGACAATATTGACTCATCACTCAGTTGCCCTGCGTGCTGCATAGTGCAAGGACAACCGGCGTTTGGCAAACAGGTTCTTAGGGCGCTTGGCTTGGGGCCTTGCGCCCTGACACGCAGATCTGCGTGGGTATTACATCACTTCTTCAGGAAGCCCTGCTGACCGCCCTTTGGATTCGGAGCGAAGCCGTTGGCTGCAAGGGTTTCTTCAACCGTCTCATAGAAAACACCGATTTTGAGGATCTCGCGGGCTTCCTTACCGTTGGCAACTGGACGGCCGATCTCTTTGGCAAGGCGCACCAACTGTTCGATCTGCTCGACGGAGGTCATCTTACGCGAACGGTCCTGGGTCCAGAGGTTATCCTCAATACCGCAGCGCACGTGCAGGCCCATCGCCATGCCCATCAGGTTGATTGGCAGGGTGTTGAGCATGGAACTTTCCACCGTCAGCATGGTGCCGTCAGGAATGGCGCGCAGGAAGTTGGCCATGCTGTAGATATGCGGCTGGTCCATGCCACCGCCAATCGCCACCCAGTTGCATACCAGCGGACCCTTGTAGACACCGCGGCGGATCAGCCGCTCCACCGACTCGTAGCTGTTGATGTTGTAAAACTGGAAGGCACTCTGGATGCCGGCGGCACTCAGACGCTTGACGTGCTCCTCGATGAAGCCAGGGCCGGAAGGCACGATCATCTCGCGGTAGGCTTCGTAGGTATCGGTCCCCATGGAGGTGCCGGCGTAGTCACGCTTATCCATCTGCTCGACCACGTTCATCTGCGTGGTGTTGACGGTCACAGTGACTTGGTCGGGTTTGGGCTCGAGTTCGGCGAGCATGTGCCGAGTGTCGTCATGCAGCCACTTGGCGGCCGCGCCATCTTCTGGCGGCGCGAAGGAGATAGAGCCGCCGACCTGGATGATCATGTCCGGCACGGCCTTGCGCACACCAGCGATCAGTTCGTTGAACATCGACAGGCGCTTGGAGCCCTTGCCGTCCAGTTCACGCACGTGCAGGTGCAGTACGGCGGCGCCCGCTTCGTAGCAGTCGACCGCTTTCTGGATCTGCTCTTCCATGGTCACCGGGATGTCTTCCGGATAGTCAGAAGGGAACCATTCAGGGCCATACGGGGCTACGGTAATAACCAACTTGTCCTGATTTTCAGGGAAGAGAGAACCGTCAAGGAAGTTCATGTCTATTGCCTCAAGTTATTGAAAATTAGCGGTATCACTGGGATGTTACGACTCAGTAAGGCGTGTCGCCCATGATCCCGGCCCGCTCCATCTTGCGATGGCAGGGGGCGTAATCCATGGCGGCGTAGTGCTGGGTGCTGCGGTTGTCCCAGATGGCCACGCTGCCCGGTTGCCAGCGCCAGCGCACCTGGAACTCGGGGATATAGGCCTGGCTGATGAGGTAGCGCAGCAGATCGCTGCCACCCATGGTGTAGTCCTGGCCGACACGGACATTCGCCGGGGTGTGGTAGTTGGTGAAGTGGGTCGCGAAGGCGTTGACGAACAGGATCTTCTCGTCGGTCTCCGGGTGGGTGCGCACCACGGGGTGCTCGGCGTCCGGGAACATGGCCTTCAGGGCGAGCCGCTTCTCCATCGGCATGGCCGCCCCGAAGCTCGCCTCTATGCTGTGGCGGGCGCGCAGGCCGGCGATCTTCTGTTTGATCTCCTCGGGCAGCGCGGCGTAGACCGCCGCCATGTTTGCCCAGAGGGTGTCGCCCCCCACCGGCGGGCACTCCACGCAGCGCAGCACGCAGCCCATGGGCGGTTGCTCGCGCCAGGTGGCATCGGTGTGCCAGGCGTTCTCGTAGCGATCGTTGGGCACATCCGGCGACTTGTAGATGCGCACCAGACCGGGGTGATCCGGATCGCTGCCCGCCACCGGGTGATCCTCCAGCTCGCCGAAGCGGCGGGCGAAGGTCACGTGATCGCTGCGGCTCATCTCCTGATTGCGCAGGAACAGTACCTTGTGCCTGAGCAGTTGGGCGCGGATCTCGGTGAACAGCCCTGCGTCGTGGGCCGCATCCGCCAGCTGGACGCCGCTCAGTTCGGCGCCGATATGGCAGGTCAGTTGTTCTACACGCATGTCTCTCTCCCTGAATGACAAGTCGGTGCGCTCAGGCGCCGCCATCGAGTGCGGGCTGGCCTGAGATCCTTGGCCTAGATGATGAAAACGGAGGAGCCCGTGGTCTGGCGCGACTCCAGATCCCGGTGGGCCTGCGCCGCGTCCTGCAGCTCGTACTTCTGGTTGACCTCGATCTTGATCCGCCCGCTGGCCACGTGATCGAACAGCTCGCCGGCCAGGGCCTCCTTCTCGGCCGGGTCGGCGATGTAGTCCGCCAGGGCCGGTCGGGTCAGATAGAGGGAACCCTTCATGGCCAGCAACTGGGGGTTGAAGCCGTCGATGGGGCCGGAGGCGGTGCCGACGCAGACCATGAGGCCGCGGCGTTTGAGGGAATCAAGCGAGCCCAGGAAGGTGTTCTTGCCGACGCTGTCAAACACCACGTCAACCCCGGCGCCGCCGGTCAGGGCGCGCACCCGGGTCGCCACATCTTCCCGGCTGTAGTCGATGGTGAAGTCGCAGCCGTGGGCACGGGCCAGCTCGGCCTTGGCGCCGCTCGAGACGGTGCCTATCACCGTCAGCCCCAGCAGCTTGGCCCACTGGGCGACGATGAGGCCGACCCCGCCCGCCGCGGCGTGCAGCAAGATGCTGTCACCGGGCTTGAAGGCGTGGATGCGGCGCATCAGGTAGGCGGAGGTGAGGCCGCGCATGGTCATGGCGGCGGCGGTCTCGCAGGAGATGCTGTCCGGCAGGCGAATGAGCGGCGCGGCCGGGATCAGGCGCTCGGTCGAGTAAGCGCCGAGTGTATTGATGAAACCGGTGTAGGTGACGCGATCGCCGACGTCGACGTTGGTGACGCCCTCGCCCACCGCCTCCACCACCCCGGCCGCCTCGACGCCGAGGCCATTGGGCATGGGGATGGGGTAGGTGCCGTTGCGGAAATAGGTGTCGGCATAGTTGAGGCCGACCGCGGCGTGGCGCAGGCGGACCTGGCCAGGCCCGGGCTCGCCCACCGCCACTTGTTCGTAGCGCAAGACCTCGGGGCCCCCGGTTTCATAAAAGCGAATGGCGTTGGCCATGGCGGTTCTCCAGATTCATTCGTGGGTGAAAACATCGTCCAGAGTGAATCTAGGGATTAACGTAAACGTCCGCTTTGCATCGGGCGACAGCCACTTTTCATCTCATGACACCCCCCTTCGAATCCGTTGCCCCCCCTCGGGGAAGAGGCCAGAATCGGCCCTGTTCCCCCATGACGGCGAGGTGACAGTGGCCGGGCATGAATCAAATTGGGAAGCTACTTGATTGAATTACATGAAGTTATACAGGAAGCAACCGCTGGTGCCCGCCCATTGACGGGCCTTGGACTTAAGCATGATTGACGTTAACGTCAACGTAGTGTGAGATGAACCTGTTCACAGCCAGCATCCGCAGCACACAAGCACCCCATGAAAGGAGTCACAATGTCCAACCTATCCCCCTCGGCCGGCACGCGTTTTCGCACCGCCCTGGCCAATGAGAAGCCCCTGCAGATCGTCGGCACCATCAACGCCTACATGGCGCTGATGGCCGAGCGCAGCGGCTTCAAGGCCCTCTACCTCTCCGGTGCCGGGGTGGCCAACGCCTCCTTCGGCCTGCCGGATCTCGGCATGACCTCCATGAACGACGTGCTGATCGATGCCGAGCGCATCACGGCCGCCACGCAAGTGCCGCTCCTGGTGGATATCGACACCGGATGGGGCGGTGCCTTCAACATCGCCCGCACCGTCCGCGCCTTCGAGCGCGGCGGGGTGGCCGCCGTCCACATGGAGGATCAGGTGGCCCAGAAGCGTTGCGGCCACAGGCCCAACAAGGCCGTGGTCTCCCTGTCCGAGATGGTGGACAGGATCAAGGCGGCGGTGGATGCCCGCCAGGACGAGAGCTTCGTCATCATGGCCCGCACCGACGCCCTGGCGGTAGAGGGGCTGGGCTCGGCCCTGGAGCGCGCCGCTGCCTATGTGGAGGCGGGCGCCGACATGATCTTCGCCGAGGCCGTCACCGAGCTGGATCAGTACGACCGCTTCAAGCAGGCGGCCGGGGTGCCGATCCTCGCCAACATGACCGAGTTCGGCAAGACCGAGCTGTTTGACAAGGAGGCGCTCGCCTTGCATGGCGTCGACATGGTGCTCTACCCGTTAAGCGCCGCCCGCGCCGCCAACCAGGCCGCCCTCAACGTCTATCAGCAGTTGCGCCGCGACGGCCACCAGCGCGCCGTGGTCGACACCATGCAGACCCGGGAGTCTCTCTACGACTTCCTCGGCTACCACCACTACGAGCAGACCCTGGACAGACTGTTCACCAAGGAATAAGCCCGCGACCAGCCGCCTCATGCTGGCGGCTGGCGCTTCAACGGACTGAATGAGGAAACATGTGATGAGCGCCATTCCCGAAACCACCGGCTTCAAGCCGAAAAAATCCGTCGCCCTCTCCGGCACCGCCGCCGGCAACACCGCCCTGTGCACCGTCGGCCTCTCCGGCAACGACCTGCACTACCGTGGCTACGACATCCTGGACGTGGCCACCAGCTGCGAATTCGAAGAGATAGCCCACCTGCTGGTGCACGGCCATCTGCCCAATGTGGCGGAGCTTGCCGCCTACAAGGCCAAACTCAAGGCCCTGCGCGGCCTGCCCACCGGGGTCAAGACCGCCCTGGAGCAGCTGCCCCCAAGCGCCCACCCCATGGACGTGATGCGCACCGCCGTCTCCGTGCTGGGGTGTCTGTCGCCGGAGAAGGACGATCACAACCACCCGGGCGCCCGGGACATCGCCGACAAGCTGATGGCCTGCTTAGGCTCCGTGCTGCTCTACTGGTACCACTTCAGCCACAACGGCAAGCGCATCCATGTGGAGACCGACGATGACTCCATCGGCGGCCACTTCCTGCACCTGCTGCACGGCGAGAAGCCACGGGACTCCTGGGTGCGCGCCATGCACACCTCCCTCATCCTCTACGCCGAGCACGAGTTCAACGCCTCCACCTTCACCGGCCGCGTCATCGCCGGCACCGGCTCGGACATGTACTCCTGCATCACGGGAGCCATCGGTGCCCTGCGCGGGCCCAAGCACGGCGGCGCCAACGAGGTGGCCTTCGAGATCCAGAAGCGCTACGAGAATCCGGACGAGGCGGAGGCCGACATTCGTGCCCGCATCGAGAAGAAGGAGGTGGTCATCGGCTTCGGCCACCCGGTCTACACCGTCTCCGATCCCCGCAACAAGGTGATCAAGGAGGTGGCCCGCGCCCTCAGCCAGGAGCAGCACAACACCAAGATGTTCGACATCGCCGAGCGGCTGGAGTCCACCATGTGGGAGGCCAAGAAGATGTTCCCGAACCTCGACTGGTTCAGCGCCGTCAGCTACCACATGATGGGGGTGCCCACCGCCATGTTCACCCCGCTGTTCGTCATCGCCCGCACCTCCGGCTGGTCCGCCCACGTCATCGAGCAGCGCATCGACGGCAAGATCATCCGCCCGAGCGCCAACTACGTCGGTCCGGAAGATCTGGTGTTCGTCCCGCTCAAGGAGCGCAAGTGATGATCAACGCACAATACCGCAAGCCCCTGCCCGGCACTGCGCTGGACTACTTCGACGCCAGGGAGGCGGTCAACGCCATCGCCCCCGGCGCCTGGGACAGGCTCTCCTATACCGCCCGCGTGCACGCCGAGAACCTGGTTCGCAAGTGCGAACCGGCCATCCTCGGCGAGTGCCTCGGCCAGATAGTGCACAACAAGCGCGATCGCGACTTCCCCTGGTTCCCGGCCCGGGTGGTGTGCCACGACATCCTGGGCCAGACCGCCCTGGTGGATCTCGCTGGCCTGCGCGATGCCATCGCCGAGCAGGGGGGTGATCCCGCCCAGGTGAACCCCGTGGTGCCGGTGCAGCTCATCGTCGATCACTCGCTCGCCGTCGAGTGCGGCGGCTTCGATCCCCAGGCGTTCGAGAAGAACCGCGCCATCGAGGATCGCCGCAACGAGGATCGCTTCCACTTCATCAACTGGACCAAGCAGGCGTTCAAGAACATCGAGGTGATCCCGCCAGGCAACGGCATCATGCACCAGATCAACCTGGAGAAGATGTCGCCGGTCATCCACGCCGATCGCGGCCTCGCCTACCCGGATACCTGCGTCGGCACCGACAGCCACACCCCCCACGTGGATGCCCTCGGCGTCATCGCCGTTGGGGTGGGTGGGTTGGAAGCCGAGAACGTCATGCTGGGGCGCGCCTCCTGGATGCGGCTGCCTTCGATCGTCGGCGTGGAGCTCTCCGGCAAGCCGCAACCCGGCATCACCGCCACGGATCTGGTCCTGTCGCTCACCGAATTCCTGCGCCAGCAGAAGGTGGTCGGCGCCTATCTGGAGTTTCGCGGCGAGGGCGCCGCCGCCCTGACGCTGGGCGACAGAGCCACCATCTCCAACATGGCGCCGGAATATGGCGCCACCGCGGCCATGTTCTTCATCGACCAGCAGACCCTCGACTACCTCAGACTCACCGGCCGTGACGACGACCAGGTGAAACTGGTGGAGACCTACGCCAGGGAAGCCGGCCTCTGGGCCGACGCCCTCGCAAGTGCCCAATACGAGCGGGTGCTGTACTTTGACTTGTCCACCGTGGTGCGCACCCTGGCCGGCCCCTCCAACCCCCATCGCCGCCTGCCGGTCTCCGCCCTGGCGGAGCGCGGAATCGCGGTGGATCTGGACAAGGCTCGCGCCCAGGAAGCGGACGGCCTCTTGCCCGATGGCGCCGTGATCATCGCCGCCATCACCAGTTGCACCAACACAAGCAACCCGCGCAACGTGATTGCCGCAGGCCTTCTGGCCCGCAACGCCAACAGGCTCGGTCTGGTGCGCAAGCCCTGGGTGAAATCCTCCCTGGCCCCCGGCTCCAAGACAGTCGCCTTGTATCTGAAAGAGGCGGGACTGGATGAGGAGCTGGAGCAACTCGGCTTCGGCGTGGTGGCCTTCGCCTGCACCACCTGCAACGGCATGTCCGGCGCGCTGGATCCCGCCATCCAGCAGGAGATCATCGATCGCGACCTCTACGCCACGGCGGTGCTGTCGGGCAACCGCAACTTCGACGGCCGCATCCATCCCTATGCCAAGCAGGCGTTCCTCGCCTCCCCGCCCCTGGTGGTGGCCTACGCCATCGCCGGCACCATCCGCTTCGACATCGAGAAGGATGTGCTGGGGGTGGTGAACGGCAAGGAAATTCGCCTCAAAGACATCTGGCCGAGCGACGAGGAGATCGACGCCGTGGTGCGCGCGGCGGTGAAACCGGCGCAGTTCCGTCAGGTCTACATCCCCATGTTCACCATAGAGGAAGACCTGGGCCCGAAAGTGGCGCCCCTGTATGACTGGCGCCCCCAGAGCACCTATATCCGCCGCCCGCCCTACTGGGAAGGTGCCTTGGCGGGCGAGCGCACCCTCAAGGGGATGCGGCCGCTGGCGCTGCTGCCGGACAACATCACCACAGACCACCTCTCCCCCTCCAACGCCATACTGCGCAGCAGCGCGGCGGGGGAATACCTGCACAAGATGGGCCTGCCGGAGGAGGACTTCAACTCCTATGCGACCCACCGCGGCGATCACCTGACCGCCCAGCGCGCCACCTTCGCCAACCCCCAGTTGGTCAACGAGATGGCGGTGGTCAACGGGGCGGTGAAGAAGGGATCCTTGGCCCGGGTCGAGCCGGAAGGCCGGGTCATGCGGATGTGGGAAGCCATCGAAACCTACATGGAGCGCAAGCAGCCGCTCATCATCGTCGCCGGCGCCGACTACGGTCAGGGTTCGTCCCGTGACTGGGCTGCCAAGGGGGTACGGCTGGCCGGGGTGGAGGTGATAGCGGCAGAAGGCTTCGAGCGCATCCACCGCACCAACCTGATCGGCATGGGGGTGCTGCCGCTCGAGTTCAAGCCGGGCACCACCCGGCTGACCCTTGGCCTGGATGGCACCGAGACCTATGACGTGGTGGGAGAGCGCCAGCCGCACACCGATCTCACCCTGGTGATCCGCCGTCGCAGCGGCGAAGTGATCCAGGTGCCCATGACCTGCCGCCTCGACACCGCCGAGGAGGTCTCGGTCTATGAGGCGGGCGGCGTGCTGCAACGCTTCGCCCAGGATTTCCTGGCGTCGACCGCGCAAAAGGCCGCAAGCTAAATCGCAACCCCACTCCGCACCTTTGAAAAAGGGGAAGGCATAAAGCACCCTCTCTCTTTGGGAGAGGGTTGGGTGAGGGAACATGCGTCTCCCTCACCCGACTCCCCCTTCGGGCACCTTCTCTCCAGCAGAGAAGCTTCTTTCACCCTTTTTTGGACGATTTCTATGGCCCACCAACCACAAGTCAAAATCCCGGCCACCTACCTTCGCGGCGGCACCAGCAAGGGGGTCTTCTTTCGCTTATCTGACCTGCCCGAGCGCTGCCAGCAGCCGGGCCCGGCACGGGATGCCTTCTTCCTGCGGGTCATCGGCAGCCCCGATCCCTACGGCGCCCACATGGACGGCATGGGGGGGGCCACCTCCTCCACAGCCAAGTGCGTGATCCTCTCCAAAAGCCAGCAACCCGATCACGATGTGGACTACCTCTACGGCCAGGTCGCCATCGACAAGGCATTCGTGGACTGGAGCGGCAACTGCGGCAACCTCTCCACCGGCGCCGGGGCCTTCGCCATCCACGCCGGCCTGGTGGACCCGTCCCGCATCCCGGAGAGCGGCACCTGTGAGGTGCGGATCTGGCAGGCCAATATCGGCAAGACCATCCTCGCCCACGTGCCGGTGACGAACGGCCAGGTGCAGGAGACAGGCGATTTCGAGCTGGACGGGGTGACCTTCCCCGCCGCCGAGATCGTGCTGGAGTTTCTCGACCCGTCCGACGAGGGTGAGGAGGGCGGCGCCCTCTTCCCCACCGGCAATCTGGTGGACGATCTGGAGGTACCCGCATCTGTTGTAAAGAGCGGCGTGCTAAAAGCCACCCTGATCAGCGCAGGCATTCCCACGGTGTTCGTCAACGCCGAGGACATCGGTTATGAGGGAACCGAACTGCGCGAGGCGATCAACACAGATCCGCAAGCGCTCGCCCGCTTCGAGGCAATCCGGGTTGCCGGTGCCCTGCGCATGGGGCTCATCAAGCGCCCCGAAGAGGCGGCCACTCGCCAGCACACCCCGAAAATTGCCTTCGTCGCACCCGCCAAGGATTACCGCACTGCCAGCGGCAAGGAGATTATTGCCGGCGAGATCGATCTGCTGGTGCGGGCCCTCTCCATGGGCAAGCTGCACCACGCCATGATGGGCACCTGCGCAGTGGCCATCGGCACGGCGGCGGCCATTCCCGGCACCCTCGTCAATCTGGCCGCCGGGGGCGGCGAGCGCGAAGCGGTGCGCTTTGGTCACCCCTCCGGCACTCTGAGAGTCGGAGCCCAGGCAGAGCAGGTCGCGGGACAGTGGACGGTCACCAAGGCGGTGATGTCCCGCTCCGCCCGCATCCTGATGGAAGGCTGGGTGCGGGTCCCTGGAGATGCCTTCTAGCCCGCTGCGGCATCACACCGACCAGGCCAGCCAGACGAAAAGAGCCCCAAGGCGACTGCCTCAGGGCTCTTTTTTGGATGTTTCAGGCTGTGAAAATCACATCATCATTGCGGTCTTGCCACACACTCCACCTTTCTTGGCACATTGTGCTTCGCGTCCCCGCCGATGAGCCGCTTGACCTGCCCGGGTGGGCAGCGACCGTCATCCACATAGGCGGTCTCCCCAAGGGGCAGCCTGCCTGGGGGCGGATCCTGACTCAGATAGGTGACGGGAATGGGCGCAGGCGCAAACCCACTGCACCCCGACATCAGGAGTGCGCCGCACCACAGAGCCAGCATGCCTCCCCTCTTTCCTGCAACCGCCATCGCTCACTCCCTGCCTCTGTCGGGGCACCGACCCAGCGCCCCTCGTTTCGGCAGTCTACCCAGAGATGGCGCCGGACCGACACCCGTCTCCGGCGCCGTTGTGACGATTCCAGACACAGGCAAAAATATCGGCTTTTCACGGCTTCGACCCGTAGTAGTGGGTCAGTAGGGCATCGGCCTCGTCCACGGAGATCGCCATCTGCGGCCAGCGCACGGCCTTCTCCCTGATGTCCCGCAGGCTCCCCAGCTCCGGGCGCAGTGCGCTGCCGAGGTGGCGGTTCAGGGCATCAAAGCGGGCGATCACCCCCTGTCGGCTGAAGTGACCGGGCGCCAGATCCAGCCGATAGCCCTGAAACAGCCACTGGAGTCCCTGATAGACGGCGGGGTGGTAGACGCTGTGGTGATCCTCCTCCTCGAAGTAGCGGCTGGTGACGTTCAGGTTTGCGCCGGGCGCTGCCACCACCTGCCGGGCAAACTGCTGCAGGCGATCCCGGTGAAACGCCGAGCGCCCGAATCCCGGGGTGAAGGGGTTGTTGGCCACCGCCATGAACAGCGAGGAGGCGTGCTTGAGCGGCCCGGTCAACTCCGACGCGATGCGCTCGTAATTGCGGGGGTAATCGAACCAGAGGCTGGCGTCGATGGCGATCACTCCCTGGAACTGGCCGCCGTCTTGCGCCTGTGCATCGAGCGCCAGCAGGCCGCCGAGGGAGTGGCCCACCAGCAGGGCCGGCGCCCGGGTCCGAAACCTCTCCTCGATGAGGGGGCGCAGCTCCTCACTCAGATAGCGCAGGAATCGGGGCCCGCCCCCCGTCACGGCATAGCCGGGCCCCGCCGGTGACCCATTGGGCAAGGTCATGGTGTGGCTCGGGGTGTAATCCCGCATCCGGTCGGTGTTGTGGACCGCGACGATGATGAGGGGGGGAATCGCCGGATTGAGCCCGGCCCGCAGGGCCCGGGTGATGCCGACAACCTCCAGCAGACTCTTCTCCCCGTCGAGCAGATAGAGCACGGGGAACCGAGCCCCGGGCTCGCGTTCATATTCCTGGGGCAGGGAGACGCTGTATTGCCGCGTCTCCCCCAGCAGGGCCGAATGGTGGGTGAAGCGCTGGGCGTAGTGGAGCATGTCTGCCTGGGCAGAAGAGAGTGTGATCATGGTGAGCAGCAGGATGATGAGTCTTGTCATGGGATGAACCAGAATTGTGTCGCCAACCTTGGGGATCCCCCGTAGGGCGGCGCACAGAGACGGCAGCAGGGCCCGCAGACCCTGCTGTCGTCGGTCGTTACAGCTTGTAGGTGAAGCCTGCCATCAGGTTCGCCGGCTCGCCGTACATGTTGAAGGTGCTGGTGGAGCCGACCCGGTAGAAGTACTCCCGGTCGAGCAGGTTGTAGAGGTTCAGGGTCGCCTGCATCCTGTCGTTGATCTCGTAACGCACCGCCGCATCGAACAGGGCATAGCCCCCCTGATGGGTCTCGACCCCCTTCTGGTTGAAGCCGTAGTCGCTCACCGCCGTCATCCCGGCCCCGAGGTGCAGCCCCTGCACCCAGTCGGCCAGGTGGTAGTCGGTCCAGAGTGAGAGGGCATGACGGGGGATGGTGTCGAATTTCGGGTTGTGATCCCCGGCCTTCTCCTCGATGTCGGTGAAGGTATAGCCGGCCATCACCATCCAGTTCTGGCTGAGATAGCCGCTCGCCTCCAGCTCGACCCCTTGCGTCTCCACCTTGCCGGTGGCCCAGTAGGTGTTGGTGATGGCAATGCCCTGATCGTCGTAGGCCTGGGCCGCGATGTTGTCGTCCTTCATCAGGAAGAGGGTCGCCCGGGTGTTGAGCAGGCCGTCACGCAGCGAGGACTTGATGCCGGTTTCCCACTGGCTGCCCTCCCGAGGCTTGAGCAGGTTGCCGCTCTCGTCCTGGCTGGTCTGGGGCTTGAACACCTTGGAGTAGCTGGCATACCAGGCGTGTTCGTCGCTCAGGTCATAGACGGCCCCCGCGTAGGGGGTGAGCTTGCCGTTGAACGCACTGGACTCGCCACTCTGGGCTCCGGAACTCAGGGTCGTGCTGACGGCATCCAGATCGTACCAGGAGACGCGGGCCCCGGTGATCACCGCGAGCGGCTCCAGCAGACGCCAGCTCACCTTGCCATACAGACCGAGCTCCGACTGCTCCTCATGATCATTCTTGGTGTAGCTGTAGTCCGGCTTGGCGACCCGGGTCGGGTCGAAATCGAACACATTGATCTTGCCGAGGTTGCGGTTGGTGTAGGTCTGGATGTCCGACTCGTAGCGCTTGTAGTCGGAGCCCAGCACAAACTCGCTCTTGTGCCCCAACAGATCGAACATCTGACTGTAGTTGGCATCGAAGGCCATGTTCTTCTGCTGGTTCCCCTGGCCGTTGAACATCAGCCCGGTGTTGCCCGCCGCATCCACGGGGCCGTTGGTGAAGGTCTGCTCCAGCCGCATGTCGTGATCCATGTAGCGGGCCGAGACCTGACCCACCCCGCCGTTGGCAAAGGCGTGTTGCAGCGAGGCCCCCACATCCGTGGTGTCGGCGTCGAAGAAGTCTTCAGCCGACCCCAGGTAGGTGCTGCGGCCGATGTCGAGCAGGGAGCCGTCCTTGTACGCCGGCAGGCCGTTGGTAGGCAGGATGTCCTTGGTCTGGTGCAGGGCGTAGACGGAGAGGCGGGTGCGATCCGAGAGATCGAACTCCAGGGTGCCATAGTAGGTACCGTTGTCGTTGTTGTTGTAGTCCACCTGGTTCTTGATGTCGGCGTTGGCCACCACGACGCGACCGCGCAGGGAACCCTCGTCGTTGAGTGCGCCCCCCATGTCCGCCTCCAGGTAGTGCCTGTCCCAGCTGCCATAGCGCGCCGTGACCGAGCCCTTGAAGGCGTCGGTCGGACGCTTGAGCACCATGTTGATCACGCCCCCCAGCTCGCTGGTGCTGTTGAAGAGGCCGGAGGGGCCCCGCATGATCTCCACCCGATCCACCGCCGCCAGCGACGGCAGGGTGCCGTACTTGCTCTGCATGGGCGATGGCAGGCCGTTGAGGTTCACCTCGTCGTATTCATAGCCGCGGGAGAAGATGGAGGAGCGACCGCTGTCGTTGACCAGGGTGCGCAGACCCGGCGTGTACTTGGCCAGATCGTCCACCGCCACGAAGTTGCGCTCCTCGATGTAGTCGTTGGTCAACACGGTGATCGACTGGGGGATGTCTTTGAGGGCCGCCGGCGTCTTGGTGCCGACGGTGGCCGAGTCGACCCCATAGCCTCCCGTCTCCTCCGACGGCGACATCCCGTAGAGTGGATTGCCATAGACGACCAGGGTTTCGTCCGGCTTGATGTCCGGTGTGTGTGCCCCTGCCGGGGCGGCAAAGGTGACGGCCAGAGCGGCAGAGATGGCCAGAGCCAGCGGGCTTCGCGCTTTATCCTTCAAGACAACCATAGTAACAGTGACCCCAAGATAGAGATGATAATCATTTTCATTTAATTTTCCGGGGGCTAATATATCACTCCATCTTCCGCCGCAGTTTTGCGGTGTGGTCATTTCACTCTTCGACATGGTCAAATTGCACATGACTGACACAGTGGCAAGGGATACCAGCGCACGCCAGCGGGGCCGCTTCACCGGCAGGGTGGAGAACCTGGTGATCCAGGAGGGTCTTCGCTTTCACAACAAGGACATCGTTCACAAGGCAGACTTCGCCACCGAGCGGGAGTTGCCGCCGCAGTTGATCATCGCCATTCCTCTCGAGAGCCGTGCCCTGATGACCTATGGCGCCACTCACAGGCTCAAGGGGTGCCGCTTCCATGAGTCCGACCCCATAGTGGCAACCGCCATCCTCTATACCGAGCCCGACATCGTGCAGGGAGCGGCCAAAGCCCAGGTGCGCAGCCGCAGCATCGTCCTCTCCCTGGACCACACCTGGCTCGCCCACAACCTGGCACAGGCGCATCGCAAGGCTTTCGCACAGACCTTCAGCCGCCATCTGAGCCGCGTCGACTGGACCCTGCCCGCGGCGCTTGGACAGATTGCGGAAGCGCTCAATCTCACCAGCAGCCAGAACGCCTCCGAGATGCTGATGCGCAAGGCCTTTGCCCTCAGTGTCTGGGAGAGCCTGATGACCCACCTCCAGCAGGCCGCCTCCCCCTGTTGCCAGCGCCAGAACGAGCAACCGACGCGCCTCAAGATGCTGCTCAGGGATGAAAAAGTGGACGAGATGACCCTGACCGAGATCGCGGCCACCCTCGGCATGAGCGTCTCCACCTTGCAGCGAGCCGCAAAAAAAGAGCTGGGCATGAGCCTGCAGCGCTACCTTCGCCAGCGAAAGCTGCAAGAAGCGCGGGCCAGGCTGGAGGCGCGCAGCCTCTCTCTGCAAGGGGCCGCCGCCCACGCCGGCTATGACCATGTGGCCAATTTCATCACGGCGTTTAGAAAGCAGTTCGGCTTCTCGCCGACGCGGATCGCCAAACAGGGTAAAGAGCAGGAGCAGGCGCCCTCTGCAACGCCTTGAGCCTCCTTGTTCATGCGCAATACATCTTTGCTCTGGGATAGTAGGCACCACGCAGGTGGGGTGGCGCTTGAAATCAGCGCTCGTCATCCACACATTCAGTGCATACAATGCGTTAACGAAGCACACTTGGTCGCTTCACCCCGGAAATCAAGAGGACATCAAGATGGATACCCGTTCTATCTACACTGGCACCCAGGGTGCCGTGCGCGACACCAACAAGGTGCTGCGCAACACCTACATGCTGCTCTCCCTCACTCTTGGCTTCTCAGCCGTGGTAGCCGGGGTAGCGACCGTCATGAACATGCCGCCCCTGCACTGGGCCGTGTTCCTCATCGGTGTCTACGGCCTGATGTTCCTGACCGAGAAGAACCGTGACAACGGCATGGGGCTGGTGTTCACCTTCGCCCTGACCGGCCTGCTGGGCTATAGCCTCGGCCCCATCATCAACATGTACATGAACAACGGCGGCGGCGAGATCGTGATGACGGCGCTGGGCGGTACTGCGCTCACCTTCTTCGGCCTGTCTGCCTATGCCCTGACCACCAAGCGGGACCTCTCCTTCCTCGGCGGCATGCTGTTCGTCGGGTTCTGGGTACTGCTGGTAGCCATGGTCGCCAACATCTTCCTGCAGATGAGCGCCCTGAGCCTGGCCCTGTCCGCCATGTTCATGCTCTTCTCCTCCGGCGCCATCCTGCTGACCACCCAGCAGATCGTGCGCGGCGGCGAGACCAACTACATCTCTGCCACCGTCACCCTGTATGTCTCCATCTACAACATCTTCCTGAGCCTGCTGAGCCTGCTTGGCGGCAACCGCAACTGATGGATGCTTGATATGCACAAGACCCCGCTTCGGCGGGGTTTTTATTGGCGCCCATTTCTGTCAGGATAAGTTGCAAATCAAGGATATGAAGCGAAGTGGCCCTGATCCAAATCAGGGCCGTTTCGTTGCCGACGGGTTATGCTGTCGCTTTCGTTTCGCTCAAGGGTTGCCTTCATCCCATGCCCATGGACTTCTCAGGTTTATTGCGCCGTCTGCTGACAGACAGCCACATCGATTTCACCTCGTTCAAGGGTGGTGCCTAGCATGCCGATGGATTTCTCCGGCCTGCTGCGCCGGCTGCTGACAGACAGCCACATCTATTTCGCTCTCAAGGTCCTGCTCGCCATCGCGGGGCTGCTCGCCTTCGCGCTGGCTACCGGTGACATCCAGCTCACCGTGCTGCTCTCCCTCGGGGTGGTGGCCGGCGCCATCGCCGAGACCGACGACAGCCTCTGGGGCCGGGTCAAGAACCTCGCCATGACCCTGCTCTGCTTCCTGTTTGCCTCATTGTGCGTACAGTATCTCTTCCCCACCCCCTGGCTCTTTGCCATCGGGCTCGCGGGCTCCACCTTTATCTTCGTGATGGTGGGGGCCCTCGGCCAACGCTACGCCACCATCAGCTTCGGCTCCCTGCTGATTGCCATCTACACCATGCTGGGGGCCGCCAAGGCGCCGGATCTCTTCTATCAGCCGCTGGCCCTGTGCGCCGGGGCCCTCTGGTACGGCCTGGTGTCCCTGGTCTGGCTCTGGCTGCTGCCCTACAAGACCCTGCACGAGCAACTGGCCCAGAGCTACTTCGCCCTCGCCCGCTACTTGCAGGAGAAATCCCGCTTCTTCCCGGCCGACGAACACGGCGCCCAGGCCATCCGCCACAATCTGGCCCAGCTCAACATCAACCTGGTCAATGCCCTGAACCAGGCCAAGACGGCGCTCAATGCCCGTCTTCATGCCCCCGGCCGCCACGGGGTGGCCCCCGAGCTCGCGGGCCTGCTGCGCCTTTACCTGCTTGCCCTGGAGATCCAGGAGCGGGCCACCTCCAGCCACTACCCTTACAGCAAGCTGGAAGCAGAGCTCAAGCAGGGCATCGTCCTCGACGGCTTCCAGGAGGTGCTGTCACAGCTTGCCGACGCCTGTCAGCAGCTTGGCTACGCCATCCTGGTGCACAAGCCCTACACCCACCACAAACGCATTCACTGGACCCTGGAGGCCCTCGGCGATCAGCTGGAGTTCACCCACCTCAAGCAGCACTACCCCAAGACCCTGCTGACACCGATGAAGTTCCTGCGTCGCAACTTAGCCAGCATCAACCAGTTGCTGCAAAGCGCCGAAGAGCTGCAAAACCCCGCCGCGCCGCCCACCAGCCTGCCTCCCCTGGCACGGCCGGTCGCCCTGCCCCTGCTGGCATTGCTCAGGCAGCACCTGACCCCGAACTCCATGGTGTTTCGCCATGCCCTGCGGCTCTCCCTCGGGCTGGTAGTGGGCTATGGCATTCTGCAGGCGTTTCACCTGGACAAGGGGTACTGGATCCTGCTCACCGTATTGTTCGTCTGCCAGCCGAGCTACAGCGCCACCCGCCGTCGTCTGGTGCAGCGGATGCTCGGCACCTTTGCCGGTATCCTCATCGGCGTGCCCGTGCTCTGGTTCTTCCCCGAGCTGCACCTGCAACTGGGGATCATGGGGCTTGCCGCCTTCCTGTTCTTCACCCAGGTACGCAGCAACTACAGCGCCGCCGTCTGCTTCATCACCCTCTACGTGCTGATGGCGTTCAACCTGCTGGATGGCATCGGCTTCGCCATCCTCGGACCCCGGCTGCTCGATACCCTGCTCGGCTGCCTGCTCTCCTACGCCCTGGTGGCCTGGCTCTGGCCCGACTGGCAATACAAGCGGTTGCCGACCCTTATCGCCAACTCCCTGTCCGCCAATGCGAAGTACCTCTCGGCGGTACTCGCCAGCCTGCATCGCCAACGGGATGAATCCCTGGACTACCGGGTGGCCCGCAAGTGTGCCCACCTCGCCGACAGCGAGCTGGCCATGGCCTGGCAGAGCATGCTGGTGGAGCCGAGCAAGCGCCGCCGCTTCCTGGATCTCTGCTTTACCCTCACCTGGCGCAACCATGCCTTGCTCTCCTATATCTCGGCGCTCGGGGCCCATCGCGACAAACTCGAGCCCATCGAGGGGCTGGAGGAGATAAGCCGCCACATCAGCCAGACCCTGGAGCAGGCCGCCGGTCACCTGGCGGGGGAGATGCCGACGCCGCTCGCGGGAGCCTGTCCGGCCATCGCTCCTGAGAGCAGCGAGGAACAGCTGATGCTGAGCCAGCAGCTCTCCCTCATCAGCCAGTTGGCAGACGAGCTGTTGGTGCTGGCCAACGACGGCCAGTTGCTGACAGATCAGGGCCGGACATAGCCGCCGGGCCAGTCCCGCCCGAGGCAGGCGCCAAGCTCTGCCCCGGTTGCCGGACGGGACACAAGGCGCTACCATGCCCGCCCCATTGAGATAGCCTTTTCGAGGAAGCGTCATGTCCGAGGCACATCATTTGCAGTTCAACGGCCAACTCATCGAGACCGATGCCCAGGGCTATCTGCGCCACAGCGAGCAATGGAGCGAGGCGCTGGCCCTGGTGCTGGCCGAGAAAGAGGGGATAGTGCTGGAGGATCCCCACTGGGAAGTGGTGCGTTTCGTACGGGCCTTCTATCTGGAGTTCAACACCTCCCCCGCCATCCGCGCCCTGGTCAAGGCAATGGAAAAGCAGTATGGCCCGGAGAAGGGCAACAGCCGCTACCTCTACAAGTTGTTCCCGGAAGGCCCCGCCAAGCAGGCCACCAAGATCGCAGGCCTCCCCAAGCCGGTGAAGTGCATCTAGGGCTCCTCGGCAGCCCGATAGCCACACTGCCTCCCCCGTGTTGGACACAAAAAAAGACCGCGCCCATGTTGCCATGAGGCGCGGTCTTTTCATTTCATCATGCTGTCAGGGGTTGTAGGCCACCACGGAGCCGCTCAAGCCCGTCATCTGGCTGATCCGGCTCTGCATGCCCTGCAACTTAGCCTTGGAGACATCCGGCCCGATGAAGACCCGGTTGATCTGCCCCTGCACCGGAGTTCTCGGCGACGTCTGGGCCGAGTAGCCCGCCGCCCTCAGCTTGCTCACCAGGGCATTGACGCTGTCTGCATTCTTGAAGGCGCCAAGCTGCAGGATCCAGCTCCCCTGAGCCGGGGCTGCTGCCGGTGCCGTAGTCGGCTGGGCCATCTTGCTCGCGATGAGATCATCCATGGTCTTGATCTGGCCCGCCTGTGGCTTGGCCTCCACCGGTTTTTGCACCTCTACCGGCTTGGTTGGCACCGGCTTGGGTTTGGGCTGCTCCACCGGTTTCTTGGCGATCACTTCCGGCTTGGGCTCGGGTTTGGGCTGGGGCTTGGGTTGTGCCACGGCCTGTACCGGCTGCTGCTGGGTGATGGGAGCCTGACTGGCTCCCGCTGGATTGGCTCCCCCCTGATTGGCCAGGGTCACGGTATCGCCAATCTCCTCTACTTGCCACTGGGTCGCGGCAGAGGCCTGCTGCTGACTCGCCAGATGCTCGGCCGGCAGGGTGCTCGCCGCCGAGACCTGAAGCGCAGGCTTGGCGGGCTCCAGCTCCGGACGCAGGGGGATCTTGGCGAAGGCCTCGTCCTTCTGCTCCAGCTTGTTACCGTCCATCAGGTCCGGCAGAAAGATGACCACCAGGGCGACCAGGATGACGGTCCCCACCAATCTGTTTTGAAACTTCGAAGCCAAGTTAATTTCCACCCATGTTACTTAGGATCCATTGCAATCTTGCACACTTCGCAAAGAACGCCTCCCCTCACGCCGGCTGGCGAAGCCGGGTCCCTCGCCACCCACTTGGCCTGAAAGGGGATTATCCAGTGCAAAACCCGGCCCGTCGTCACGTTGACGGAGCCAGGGGAGCGAACGGCTCAGACCGAGCCCAGAGCCAGTACGTCGGCGACAGTGTAAAACGAGCCGAACACAATGACCATATCGTCAGGACTCGATGCGGCCAAGGCGGCGCCGTAGGCATCCCCCACGCTGGCAAAGGTGAGCGCCGCGCCCCGGCCGCTGCCAAGGGCCGTCGCCAACTGGTCGGCCGTGGCCGCGCGCGGGCCGTGGAGGCTTGCCAGGAACCACTCGTCAATCAGACCGTCAAGCTCGGCCAGCGACCCCGCCATGTCCTTGTCCTTGAGCATGCCAACCACGGCGCGGCGCTTGCCCTTGCCGGGGCGCTGACGCAGCTGGCTGGCGAGATAGGCGGCAGAGTGGGGATTGTGGGCCACGTCGACGATGACCAGCGGCGAGGTTTGCAACTGCTGCATCCGGCCAGCCAGGCGGGCATTGGCCAGGCCGTCGCGGATGGCGGACTCCGCCAATGGCAGACCGAGGGACTCCAGCGCCGCCAGCACGGTGACCGCATTCATCAGCGGCAGGGCCGGTTTGGGCAATCCCGACCAATGGTGCAGGCCGTGATAATCCCAGTCACCTTCATGCTCGTCACCACGATAATCGATGCCGACCTGACGCAGGCAGGCGCCGAGGCGCGCCGCTTCGCTTGCGATGGTCGACGGCGGATTGGGCTCCCCGCTGATGGCGGGTTTACCTTTGCGATAGACGCCGGCTTTCTCCACCGCCACCGCCTCCCGGGTATCCCCGAGCCAGTCGCAGTGATCCAGGGCAATGGAGGTGATCAGGGCGACGTCCGATTCCACCACATTGGTGGCATCGAGCCGCCCCCCCAGCCCCACTTCCAGCAAGAGCACATCGGGCGCGGCGCGGCGAAACAGCCACAGACCCGCCAGGGTGGCGAACTCGAAGAAGGTGAGGGCGATGTCGCCCCGGGCGGCTTCCACCTCGGTAAAGGCCGCGCAGTGATCGCCATCGTCCAGCTCCTGGCCATTGACGCGCACCCGCTCGGTAAAGCGCAGCAGATGGGGGGAGGAGTAGACACCGACCCGGTAGCCGGCGGCCATCAGGATGCTGGCCGCCATGGCGCAAGAGGAGCCCTTGCCGTTGGTGCCCGCCACCGTGATCACCTTGAACGGCAGTTCGGTGAGGCCCATGCGGCGGGCAACCGTGCCGACCCGCTCCAGCCCCATGTCGATGTTGGCCGGGTGGATCTGCTCCAAATAAGAAAGCCAGTCGACCAGCGACCGGCTTTGGGATTGTTGCATGTGTGAACTCATCTTCAGTCTTCGATGACCTGAGTGTTCATCAGCTTGGCCAGCAGACCGGCCAGACGGTTGCGCATTTCGCGCCTGTCGATGATGAGATCGATGGCACCCTTCTCCAGCAGGAACTCGGAGCGCTGGAAGCCTTCTGGCAGTTTCTCGCGCACGGTCTGCTCAATGACGCGGGGGCCGGCAAAGCCGATCAGCGCCTTGGGTTCGCCTACGTTGATGTCACCCAGCATGGCCAGACTCGCGGAGACGCCACCCATGGTGGGGTCGGTCAGCACGGAGATGAAGGGCAGGCCCGCCTTGGTGAGGCGATCTAGGGCCGCACTGGTCTTGGCCATCTGCATCAGGGAGAACAGGGCTTCCTGCATCCGCGCACCACCGGAGGTGGAGAAGCAGACCAGACCGCGGCCCTCCTTGATGCTCTCCTCGACGGCGCGCACGAAGCGGGCACCGACCACGGAGGACATGGAGCCCCCGATGAAGGAGAACTCGAATGAACAGGCGACGACCGGTACCCCCTTGAGGGTCCCCTTCATCACCACCAGCGCATCCTTCTCGCCCGTCTCTTTCTGGGCGGCAGACAAACGATCCTTGTAGCGCTTGGAATCCTTGAATTTCAGGATGTCTTGCGGCTCCAGCTCGGCCGCGACTTCGCTGCGTCCCTCGGCGTCGAGGAAGCTCTCGAGACGGGCACGTGCGCTGATGCGCATATGATGGTCACACTTGGGGCACACTTCGAGATTGCGCTCCAGCTCTGCCCGGTAGAGCACCTGTTCGCAAGCAGTACACTTGGTCCACACCCCTTCCGGAATGTTGTGACGACGCGGTGTGGTGATCTTGCTCTTGGGAAGGATCTTCTCAAGCCAGCTCATGGAATTCCTTAATGCATTTGTGCCTGACAAAACACATCGAGCCTTGATTGTTCAATGACTTAACGGCTCGATGGCAATAAACGACGGATCATTAAACCACAAATTTTCGGGCCCAGTTACTAAAAACTGGTCGTACCCGGTGCCGAGTCCGGCAGCCACAGCGGGCCGAGGGGCGGCCGGGGCAACCCGAATTCGGCCGGGTAATCCACATCCACCAAATAGAGGCCGCCCGCCTTGGCGGTCGGGCCCGCCAGGTTGCGATCCTTCGCCGCCAGCACCTCGGCAATCCACTCCACCGGTTGAAGCCCCTGCCCCACCAGCAGCAGGGAACCGGTGATGTTGCGCACCATGTGATGCAGGAAGGCGTTGGCCTTGATGTCGAGCACGATGTAGGGGCCGGAACGGCTGACACACAGGTGGGTCACATTGCGCCAGGGGGTGTTGGACTGACAGGCGACAGCCCGGAAGGTGCTGAAGTCGTGCTCCCCCAGCAGGCTCTGGCCCGCCTGATGCATCAGCGCCGCGTCTATGGCTTCGTGGTAGTGGCTGACGCCTTGGCCCAGGATCGCCGGGCGGTAGTTGTGGTTGTAGATGACGTAACGGTAGCGACGGGCGGTGGCGCTGAAGCGGGCATGGAAATGCTCGTCCACCTCCCTGACCCAGCGCACGGCGATGTCAGGGGGCAGGTTGGAGTTGAGCCCCAGGGTCCAGGCGCCTTCTGCGCGGTTCGACTCGGTATCGAAGTGGATCACCTGGCCGGTGGCATGCACCCCCGCATCGGTGCGACCGGCACACTGGATGGAGACGGGGTGATTGGCGATGCGGCTGAGGGCTTTTTCCAGCTCCTCCTGGACGCTGATCACTTCGCGCTGACGCTGCCAGCCGAAGTACCGGCTGCCGTCATATTCAATACCAAGGGCAATTCGCATGGGTAACGGTGTCTTCTGATGAAAGGATGCAGTGAAAGAAACGGGGCGGATTATACGCGCTCGGGCTCAAAAGTCCCAGACCGGGCGAGACCGCGGTGCGGGGCCCCCAAAGAGAGAGGGCAGCCCGCGGGCTGCCCTCTCTGGTGCATGGATGACAAGGGCCTGCCTAGCCCAGGCGCTTGAGCAGCTTCTGCGCCTCGCTGCGCTGATGCTCGCTGCCCTGGGCCACCGCCTCTTCCAGCAGCTCGCGGGCGCTCTCCTTGTCGTCGATCTCGAGGTAGGCCCGGGCCAGATCCAGCTTGGCCCCCACCCCGCCGTCATCGGCATCCACATCAAAGCCGTTGGACTCCGGCAGCACCTCGGGGAAACCGTCCAGCCCCACATCCAGGGAGAAGCCCTGATAGGGTTCCTGCTCCGTGCTGCTGGCATCGGCATCGGCCAGCAGCTTGTCGATTTCAACGAAGTCGCTGTCTTGCACCTGTTCGCGGGGTTTCACCTCCCCCTGATGGGACTCCACCTCGGCGAAGGCATCCTCGAAATCCGCCAGGGCCAGCTCGCTGGGATCCCACTCGGACGCCGTCGGCTTGGTGGGCTCCAGCCCGAGCTCGGCCAGCATGTCGTCCACATCGTCCTTGCCAAACCCCGTCTCGTCGATGTGCGGCGCCTTGGTGGCAAGCTCATCGTCGGTCGGCTCGCCAAACCCGGTCTCTAGATCGCTCAGATCGAAGTTGGCCAGTGTCTCGTCACGCTGGCTGCGGCTCTCCTTCTGGGCCTGGGCCAGATCCGCTTCCAGATCCGCGTCCAGCTCGGCAAACAGGGCGGCCTGCAGCTCCTCCTCGGTCATGATCTCGTCATGACCACGAGCAGAGGAGGTGGGCTCGTCGGAGAGATCGAGTTCCGGCACCACGGGCAGATCGAAGTCCCCCTCATGGGCCAGATCCAGCTCGGGCACCAGATCCGGATCCCGGTTCGCCGTCGTCACCGCAGGTTCCACATCAAAGGCGGAGAGCGCCGTCTCGTCATCCCGGAAGATGACATCGGCGGCAGCACTGGCACCATCTTGCTTCCTGCTCACTTCCGGCTCGTTGAGATCCGGCATGCCATGGAGGGGCTCGTCATCCGCGATGCCCACCGTCATCAACTGCTCAAACTCGCTGTTCTCGTCTCCCATGACCATGGAGGTCGACTCGGAGAGGCTCTTCTCCTGCTCTTCCAGCTCGCGGCGGGCACGAGCACGCAGCCAGAGCGTGACCAGGGCAAGCACCAGGAGCACCGGCAGCAGGATGATCATGGCGAGATTGAGCGGCGAAGAGAGCAGCTCCATCAGCCAGCTCTGTTTGGGCACCGGCGCCACCACGGGAGGCGTCGGATTGGCCTTGAGTTCCGCCACCTCTTTTTGCAGGGCGGTCTGATCCTGCAACTGGGCCTTGAGGGTCTCCACTTCTTCGGTCAGGGCTTGCAGACGCAGCTTGAGCCTGTGGTTCATCTCGGTGACCTGGCCGAGCTGGGCGTTGGCATCTTCCAGGGCCAGCGCCATCTCGGTAGAGGGTTTGCCCACCGCAGTGGCGGGCAGGGGCGCCGGCGCCGTGCTGGCGGCGCTGCTCGCAGCAGCGCTCACCACCACGGGGGTGGAGACAGCCGCCTTGGCGGTCTCCTTCACCTCGGGGGCTGGAGCCGTTGCCTTGGGTGCCGCCGGGATCGGCGCCGCCTTGGGCGGTGTGCTCTTGGCCACCACAGCCGGCTTGGCCGGAGCAGGCTTGCTCACCACCGGCTGGGCGACGTGGGATTGCTTGTTGGCCAGGTATTTGGGGCTCAGCCCCTTCCAGCTCGCGTTGTCGCTGTTGAAGCGACGGCGTGCTTCGGCATCCGTGATGCGCCCCGCCTCTGCGGCGGTGGGCAGCAGGATGTGGGAACCCACCAGAATATGGTTGATGTTGCCGTCTGCGAAGCTTCGGGGGTTCTTGTCATAGATGGCCACCATGGTCTGGTAGACACTTACCCGGTTGGACGGGCGATGCTTGCTCGCCAGACTCCAGAGGGTATCGGTGGGACGCACGGGACCATAACTGCCAGCCGACGCAGCAGGCACCTGACGCACGATGGGCTGGGCTCTGGGCAGGGTGACGGGCGCCACGGGCTGGGCCCGGGGCTCTGGTTGCACCGCGGGGGGCGGTGAGCCATCCGGTCCCTTGAGTTCGACAAAGAAGGGTTCTCGCGCCCCCTCTTCGGCCTGAACCGTGCCCAGAAGCCCCAATGCGAGTAGCGTTGCCAGCGTTATGCGGGAATGTCCCATATTCGTTCCTTCGTATGACGGCCCTATCACATTGAAAAATCTGGATAGTTACCCCAAAACAATCGGCTCAATATAAATCAGGCGCCGGTCTCAAGCCAGCGATCCGACATATTTCGCGCCCGGCGGCGACCAGAAAGCAGCCCCAGACGCGAACCAGAGTGTAGAAAAAAACCTAGTCCACTGATATCACACGGTATTCCAAAAACCGGAGAGTGGGTTCCCGGTCACATCCCGGGGCCAGGGCGCCCACATCAAGGCGGGGTTCCCTCCCCGCCCGGGGCCGACATCCGGCCTCAGAGGTAGTCGCGTACCAGCAGTTCGGCAATCTGCACGCTGTTGGTTGCCGCGCCCTTACGAACGTTATCGGCCACGATCCACATATTGATACCACTCGGATGAGAAATATCCTGGCGTACCCGCCCGACCATCACATCATCCTGGCCGGTGGCATCGCGCACCGGGGTCGGGTAGTCCCCTTCATCATCAAACAGGGTCACCCCCGGGGCATTGCGCAGCAGCTCCTTGACCTGCTCGGCGTCCAGCGGCTGGTGCAGCTCCACATGAACTGCCTCGGCGTGACCGTAGAAGACCGGTACCCGCACGCAGGTGGGGTTCACGGCGATGCTGGCATCCCCCAGGATCTTCTGGGTCTCCCACACCATCTTCATCTCTTCCCGGGTGTAGCCGTTGTCGGTGAAGGCATCGATCTGCGGGATCAGGTTGAAGGCGATCTGCTGCGGATAGAGGGTCGGCTCCACCGGGCGGCCGTTGAGCAGGTGGGCGGTCTGGCCCGCCAGCTCGCTCACCCCTTCCTTGCCGGAGCCGGAAACGGATTGGTAGGTCGCCACGTTGATGCGACTGATGCCTACCTCATCGTGCAGGGGCTTGAGGGCCACCAGCATCTGGATGGTGGAGCAGTTGGGGTTGGCGATGATGTTGCGGTTGCGAAAATCGGCCAGGGCGTCCGGGTTCACTTCCGGAATGACCAGGGGAATGTCCTCGTCGTAGCGGAAGCAGGAGGTGTTGTCGATGACGATGCAGCCGTGCTCGGCGGCGATGGGCGCCCATTTGGCCGAGACCTCGGCACCGGCGGAGAAGAGTGCGATCTCCACCTGGCTCCAGTCAAAGGCCTCCACATCAAGGATGTCGACGTTCTTGCCGCCAAAACGCACCGTGTCCCCAGCGCTGCGACTGGAGGCGAGCGGATAGAGGGTCGCTACCGGGAAGGCGCGCTCCTCCAGGATCTCGATCATGGCCTGACCCACGGCGCCGCTGGCACCCAATACCGCTACGTTGAATTGCTGACTCACTGATCTGTTCTCCTGTGATGCGGCCCGTCGGGGCCGGGCATGAGGGCCCCGGCTGGCACGCGTATCGGTTTGATGACAGGCCCGCCATGATGCCGGGCCGGGGGGAAGCGCCGCCTGGGCAAGCCCCTCCCCTTGTTGAAATCGGGTTTATTGCTTCGAGACGGCAAAGCCCAGTCGGGCCAGTCTGTCGTCGGCGAAGGGCCCTTTCAGTTGCAAGGCGCCCAATTCGCGCCGCTCGGGGTAGCGCTTGCGCTGCTCATCGAAGCTGCCGGGCAGCCCGATCCGGTTGCGAAAACGGGCGTCGTCCCGGCGCACGTCATAAACAAGGTGGACAAGCTGCTTGATGAGCGCCTGATCCGCCGGCTGCCCCGGCGTCAGCTCGCGCACCTCGGGGGCAGGCAGCAGGGATTGCAGATCCTGGCGCGGGGTGCGCCCCAGTTGCCGGCACAGCGCCTCATAGAGCATCCAGGTGCCACGGGCCTTGCCTTCCAGGCTGTAACCGGCGATGTGCGGGGTGGCCAGCTCGGTATGGGGCACCAGTTCCTTGAGGGGCTCCGGCTCTCCTTCCCACACGTCCATCACCAGCCGCAGGGGATGGGGCCCCTGCTGGCGGACAAGCAGGGCACGGTTGTCCCACACCTCGCCGCGGGAGGCGTTGATGAGGATCTGCCCGGCCGGACGCTCGGCGATCTCCTCGACTCCCAGCAGGTGGAAGGTGGCTTCATCCCCTTCACGAAGATAGGGGACATGGAAGCTGACGATGTCGGCATCCAGGGCAGTGCGGAAATCCACGAAGTCGCCAGCGGCGCCGCTACGGGCCAGGGGCGGGTCGCAGCGCAGCACCTTCATCCCGAGCGCCTCGGCCTTGCCGGCCACGCTCTCGCCGGTGTTGCCGGCGCCGATGACGGCGAGGCTCATCTCGCTCAAGGTCAGCTCATGGCGTTCCGCCAGAACCAGCAGGGCGGAGAGCACGTAGTCCCCCACCGACACCTTGTTGCAGCCGGGGGCGCTGAAGAAGGGGATGCCCCGCGCCGCCAGCAGCCCCTGATCGATGTGATCCGTACCGATGGTGGCCGTACCGACAAACCCCAGCCTGGGGCAACTCGCCAGGAGCGCTTCGTTGACCCGGGTCACGGAGCGCACCAGCAGCACATCCGCCTCTTGCAGATCCGCGGCCTTTATTTCTCGTCCCGGCAGGGGAACCACTTCACCAAATTCCGCAAACAGCTCCACCGCATGGGGCATATTTTCATCAACGACGATCTTCATCGGCACGCATCTCGTCCACAAGGGCCACAGGCGCGCCATTCTAGCCCAAACGCGACGGATTTTCAGAGGCTTGTTGGCAGACCGCTCTGCGGCCATCTTTTCGCCTCCCGGCCTCAGGTGCGGGCACGATGCCCGGCAGCATCATATGTAACAGCCTGTTGCCCTCGCCCCCTTCGCCTTGACCAGAGCAACCTGACTGGCACAATGACGCCTCTTTTTAGCCGCTCGCGCCACCGAACCGGACCCCTTGATGCCGACTCACTCCTCTTCGTTGCCACGCCGCAAGGTGCTTCATTTCAATGCCCTCCTGCTCCTTCCCCTGCTATTGCTCGTCTGCCTGCCCTGGCAGCCGTTCATGACCCAGGCCCTGCAATCGGGCTGGCTATGGTGGCCCTACGCCCTCACCCGCATGGTGGACTTGCCGGGGCTGGTCTTCACCATCGCCGCCCTGCTGCTGCTCACAAGACACAAGCTGACGCTGGACGGTCGCGCCATATTGGCGCTGGCTGGCGCCCTCTTTGCCGTGCTGGCGAGCGACTGGGTCATCAAGAGCCTCATCAAGCTGCTGACCGAGGAGCCCAGGCCCTACCTCATCTGGCTGGAGAGCCAGGAGCTGATCCCCGCCATCCGCCAGTTCTATGGAGGAAGCCAGGCCCTTCGCAGTGAACAGGTCCACGCCGCGACCCAGTTGCTGGCGCTGCCCGCCTGGCTCGGCCAGCACTGGCAGGCAGAGGTCAACTACGCCTTTCCCTCCGGTCACAGCATCGCCGCCATGAGCCTCGCCCAGTTCTTCGGCCTGATCTGGCTGGCCCGGGCTCCCGCCGGGGCCTGGCTGCTGCCACTCTGGGCCATCGGGATTGGCCTCTCGCGCACCCTTATCGGCATGCACTGGCCCCTGGATGTACTGGCAAGCGCCCTGCTTGGCAGCCTCACCGCCCTCCTGGCCGCCCGCTGGTGGTTGCGCCACTACTGACCTCCAATAAAAAACGGGCACCTGGGTGCCCGTTTTTATCGCTTGTACGCCACTCACCCCTTCTGCTGCCAGCCCTCGGGATACTTGTAGCCGACGAAGCGCTTGGCGGCATAAGCCTTGAATTCAGGGGAGTTGTAGGCGGCCGCCACATCCTTGGCGAACGGCTTGCCCGCATCGGCGCTCTTTACCACCACCCAGTTGATGAAGTCATAGCTGCGCTCGAGGAAGAGGCCGGAGCTGAACGGGATCCCGCTTGAGGCGGCAAAGTTGCCGTTGATGACGGAGAAATCCACATCCTCACGGGAGCGCGGCAGCTGCGCCGCCTCCAGCAGCACCAGCTTGAGGTTGTGGGGGTTCTTCACCACGTCGAACTCGCTCGCCTTGAGGGGATTGATCCCCTCCTTGAGGCTCAGCCAGCCCAGATCCTGCAACATCAGCAGTGCCCGGGCCTGGTTGGTGGGATCGTTCGGGATGGCGACCGTGCTTCCCTCTTTCACCGCCTTCAGATCCCCCAGCTTGCCGGCGTAGAGCCCCATGGGGCCGGTCGGCACCTGGGTGATGGGCGCCAGAGAGAGACCCCGGTCTTTGGCGAAGCTCTCCAGATAGGGCTTGTGCTGGAAGCAGTTGACGTCAAGCGACCCGTCCGCCAGGGCGATGTTGGGGGTCACGTAATCGGTGAACTCCACCAGTTTGACCTTGTAGCCCTTGGCTTCGAGCTGCGGCTTGATGGCGTCGGTGACCATGTCGGCAAAGTCGCCAACCGTGGTGCCGATGACGATCTCTTTCTTCGCCTCATCGATGGCAAAGGCGGACAGCGGCAGGCTGCTGGCGAGCAACGCCAGGGCGGAAAGGGTGAAGAAGGAACGACGTTGCATAAAAACTCCCTGTCAACATGATCATCAAAACGGTGAGCGGTCGGGGGCGCGAACATGCAGTCAGCGCACAACCATCTAGCCATCCAAACGGCTAACCGAGCACACCATAACAGAGCTCGTAGCCTTCGCCAAGCAACAAAACCGGGCAAACTTGGCCAGCACGATGTAAAGCGCATCCCGCAACTGGATGAAAAATCTTTGACGGAGCACGCAGTTATGCGCCTTGCCCTCTCCCTGCCTGGCGTCAAACTGACTTATTGTGGTCATTCGATACCCATTTCAACGGGTTCCCATGAGGGCCTGATGGGCTGCTCTACACCCAGGCAACACAAGGAGTCACCGTGTTCGATCATGTTGAAATCAAGGTGGTACGTTTTGACTCCTGTCAGCACTTCTACGCCACCGTGCTGGCTCCTCTTTTGATAGAACTCAAATGGTCTGATGAGGCGGCAGCCGGTTTTGGCCTGATGGGCCGCGATCACGTGGGCTTCCTGATTGAGCGGGGGCAGCAGGGCGCCTCCTGCCATCTCGCATTCAGGGCCGACGACGCGACCCAGGTGGATGCGTTCCATCACGCGGGGATCAAGGCAGGCTTTGCCTGCAATGGGTTGCCGGGACTGCGTCCCCACTATGCCCCCAATTACTACGCCGCCTTCCTGCGCGATCCCGATGGCAACAACATCGAGGCGATGACCTACCTTGAATGCCCAGACACGGCAAGCGAGTGAAGCAGCGCCACTCAGTCAGCCAACGAAAGCCTTCAGGCGAGGCTGTCCGCCACAAACAAGGAGACATTCATGCTTGAGCAAAACACCACCGGCCTGCTGGTCGTCGATATCCAGGGCAAGCTGGCCCGCCTGGTCGAGGAGAGCGACGCCCTGATTGCCAATACCGCCAGGCTGGTGCAAGGGGCAAGGGTGCTGGGGCTGCCGGTTGTCTGGCTGGAGCAGAACCCGGACAAGCTCGGTGCCACCGTGCCCGAATTGCAGTCGCTGCAGGCAGGCGATCTTGTGCTGCCCAAATACAGCTTCGGCGCCCTGGGGGAGCCCACTGTGGCGACCGCGTTGGCCGAGAGTGGGATCGAGCATTGGCTGGTATGTGGCATCGAGACCCATATCTGCGTCTACCAGAGCGTGCTGGGGCTTCTGGCCAGCGGTGCCCGGGTCTCGCTGGTGGTGGATGCGGTGTCGTCTCGCTGCGCTGCCAACCGGGATCTCGCCATCGGCCAGCTTGCGGCCAGGGGAGCTGCGCTGACGTCGGTGGAGATGTGTCTTTACGCGCTGATGAGGGATTGCCGCCATCCGGCATTTCGCCAGATCCTCTCCCTGGTGAAATGACCGCCATGATGGACAATATGGCGCCCTTTCTGTTCGCCCTCATCGCCTTCGGGGCGGCACTCATGGTGACGGTGACGGGGATGGCGGCCACCCGTCACTATCTTGCCTGGCTCTGGCTGGGGATCATGCTCTTCTTCGGGCTGTGGTGGACGCTGCTGGGGATGCCGCCGCTCCTTGCCGAACCAGCCCCTCTCTGACCATGCCGCCCGGACGGCTCAGCCCCCCAGACGCTCCTGCAGATAGTCGTATCCCCCCTCCTCCCTTGGCACAAAGCTCAGCCTGTGGGTCAGACCAGGGGGCGCATCATCCGCATGATGGGAAACGAACAACAGCTGGGTTCCCTCGCCAACGAGGCGCGCCACCATCTCCCGTACCAGGTGACGGTTGAGGGGATCCAGTCCCTGCAGGGGTTCGTCCAGGATGAGCAGCGGCGGATGCTTGACCAGGGCACGGGCGATCAGCACCAGTCGCTGCTGACCGAAAGAGAGAGAGTGGAAAGGCTGCGCCCCCTGATCGGCCAGCCCCAGCAGGGCCAGCCACGCGTTCGCCAGCGCCAGCTGACGATCCCCCGGCCGGGTATAAAGCCCGATGGAGTCGTAGAAACCGGAGAGGATCACTGTCTGCACCGGGCAGCTGACACGATAGTCCAGATGCAGCGCCGGGCTCACGAGCCCGATGTGGCGCTTGATCTCCCAGATGCTCTCGCCGCTGCCCCGCCGCCGTCCGAACAGATGGAGCTCATTGTTGTAACCTTGCGGGTGATCCCCGGTGATGAGGGAGAGCAGGGTCGACTTTCCAGCGCCGTTTGGTCCCACCAGTTGCCAGTGCTCCCCCTCGTCAATGGTCCAGTCGAGCCCGTCGATGATCACCTGATCCCCGTAAGCGATACGCATGGCTTTCATGACGACCCGAGGGCCGGGAGGCAAGGGCTCGGGTGTCGTCAGCGGTGGCGGCAAACGGGGGGACGTGGTTTCGGCGCGAGCCAGCTGGGCCACCTCCTGGCTGCCGAGCACCGCCTCGCGCTCCCCCGCCAGCAGCAGACGACACTCGCCGAGCAGGCCGAGGTGAGTGGCAAAGGGGGGGATCTCGTCAAAACGGTTGACGATCACCACCAGGCGCAGCCCCTCTGACACCAGGTCGGCCAGCAACATCATCAAAGAAGCCCTGGCCCCCTGATCCAGGCCATCGAAGGGTTCGTCCAGCACCAGCAGCTCGGGTCGCCCCAGCAGGGCCCGGGCCAGCAGCAGCTTGCGCCCCTCCCCGCTCGAGAGGTAGCGATAGGGGCGCTCCCACAGGGATTCAATGCCAAAACGGGCCAGCAGCGCGTGGGCCTCATGCTCCTCACCCCCCGCCTCCAGCATCAGGGTCGATACCCGATACCCCGCCTCCTCCTCTTCTCCCAGCATGTCGGTATTGCGCCGCTGCCAGTCCTGCTCCCCCAGCTGTTGCTGCGACTCGAACGAGAGTCGCTCGGCCCGGACTCGACCCGATACCGCTCCGGCACGCACGGCCAGCTCGCCGCACAGGGCCGACGCCAGCGCCGTCTTGCCGCTGCCGTTGCTGCCGACAAAGGCCCAGCACGCTTGAGGCGCCAGCTCAAGTTCGGGAATGAAGAGGGTCTGGCTGCCGTGAAGGGCCAGCCTGGCCTTGTGCCACTGCAATTGGGTCATGAGTCCATCCAGTTAACCTGTCTGTCGCTACCTTAACAGCTTGAGGGGTGAGAGCGTATCGATAAGGGGCATCCGGGCCCCCTCTGTCACGCCCCCTGATCGTGTTGGCTGGCCAGCCCCCAATTGCACCACCACAGAGAAGGGCTGCCGGACTGTGCCATCAAAGCCCGGTGGCGCGATAGATACGATCCTTGCCATCTTGCTTGGCGCGGTACAGGGCCTGATCGATCTGCTCCATCAACGCTTCCGGAGTACGCCCCTCGGTCGCGCCGATGCCGCCACTGAAGGTCACCTTCATCGCCTCATCCCGCCATCTCATCTCACCCACCCCCTGGCGCCACTGTGCCATCAGCCACTCGGCCTCGGCCAGGGTGCAGTGTTCGAACAGGGCGACCAGCTCCTCGCCACCATAGCGGCACAGGGAGGCCGCATTGGCGAGCCGCTCCTGCCCGAGCGAGGCGCAGCGGCGCAACACCACATCACCGACGGCATGGCCATGGCCATCATTGATGCTCTTGAAGTTGTCGAGATCCACCAGTGCCAGCACGAACGGCCTCCCCTCGCTGTGCAGTTGCCTGAGCCGTTCATCCAGGAAGCGGCGATTGTAAAGACCGGTCAGTGCATCCCGGTTGGCGGCATCGTGCGACGCCTGCAAGCGATCGGAGACCAGATTCAGCTCCTCGTGCAGCTCCGCTATCTCCGGGAAATCAGGCAGTATCATCGTCGCCCTCTCCTGCGTCGAGCTCAAACGCAGCAGGCGCACCATCTGGATAAGCCCCCCGATCAGCGTCGACAGCCGCAAGCGAAAGAGGATCGCCATCACGATGAACAGAGCGCTCGACAACAGCAGCAGCACAATGACGGCACCGCCCCCCACTAGGGCCACCGCGTCTCGCCTCGGCTGCATAGTGATGGCCAGTAGGTTCGAGCGCCCCGGCAGGGCCTGATAAGCCACATACTGGCCGACTTCATCCGAGAAGAAGGTGCCGGACGCCCCCTCCAGCCGCGCTAGCCAGGGATAGGCGATGACCTGACCATTGAACTCGGCCTGGGAATGGACCAGGATCTGGCCGCTGGATCGGTCAAACAGCAGGTGATTCAAGCCGTTGTCCCGATAGAGCATGGTGCTGAGCCGCTGCGACCAGGCGGGCAGGTTGATGTCGAGGCCGATGACACGCTCCTTCACCCCCCCAAAGGGCCTTAGCCGATGGGAGACGGTCAGGGTATAGGCCCCGGTCAGCGCATCCTGATAGGCCCCGGTCCAGCTGAAGCCGGAGGTGCCGAGCGCCCCCTTGAACCAGGCACGATTCGTCGAGTCAAGCTGGGTGGTGTCCCAGGCCAGATCCTGCTCCTCGTCGTTGGAAAAACTCTGTCCGCTCGCATCGGCGTAGTAGATCAGGTTCAGTTGCTCGCCGAGCGTCACCTTGCCATTCCACAGATTGCGGCTGAAGGCTTTGGTCTCGTCGGAGAAGGTCAGGGGGCGCAGTTGGTCAGCATTGACCTCGGTGGCCAGCACCTGCTCCACCTGCTCGAGGCTCTCCGCTTCGGCGATCGCAATGGCGTGATTGAGAATAACCAGCTTCTGCTCCACCGCGGCGCGATGATTGAAAATAGAGAGTGCGAACACCCCGCCGATCCCCAGCAACATGGGCATGGCAAGTAACCAGAAATATTTGGTACTAAAGGCGTATTTGGTCGTTGGACGGGCGGTGTGAGACATGCAGGAGACCCTCGATACATCTGTGGTATGGTCCCCCGACCCGCTCGCGATAAAGCCGGCATCTGCCCGTCTTGTCCATATTATCGACAAGGTTCTCTCAGGTCAGGGAAATTCATTGATGCAACACGACATCACGTTGATATTTATCTCAGCCATCAATATGCAGTAATTCATTGCCGTTGCTCCTTGTTTACAGGGTGAAGAGCGCTGGCATTTCTCTAACTATTTTTTAAATCACGACCAAACACGCATAATATGTTTTCATCTAATTCCGTTAGGACCGGTCAGGTTTTTCATCAATCACAGACTCGAAATGAGGTTGCGTAATAATCTGGCCCGCCAATAAAACCCTTGCCCCTGAACAAAGCCATGTAATCTGAGGAATGAGAGGTGATGCTTGTTTTCGACCCCCTCGATGATGACATTGTCATGTCCCCAGTCAGCAGTGAGCCTGGTCATGGCGGTGCCATCACATCGGGTGAAGCAGCGCCAGAAGAACTGTTTATTGACCCTAATGCCATCGAACAAGGCTGCGGATACATGGTCCATCGACAACAAGGATTCATCGGCATTGTTTATCCATAACTTGACCCCTAATCTTCTAAGCCTCGCCATATTATTCAATGCCAAATCTGGGATACCATCAGCAATATCCGCCATCTCAAAGGCCATACTCAGTCCAAAATTCGATATATACGAACCGAAATCTTCCCAAGAGATAAAGCATTCCATCAAATGCATATCGACACGGAGAAACACCGCCTGATAGAGGCGACTGTCGATTTTATTAAGATCTTTAAAGAACACCAGTTGTTGCGTAAATAGCCATGCGGCGTAGGAGGTGGTCATGTTGCTGAAGTTGGCTCTGGAAAAGACAGCCTTTTTTTCTGAAAATGAAATAACCTCAACTGCAACAATATCCCCGACATGCAGGTTGGCGATGGGTTCAATAGTATGCCTGATATAATCATGACCTTCGATGCTATGGCTTATGATGGTCGTCACCCGCTATTCCCCCCTACTGAATGAATTGGGCTTAATATGGCGACAGCCACCACACAATGACGGCAAAAAGCAAGTGGCACGGGTCACCTCATCATCGCTGACATTCACTTCAAGCATGGTTACCTCTTTATCAAGCCATGCCCTATCTGGCCCACCGGCATCTCCCCTCATACGGCACCATTATCAGTTCAATTGCTGTATCCAGACTGAATCGTTTTATGCTCACATAATAAGACCGCCAGTGCATGCCAATCAAATTACCTTGCCATTCATCAACAATAAAATCATTTAATAACAATGAGATATGAACATATTTCTGCTAAAGGGACGTGAATGAGCAAGATAAAAAAATGAGTTTTAAATTTTTTCGGAATTAAACTCTGAGGTATTGCCGTTATTAAAACAGAGGAGCGCCAAGAGAAAGCGTTTTCAAGGCTTGCCTTGATATCATGGCAAGGAGACCGACCATCAAAAAACTGATATCTCTCTCCATGACCCCTCTTATTGCTTTATTTGTGATTGGAGTGTTATCAGCGATGGTGACGACTGTGTTTGCCCAGGTTCCATCCGGGCAGAGGCAATATGAGGCACCCGCTTTGGATTGCAGCCCATGACGGCATCATTCTCGCGCCCTCTCATCGGGCGCAGTGTCACCGGCCTCACTCATTCCCTGACTTATGCCAACCAATGGGACCAAAGTCACAACTTGATCTGCTTGCCCGCAACTGCACATTTCCCGCCCCCCAGGGGCAAGGCGCGGCGGCGACTTGCTAGCCTGCCTGCGGCTCAGGCTCATGGCCACGCACGGCCTCCCCCGACGCCCTTATCGACATCCCGGCCCTCAGATTGGCCTATAGTTCGGCGAGGTTGTGGATCGTAACAGCATGATCTGGCACGCCATTTTTGCGCAGGAGAAGGCAGGCATCGGACAACATAGACATGCACCGCATGCCGGCATGAAAACGGCGCCCTCTCGGACGCCGTGTCTTTTATCACAGTGCAGCGCTATCGCCACACAGGCACAAAAGCGGCTCAGCCGGCCTTGTGCTGCTCGGCCAGATAGAGCCAGGTGTCGACCACGGTATCGGGGTTGAGCGACACGGAATCGATCCCCTGCTCGACCAGCCAGGCGGCGAAGTCCGGGTGATCGGACGGCCCCTGGCCGCAGATCCCCACGTACTTGCCCGCCTTGCGGGCGGCGGCGATGGCCATGGCCAGCAGCGCCTTGACCGCCTCGTTGCGCTCGTCGAACAGGTGGGCGATGAGCCCGGAGTCCCGATCCAGCCCCAGGGTCAACTGGGTCATGTCGTTGGAGCCGATGGAGAAGCCGTCGAAGTGCTCGAGGAACTTGTCCGCCAGCAGCGCATTGGAGGGCAGCTCGCACATCATGATGACTTTCAGGCCGCGCTCGCCACGGCGCAAGCCGTTCTCAGCCAGTATCTCCACCACCTGCTCCGCCTCACCCAGGGTACGCACGAAGGGGATCATCACCTCGACGTTGGTCAACCCCATGACATCCCGCACCCGTTTCATCGCCTCGCACTCGAGGGCGAAGCAGGGGCGGAAGCTGTCGGCGATGTAGCGCGACGCGCCACGGAAACCGATCATGGGGTTCTCTTCATGGGGTTCGTAACCACGCCCCCCCACCAGGTTGGCGTACTCATTGGACTTGAAGTCCGACATCCGCACGATGACCCGCTCCGGCCAGAAGGCGGCCGCCAGGGTGGCGATCCCTTCCGTCAGCTTGGCTACGTAGAACTCACGTGGGCTCTCGTAGCCCGCGATCATCCTGGTGATGGTGGCCTGGAGTTCCGGGGTCTGCTGATCGAACTCCAGCAGCGCCTTGGGGTGGACCCCGATCATGCGGTTGATGATGAACTCGAGGCGGGCCAGGCCCACGCCGGCATTCGGCAACTGGGCAAAATCGAAGGCGCGGTCCGGATTGCCGACGTTCATCATGATCTTGATGGGCAGGCGCGGCATGTTGCCCACCTCGGTCACCGCCACGTCAAAGTCGAGCTCGCCGTCATAGATGAAGCCGGTGTCCCCTTCCGCACAGGAGACGGTGATGAGCTGACCATCCTGGATGTGGTCGGTGGCGTTGCCGCAACCCACCACTGCCGGAATGCCGAGCTCACGGGCGATGATGGCGGCGTGGCAGGTGCGTCCACCCCGGTTGGTGACGATGGCGGAAGCGCGCTTCATGATGGGCTCCCAATCCGGGTCGGTCATGTCGGTGACCAGCACATCGCCAGGCTGCACTTCATCCATCTGGCTGATGGAGGAGATGACACGGGCCGGACCCGCGCCAATCTTGTGGCCGATGGCGCGCCCCTCGATCAGCACCTTGCCGGTTTGCTTGAGGGCAAAGCGCTCGAGAGTATTGGCTTCCTGGCGGCTACGCACGGTTTCCGGACGGGCCTGAACGATGTAGAGCTTGCCATCCTGACCATCCTTGGCCCACTCGATGTCCATCGGACGACCGTAGTGCTGCTCGATGATGAGGGCCTGCTTTGCCAGGGCCATCACTTCCTCGTCCGTGATGCAGAAGCGGTTGCGCTCGGTATCGGTGGTGTCGACCACCTTCACCTGACGGCCATGACCGGCATCCCCGGAGTAGGTCATCTTGATGAGCTTGGAGCCCAGCGTCTTGCGCACCACGGCGGGGCGCCCGGCCTTGAGAGTTGGCTTGTGCACATAGAACTCGTCCGGGTTGACGGCCCCCTGCACCACCATCTCACCCAGGCCCTGGGCGCCGGTGATGAAGACCACGTCGTTGAAGCCGGATTCGGTATCCAGGGTGAACATGACGCCGGAGGCAGCGAGATCCGAGCGCACCATGCGCTGCACCCCGGCAGAGAGAGCGACCCCCTTGTGGTCATAGCCCTGATGGACCCGGTAGGAGATGGCGCGATCGTTGAACAGAGAGGCAAACACATGCTTGATGGCAGTCATGACGGCATCGATGCCGCGCACGTTGAGGAAGGTCTCCTGCTGACCGGCAAACGACGCATCCGGCATGTCTTCCGCGGTGGCGGAGGAGCGCACGGCAAAGGATGCCTCGAGCCCCGCGCTCAGCTTGTCATAGGCCTCGCGCACCGCCTGCTCCAGAGCGGGCTGGAAGGGTGCTTCCACCACCCAGTCGCGGATCTGCTGACCGGCCCGGTTGAGGGCGGCGATGTCATCCACATCCAGACTGTCGAGCAAGTCATGGATCTTGCCGTTGAGGCCGCTTAACTCCAGAAACTCGTTAAACGCAAAGGCCGTGGTCGCAAACCCGCCCGGTACGGACACGCCGGCCCCCGAGAGGTTGCTGATCATCTCGCCAAGGGATGCATTCTTGCCGCCGACGCGTTCAACGTCCTGCATACCGAGCTGTTCGTACCAGAGTACGTACTGTTGCATTTGCATGTCTCCAGGTTGGGGGGCCAGGGTGACAATTCACCTGCTGTGCCAAGTCGTGTGTTTTTGTTAGTGTCTGTTGCCAACGGCCATGAAAACGTTTTCTATTTATTGTCAAAAAAATCCCCGAGCAAGAGTTGGGGATGGTCGTTTGACACAGGCATTCTACAATAGCGACACAAAAAGGTAACGACTCAGGTTTGCAACCGAGTTCACAACTTGGGCATGGCAGATCTGTTGACAAAAACGATATGGTTTCGAGAGATACTTATTTCTCGCCGCCCCCTGGAGCGCACCACAGGAGTCCGCAGTGCACACCGTATTCTATGTATCCGACGGCACCGCCATCACCGCCGAAGTCTTCGGCCACGCAGTGTTGAGCCAGTTTCCCTTGGCCTTCGAACAGATCACCATCCCTTTTGTCGAGACCCAGGAGAAAGCGCGCCAGGTACGGGCACGTATTGACGAACAGTTTCGCCAGACCGGGGTGCGCCCCATCCTCTTTCACACCATCGTCGACCCCATGGTGCGTGAAGAGGTACTCAAGGCCCAGGCCAGCAGCCACGATTTTCTCAACACCTTCGTGAGCCCTCTCGAACAGGAGCTCGGTATCAAGGCCGAACCCAGGTTGCATCGCACCCATGGCATGGAAAACCGCAAGCTGTACGACGATCGCATCGAAGCGGTCAACTTTGCGCTGGCCAACGACGATGGCATCACCACCAGGGAGTATGACGAGGCAGACATCATCCTCATCGGGGTCTCCCGTTGCGGCAAGACACCGACCAGCCTCTATCTGGCACTGCAATTTGGCATTCGCGCCGCCAACTATCCCTTTATCGAGCAGGACATGGGATCGCTGGAGCTGCCCGCCGCCCTCAAGGCCAATCGCCACAAATTGTTCGGCCTCACCATCATGCCGCAGCGGCTGCACGAGATCCGCAACCAGCGCCGCGCCAACAGCCGCTACTCCTCGCTTGATCAATGCAAACAGGAGCTGGCCAGCGTCGAGAGGCTGTTCCGCCAGGAGGCGATCCGCTTCCTCGATACCAGCTCCCACTCGGTCGAGGAGATCAGCGCCAAGATCCTGGAAGCGACCGGCCTTCGCCGCCAGCTCTGCTAACCTGCAAGGCTGTCACAGCACAACGCACCATGAAATAGATGAGTGGCAAGATAACGAAACAGAGAAACAGGATGAAAAAATGATGCCAGCATCATCGCTGGCATCCTATCACTCGCGGGGCAAGCAGGCTCAGGGCTTGTTGAGCTCCTTGTTGTTCATCAACATGCCGTGAAAATGGATGAGTCCCCTGCCCTTGCGGACTCGCTCGCTCAGCCAGCAGGCTGGCACCAGCCCCATCCCGGCAGCAAGGATGAGCACCATGGCGACGTGGTTAACCAGGTAACCCGCTCCCAACCAGCCCCAGACAACAAGGCTGCTCATCGCCATCGTCAGCAACATGGGGGATAGCCAGATCCCGAGCCAGAGCACGACCATCACCAGGCCACCGACTATACGCTCCATCATATGAGTCCCTTTTTATCAAAGGGAAACAACGCCATGAAAACCAAACTGAGTCAAGAGATGGAAATCCATTCGAACACAAAACCAGCAATCACTCTCAAAACCCCTTTCCAGATCATGAAAAACCTGCATGGCGCACAAAACAGCAGCCAATGATGAGGAAAACAGGTGCATGGACGGTCGATTATCACTATTCTGCTCGGGTTGGTAGCCGCTACAAAAAACAGCCAGCGGCAAACCGTAACGATATAAATACGGATTTCGTCACGTTTTCGGCACAAGATGCCGCGCCAGGCAGAGGACGTGCTGTGGCTGACGGGACGCGAGCCGAGTGATTTCAGCGACGTAAGGAAGGAAGCATGGATCTTCAACAACACGGCGAGGAGCTCAAGCGCGGTCTGAAAAACCGCCATATCCAGCTCATCGCACTGGGCGGTGCCATCGGTACCGGCCTGTTCCTCGGCATTGCCGACACCATCAAGATGGCGGGCCCTGCGGTGCTGCTGGGTTATGCCATCGGCGGCTTCATCGCCTTCCTCATCATGCGCCAGCTGGGCGAGATGGTGGTGGAAGAGCCGGTTGCCGGCTCATTCAGCCATTTTGCCTACAAGTACTGGGGTGACTTCGCCGGCTTCGCCTCCGGCTGGAACTACTGGGTGCTCTATGTGCTGGTGAGCATGGCCGAGCTGACGGCAGTCGGTATCTATGTCCAGTACTGGTGGCCCGAGATCCCGACCTGGATGTCGGCGGCCTTCTTCTTCGTGCTGATCAACGCCATCAACCTCTCCAACGTCAAGGCGTTCGGCGAGATGGAGTTCTGGTTCGCCATCATCAAGGTGGTCGCCATTCTCGGCATGATCGGATTCGGCGGCTGGATGCTGTTCTCCGGCAGCGGCGGCCCCGAGGCCACGGTCAGCAACCTCTGGGCCCAGGGTGGCTTCTTCCCCAACGGCGTCGGCGGGCTGGTGATGGCCATGGCCTTCATCATGTTCTCCTTCGGCGGTCTGGAGCTGGTCGGCATCACGGCAGCGGAAGCGGACAATCCCGAGAAGAGCATCCCCAAGGCCACCAACCAGGTGATCTACCGCATCCTCATCTTCTACATCGGTGCCCTCACCGTACTGCTCTCCCTCTATCCCTGGGGCAAGGTAGTGGAAGGCGGCAGCCCGTTCGTGATGATCTTCCATGCGCTCGACAGCAACCTGGTAGCCAACGTACTTAACCTGGTGGTGCTGACCGCCGCGCTGTCGGTGTACAACAGCTGCGTCTACTGCAACAGCCGCATGCTGTTTGGCCTGGCCAAGCAGGGCAACGGCCCCAAGGCCCTGCTCAAGACCAACAAGAGCGGCGTGCCCCTGACCGCCATCACCATCTCGGCCGCGGCCACCCTGCTGTGTGTGCTCATCAACTATTTGATCCCGGGCAAGGCCTTTGGTCTGCTGATGTCTCTGGTGGTCTCCGCCCTGGTCATCAACTGGGCCATGATCAGCCTGGCACACCTCAAGTTCCGCAAGGTGAAGGCTGCAGAAGGGGTCACCACCAAGTTCAAGGCACTGTGGAGCCCGTTTGGCAACTACCTCTGCCTCGCCTTCATGGCCGCCATCCTGGTGATCATGTACATGAACGACGGCACCCGCATCTCGGTCGAGCTGATCCCGGCCTGGGTCCTGGTACTCGGTGTCGGCTATCTGCTCAAACAGAAGAGCCAACGCAAGCTGGCGACCAACCTGGGCTAGGCATCGAGCCTCCTCCAACAAAAATGCCGGTCAGTGACCGGCATTTTTTTACTCCATTCCCGTTTCACCTGACCCAGTTAGCGGCTCGCTTGTCCTGCCAGCCCCTGCAATGACAAACCCGAGGGGTTGCCTCGGGTTTGAGTGATGGACAAAGGGGCTGTGTTATTCCAGCAGGAAGACGGCTTCTACATTGTCAGTGATGCTGATCTGCTGCTGTTGATAGCTGTTTTCCATCATGTCGGCGGCAGGGGCTCCCGCGGCCTTCATGGCACGGGTATAGACCGGCATGGGGGAACTGTTGCGGTATTCGACGCTATACACCTTGCCAAGTTTCATGCCGAAAGCCTTGGCCAGGGATTCCGCCTTGCTCGTGGCATCAGCGACAGCACCAAGCCGGGCCTGCTCCTTGATGACCTGTGGTGACTTCAGGCCGTACTCTATCTGGGTCACGGACTCCAGACCCGCCTTGAGGGCGGTATCCATCAACTGGCTGAGTTTGTCGAGTTGATAGAGTTTGACGGCCAGTTGGCGCTGGGCACGGTAACCCACCATTTCAGGCTGCTTGTTCTGGGGGTACTGGTACTCGGGGGAGATCACCAGGTTGCCCGCCTCGACGTCGCTGCGCTTGATGCCCAGGCTCTCCAGCTGGCCAAAGAAGGCTGCAACCTTGGTATCTACCTGCTGTTTGGCCTTGATGCCCTGCTTCTCCAATGCCGTGACGGCGACATTGAGCGTCAGCATGTCTGGTTCAGCCTTTTGCTCCGCATAGCCACTGACGACCAGATGGGGGGCTTGAGGAACCTCGATGGCAAGCAACGGAGCACTGACAACCAGCGCGGACAGGGTAAGAAGGGGACGCCACATAAAAAAACCTCCATCATTTAGATGGAGGTCATTATGCATGTCGTCGATTGGGATTCATATATCGTGTGTCGGCGGGATCTGGTCCAGCACCTGATTGGTCATGTCGATATTGATGCTGATCTCCCCTCCTCCTGAATTGCCATGGCTTGTCATCACGGGAGCAGGCGCCTGGCTGCCAAACAGCGATTCATCCTCAAAGTGGAACGAATCCCACGACAGAACATGACCTTGTGATGGCAGATTCGACTCGGACGTCGTCACGATGGCCAGCACACCCCAGTCAAGCTCCTCACCGTGGCTGAGCAGCCCCTGCAAGGAGGTATCGCTCAGGCTCTGCAACGAATACTCCTGCTGCCCCCACTCATGGCCGACCAGCACCATCATGTGGGGCAGGGGGGCATCTTCTGCTGGCGTGAAGCTGATACGAGAGGCGGCAAAGTCCACATTGAGCAACCCCGCCACCTCACCATCTTCGCTCTCCAGCTCCAGACCGTTGAGCGTGTCACCCGTCATCGTGGCCTGATAGCCAAAGCGGCCGGTGCAGACGATATTGTCCTGCCCGTTCCAGCTGTAGCGAATGCCGTCGATGTCGACCCAGTTGAATGACTGCATGGTGACCCTCTCCTGATACTGCAGCTATCTTATCTGCCCACTCCACCAAATAACAGGGGCCGGGCACACCCGGCCCCCATACCCTGCTTACGGATCGACCTTGAGGTTGCCCTGATCCAGCAGATCCTGAATGATCTGCAGATTGGATTTACCGGCCGTCAGATCCACGTTGTCAAAGAGGATGGTATGAGTCGTGGTGCCACTTCCCGCTCCATCCAGATCAATGGTCAGTGTCGACTTGCCACTGCCCGGACCAGGAGCAAAGGTAAGATAGTGATCCAATGTGCTCGCATCGGCATGCTCACCACTGAGCAGTTCACTCAGGTCCAGGACATCTCCATTGGCCCCCGTGGTGAAGTCTTTGATGGTATCCGTGCCTCCTGCATCACCTGCCATCCATTTGAAGGTATCCTTGCCAGCCCCACCAGTCAGGGTATCACTGCCGGTACCCCCAATCAGCAGGTCGTCGCCACCACCACCACTCAAGATGTCGTTACCTGCCAGTCCGCTCAAGACGTTGGCATTGCCATCGCCGGTCAGGCTGTCGTTGAACATGGACCCTACCAGATTTTCCATGTTGCTCAGGCTGTCTGTCCCCGCCCCTCCGGTATTCTGACTGGCACCATTGACTGTGACCGTGACCCCAGCAGCGCTGTCGAAGTAACTGGCCGTATCATTGCCGTTGCCGCCGTTCAGGGTATCGTTGCCAGCGCCACCGATCAGGAGATCATTGCCCTCACCACCATTCAAGGTGTCGTTACCGAGTCCTCCAAGCAGGATGTCGTTCCCGGCATTGCCGTTGAGCGTATCGTTTCCAGATCCCCCGATCAGGATCTCGTCGAGATAGCTCCCGGTGAGTGTCGAACCGCTCTGCACATCCACATACACCTTGGCCGTATCTGTGGTCGTGCTATTGGTGTAGTTGAACGAACCCTCGTAAGAGTTGGGAGTCGCATTGCCGGAGGTATCATCAAATGATACCGAGCCTGCATTGTCTGTGACGGTTCCTCCCACAGCTCCCGAGACGCTCGTGATCATCTGGGTCGCAGCCAGAGGCCCGGTGTCATTGGCAAGCAGGGCCCAATCCGGAATGGTCGCGGGGTCCTGGTTGGTGATGATAAAGTCATCACGAACCACGGTAGGACCGACCGCCGGGTTGATAACGATGGACAGGGTGCTGGACGCAGTATCCCCATCGTTGTCTATCACACTGTAACCCACGACCTGGTTTATCCCCCCGACCGGAATGGATGTCGGCGGAGTATAGGTGTACGCGCCGTTGTCCATATCCACCTTGAGGATGCCGCCTGCAAGTGTAATGGTCCATTCATTGGTCGCTGTATTGAAAGTCCCGACTGATGTTCCTCCCGAGACGCCAGCGGAGTCCGTCTTCTGGTTGTAGGTATAAGTCACCCCACCCACGGTAATGGCATTGAGCCAGCCACCGTCGGCCCCAGCACTCGCTGCTACCCCGTTGATCAGTTGTCCTGCCAGGGGCGGAGCTACCACAGTGCTCAAAAGGGTCGCGGTCAGTTGACTGAAGTCAGTCACCACCACTGCGGTGGTATTCGCCGGACTGGCACCACTGACCCCGTTGTAGGCGATGGGATCCAGTGCAGACTGGGTTGCTCCCGAGCCCATCCCGAGCGCGTATGAATTGATGTTGTTCGCCGTCAGGAAATCGGCCCAGTCCTTGGTTTCACCGCTCAGTGTCGTGCCGTCACCATCGATCCCGTTCCCACCGCCAAGCGAGTTGTTGCCATCAGGAACTGTGGCGGGGGTACCGCTCAACGAGCTGGCATTTGGCAGACCATCCGACATGAAGTAAGAGACATTTTGCGCATTAGCGAGTCTACCTGTATCGCCAAAGGCTTTGATTGCCTCGTTCAGTGCATCATCGTAGTTGGTCGAGTCCGTGGGGGTAAGGCCAAGGATGATGGCCTTGGCTACATCGACCGAGACCCACACCCCGGTCGGATTGGCGGCTGAAGTGGAGAAGGTCACGATATTGACCATGACGCTGCCGTAGGCGCTGTATTTGTCCAGCAGCTCCAAAGCGGACTTTTGCATCACCTGCATCCGAGTCATGCCTTGATAGCCCGATGGATCACCCATACTGCCGGAGATATCGAGGATCAACATCAGATTCGTGTTCTGCACCTGAGTCGCCTGGCCTGCATTGGTAACAGCATTGGCAATGGGGGCATCATCGCTGATCACAACCTGCAGGTTACCCGTGCCACTGTCGCCACTGGCATCCGTAGCCGACACGACGAAACTCGGACCATTCGCTGTATCACTGTTGCCTTGAACGTTGTGAGTCAGCACATTGTCTTTGAGCGTGTAGGTATAGTTCACCGTGTAGACACCGGCCGTGGGTCCGCTGACACCGGTTACCGTCAGCATTCCTTCCGTATTGTTGATCAAGGTCTGACTGCCGCCACTGGTCAAGTTGTAAGTCTGCCCACCGATGGTCAAGGTAGTCAGATTTTCCCCCTGGGTGTTGATGGTGAAGCTGCCATTGAATATCTCCGAATTACCACTGGCAGCCGTCCCCTCAGGCAGTCCCTCCTCATCAACCGTCGCATTGCCGATGGTCAATACAGGGACACGGGTATCCTGAGCAATATTGATGGTCAGAGTTGCCGGATCCGTATCACCATCGCCATCTTTGAGCGTGTAGGTAAATACCTCCGAGGCCCCCACGGGAACCGATGCCGCCGTGAGCGTATAACTGTATTCGCCATCCAGCCCCATGGTCAGCGTCCCATACAGCCCGGTCACTGTGAATCCACCGGCAGGATTACTGTCTGAATTGCCGTTCGAGCTCACGACCTGGCTGATTGCCGCACCATCAGCCCCCATGACGTCCACCCCAGCACCGGCTGTACCGCCGATGGTACCCGCCCCGGTAATCACATTCCCCGTCACCGGAGTGAACACACCTTCAGTAGCACTGTCAGCATCATCGTTGGCCGTCGGCACGTCATCGACAATCTGCACGCTCAAGGTGTTCGAGGCCGAGTCCCCGTCGCTGTCCACCAG
>NZ_CDBK01000089.1:25669-26076 GCF_000819785.1 Aeromonas caviae | reverse complement strand
TTCCCAGAAACAAGAAGAACACCACCACGCAGGAGACCGCCAACGATATCAGGTATCTCATAGGGCTCGCTCCGGCATCAGCTGCTCTTGCTCGCCGCGATGGAGATGTTCTGGACACCGGCCATGCGGATCTGGTCCATGACCTGCACCACCAGCCCGGAACGGGACTCGGTATCGGCCTGAATCACCACGGCGCTCTCCGGGTTCTCCGCCCGCAGCCGCTCGATGTTGGCGCGCACGGCACCCACTTCGACGACCCGTTTGTCGACCCAGACCTGACCGTTCTCGCGGACCGCGACCATGATGTTCCCCTTCTTCACCGTCTCGGCCGTGCTGGCGCTCGGGCGGTTGATCTCCACGCCGGACTCCTTGACGAACGAGGTGGTGACGATGAAGAAGATCAGCAT
>NZ_CDBK01000089.1:0-25533 GCF_000819785.1 Aeromonas caviae | reverse complement strand
ACGATGAAGAAGATCAGCATGATGAACACGATGTCCAGCATGGGGGTCAAATCGATGGCCGCCTCGTCAGCACCGCTGTCGCTGTGACGTTTTCTCATGGCAAAAAACTCCTTGCTTGTTCTGTGCCCCGGCGGGCATGGCCCGGCCGGGGATGTGCATCCTGCATCAGCCGTGTTTCAGGTTGTCTTCCAGCTTCTGCACGGCCAGCTTGGCCTTGTGATCGAGCTGGTTGACAAAAAACAGGCCGGAAAGGGCGGCAATCATGCCCGCCATGGTCGGTACCGTCGCCTTGGAGATCCCCGAGGCCATCGCCCGCGGTGAGCCGGTGCCGGTGATGGCCAGGGTGTCGAACACCTGCACCATGCCCACCACGGTCCCGAGCAGCCCCATCAGCGGGCAGAGAGCGATCAGCACCTTGATGACCGGCATCCCCTTGTCCACCGCCATGGCCACCCGCGAGACCAGCTCGCGGCGGATCTGCCTGGCAGACCAGGAGAGGTGATCGGTGCGGGCCAGCCAAGTAGCCTTGGTTTGCTTCACCTGTTTGGGGTAGACCGCCATGAAGTAGAACCAGCGCTCCAGCAGCAGGGCCCACATCATCAGGGTCAGGAAGAACAGGGCGACCAGCACGTCGCCCCCCAATCCCAGAAACCGGCGGACCGACTCGACTTCTTCAATCAACCAGAACCACATGGGTGACTCCTTAGGCTGCGGCTTTGGCGGCGTGCAGACGTTCCTGGTAGCGGGCGACGAAACCGGCGCTCTGCTCTTCCAGCACCTGGATCAGACGACGGCTCTGGGTCTGCACGATGGTGTAGAGGAACAGCATGGGCACGGCGACCACCAGACCCTGCATGGTGGTGACCAAGGCTTCGGAGATACCCCCCGCCATCAGCTTGGGATCGCCGGTACCGAACAGGGTGATGGCCTGGAAGGTGGCGATCATCCCGACCACGGTACCCAGCAGACCCAGCAGCGGCGCGACCGAGGCGATCAGCTTGATGATGCTGATGCCCTTCTCGAACTTGGGCACGTTGCGCAGGATGATCTCGTCGAGCTTGGATTCCAGATCCTCGATGTTGTCGCCACGATGGCTCTGGTAGGCCCCCAGCATCTCGCCGATGGGATTGCCCTTGATGATCTGATCGGATTTGAGCTGCTTGCGCATGGATCCGCCGATGAGGGAGAGGCGAGCGCCGCAGAACAGTGCCAACAGGGTACCGAGCACGCCGAGCACCATGATTACATAGCCCACTTCACCACCCTGGTCGATCCGCTCCTTCAGGGTCGGCGACTGCACCAGCAGGGAGAGGATCACGCCGCGGGACGGGTCGACGAAGATCGGCTTGACGCCGCCGCCACCCTGTTCAAAGTCGGCGATGGGTTCCAGCACCCCCTTGTCGGGTTGGCGGGGCAGCTGTTCGAACTTGCCGGTCTCCGGCACGAAGGTGAGGTACTTGCCTTCGGAGACGGTGTTGAACTCACCGATCTGGGTGACGGTCTTCTCGGCCTGGTTGCCTTCGCCATAGACCACGGTGGCCGGGATCTGGCTCACCTTGCCACCGTCGACCATGCGGCTGAGGGTGGTGGTCCAGAAGGCGGTCAGGTCATCGCTGGAGGGCAGCTCCTTGCTCTCGGCCAGGCGGGTCAGCAGGGCGGTCTGCTCCGGATGCTCGACCCGGCGGGCAGAGGCGTTGAAGATCCCCTTGAACTCGCCGGCGAACTGGCGCAGCACGCCAAACATCTCGCCCATGTTGCCGGAGCGCTGGCGCAGGGTCTCGGTCAGCTCGGTGAGCTGCTTGTCGTTGGCATCGAAGGTGGCCTTGAGCTTTTCGCCCCTGGCGACTTCGGCGGCGAGATCCGCCTTGGCCTTGGCGAGCAGGGCCCCTTGTTCGTTCTTGTCAGCCAGGAAGCGGGCTTCCCGCTCCTTGTTGAGCTGGGATTCGCTGGTGCTGGCGGCCTTGACCTGATTGAGCAGGGCGTTGAGATCCACCGGCTTCTCGGCGGCGGTCACCGGCAGGGTGACCAGGGTGGCGCCCGCGATCAGCGAGGCGATGGCAAGTTTGATTCCTTTCATGATGCTTTCTCCGCAGTTTGAACCGGCAGCTTGATGAGGGCGGGGGGCGCCTGCTTCTTCGCGATGCGAAGGCCTTGTTCAACCGCACTGCGATACTCCTGGGGCAGTACTTCCCACTGGCGGGTCTTCTTGTTCCACATGCCGGTCTCGTTGCCATCCGGGGACTGGTAGAGCAGGGCGATGCGCCCGACGCGCAGGAACTCGTAGGTCTTCTCGTCCCCATCCTTGTCCAGGCTCGCCTTGTAGGCTTCGATGGTGCGGCTGAAGCCCTCCTCGATCTGGTAGGCCTCGAGGATCTTGCGGTACTTCTCGGAGATGGTGACATCGGCCCGGTTCATGAGATCGGTCAGGGCCGCCACGCGGTCCTCACGCTCCACCTTCTGGAACGGCAGGTCCAGGGAGACGAACTGCTCGAGGGAGTCGATCATCTTGAGCATCAGGGGCACCACTTCGGTGCTGGTCTGGTCGATCTGGGCGATCTGCTTTTGCATGGAGGCGAGTTCGGCACTCTGGGAGTCGACCATCTTGCCCACTTGCTCGTTGTAGGTGCGCAGGCTGTCGACCTGGCGCAGGGCGGCCTTGTACTGGGCCAGGGCAGACTCGGCAGACTCGGCGTAGCTGTCGATCTTCTGCTGGGAAACTTTGGATGCATTGTCGGTGGCGGCTTGAGCGTCCACGGCCTGGCTGGCAGAGGCGGCACTCAGATTGAAGCTGGTCAGCAAGGCAGCCGAAATCAGGCTGCCGAGGAGCGCTTTCTTCATTGTAGTTGTCCTTGTTTTCATAGGATTACCCTATCTCCGTAACTTCCTTGGGACCTTGGGCAAAGCCGGCCCGAACGGGCCGGCTTGTGGTTTGCTGGTGGATTAGAACTTCTGGCTGTAGTCGAGGTAGTAGATGCGACCGTCGATGCTGTAGAGCTCGTCGTCATAGGTGAAGCCATCGCTCTCGAGGGACGGGCCCACGTTGAACATGTTCTTCACGCCGACCTGGATCTTGCCGTTCCAGGGCGCTTCCACGCCGACGTTCAGGTTCCAGGTGGTCTGGGACGCGATGTGGCCCACTTCCTCACCGGTATCGGCGATGTAATCCTGGCTCTGGGAGTCGATGTAGTTCGCGCTCAGGTAGGTATCCATGTTCCACCATTGGGGAACGTTGACACCCACACCGGAGCTGAAGCGCATCTGGGGCAGACCGTTCTGGCCGATCTTGTCGATGATGGGACCACCGGCGTACAGACCTTCCTTGTATTTCAGGATGTAGGTACCGCCCAGGTCATAACGCACGGTGGCGTAGTTCAGGTCGTAGGTGTAATCCACCTTCAGGTCGAGGCCGGAGGTCTCGAGGGTCCCCAGGTTGACCATGGGTGCGATGGCGTTGCTGATCTTGCCCTGGCTGTTGCGGGTGATGCTGCTGGAGCTGCCGCTGTTCAGTTCGTCATAGATGAGAGACTGCAGGGAGTTCAGCTGGATCACGTCCTCGATCTTGATGGTGTAGTAGTCCAGGGAGAGGTTCAGGTCATCCACCGGGCTGTAGGCCACCCCGAAGTTCCAGGTGTCCGCGGTCTCTTCCTTCAGATCCTCGTTGGAGGTACGGGTGGTGTCGTACTGGCGGTTCGGGCAGTCAGCCGCGGAGATGCCGTTGGCCTCGCAGTAGACGTAATCCTTCGCCCAGTCGGCAGAGAAGGAGTCAGCCGAGTAGAGATCGCTCAGGCTGGGGGCGCGGAACGAACGGGACCAGGAGGTGCGCAGCATCAGGTTGTCCAGCGGCTGGTAACGCAGGCTCGCCTTGGGGGAGAAGGCGCTGCCGAAGTCGCTGTACTTGTCGAAGCGACCGGCCACGTTCAGCTCGATCTGCTCGGTGATGGGCACCAGGGACTCGATGTAGGCGGCAGTCACGTCACGCACGCCACCGGAGGAGTTGCCGGAGGAGCCGATGATGTTGCCGGCTTCGGACTGGGCGTCGTATTTGTCGGCATAGACCCAGTCGTTGTACTCGGCACCGGCGTACCAGCTGACCGGACCGGCCGGCAGTTCACCCATGTCCCACTGGACACCGGCGTACCACTGGTAGAAGTCCATGGTGGAGCGGCGGCTGGTGTCGGCGGCCATGGAGGCCGTGGTGGAGGCGTCGAACTCGCCACCGACGAACTTGCCGTCGGCGACCGCCTGCTGGGCGGCGGACTTCAGCACGTAACCGGTGCCGTTCTCCTTGTTGTCGGTCTTGGAGTACATGTAGCCGGCGTTCCACTGCATGTCGCCGACGCTTTCGGTGGCGATGGTGCCTTCGAAGCCGAGGTTCATGCTGCCGGTGGTGTCGGTGACATAGTTGTCACGGGGACCGACGTTGCTGAAGCGGTAGTAGGCGTAGGCAGCCTCACCCAGACCCTGGGTGGCGGCGGCATCCAGGCCGTTGTCGGCGAAGAACTGGGCGTTCTTCGGGTTGGCCGGGTCAATGGTGAAGGCACCGGCGGCCGGGGCGAAGCGGCCAAAACTCTCGACTCGGGAGCCGATGATCTGCGGCACGAAGTCCACGTTGTCGTTGATGTGGTAGCGACCGTTTACGTACAGGGTGTCACGGCTGCGGGAGGCCGTGGTGGCCGCGACCTGGCCGTAGTTGAAGTTACAGCCGCCCTCGAACCCGACGAAGGGCTCCTTGCATGAACCGTCGGCATTGGTGGCGCCGGCCAGGGGGCCGTATTTCCAGATGGGGTCGCCGTTGGCGTCAAGACCCGTGATCCCTTCCACGTTGCGGCCGTAGGGGCTGGGGGAGTCGTTGCCCTGTTTGGAGAGATAGTCACGATCACGGGCGTAGATGACGTCCTTCTTGTCGTGCTCGTAGACCGCCATCAGGGAGCCCTTCTCGCCGGCCACCCCTGCCACGATGGAGCCGCTCTTCTCGTCGCCGCCCTCTTCGCTCGGGGAGCCGATGCGGCCCTGGAAGTCCAGCCCTTCGTAGCCCTCTTTGAGCACCACGTTGATCACGCCACCGATGGCATCGGAACCATAGATGGCGGAGCCGCCGTCCAGGTTGACCTCGACCCGCTCAACGGCGGCCATGGGGATGGTGTTGAGGTTGATGGAGGTGCCGCCCATGGTGGGGGAACCCGCTACCCGCTTGCCGTTCAGCAGAACCAGGGTACGCTCGGAACCCAGGCCGCGCAGGCCGACGGTGGATTGGGACTGGAAGGAGCTGCCGGAGGCAGGGGAGACGCCGCCAAAGGAGTTGTAGGAGGCTTGCTTGAGGTAATCGGCGACGGTCTGCTGACCGGATTGCTCGATTTTCGCCTTGGTCACGGAGACGACCGGAGTGGCGCCTTCCACATCGACCCGGGAGATCCGCGAGCCGGTGACCTTGATTTTTTGCAGTTTTTCTACGTTCTGGCCCTCTTCGGCCAGGACAGGGGTGGCCACAACTGCCGCGCTCGCCAAGGCAAACGCTACGGCAGCAGAGAGTCTGCTTTTCCTAAGCATCGCTAGTATCCTTCCTGATTGTTTATTGTTTGCTTCCATTACCGCCCTCGTTGGAGCGGTGCGTAAGGCTTATCAAGGTTTGGTGATGGACGTCAAATGGAGCGGCGGGGATGGGGGCAGCAGAGGGAATTAGATGGGAATATGCACTTGATGGAATATTTTTGGCGTTTTATTCCGTAAATGCCGCGTCAAATTATGTAAAGATGTTGTTAAGTTCGATTTTTACAATTTTATTGATTATTTTTGAACTTATCGATAAGTCGCTTGTCACTCCGGTGCCGATATCGAGAAAACGGTTTTTTGCAGTATTTTCATCTGCTTTTATGGCGAGAGCGTTTTCCGGGGAACGGAGGGTGGGGGAGGCTATCCCTCTTCTTTTATAGGTAAATGAGAAAATAACCCGACTTATCCTTAACTTGTTGATTTTATTCTGTTTGATATGGATTAAAACACCTGTGTAATTAATTTTTTAATAATTAAAATCGAGTTGGACGGGTAGGCGTAGCAGTTTTTTATATTGAAGTTGGTTTTTTTGGAAAAAATCATCCGCGGGATATGCTGCGGGGGGACATTCCCGGTCGCAGACAGGGTTCTACTTGATTTTTGTTGCAGAGCTTTTACAGTGACCGAGCCGGATTGTCTGCCAATGCCAGTCAATTCAGTGAGTAATGCCAGGTAAGGATAGGCCCGTCACCGGATGTGACTGGCCATAAAAGAACAACAAGGACGAGGTTCCACCATGCTGTCGTATTTCCTACGTCGGATGCTTTTGATCATCCCGACGTTTCTCGGTATCACCCTGCTCGTCTTCACCATCACCCGCTTCGTGCCGGGCGGCCCGGTCGAGCGCATGTTGCTGCAGGCGCAGGTCTCGCAAAACGAGTCCGGCCGCTCCAGTGGCAGCAAGGGGGCGCAGGCACTCTCCGACGAACAGATTGAAGAGCTCAAGGCGTTCTACGGCCTCGACAAGCCCATGCTGGTCGCCTACTGGGACTGGTTGCAGAAGCTGGCGGTGCTGGATCTCGGGGAATCGACCCGTTATTACGAGCCGGTGTGGGATCTCATCAAGGAGAGGTTGCCGGTGACCGCCTTCTTCGGGCTCGCCACCTTTCTGCTGAGTTATGCCGTCTCCATCCCGCTCGGGGTGGCCAAGGCGCTCAGGCACAACAGCCGCTTCGATTCCCTGAGCTCCATGCTCATCTACATGGCCTATGCGCTGCCCGCCTACGTGGTGGGGATCTTCCTCATCACCGTCTTTGCGTTCCATCTGGAGTGGTTGCCCATGGGGGGCTTCCCGGGGGACGAGTTTGACGGGATGGAGAGCAGCTGGGATCAGATCCGCACCGTCTTCGCCCACGCCCTGCTGCCCCTCATCGCCTACGCCATCGGGGATTTCGCCATCCTCACCATGACCATGAAGAACAGCCTGATGGAGAACCTGTCGGCGGATTATGTGCGCACCGCCGTGGCCAAGGGGCTGCCGTTTCGCAAGGCGGTGACCGATCACGCCATGCGCAACAGCCTGATCCCCATCGCGAGTCACTTAGGGTCGGTGCTCACCGTCTTCTTCGGGGGCTCCTTCCTCATCGAGACCATCTTCAACATCGACGGCATCGGCCTGCTCGGTTACGAGGCCATCGTCGAGCGGGATTACCCCACCGTCATGGGCATTCTGGCCATCACCTCCATGCTGATGCTGGTGGGCAACATTGTCTCCGACATCTGCGTTGCCCTGGTTGATCCTCGCGTACGGTTTGGAGAGTAATCATGAGCCTGAACTCTGTTGCCATGCCGATGCTGATGTCAGCCCATATCGTCTCCGACATCTGCGTTGCCCTGGTCGATCCCCGCGTGCGGTTTGGAGAGTGAGCATGAACCTGAATCCGGTAACTCTGAAAAAACTCAAGCGCTTCAAGTCGATAAAGCGCGGCTACTACTCCTTTGTCATCTTTTCGGTCCTGGTGGTCATCTCTCTGCTGGCAGAACTGCTGGTCAACAGCCGGGCCCTGGCGGTGAGCTATCAGGGGGAGCTCTATTTCCCCACCTATGGGGACGTGATCCCGGGCCAGCACTTCGGGCTCGACTACGAGTACGAGACCAACTATCGCCAGCTCAAGAGCCAATTTGCGAAGGAAGATAAGGGGGATTGGGTGTTGCTGCCCCTGGTCCCCTGGAACCCCTATGAGCAGGACTTCAAGGAGGAAGCCTATCCGCCCTATGCCCCGAGCCTGGCGGAGCGCCATTTCCTCGGCACCGACACCAGCGGTCGCGACGTATTGGCACGGCTAGTCTATGGCTTTCGCATCGCCATCGGCTTTGCCTTCATCGCGCTGGTGGCGAGCTATGTCATAGGGGTCAGCATCGGCTGCATGATGGGGTTCCTCGGCGGTCGGTTCGATCTCCTGATGCAGCGTTTCATCGAGATCTGGTCCCAGGTGCCCTTCCTCTACGTCATCATGATCCTGGTCTCCCTGGCCAAGCCGAACTTCGGCCTGTTCGTCGGCATCAACGTGCTGTTCGGCTGGATGGGGATCACCTGGTACATGCGCACCCTCACCTACAAGGAGCGGGCGCGGGACTACGTGATGGCGGCGCGGGCCCAGGGGGCGAGCACCAGGCGCATCATCTTCAACCATATTCTGCCCAATACCCTGATGATGATCGTCACTCTGGCCCCGTTTGCCGTGGTGGGCAACATCTCCACCCTGACGGCGCTGGACTACCTGGGTTTTGGCCTGGCGCCGCCGACCCCGAGCTGGGGGGAGCTGCTCTCCCAGGGGATCAACAACCTCGACGCCATCTGGATCGTGAGTTCGGTGGTGGCGGCGGTGAGCCTGGTGCTCATCATGGTCTCCTTCATCGGGGAGGCCATCCGGGAGGCGTTCGATCCGCGCAAATTTACCCGTTATCAGTGAGCGGTGGCGCCTTGCCAGGGCACATCGACAGGACCCTTAATGAAGACGCCCCCAGTGCAGGGGCATGACCAGGAAGTCAAACATGAACAATAAAATCAAATGGACAGGTGCTCTCTTTCTGCTGTTGAACGGATCCTGGGTGTGGGCGGCCAGCCTGCCCGCGGATCTGACGTGGGAGACCAACGACACCGACCCCGTGTTCGCCTCTCCCAAGGCGCTGCCCGGCGGCAACCTCAATCTCTTCGTCGACAGCTTCCCGCTGACGTTTCGCACCGTGGGGCCGGATTCCAACGGCTCGTTCCGCTCCTTCATCCTCGACAACCAGATGAGGCTCATCAGCTTCCATCCCAACACGGGCAACCCCATTCCGGCCCTGGCGAATGCCTGGGCCATCGCGCCGGACAGCCAGACCGTCTATTTCAAGCTCGACCCGCGCGCCAAGTGGTCCGACGGCAAGCCGGTCACCGCCGATGACTACACCTTCGGCTACGAGATGATGCGCTCCAAGGACATCAAGGGCCCCTGGTTCAACAACTACTACACCACCGAGGTGGTGGCGGTGGAGAAGATTGACGACCACACCATCCTGGTCAAGGCGGGCAGCCGCAAGGCCAAGCTCGATCTCCTCAACACCACCGAACTGTGGCCCCAGCCAAAGCACTACTACAAGATGGGCCCGAACTGGGTGAAGCAGTACAACTGGGCCGTGGTACCCACCACGGGTCCCTACGTGATGAGCGACGTGAAGAAGGGCAAGTCCGTTACCTTCAGCAAGCAGAAGGAGTGGTGGGCAAAAGACGATCGCTACAACCAGCACAGGTTCAACCTCGACACCATCAAGGTGCAGGTGATCCGCGACCACAACATCGCGTTCCGCCACTTCCTCAAGGGGGAGCTGGACACCTTCGAGATGATCCTGCCCAACTGGTGGCATGAGAAAGCGGTCACCCCGGAGTACAAGCAGGGATACGTGCAGAAGGTGATGGCCATGACCGACACCAAGCAGGGGGGGCAGGGGGTTCACCTCAACGTGGCCAATCCCAAGCTGGCGGATCTCAACGTGCGGCTCGGTATCCAGCACGCCTTCAACATCGACAAGATGATAGAGACGGTGCTGCACGGCGACTATGACCGCGCTACCACCTTCGGCTCTGGCTTCGGGGCCTTCACCAACATCGCGCTCCCTGAGCGGGCCTACGACATCGCCAAGGCACGGGAGTACTTCGCCAAGGGCGGCTACGGCAAGCAGGGACCGGACGGCATCCTGCAAAACGACAAGGGAGAGCGGCTCACCCTGGCCCTCACCTACACCAGCCAGGAGCACTCCAAGCGGCTGACCGTGCTCAAGGAAGAGGCCAAGAAGGCGGGCCTGGATCTGGAGCTCAATCTGGTGGATGGCGCCACCGGCTTCAAGGTGATGCTGGAGAAGAAACACGAGGCGGCATGGCTTGGCTGGGGGGGCGGCGGTCTCTATCCGCAATACTGGGAGTCCTTCCACTCCGACAACGCCAACAAGCCCCAGACCAACAACCTGTTCAACGTGGCTGACAAAGAGCTCGACACCCTGATCGACGCCTACAACGTCGAGTTCGACATGGACAAGCGGGCCGCGCTTTCCCACCAGATCCAGCAGCGGATCTATGATCTCGCCATCTTCGTGCCCGGGGTTCAGCTCAACTACGTGCGAGCCAGCAGCTGGCGCTATGTGATGCTGCCGGAGGTGCCCGCCACCCGCAACACCCCGGATCTGCTCTACTGGCCCATGGATGGCTACCCCCACAGCAGTGGCGGCCTGCTCTGGATCGATCCCAAGGTGAAGGAGGAGACCCAGAAGGCCAAGGCTGACGGCAAGGCGCTGGCCCCCATCACCCTGATCGACAAGACCTATGCACATCATTGATGTGGCCCAGAAGGGAGCAGCAGTCATGCCCAACACACAGGCCACCGCCCCCGGCACCAGCGATCATGAGGGGCAGTCTCTGTCCCCCATCCTCAAGGTGCGGGATCTCGAGGTGGAGTTCGCCGTCGACGACGGCAAGATCAAGGTGCTCGACGGGGTCAGCTTCCAGGTCGCCCCGGGCAAAACCCTGGGGATAGTCGGCGAGTCCGGCTGCGGCAAGAGCGTCACCTCGCTGGCCATCATGGGGTTGCTGCCAAGGCCCCACGGTCAGGTGGTGGCGGGCTCCATCCGCTTTCAGGGGGAGGAGCTGCTCAATCTGCCGCCGGAGCAGATGTACAAGGTGCGTGGCAACCGTATCTCCATGATCTTTCAGGAGCCCATGACGGCCCTCAACCCGGTGCAGACGGTTGGCGATCAACTGATGGAAGTGTTTCGCCTCCACCGCCCCGATTACAGCAAGGTCCAGCGCCGTGACGCAGCCATCGCCATGTTGCAGAAGGTGGGGATCCCCGAGCCTGCCCAGCGTTTCGCGGCTTATCCCCACAATCTCTCCGGCGGCATGCGCCAGCGGGTGATGATCGCCATGGCGCTGGCCTGCGAACCGGCGCTGCTCATCTGCGACGAACCGACCACGGCGCTCGATGTGACCATCCAGGCCCAGATCCTGGATCTGATGAAGGAGCTGCAAGCCCAGACCGGCATGGCCATCATCTTCATCACCCACGATCTCGGGGTGGTGGCGGAGCTGTGCGACGAGGTGGTGGTGATGTATGCCGGGCGTGCGGTGGAGCGGGCCGATATCTATGAACTGTTTGACCACCCGCGCCATCCCTATACTCATGGTCTGATGGCCTCGATCCCGCGTCTGGAAGATGTGCCAAAGAGCCTGCTCAAGACCATCAAGGGTCAGGTGCCCGCCCTGCACGAGATGCCGGCGGGGTGCCGTTTCTCCAACCGCTGCCCCCATGCCACGCCCCTTTGCGTGGAGACCATACCGGTGACCGAGCAGTTGAGCGAGCACCACGGGGTGGCCTGCCACCACTGGAAGGAGGTGAGCCTATGAACGGCCTGGTGTGGGTACGGGGTGTCGCAGGGCAGCCTGGCGGCGGGAAGGCGACCAGGTCGTCTGCTGCCATGAATCGTCGGGGATGGAAGTCATGACCAGCTTGTTGTCGGTAAGCAATTTAAAGCAGCATTTCAAGATGGGTGGCGGTTTCTTGCGCAAGCAATACACCGTCTACGCGGTGGATGGCATCAGCTTTGATCTCAGGCAGGGGGAGACCCTTGGCCTGGTGGGGGAGTCGGGATGCGGCAAGTCCACCTTGGGGCGTTCGTTGCTCAAGCTGTTCGAGCCGAGCGCTGGCTCCATCACCTTCGAGGGGCGTGACATCACCCACCTCTCGCCCAAGGAGATGCGATCCTTGCGTCAGGAGATGCAGATCGTGTTCCAGGATCCCGCAGAATCCCTCAACAGCCGCCACACGGTGGGGCAGATCCTGGAGGAGCCTTTCATCATCCACGGCAAGGGCAACGCCGAACAGCGCCGGACATGGGTGCAGGAGCTGCTGGAGAAAGTCGGTTTGCCCGGCAGCGCGGTGGATCGCTATCCCCATGAGTTCTCTGGTGGCCAGCGCCAACGTATCGGCATCGCCCGCGCCATCGCCCTCAAGCCCAAGCTGCTGGTGTGTGACGAGGCGGTGTCGGCGCTCGACGTGTCGGTGCAGTCCCAGATCGTGAACCTGCTGCTCAATCTGCAGCGGGAGATGAACCTCGCCATCATCTTCATCGCCCATGACCTGTCGGTGGTAAAGCACATCTCGGACAGGATTGCGGTGATGTATCTGGGCCGGATCGTCGAGCTGGCCGAGGCCCAGGCACTCTACCTGGCACCACGCCATCCCTATACCCAGGCGCTCATCTCCGCCATTCCGGTGCCGGATCCACGGCGGCGCAGCCAGCGCATCCTGCTGACGGGAGATGTACCGTCCCCCATCTCGCCGCCGAGTGGCTGCCACTTTCACCAGCGCTGTCCCCATGCAACGGATCTGTGCCGCACCCGCTCGCCCGCCCTTGAGGCGTGCGGCGGGCAGGGGCATCAGGTGGCCTGCCATTTCCCCTTGCCCGTGCAGGAGGCGGTCCCGTTGGGAAAGGCGATATGATGCCGGCGCCCGCCGCGTCGCGACCGGCATCGCTGCAAGGTGGCACCGAGGAGGCGCAATAGAGGCGGAAACGGGATAAAAAAATGGGGCCTGCGGGCCCCATCTTCATGGTTGGAGTTCAGGTTTGGCCGTGGAAATTCTGGCCCGGGCAGGACAGCGCCCCGATGGGGGTGGCTGCTGTGTGGATTGCTGAGTTTTTTTGTAGTTTTATTACGTTGCTAATTTCAACTTCCGGACAGGCGATATCAGGCGCCATAACGGAAGTAGTAATTGCGGGTTGCAGGCGCATAAGTGTCTTTCTCTTCAGCACCTTTCTTGCTGGTTGCACCCTTCAGGTGGAACAGCACTGCCAGATTCTCGAACATATGATGACCTCGTTTCTCTGTGGTTCATGGGTTGTGTGACCTTGGTCACGTTCTGATCCTAGGGGGATATGTGAGCTGGATCAACTTTTTGTGTTGTAAATTTACATAAATCATGGAAAGGGTTTTCAAATGCAGACCTGTTCATGGATACGATTTCAAGCCAGGGCCATGCGTGGAATCGGGGATATGAGAGAGGTGGCCGAGGAGGGAGGACAAAAAAGATGCCCCGCACGGGGCGGGGCATCGGTATGGTCGTGAGTTGGCTTACTTGGCCGGGATATGTTCCAGCACGTGAACCAGCAGTTGCCAGAAACGCTCGACTGCCGGGATGTGTACTTTCTCCCCCGGTGCATGGGCGCCACGGATGGTCGGGCCGAAGGAGACCATGTCCCAGTCCGGGTAGGCGCTCTTGAACAGACCGCACTCGAGGCCTGCGTGGATCACCATGACGTTCGGCATCTCGCCAAACAGGGTCTGGTAGCTGCTTCGCACCAGTGCCATGACCGGTGAGTCAACGTTCGGGGCCCAACCCGGGTAGGCGCCGGTGAACTCGCAGCTGGCGCCGGCCAGGGTGAACAGGGAGTGGGTCATCTGCTCGATGTTCTCGCGACCGGAATCGATGAGGGAGCGGATCAGGCACTGCACATAGACTTCCCCCTCGAGTGTCTTGATGACACCCAGGTTGGTGGAGGTCTCGGTCACGCCCGGGATGGCGTCGCTCATGCGCATCACCCCGTTCGGGCAGGCCATCAGGGCATCCAGCAGGCGGCTTTGCAGGGACTCGCTCATGAGCTGGGCCGGTTTCTCCCGGGCGGTGAGCAGCACGGTGAGGTTGGCCTCGGTGGCGGCCAGCTCGCTCTGATAGATGCCGGCGTAGCGGTCTACCAGAGCCTTGAAGTCAGCCACGCTGGCGGCGGGCACCAGCAGGCTGGCACGGGCCTCGCGGGGGATGGCGTTGCGCAGGGTGCCGCCACTGAGATCGCCAAGGCGCACCCCCAGCGGTTCGGCGGCCTTGAGCAGACGGACCAGCAGCTTGTTGGCGTTGCCGCGGCCGCGATGGATGTCGACCCCGGAGTGGCCGCCGCGCAGGCCCTTGACCTGCAGCTCGAAACCTTCACCCTCGGTGGCAGCGACCCGCTCCAGGGGGAAGCGGATATTGGCATCCACCCCGCCGGCGCAGCCCATGTAGACCTCGCCATCCTCTTCGGAGTCGGTGTTTAGCAGGATCTCGCCTTCCAGCCAGCCCGCTTCCAGACCGAAGGCGCCGGTCATGCCGGTCTCTTCGTCGGTGGTCAGCAGCACTTCCAGCGGGCCGTGCTTGATGGTCTTGTCGGCCAGCACGGCCAGGCAGCCCGCCATGCCCATGCCGTTGTCGGCACCCAGGGTGGTACCACGGGCGGTGACCCATTCGCCATCGATGTAGGCATCGATGGGATCGGTGGTGAAGTCGTGCTGGGTGTCGGCGTTGGCCTGGGGCACCATGTCGATGTGGGCTTGCAGCACCACGGCCTTGCGGTTTTCCATCCCCGGTGTGGCCGGTTTCTTGATGATGATGTTGCCGACGGCATCTTGCTTGACCGCCAGGCCTTCTCCCTGGGCCCACGCCACGATCCAGGCGCTCAGCTGGGCTTCGTGCTTGGAGGGGTGGGGGATGGAGCAGATCTGCTCGAAGAATTGCCAAATCAACTTGGGAGACAGAGAACTGAGCTGTGCCACGTCGGGACTCCTTACCAGCATGGAAAATGTCGGGCCCCACTCTGCGGGCCGGGGAAGAGGATAACGATAATACAGTCAATCACGCAAAAATGTGAGCGATCAGCGCAAATGACGCTCTGCTTGTGCTGGGAAAGGGAGCATGGATGGCGAACTTCACTGCCTGCCTTATTCGTGTCAGCACAACATCAATTTTGTGATATCAGTCACAAAAATATTGTCTTTTGGGCGCCGGGTGGTAAATTAGCCGCCGTGGCCAGCCCACTTGTCAGGATGACAATCAATGCCTCCAGGGAACCGAAGCAAAGCAAGTGCGCCTCCATGGAACCGAGTGTCAGTTCAAGGATGTGAACCCGCATTAAGGTACGTAACTTGTTAAGCAATCAGGAGTTTATGATGTCAGGCAGCAATTCAACCTATTGGTTTGCCCAATCTCTCTATACCCAGGGTTTCAACTACCCGAATCCCTACGCCACCCGCCGTTAAGGCTCGCAGGCGTCACAGGTAACAGCAGCAGGTGCGTGAGGATCCTCTCCTCCCCCTGCTATTTTTTTGCCCGAATGTCATGGTGTATGTGTCGAACGGATACCATTTCGGTGTCGCCGGAGCCCTCCCAAAAGGGCGACAGAGCGGAAGATGGCGGACATTTCCTGTTTTTCGCATACGTTTGCCGCTCAATTTATCCATAAAGAGTGCTATCATACCGGCCCAACAGCCGGCCCGAGCTCGGGAGTCCACCCGACATGGCCGCCAGCTACACCCCATCCCTGTTCGCATTGCATCCGTTTTTGCCGCCGAGGCGTCAGCCCCGAGGCCGAAAAAGTGCAAGCAAAATTCGGGAAACGGGGTGCCAGAATTGACCTGAACCCGTCCCTTTGCCGGGTTTCGCCTCATAAGTGATTGCTTTATAACTCGTTGAGATCGATAGCATGCCAAAAAAGTTCTATGTATCGTGGGATAACCTGCAACGCGAAGCGCGCCGTCTGGCCCGTCGTCAACTGCCTGTCAGCCAGTGGAAAGGGATCATCGCCGTCAGCCGCGGTGGTCTGGTGCCTGCGGCCCTGATGGCCCGCGAACTTGGCATTCGCAATGTCGAAACCCTCTGCATCTCCAGCTATGACCACGACAACCAGCGCGAGCTGGTGGTGGTGAAGGCTGCCACCACCGCAGGTGACGGCGAAGGCTGGCTGGTGGTGGACGATCTGGTTGACACCGGCGGCACCGCCAAGGCGATCCGCGAGCTCTACCCCAGAGCCAAGTTCATCACCATCTTCGCCAAGCCCATGGGCGAACCCCTGGTGGATGACTTCGAAGTGGCCATTCCGCAGGATACCTGGATTGAACAGCCCTGGGACATGGCGCTGGAGTTCGCCAAGCCGATCTGCGACGAAGCGTAATCGCCCCACCGGTCGCGACCAGTGACTCCCCGGCATTCGGGAGCGGACTGATCCGTCGTGATGCAAGGTTGACCACATTGAGCCCCTTTTGGGGCTCAATGTGTTTCTGGTGTGGCTGCTCGATGTGAAAAGTGGTTAAGATGGGACATTGTTTGAGACAGAAGAGCCACCATTTTGGAACCAAACGACGATACCAATCTGACGGAAAAGCTGTTTACCCGGGTCAAAAAGGTATTGGAAACTTCCGAAGTCTCCAACTCGAGCCCCGTCGACGAGCAAGACAGCGCACTGTCTGACAGCTTCATCGATGGCGCCCTGTCGCCCCGCTGGTATCGCCTGCTGCGCAGACCGACCTGGGCCTGGCAGGGGGCCGATCCCGTCGAGGTGGAGCAGACCCTGGCGCACATCGCCATGGGGCAGGGGGAGCGCAGTCACGAACGCTATCTGGACACCATCAAGGGCTATGTGCCCGGCAACTGGGTCTATGAGTGGAGCCAGCTCGCCGGCCATTATTTCAATACGGGGCGGACGCTGCTGGGGGAAGGGGATCGCGCCGCGGCGCTGAAGAGCCTGCTCAAGGCAGTGCGCTATTACTCCATCGCAAGCTACCCCCACCTCAAGCACGACGAGCTGGCGGATCAGGCCCAGTTGCTTGGCAACATGGCCTATCGCGAGGCCGGACGCCTGTTCAAGGTGCCCCTCAAGGAGTTGCAGGTCCCATTTCGGGGCAAGACCATCCAGGGCTACCTGCATCTGCCCACCACCGAGAAACCTGTGCCCCTGGTCATCGTCAGCGGCGGCATCGATTCGCTTCAGGTGGACTTCCTCAATTTCTACTTCAAATGTCTCGAGCCCCACGGCATCGGGATGCTCTCCCTGGACATGCCGGGCACCGGCTATGCCGAGCACTGGCCTCTGGTGCAGGACACCAGCCGCCTGCACCAGGCGGTGCTCAACTACCTCTCGGAGGTGGCCTGGGTCGATCACCAGCGCATCGCCATGGTGGGGTTCCGCCTCGCCGGCAACGTGGCGGCCCGCCTCGCCTTCGTCGAGCCGTTCAAGCTTCGGACCGTGGTCTGCATCGGTGCCGGCATCAACCAGGTGTTCACCAATCAGGAGATGTTCGCCCGCTGCCCGCGCATGATGCGCGACGGGCTGGCGAACCGGCTGGGGGCGGACGCGGCCCAGTGGGATCTGCTGCGCACCAAGTGCCAGGTCTTCTCCCTCAAGACCCAGGGATTGCTGGGGAGTCGCACTTCCGTGCCGATATTGAGTATCGGGCACAAGAAAGATTTTATTTGTCCCGAGCAGGATGTCCGGGCATTGGCCGCTGCGAGTCGCAACGGCAAGGCGGTGGTGTTTGACAAGCAGCCACTGCTCGAGGTCTATGACGAGGCACTGAAAGAGACGGTAGATTGGCTCAAAAAGCACTTATGTACATGATATAAAACTAAAAATGTAACATCACCATGTGATGGTATGGCTTGTTCAACAGGGAGGTTAGCATGTCAGAAAGAGTGACTTACAAGCGATTGCTTCGGCAGTTCGCGGCCATTGGCCCCTATTTGCGTGAAGACCTGTGCGAGGAGGGCCGATACCGCTTTGACTGCCTGTCCGTCTGTGTCAGCGCCAAGCCTGCTCCGGACAAGCGGGAGTTCTGGGGCTGGTGGCTGGTGCTGGAACAGGCGGATCACAGCTTCAGCTACCACTATCAGACGGGGTTCTACAACGCGGACGGGGAGTGGATCGACAAGGCGCTGCCCAAGAAGCATCAGGCGGAAGTGGAACGCACCCTGCAACATTTCTACAAGCTCATCAGCGGCAAGTTGACCCAGCTGGAGTGTACTCTCTCCCCCGCGAAGCAGGTGACTGCCGAACTGAGCGTGACGGCAGCCTGATCCCAAAGCCCCGCATCTTCCCGGTGCGGGGTACCCCGATGCTTTGACACCGAGCCCGCAACTGCCTGGCGAGGCTTAATTGCCTTGCAGGGCAGGGGGGCCGTGGGTATAAAGGGATTCCTTACTTTTCTAACCCTTCGTTCCCATGGAAAACAGAACCATAGTCGTCAAACTGGGCACCAGCGTGCTCACCGGGGGATCTGCCCGCCTCAACCGTGCCCACATGGTCGAGCTGGTCAGACAATGTGCCGCCTTGCATCGACACGGGCACCGTGTCGTGCTGGTCACGTCGGGGGCCATCGCCGCCGGTCGTGAGCATCTGGGCCACCCTCCGCTGGCGCCTACCCTGCCGAACAAACAGATGCTGGCGGCGGTGGGTCAGACCCAGCTCATCCGGGTATGGCAGGACCTGTTCAACCTCTACGGGCTGCACATCGGCCAGATGCTGCTGACCCGCGCCGACCTGGAAGACAGGGAGCGCTACCTCAATGCCCGCGACACCCTGCGCACTCTGCTTGATCACCGCATCATCCCCGTCATCAACGAGAACGACGCCGTGGCCACCGCCGAGATCAAGGTGGGGGACAACGACAACCTCTCCGCCCGTGCCGCCATCCTGGCGGATGCGGACTTGCTGATCCTGCTCACGGATCAGAAGGGGCTCTTCACCGCCGACCCGCGCACCAACCCGGATGCCCAGCTCATCGAAGAGGTGCAGACCATAGACGACACCCTGCGCTCCCTCGCCGGTGACAGCGTGAGCGGTCTTGGCACCGGTGGCATGGCCACCAAGTTGCAGGCCGCCGACGTGGCGCGCCGCGCCGGGGTGGACGTGGTGATCGCCACCGGCCAGATCCCGGAAGTGATCGGCCGCCTCGCCGCCGGGGAGCGGGTGGGGACCCTGTTCCCTGCCCTGGCATCCCCCCTGGAAGGGCGCAAGAGCTGGATCCTGGCAGGGCCCCCTCCTCACGGCGAAGTGCAGGTGGATCAGGGGGCCGTGGCCGCCATGCAGGAGAAGGGCTCCAGCCTGCTGCCCAAGGGCATCGTCGCGGTGAAGGGCGATTTCGTGCGTGGCGACGTGGTGCGTATCCTGGATCCCAAGGGGAGCGAGCTGGCTCGCGGTATCTGCCGTTACGACCATCTGGAGCTGGATCGGCTGCGCGGTGTCCACTCGGATCAGATTGAACAGGTATTGGGTTACGGCTATGGGGCCGTGGCCATCCACCGTGATGATATGGTGCTGCTCTGAAGAGGGCGGCACCGCATGAACAAAAGGGAACTGTGATGAGTCTGGAGAAAATGGGGCAGGCGGCCCGTGAAGCCGCCTATCAACTGGCCACCGTCAGCACGGCACAGAAGAACCGGGCGCTGGCGGCCATCGCCGATGAACTGGAAGCACGCAGTGCCCAGATCCTGGCGGCCAACGAGAAAGACATCGCCGCCGGGCGCGAGGCGGGGCTCACGGAAGCCATGCTGGATCGTCTGCTGCTCAACCCGGCGCGCCTTGCCGGCATAGTGGCGGATGTGCGCAAGGTGATCACCCTGGACGATCCGGTCGGGGCCGAAATCGACAGCCGGGTGCTGGAGAATGGCCTGCGCCTCTCCCGTCGCCGGGTGCCCATCGGGGTCATCGGCGTCATCTACGAGGCGCGCCCCAATGTCACCATCGACATCGCCAGCCTCTGCCTCAAGACCGGCAACGCCAGCATTCTGCGCGGCGGTCGCGAGACCTTCCACTCCAACCTGGAGCTGGTGCGGGTGATCCAGCATGCCCTGGCGGCGTCCGGCCTGCCCGAGGCGGCGGTGCAGTACATCGACAACCCGGACAGGGCGCTGGTGGCCGAGTTGCTGCGCCTCGACCGCTACGTGGACATGATCATCCCCCGCGGCGGCGCGGGTCTTCACAAGATGTGCAAGGAGAACAGCTCCATCCCCGTCATCATCGGCGGGTTCGGTATCAGCCATATCTTCGTGGACGAGAGCGCCGATCTGGCGCGTTCCCTGGCGGTCATCGAGAACGCCAAGGTGCAGCGCCCCTCCGCCTGCAACGCCCTCGATACCCTGCTGGTACACGAGAAGGTGGCGGCCACCTTGCTGCCGCAACTGGTGGCTCTGATGAACGAGCGCAAGGTGACTCTGGTGGGGGCGCCCAACGCCATGGCGCTGCTGGCTGGCAGCGACAACCTGTGCGACGCGGGGCCGGAAGATTTCGACACCGAGTGGCTGGGGCTGACCCTGGGGGTCAAGGTGGTGGCGGACGTCAACGAGGCGCTCGCCCATATGCGCGAGCACAACGCCGGCCACTCCGATGCCATCCTGACCAACTCCCTCGCCAATGCCGAGCGTTTCGTCAACGGGGCCGGTTCGGCGGCGGTCTATGTCAACGCCTCCACCCGCTTCACCGACGGCGGCCAGTTTGGCCTCGGGGCCGAGGTGGCGGTCTCGACCCAGATGCTTCACGCTCGTGGCCCCATGGGGCTGACCGAACTCACCAGCTACAAGTGGGTGGGGCAGGCGGATTATCTCAGCCGTGCCTGATCCAGGCACGCTCAGCAAGCAGGACAATGCCGACTCAGGTCGGCATTTTTGTGCTTTTTTATTGCTCGAAATCAATGGCTTGCATATAACTATCCAGCAGGATGCGGTGTCACCCGGGGCATCAGGCCAGCGACAGCAAGGGGAGCAACTTCAAGGATGAAGGGACAGGATAGGAGTGCGTGGTGGGGCAGCCTCTGGCTGAGCCTGCCACTGCTGCTGGGGGCGCTCTGTTTCAGCGGCGCCAGCCACGCCAGCTGGGACCAGGATCTCTATCGTCAGCTCGGCCTGGCCGGCAAGCTCGACAGCCGCGTGTTTCGCAAGGCTCTGGACGGTTACCAGAGCGTGCGCCACAAGCGAAAACCCATTCTCACCATCATCGACTACAGCAAGCCCTCGACCATGCGCCGGCTGTTCGTCATCGACGTCAAGCGCCACAAGCTGCTCTACCACACCTGGGTCAGCCACGGCCGCAATTCGGGGGAGCTGGCCGCCCGCCAGTTCTCCAATCAGATGAATTCCCGGCAAAGTTCCCTCGGGGTCTACCGCACCGCCGAGACCTATCAGGGCAAGCACGGTTACTCCCTGCGTCTCGACGGCCTCAGTCCCGGCAAGAACAGCAATGCCCGCAAGCGCGCCATCGTGGTGCACGGGGCGGACTACGCCAGCCCCCGGCATCTGCAGAAGTTTGACAAGCTGGGGCGCAGCTGGGGATGCCCGGCCCTGCCAAGGGAGCAGTCCAGGGCGATCATCGACACCATCAAGGGAGGGAGCGTCATCTATGCCCATGGCTGAGACCCTGCTGCGAGGGCGTTACCAGGGCTGGTGGGTGGCACCTTGCCGACGATCTCTCGTTATCCCTCGTGCATCGGTTCTGAGATGAGCATCCCATGGCAATCAACAGCAAAAAGGCCAGCATATGCTGGCCTTGGCGCATCAGGCGGGGATTATTTGCGGACCACCAGCACAGGGCAGGGAGCGTGGCGCACCACGGATTCCGCCACGCTGCCCACCAGCAGGTGGGTGATGCCGGAGCGGCCATGGCTGCCCATGACCACGAGATCCACCTTGTCTTCCTTCGCCTGGAGGACGATTTCATCGGCGGCGCGGCCAAAACGGACCTCGAACTTGGCCGGAATGGGCAGGCAGGCGACCAGTTCCTTGAGCTGACTCTTGGCCTGGCGTTCCATCTCGTGGGTGATCTCGATGGCCGTCATGTGCAGGATCTTGTAGCTGTCGAAGCCGTGCAGCTGATCCACCACGTGGACCAGTTTGAGCTCGGCCTGGTGGGTGTTGGCCATGAAGACGGCGTAGTCGAGTACCGCTCTGGACATCTCGGAGAAATCGACGGGGCAGAGCAGGGATTTGATGGTTGGCATGAGAATCTCCCCTCAAGTTGGGCTACTAATGAATCTTGTTTGCCATGATACGCTGTGGGGCGACAATAACCCTCGACCCGCTCGCAAAATGGGGAAAATGTCGGCCGGGACTCTGTTTTTCTATGCTATCTGTATGCCTGAACGGGCCGTCCGGCGGTGAGCATCTGCCGAGTGCCATATCACTGAGGATATTCATGGTTCGTCTTTTTCTGTTCTGTTGCCTGCTGATCACCTCGTTCGTGCGGGCAGACACCATACACGTCTATTGCGACGACTGGCCCGGCTTCTGTCACCGGGACGGCAAGGGGGTCTATCTGGATGTGGTTCGAGCCATCTATGAACCCCTGGGGCACGAGGTGAAGCTTCACATGGTGCCTTACAAACGGGCACTGGCGGTGGTGTCGCAAAAGGAGGGGGACATGGCGATGGGGGTCTATCGGGGAGAGGTGCCCGGGGTCCATCAGCCCGACTACCCCGACTCGGCGGACTACGTGAGCGTGGTGATGCAAAAGCGCTGGCTGCCGCACTGGGCAGGGGAGCACAGCCTCAAGGAGCAGGAGGTGCTCTGGCTGAGGGGGTGGGCCTTTGACAAGTTCATCCCGGAGCCGATGCGCTGGTTCGAGATAGACAGCCACGAGATGGCGCTGCAATTGCTGATCAAGGGGCGTTACCGCTACTACCTGACCGACGGCGCCCTCTACCCCGAAGGCTCCCTTCCCCCCGAGCTGGTACAGGTATTCCTGCGCTGGATCCCGACCTACCCCATCTTCGCCGATACCCCGAAGGGCAGGGAGTTGCACGGGCTCTGGGATCCCGGCATGCGCACCCTGATAAGGCAAGGCAAGCTGGCGGAGATCTATCGGCAGAACAAGCTGTACGACTACTACCAGGACTTTCTCAGGGAGCAGGTGGTGCGGGCGAACAAGCCACAGCCCTAGCTGTCGGGCCTGATACCGTCATCGGGCCCCGCTTGTTCTGCCTCAGCCTTTGGCGCTGAGCGTCTTGGCCAACCGGTCATAGAGGATGACGTTGACCGAGGCGGCCAGGTTCATGCAACCCTGAGTCGGCACATAGATGACCTCCTTCACCGCCGCGAAGCGGGCGGGTTCCAGGGTGCCATCCTCCGGGCCGAAGATGTAGAAGGCTCTCTCGGGGTGCACGTAATCCGGCAGGGGCGTGGCCCCCTCGATAAGATCCACCAGCACTGGGGTGCAGCCCTCGGGCACGAAGTCCAGCAGCGCCTCGACCCCGAGCAGGGGGATCTTCTCCACCATCTGCTTGGTGTCGGTGACAAAACGCCTCGCCAGCTCGAAGCGCTGCCCCGTGTAGTAGACCTCGTCCGCCCCGTAGCAGCCGGCGGCCCGCATCACGGCGCCCACGTTCTCCGGGGATTTGGGATTGACCAGTCCGATGGCGCAATAGTCCCCTCTCTCCCGGGCATCTGCCCGGTGCTGCCTGGCAGCGCCTTCATCTGACACTTTCATCTCTCTCTCCTGTGTGGCGGCGCATTATACCCCCGGTGGGCCCCTTGCCCAGCGTGCGGGGCGGATTCCCGCAAGGCGGGCCCAACAAGGGGGCGGCTGCACCGTGGCGGCGCAGCCCGACATCCTGATGCGCAATGGCGGCGCCCCTTGCATCCTGGCGCGGGGTTTGCAGTCACTTCCCCATACAAGACGATGAGGCATCCGGACAAAGGCGTCCGTCCCCGCAGGGGGGCGGACGCTTTTTTTATGGGCCCCTCGTCAGACACATGACAAGGAGCAAGGGAATGAAGACCACCTGTGCCTATTGCGGAGTGGGGTGCGGCATCCGGCTGAGCCGGGAGGGGGACAACTGGCAGTTGCAGGGGGATGAGCAGCATCCGGCCAACGGCGGCGCCCTGTGCGTCAAGGGGGCCAGCCTGCTGGAGAGCCTGGCCTTTCCCGATCGCCTGCTCTATCCGCGCTGGATGGGGCAGCGCATCGGCTGGGAGGAGGCCCTGGACACCCTGGCTGCGCGTTTTGCCGCTATCCTGGCCGAGTCCGGGCCGGATGCCATCGGCATCTATCTGTCGGGCCAGCTCACCACCGAGGATTACTACGTCGCCAACAAGCTGATGAAGGGGTATCTGGGCAGTGCCAACGTGGACACCAACTCCCGGCTCTGCATGTCGTCGGCGGTGGTGGCCCACCAGCGCGCCTTCGGGGAGGATCTGGTGCCCGCCTGCTACGAGGATCTGGAGCTCGCCGATCTGGTGGTGCTCACCGGTGCCAACACCGCCTGGACCCATCCCGTGCTGTTTCGCCGCCTGCAGCAGGCCAGGGCGCGGCGCCCCGAGCTCAAGCTGGTGGTGCTGGATCCCCGCCGCACCATGACGGCGGAGCAGGGGGATCTGCATCTGGCACTCAAACCCGGCAGCGACGTGACGCTCTGGAACGGCCTGTGCCGCTACCTGCTCGATGTCGATGGCTGGGACAAGGCCTATGTGGCGCAGCACGTGAGCGGTTTCGAGGAACTTGCGGGCGCGCTGGACAACCCCGCCTGGCAGTTGGACGAGGTGGCCCGCAGCTGCGGCCTCTCCCGCAGCGATCTGATCGGTTTCTACCAGCTCTTTGCCCGTACCCCCAAGACCGTCACCCTGTTCTGCCAGGGGATCAACCAGTCCAACCAGGGGGTGGACAAGGCCAACGCCATCATCAACGCCCACCTGATGTGCGGTCGCATCGGCAAGCCGGGGGCGGCCCCCTTCTCCATGACGGGGCAACCCAACGCCATGGGAGGGCGTGAGGTGGGAGGGCTCGCGACCCAGCTCGCCGCCCACATGGGCTTTGGCGAGGCCGAGTGCGATCGGGTACAGCGCTTCTGGGGAAGCCCGACCATGGTGCGCGGGCCGGGGCACAAGGCCGTCGAGCTGTTCGAGGCGGTGCACCGGGGGGAGATCCGCGCGCTCTGGGTGATCGGCACCAACCCGGCGGTCTCCCTGCCGGACGGCAACCGGGTGCGCGAGGCCCTGAGCCGCTGCGAGCTGCTGGTGGTCTCCGAGGTGACGGCCAACACCGACACGGCGCGCCTCGCCCACCTGCTGTTGCCTGCCGCCGCCTGGGGAGAGAAGAGCGGGACCGTCACCAACTCCGAGCGCACCATCAGCCGCCAGCGCGCCTTCCTGCCCCTGCCGGGGGAGGCCAGGCCCGACTGGTGGGCCCTGACCCGGCTCGCCCGCCGGCTCGGCTTTGGCGAGGGGTTCGCCTATGAGCATGAGCACGAGATCTTCTGCGAGCATGCCGCCCTCTCCGGGTTTGAGAACGACGGATCCCGCCAGTTCGACATCTCCGGGCTGGCGGGTCTCACCCGCGCCGAATTCGAGGCGTTGGAACCCTTGAGCTGGCCCGTCAACGTCGACTGGCCCCAGGGGAGGGCCCGCCTGTTCGAGGATGGGCGCTTCGCCACCCCGGATGGCCGGGCCCGCCTGCTGCCCCTGGCCCAGCGCTTCCCCGAGCAGCCAGCAACGCCCCCGCTTGCAGGGGCTGTCTCCCTGCTCCTCAACAGTGGCCGCCTGCGGGATCAGTGGCACACCATGACCCGCACCGGCCACGTGCCCCGGTTACAGGAGGCCGAGCCCTGGCCCAGGGTGCGAATGGGGGCCGCCAGCCTGCTGGCGCTTGGCGTGAAGGAGGGGGACCTGGTGCGCCTTTGCAACGGGCTCGGGGAGGCGCTGCTGCTGGTGGGGCTGGATGAGGGGCTCAGGG
>NZ_CDBK01000088.1:6063-209963 GCF_000819785.1 Aeromonas caviae | reverse complement strand
CCGAAACCCTCCCTTCATCCACCGACATGCCGAGGAACTGAGATGACGTTTCCCTCCCGCCCCCCGCTCTATCTGGTCGATGACGACGAGGCCGTGCTCGACTCCCTGCGATTCATGCTGGAGAGCTGCGACGAGCGGCAGCTGCTTAGCTTTGCCGATGGCGAGCGCTTCCTGGCCGAGGTCGACCTGCACCAGCCCGCCTGCCTCATTCTCGACTGCCGCATGCCTGGGCTCTCGGGCCCCGAGGTCCAGCAGCGGCTGAAGGCGGCCCAGAGCCCCATCGCCATCCTGTTTCTCACCGGCCACGGCGAGGTGCCACTGGCGGTGGAATCCCTCAAGCTGGGGGCGGTGGATTTCTTGCAAAAACCGGTGCAGCTGGCCCCCCTGCTCGCCGCCATCGAGCGGGCCGAGCAGGCGACGCAGGCGGCGGCCACCCGCCTCGCCCAGCTGGCCGCCTTTGAGCGCCTCACCCCGCGCGAACGCCAGTTGTTGCAGCTCATCGCCCGGGGCCACAAGAACCAGCAGATAGCGCAGGATCTCTGCATTTCGGTGCGCACCGTCGAGGTGTGCCGCGCCAGCCTGATGAAACGCCTGGCGGTGAACTCCCTCGCCGAGATGCTGCTGCGCTACGCGCAGGTGAGCGAACACCCCTGAGTGGCCTGCAACCGTACAAAACGGGCAGGGATCACACATTTGGCGCTTCGATGGCGGTAGAGTGCCCTCTTCTCTTCACCAGGACCGCCCGGGTCCTGCGCCTTGTTTCGAGGACACATCATGGAACTGCTTCTGCTCAGCAACGGTAAAACCACAGAACACCCCGGCCTGCTCGGCTGGGCCCGCGACCGGGTGCAAACCCTGCTCGCTCGCAATCAGGTCAAGCGCATCCTGCTCATCCCCTACGCGGTGATCCGCAGCGACTGGGATGCCCGTGCCCGGGAGCTCACCGAGAGTCTGGGGGTGGACGCCATCAGCATCCATCACTTCGACGATCCGGTGGATGCCATCAACCGGGCCGACGCCATCTTCATCAGCGGCGGCAATACCTGGCTCCTGAACCAGCGGCTGCACGAGTATGGTCTGGTGGTCCCCATCCAGCGTGCGGTGCGCGAGCGGGGCGTGCCCTATGTGGGCTGGAGCGCCGGCTGCAACGTGGCCACCCCCAGCATCCGCACCACCAACGACATGCCGGTGTGCAGCGCCGTGGTGCTGCCTGCGCTGGGGCTCTTCCCCGTGCAGATCAACCCTCACTATCTGGACGCCAGCATCAGCGGCCACATGGGGGAGACCCGGGACGAGCGTCTGGCCGAGTTCTGCGCCATCAACCCGAGCGAATCCGTGGTGGCCCTGCGCGAGGCGAGCCTGTTGCAGATCGGCGGCAATCACATCGAGTACTGGAGTGCCCGGGGCGAGACCTTCAAGATCTTCAAGCACGGCGAACCCATCCGGGAATACGGGGACGCTGCGCCTCTGGCAGCGCTCACCCCCTTCACGCCGGCACGCTGATCCTGCCAAACGACAGAGGGATGGCCTGCGCCATCCCTCTTTCTTTGTTGCTCGCCCCTTCGTGATTCACTCCAGAATGGCCATCTCCTCCCGAGAGCCGCTGCGCCCGGGAGCCCTCAGCAACACCACCAGCGGCACGGCGCACAGGCTGACCCACATCATCAGGCGAAAATCCTGCAGGTAGGCGAGCAGGCTGGCCTGCCGGGTCACCTCGCCGTTGATCATGACCAGCCCCTTCGGCGTCATCAGCTCCGCCATGCCCCCGCCCTGATGCAGGTTGACATTGAACGGGGTGATGTAGGCGGCGAACGCCTCGTGGTTCATCTGGGATCGCTGGGCCAGATAGGTGATCACCACCGAGATGCCGATGCTGCTGCCGATGTTGCGCACCAAGCTGAACAGCGCCGTCCCCTCGTTGCGATAGCGCGGCGCCAGGGTCGCAAAGGTGATGGTGGAGAGGGGCACGAAGATGAAGCCGAGCCCCAGCCCCTGGATGATGCCGGTGCGCACTATGTCCCAGCTGCCGATGTCCGTGTTGAACAGGGTCATCTCCCACATGGAGAAGCTGGTGAGCAGCAGCCCTGACAGGATGAGGTAACGGGCGTCCACCCGGCCCGACAGCCTGCCCACCAGCATCATGGCAACCATGGTGCCCACCCCGCGCGGGGCGAGCAGGTAACCCACGTCGATCACCGGGTAACCCATCAGCCCCTGCATGAAGGGAGGCAGCAACGTCATGGTCGCCAGCAAGATGATGCCGACGATGAAGATGAAGAGCAGACCGACGCTGAAGTTGCGATCCCGGAACAGGGCCGGTTCTATGTAGGGGTGCGGGTGGGTGAAGATATGCACCACGAAGAGGTAGAACGCCATCACCATCAGGATGGTCTCGATGACGATCTCGGGGCTGGCGAACCAGTTTTGTGACTCCCCCCTGTCCAGCGCCATCTGCAATGCCCCTATGCCGAGACTCAGCAGGGCGAAGCCCAGCAGATCGAAGCGGCGGCTGGCATCGATCTTCGTCTCCTCGATGAAGGCGGTAAGCCCGAACCAGGCCAGCAGGCCGAACGGCAGGTTGATGTAGAAGACCCAGCGCCAGTTGTAGTACTCGGTGAGCCAGCCCCCCAGCGACGGCCCCAGGATGGGACCCACCATGACCCCTATCCCCCAGAGCGCCATGGCAGAGCCGTGCTTCTCAGGCGGATAGGTGTCTAGCAGCACGGCCTGGGAGAGGGGCACCAGGCTGGCGCCGAAGATCCCCTGCAGCAGGCGGAACAGCACTATCTGATCCAGGCTCTGGGCCGCGCCGCACAACATGGAGGCAACGGTAAAGCCCGCCACCGACCACATGAACAGCCTTTTGCGGCCAATTCTTGCCGAGATGAAACCGGTCAGCGGCATGAAGATGGCGGCCGCGACTATGTAGGAGGTCAGCACCCAGGAGATCTGATCCTGGGTGGCGCCCATGGCCCCCTGCATATGGGGCAGGGCGACGTTGGCGATGGTGGTGTCCAGCGCCTGCATGATGGTGGCCAACATCACCGACAGGGTGATGAAGCCACGTCGGGAGCTCTGATCCACCCCCTGATGGCTTTGCGTCGTCATATTAACCTCAGAATGACCAGCCCAGCAGGCTGCGTTTGTGGCCGGTGTCTATCTTGGTGATGGCGCTCAGGCCAGCGCGCAGAGTAGGCCCGGAGGCCATTTCGTCCAGCTTGATGCGCACCGCGACTCGCTGGGCGATCTTGACCCAGTTGCCGGTGGCATTCTGGGCCGGGATCACCGAAAACTCGGAGCCTGTGGCCGGGCTAAGGCTCTCCACCACTCCGGTCCAGTGCGCATCGGGGTAGGTATCCACACTGATGTCCACCTTTTGACCGGGCTGCACATGGGTCAGCTCCGTCTCGGTGAAGTTCGCCTCCACCCAGGGGGTGTCGGTCTCCACCAGCATCATGGCGGTCATGCCCACCAGACTGTACTGGCCGGGCTTGGGCAGCTGGCTGGCGATGCCGTTGGCGGGGGCATAGATGGTGGTGCGAGCCAGATCCAGCCTGGCCTTGGCCAACTCGGCCGCGGCCTCCTGATAGGCGGGCTGCTGCTCCACTGGCAGGTTCACGTCCCCGCTGAGGGAAGCTTCAATCTTCTTGAGCCCCTCCTCCAGCGCCACCTGCTGCTGGGCGGTCTGTATGGTGAGCTGGCGGGCATCGTCGTAATTGGCGGTGGAGGTGAAGTGCCTGGTCACCAGATCCGCCTGGCGACGCTCCTCCTTCAGGGCATAGGCATGGCGGGTGCGGGCCACGGCGATCTCCGCCTGCTGGCCGCGATAACTGGTCTGCAGCGCCACCAGATCGGTGCGCACCTTGGCAAGTTCCGCCTCGGCCTTGGCCACGGCGACCCGGAAGGACTCCTGATCCAGCTCGAACAGCGGCTGGCCGGCCCGGACCTGCTGGTTTTCCTCGACAAACACCTTGGCCACCCGGCCCAGCACCTCGGTGCTGATGGGGACCTTGTCTGCCTTCACATAGGCGTTGTCCGTCTCCACATAGCGCCCGCCCTGCAGGTAGATAACGCCCGCGCCGATCAGGGCCAGTGCCGGCACCACCACCAGCAACAGCAGGCGGGTACGGCGCCGGTTGGCGGCAGGAAGGGAGGAAGAGGGGGAATCAGTGGTCATGATATGGCTCCACGTTGGTTGGCATCACAGGAAAGCATCAGAGGTGGCCGAGGTTGGCACGCAGGATCTTGAGGGAGCGGCACAGCGCCTCGGTCGCCTCCTCCCCCAGCTCGCCGATGGCCCTCTGATGCACCAGATCGGACGCCTGTTTGATCATCGCCAGATAGGGGGTGGCCCCTTCGGTCAGATGGAGCTGATAGGCACGCCTGTCATGGGGGTCGCTGCGCCGCTCCACCAGGCCGCTCTCCGCCAGCTGATCGAGCTGACGGGCCAGGGTGATGGGCTGGATGTCGAGCCGCTCCGCCAGATCCACCTGGCGGATCCCTTCGCTGCGTGCAATGTGCACCAGAGCTCTGGCCTGGGCCAGGGTGAGGCAGCTTCCCTCCAGCTGCTGCTGGAACTGGCGGCGCATCAGACGCTGGACGTCGCCGATGAGAAAGCCAAGGGTGTCCGGTTGTTTGTTCATGATATGCAACCCATATAGTAAGCTTTACTTATTATATGCAAAGCGTATCCATGTGCAAGCTGGCCCCGGCCGCCGTTTGGGTTCATGCTGGGTGCCACCACCTCAACGGCAGGAGACACGTCATGGATATCAGGATGGAGCGGGACAGCCTGGGGGAGATAGCCGTCCCGGCGGACAGGCTCTGGGGGGCCCAGACCCAGCGCTCCCTGCATCACTTCAACATCTCGGGGGAGCGCCAGCCCATGGAGATCATCCATGCCCTGGCCCGCATCAAGTCCGCCTGCGCCCGGGTCAACCACGCCCTGGGGCTGCTCCCCGCCCGCAAGGCCCAGGCCATCATGGCCGCTGCCGACGAAATCCTGTGCGGCCTGCACGACGCCGAGTTTCCCCTGATGGTGTGGCAGACCGGCTCCGGCACCCAGACCAACATGAACCTCAACGAGGTGCTGGCAAACCGGGCCAGCGAACTGCTCGGCGGCCCCCGGGGGGAAGCGCGGCTGGTGCATCCCAACGACGAGGTAAACAAGAGCCAGTCCAGCAACGATGTCTTCCCGAGCGCCATGAACCTGGCGGCGGTCACCGCCATCACGCAGCGGTTGCTGCCGACCCTCGCTGCCCTGAAGCAGACCCTGGCAGGCAAGGCCGCCGCCTTCGACCACATCGTCAAGATTGGCCGCACCCATTTGCAGGATGCCACTCCCCTCACCCTGGGCCAGGAGATCTCCGGCTGGGTCGCCCAGCTTGAACAGGGGGAGCGCCATCTACGGGCCGCCCTGCCCCATCTGTGCGAGCTGGCGCTCGGCGGCACCGCCGTGGGCACCGGCCTCAACTGCCCTCCCGGCTTTGCCGAGGCGGTGGCCAGAACCCTGGCCGAGCAGACTGGCCTGCCGCTGGTGAGCGCCCCCAACAAGTTCGAGGCCCTGGCGGCGAGTGACGCCCAGGTTCACGCCCACGGTGCCTTCAAGACGCTGGCAGCCTCCCTCATGAAGATCGCCAACGACGTGCGCTGGCTGGCGAGCGGCCCCCGCAGCGGGCTGGGGGAGCTGCTCATCCCCGAGAACGAGCCCGGATCCTCCATCATGCCCGGCAAGGTCAACCCGACCCAGAGCGAGGCCCTCACCATGCTCTGCGCCCAGGTGATGGGCAACGATGTGGCCATCAACATCGGCGGTGCCAGCGGCAACTTCGAGCTCAACGTGTTCAGGCCGATGATCGCCTACAACGTCCTGCAGAGCCTGCGGCTGCTGGCGGACGGCATGCAGAGCTTCCACGACCACTGCGCCGTCGGCATCACCCCGAACCAGGCCAGGATCAACGATCTGCTCTCTCGCTCCCTGATGCTGGTGACGGCCCTCAACCCCCATATCGGCTATGACAAGGCGGCCGAGATCGCCAAACGGGCGCACCATCAGGGGCTGAGTCTGCGGGAGGCGGCCATTGCCTCGGGCCACCTCAGCGCGGAGCAGTTCGATGCCTGGGTGATCCCCGCTGACATGGTGGGCCGCACGCCATAAGGCAGCGCAGCGCACGGCAATCCCATACCCGGGGCATACCACCGCAGGTGGCGGGGCGCAGCAAATAGGGACAGTGATGGGCAATAAAGATGAAAAGGGCGCCATGGCGCCCTTTTCATTGCAGATCTGCCGTCAGGTCTTGCTCTGGCAGTTGAACATCCAGTGGGTGCCGAACTTGTCCACCAGGGATCCGAAATAGTCACCCCAGAACATCTCCGCCAGCGGCATCTCCACCTTGCCTCCCTCGGCCAGGGCTGCGAACAGGCGATCGGTCTCGCCCCGGCTGTCCGGCTCCAGGTTGAGGTAGCTGTTGTTGCCCTGCACCAGGGTGAACCCCATGCTGGCCGGAGCATCCGTGCCCATCAGCACGTGGCCCCCAAGGATGGGCAGGGCCACATGCATCACCAGCTCCCCGTCTTCCTCCGATAGAGGGGGCTGGCCCGGACAACCCGGGGACTCCTTGAACCTGTGGATGGGGCCGCTGAAGTCACCGCCGAACACTTCGCGATAGAAGAGGAAGGCAGCCTCCGTCTCCCGGGCAAAATTGAGATAGGTACTGACACGCGCCATGGGTTTCTCCTTGTCACCGATAGCTGGCCCCTGTGGCCAGCTAACAGCATAGAAGAGCACGGGGCACCGTCAGGTGGCGATCCGGTCCCCCTCCCCGCCTGGGGGAGCCGCGCTCACAGCCCAAGTTCGGTCGAACACGCAAAAGTGCAACCCGATTTGCAGTGGGTTGCACCTCATGTAGGCATTCATAAGATGCATTGCCAACCCATTAATAATGCTGTGAAAAGCGGACAAGCGGCAGGCTTGAAAGGAGCCTGATGGAGACCGGATTCATGGAAGAATTCAACAATGTAACCAATACATTAAAATTTCTTGCTTGAAGGTTGCACCTGGTTGCACCATCATCGGCGAAATTTAACCGTCCGGTAATATTGTTACCTTCTAGACACAGGAAGTCCCATGGCCACTACCACCCTCGGCGTCAAACTCGATGAAGCGACCCGCGACCGCCTCAAACAGGCTGCGCAGACTCTGGATCGCACTCCCCACTGGCTGATCAAGCAAGCCATCTTCACCTATCTGGAGCAACTGGATCGCGGTCTGACCCCGCCCGAGCACTCCGGGCTGGCTGCCGCCGCCGGGGAAGAGGCCGTCGAGACCCTGACCGAGCAGGGCATCCAGGTCTTCCTCGAGTTTGCCGAGAGCATTCTGCCCCAGTCCGTGCTGCGGGCCGCCATCACGGGGGCTTATCGCCGCCCCGAGACCGAAGCCGTCCCCATGCTGCTGGAGCAGGCTCGTCTGCCCAAGGAGAAGGCTGACGCGACCCAGAAGCTGGCCATGGGCATCGCCGAGAAGCTGCGCAACCAGAAGAGCGCCAGCGGCCGTCAGGGCCTGGTCCAGGGACTGCTTCAGGAGTTCTCCCTCTCCTCCCAGGAAGGGGTGGCCCTGATGTGCCTGGCGGAGGCGCTGCTGCGCATCCCCGACAAGGCGACCCGGGATGCCCTGATCCGTGACAAGATAAGCGGCGGCAACTGGAGCCAGCACCTGGGCCAGAGCACCTCATTGTTCGTCAACGCGGCCTCCTGGGGTCTGCTCATCACCGGCAAGCTGGTAGCCACCCACAACGAGGCGGGCATGAACAGCTCCCTCAAGGGACTCATCGGCAAGGGGGGTGAGCCGCTCATCCGCAAGGGCGTCGACATGGCGATGCGCCTGATGGGTGAACAGTTCGTCACCGGCGAGACCATCGCCGAGGCGCTGGCGAACGCAGGCGGCATGGAGAGCAAAGGGTTCCGCTACTCCTACGACATGCTGGGGGAAGCGGCCCTGACCGAGGAGGACGCCAAACGCTATCTGGCCTCCTACGAGCAGGCCATCCACGCCATCGGCAAGGCCTCCCACGGTCGCGGCATCTACGAGGGGCCGGGTATCTCCATCAAGCTCTCCGCCCTGCATCCGCGCTACAGCCGCGCCCAGTACGATCGCGTCATGGAGGAGCTCTACCCCACCTTGCTGGGCCTGACCCAGCTCGCCAGGCAGTATGACATCGGCATCAACATCGACGCCGAGGAGGCCGATCGCCTGGAGATCTCCCTCGATCTGCTGGAGAAGCTCTGCTTCGATCCGTCCCTCGCCGACTGGAACGGCATCGGTTTCGTCATCCAGGCCTACCAGAAGCGCTGCCCCTATGTGATCGACTACGTCATCGATCTCGCCAAGCGCAGCCGTCACCGCCTGATGATCCGTCTGGTGAAGGGCGCCTACTGGGACAGCGAGATCAAGCGCGCCCAGCAGGAAGGGCTGGAAGGCTACCCGGTCTATACCCGCAAGCCCTACACGGACGTCTCCTACCTCGCCTGCGCCCGCAAGCTGCTGGCGGTGCCCGAGGCCATCTATCCCCAGTTCGCCACCCACAACGCCCATTCGTTGTCGGCGATTTACCAGCTCGCCGGTCAGAACTACTACCCGGGCCAGTACGAGTTCCAGTGCCTGCACGGCATGGGTGAACCGCTCTACGAACAGGTGGTCGGCAAGGTGGCCGACGGCAAGCTGGGTCGCCCCTGCCGCATCTATGCCCCGGTGGGCAGCCACGAGACCCTGCTCGCCTACCTGGTGCGCCGCCTGCTGGAGAACGGGGCCAACACCTCCTTCGTCAACCGCATCGCGGACAACAACATCTCCCTCTCGGATCTGGTGCAGGATCCGGTGCAGCAGATCGAGCAGATGGCCGCCCGTGAAGGGACCCTGGGTCTGCCCCATCCGCGCATCCCCCTGCCCCGGGATCTCTACGGCGAGGCGCGCCCGAACTCCGCAGGTCTGGATCTCGCGAACGAGCACCGCCTGGGGTCCCTCTCCGCCGCCCTGCTCGCCAGCACCAACACCGCCTATCAGGCCTTGCCCATGCTGGGTTGCGACACCGAGGCGCCGACCCAGTTCCAGCCCGTGCTCAACCCGGCGGATCACCGCGATGTCGTCGGTCAGGTGAGCGAAGCCACGGTAGCGCTGGTGGACAAGGCGCTCGCCTGCTCCCTCACGAGCGGCCAGATCTGGCAGTCCACCCCGCCAGCCGAGCGGGCCGCCGTGCTGGACAGGGCCGCCGATCTGATGGAATCCGAACTGCAACCCCTGATGGGCCTGCTGGTTCGCGAATCCGGCAAGACCTTCGCCAACGCCATCGCCGAGGTGCGCGAAGCGGTGGACTTCCTGCGCTACTACGCCGCCCAGGCGCGCAACCACTTCGCCAACGACACCCACAGGCCGCTCGGCCCCGTGGTCTGCATCAGCCCCTGGAACTTCCCGCTGGCCATCTTCAGCGGCCAGGTGTGCGCGGCCCTGGCCGCCGGCAATACGGTGCTGGCCAAGCCTGCCGAGCAGACCCCCCTCATCGCGGCACAAGCGGTGCGCATCCTGCTGGAAGCGGGGGTACCCGCCGGAGCGGTGCAACTGCTGCCGGGCCGTGGTGAGACCGTGGGTGCGGCGCTCATCGCGGACGAACGGGTGCGCGGCGTCATGTTCACCGGCTCCACCGAGGTGGCGGGCATCATCTCCCGCAACCTGGCCGGTCGCCTCGACGCCCAGGGTCGCACCATTCCCCTCATCGCCGAGACCGGCGGCCAGAACGCCATGATCGTCGACTCTTCCGCCTTGACCGAACAGGTGGTGATGGATGTCATCTCCTCGGCGTTCGACAGCGCCGGTCAGCGCTGCTCCGCCCTGCGAGTGCTGTGCGTGCAGGATGACGTGGCGGATCGGGTGATCCGGATGCTCAAGGGCGCCATGGCCGAGTACAAGGTCGGCAGCCCCGAGCACCTCTCCACCGACATCGGCCCCGTCATCGACGCCGAGGCCAAGGCCAACATCGAGCGCCACATCAAGGCCATGGGCGACAAGGGGCGCAAGGTGCACCAGATCGCTCGCACCCAGGGGGATGCCTGCAGCCGCGGCACCTTCGTGCTGCCGACCCTGATCGAGCTCGACAGCCTGGACGAGCTGGGTCGCGAAGTGTTCGGCCCTGTGCTGCACCTGGTCCGCTACCCGCGCACCCGGCTCGGGGAGCTGCTCGAGCAGATAAACGGCAGCGGTTACGGCCTGACCCTGGGTGTTCATACCCGCATCGACGAGACCATCGCTCAGGTGGTGAACGTGGCCAAGGTGGGCAACCTCTACGTCAACCGCAACATCGTGGGCGCCGTGGTCGGGGTGCAACCCTTCGGTGGGGAAGGGCTTTCCGGCACTGGTCCCAAGGCCGGTGGCCCGCTCTACATGTATCGCCTGCTCGGCGCCCGTCCCCAGGAGGCGGTGGCCAATCAGCTGCACCAGGAGTCCGGTGCCCTGCATGCCGAGGCGAAAGCCCCCCTCGTGGCCCTGCGCGATTGGGCGAGCAAGCAGGATCCGGCCCTCGCCGCCCTGTGCGATCACTACGCCGCGCTCTCCCAGAGCGGCCGTACCCAGCTGCTGACCGGCCCCACCGGCGAGCGCAACAGCTACAGCCTGCTGCCCCGGGAACGGGTGCTCTGTCTTGCCCAGGAGAAGGCCGACCTGCTGGCCCAGCTGGCCGCCTGTCTGGCGGTCGGCAGCCAGGTGTTGCTGCCGGACGATGCCCAGACACGCTCCCTGCTCTCTTCCCTGCCGACCGAGGTGCGGGATCCCATCGCGCTGGTGGCGGACTGGGCCACGGGGGAGACAGACTTCGATGCCCTGCTGCACCACGGCGACTCGGATCAGTTGCGGGAGGTGAGCAAGCTCGCCGCCGCACGCCAGGCAGCCCGTAACGGCGCCATCATCGGTGTGCACGGCCTGCATCGCGGCGAGACCGACATCCCGCTGGAACGCCTGCTCATCGAGCACGCCCTCTCGGTCAACACCGCCGCCGCCGGTGGCAACGCCAGCCTGATGACTATCGGCTAAGCGCCACATAGTGACGGAGACTCAAGCCCCGCCGATGCGGGGCTTGTTCTTTCGTCTATGGGACACGCCCATGAAAAAGGCCGCCCCTGTCGGGGCGGCCTTTTTGTTCTCCCTTCTCCCCTCGCGGGAGAAGGGTGGGGGATGAGGGGCGGCTCGCCTACACGTACTCCATAAAGACGCGGGAGGTGAGCTTGGTGATGAGCTCATAGGGAATGGTGCCGATCTGGTCGGCCACCCGCTCTACCGGCAGCCCTTCCCCCCAGAGCACAGCCTCGTCGCCCGCCTTGTCGGTGGCGCCGGGACCGAGATCCACCGTCGTCATGTCCATGGAGACACGGCCCACCAGGGGCACGATGCGGCCATTGACCAGCACTGGCGTGCCATTGGGGGCCATGCGCGGATAACCGTCGCCATAGCCGATGGCAATCACCCCGAGCCGGGTATCGCGATCCGACACCCAGTTGGCGCCATAGCCTACCGGCTCGCCCGCCTTGTGATCGCGCACCGCGATGAGCTGGGTCTTGAGGGTCATCACCGGCTTGAGGTCGTAATCCGCCGCCACCGTATTGGGGAAAGGCGACACGCCGTAGAGGATGACGCCGGGGCGCACCCAGTCGCAGTGGGAATCCGGCCACGCCAGGATGCCTGCCGAGTTGGCCATGGCGCGCTCGCCCTTGAGCGGCGCAGTCAGCTGGCTGAACAAGTCGATCTGCTCGCGGGTGGTGGGTTGCTCCAGCTCATCGGAGCGGCTGAAGTGGGTCATGACGTTGAACGGCTGCACCACGTTCTTGCACTTGCCGAGGCGCTCGATAAAGGCGGGCATCTCCTCGGCCCGTACCCCGAGGCGGTGCATGCCGGTGTCGAGCTTGAGCCAGGCCACCACGGGGGCAGGCAGCTCCGCCTGCTCCAGCGCCTCGAGCTGCTCCCAGGTGTGCACCGCGGTCTGCAGGTTGTTGGCCGCCAGCACCGGCAGGTCGGCGGCGCTGAAGAAGCCCTCCAGCAGCACGATGGGCTTGACCACGGCGCAGGAGCGCAGCATCAGCGCCTCTTCGATGCGGGCCACCGCGTAGGCGTCCGCATCCACCAGGGTGCGGGCGACCGGCAGCAGGCCGTGACCGTAGGCGTTGGCCTTGACCACGGCAATGATCTTGCATTGGGGGGCGTGGCGTTTCACCACGGCGAGGTTGTGGCGCAGGGCCGCTGTATTGATCTGGGCGATAGCCGCTTTCATCTGTTTTCCCTTACGAGGGCATGATAATCAGGCACCGGGTGGTGTCAGCCCTCAAATCTCATCGTCTAAGGCCGGACCGGCAGAATTGTCGAACCGGGAAAACTGTTTATGGATGCCGGGAGCAGGCTCCCGGCTTACTTAGTAGTCATCATCAAACGCCGGGCCCGCGTAGTTGTCAAAGCGCGAGAACTGACCCTGGAAGGTGAGCCGCACTCGTCCTATGGGGCCGTTACGCTGCTTGCCGATGATGATCTCGGCGATCCCCTTGTCGGGGCTGTCGTCGTGATAGACCTCGTCGCGGTAGATGAACATGATCAAGTCCGCGTCCTGCTCGATGGAGCCCGATTCCCGCAGATCCGAGTTGACCGGGCGCTTGTCGGCCCGCTGTTCCAGGCTTCGGTTCAGCTGGGAGAGCGCCACCACGGGGCACTGCAGCTCTTTCGCCAGCGCCTTGAGGGAGCGGGAGATTTCACCGATTTCCAGAGTACGGTTGTCAGACAGCGCCGGCACCCGCATCAGCTGCAGGTAGTCCACCATGATCATGCTGATGCCGCCGTTGTCCCGCGCCACCCGACGGGCACGGGAGCGCACTTCGGTCGGGGTCAGGCCGGAGGAGTCGTCGATGTACATCTTCCCCTTCTCCAGCAGCAGCCCCATGGTGGAGGAGAGCCGCGCCCAATCCTCGTCGTCGAGCTGGCCGGTCCGCACCTTGGTCTGGTCGATGCGCCCCACCGAGGCGAGCATACGCATGATGATCTGCTCGGAGGGCATCTCGAGGGAGAAGATCAGCACCGGCTTGTCGGCGGTGAGGGCCGCGTGCTCGCACAGGTTCATGGCAAAGGTGGTCTTGCCCATGGAGGGACGGGCGGCGACGATGACCAGATCCGAACGCTGCAGGCCGGCGGTCATCTTGTCCAGATCGTTGTAGCCGGACGACACGCCGGTCACCCCGTTGTGGGGGGTCTTGAACAGCTCTTCAATCTTGTCGACGGTCTGCTCGAGGATGAGCTTGAGCGGCTGGGGGCCCTCGTTGGCGCTGGTGCGCTGCTCGGCGATCTGGAACACCTTGCTCTCGGCCAAGTCCAGCAGATCGTTGGAGGTACGCCCCTGGGGCTCGTAGCCTGCTTCGACTATCTCGTTGGCGACCGAGATCATCTCCCGCACTACCGCCCGCTCACGCACGATCTCGGCGTAGGCACTGATGTTGGCGGCACTCGGGGTGTTCTTGGCGATCTCCACCAGATAGGCGAAGCCACCGGCCTCTTCCAGTTGCTCGGAGCGCTCGAGCTCCTCCTGCAGAGTGATGAGGTCGATGGGGTTGCCCGCGTTGGAGAGGCGGGTCATGGCCTGGAAGATCAGGCGGTGCGGGCGGCTGTAGAAATCCTTGTCGATCACCCGTTCGGCGACCCGATCCCAGGCCTCGTTGTCCAGCATCAGGCCGCCCAGTACGGACTGTTCGGCCTCAAAAGAGTGGGGAGGTACTTTCAGCTGTTGTGTCTTGGCGTCTTTTTTCGCCGTCACTTGCTCTGCCATACACATAAAAACCGCAGCGGGAAGGGGACGGGAATTTTACAAAAGAAACCCCGCCATCGCGAGTGCTAATACGTCCCGTCATCGCATCCGGCGACAAGACGGGACCCAGACCTCGTCAGCGTCATCCACTTGTGCGCCGCAGACCTGCCTCACAGTACGAGAAAGGGCCAGACCAGGGTCTGATCCTTCGTTCTTGCTCTTTGTTTGTTGCGCAGCCTGCGCACCGAGCGACTCGGCCGTCTGTGTTTCATGGGCGCCTCCCCTGTCGGACGACTCAATCTGTTCATGAATAATTCATGCCATCCGTGATAATCATACCCGCAAGCTGCAACACAAAAAGGGACTGGCAGCCTGCCATGCGCCTCGCTGAGCTTGCACAAGCAGAGCATGCCCCCACCTACATGAGAGTGAAAGAGTCAAAATGAAAAAGATGCTGACCCTGTTTGCCCTGATCCTGGCCATTGGCCTTGGGGCACCCATCGCCGAGGCCAAGAAACTTGGTGGCGGCAAATCCTTTGGCAAGAGCTACAAGACGGCCCCGGCCCAACCTGCAGCCAAGCCGGTCGACACCAAGAACCCGACCGTGGGCGCCCAGGCACCCAAGAAAGGCGGCATGATGGGCGGCCTGCTGGGTGGTCTGCTGGCCGGCGGCCTGTTCGCCTACCTGCTGGGCAGCGGTGCCTTCGAAGGTCTGCAAGGGATGGACTTCCTGCTGATCGCCCTGCTGGCACTGGGCGGTGTCTTCCTGTTCCGAGCCCTGCGCAGGAACAAGGCGGCAGCGGCCCAGCCACAGACGGCCTATGCGGGCTATCAACCGCCCCAGAGCGCGGCCCCCCAGCAGTTCGAGCAGAGCCACAGCGCCCCGCAGGCCACCGGTTTTGCCGACAGCGACGTGCCCTTCCGTCTGCCCCCGGGCTTTGACATGAACGGCTTCCTGGCCGGTGCCCGCGATCACTACCGCACCCTGCAAGAGGCCTGGAACAAGAACGACCTGGAGAAGATCCGCGAGTACGTGAGCCCCGAGCTGTTCGAGCACCTCAAGGCCGAACGCGCCGAGCTCTCCGGTGAGCAGCACACCGAGGTGATGTACGTGGACACCCAGCTGGTCCGTGCCGACTACGGCAGCGACTGGGCCCAGGTGAGCGTGCGCTTCAGCGGCCGCTACATGGACCGTCAGGAGCAGGTCGAGGAGGACATCAAGGAGGTGTGGCACCTCGAGCGTGATCTCGCCAAGGACAATGCCCCCTGGCATATCGTCGGCATCGAGCAGCTCTAAGGCTCAACCGACCCATTTCATCAAGGCGACCTCAGGGTCGCCTTTTTATTGCCATCAGATCGTGTCATGCCCTATTTCGGGGCAGCTTCCCGTGGCCGGATATATTTCCCGAGAGACACTGCTGATGATATTGAAAATAAAAAGAGAGGCAGCCATGGCTGCCTCTCTTTTTTATTGGCTCGGTGTGCAGGGATTATTTGCAACCCTCTACCGAGGTGGAGTTGATATAGCTGACCTCGCCGGCCGGCTGATAATCGGCGACCTGAATGGTCTTCTTCGCCGCGATATAATCCTTCAGTACACCGGCATCCACCAGACCGGCATTGATGGTGTCGATCTTCGGATAACCGTCACCACCGGCCGCGCTGAAGCTCGGGATGGAGAAGCTGTAGGTTGCCGCCGGATCGAAGGCCTTCCCGCCGATGGTGGCGATGTCCACGCTCTTGGCCTGGCAATCCACCGTCATCTTGATGCCGCCGAACTGGGCATAGCCACCGGTATTGGCGGTCTTGGTCGCAACCTGACCCAGGTAGGTCAGCAGCTCGTTGCCGCTCATGGTCGCCTTGTTGACGGTGTTGCCGAACGGATGCACGGTCAGCACGTCACGGTAGCTGATGTCCCCTGCCGCGATGGAGGCACGCACACCACCGGAGTTGACGATGCCAAAGTCGGTGCTCAGCTTCTCGGCAGTCGCGGTGGTGATGAGACGACCCAGGTTGGTCTGCTTGTTGCGCACGTTGGAGCGCTCACCGTCCAGTACGCCATCGGTGGCACCGATGACCACACCCAGCTCCTGCTGTCCCTTCTCCTGATAGGTGAGCAGGGTGTTGTAGAGCTCGGGATCCTTGACGATCTCTTCCTGAATGAAATCACCGTCCGCGTTCTTCAGGTTGACCGGGATCAGATCGTACTGGGTCAGGGTCAGCTTGCCATTCTGATAGTCAAACTGGGCACGACCCACATACTTGCCCCACTCGTGAGCCTGCATGATCCAGGTGCCGTTCTGCTGATCCGGCTGGCAGTCGTCGCCCGGCTTGAAGTCGGCGTACTTGTCCGGGGTACCCGGCTCCATGCAGACCGGGTTCTGGGAGTGACCACCGATGATGGCGTCCAGGGTGCCTGCCGGCAGCGCACGGGCCATTTCCACGTCACCCGGTGCGTTGCTGCCGTGCTGACCATTCTCGTAATGGCCCATGTGGGTGATGGCAAGAACCAGGTTCGCCTCTTTGTTGTCGCGGATCTGCTTGCCGAGATTGGCGGCTTCCGTGGTCGGATCGCGGAACTCCAGGGTCTGGACGTTGTTGGGATCCACCAGCTGGGCGGTGTCCTCTGTGGTCAGACCCAGCACGGCGACCTTGAGGCCGCTCTCCAGCTTGAACACCTTGTAGGGATCGAAGTAGCGCTTGCCGCTCGTCTTGTCATAGATGTTGGCGGAGATCATCGGGAACTGGGCCCACTGGCGCTGTTTCTCGAGGATGGTCAGGGGGTTGTCGAACTCGTGGTTACCCACCGCCATGGCATCGTAACGGATGCTGTTCATGGCCATGAAGTCCGGCTCTGCATCCTGCAGATCCGACTCTGGCACTCCGGTGTTGACGTCACCGCCGGAGAGCACCAGCACTTCGCTGCCCGCCGCTTTCGCCTCGGCACGCAGCCGCTCGACCAGGGTCTTCTGGGCCGCCATGCCATATTCGCCCTTGTCGTTGTGCCAGAAACGACCGTGGGTATCATTGGTATGCAAAATGGTCAGCTTGCAGACATTTTCGGTGCAGGGGGCGACGCTGTCGTTGCTTGAGGTATTGCAGCCGCTCAATGCGGCAAGCACTGCCAGTGCGATACTTCCTTTGACAAATTTATAATTCATTTCCATATCACCTTGTTATTTTGTTATTGGACGACCCTATCCAGGATCGGGCGGTAATATAACAAACAACATGTGACGGTTTTTCATCGGCGACTCACAAATTCCGCCAAATGTGATCATCCACGCAACCTGTTTCCCCTATTTGGAACAGAGGCGCCCCACTCGCAGAGCAATTTCCCCCATGATGGCAGCCCGCCGGTAACGGTTATGGCATACTGCCCGCCAATCAATGCCAAGGAGTGCCTGGAATGGCCAAGTACGACAAAATTTCCCCCGAAACCCAGCAGGAGGCGATGAAAATCGCCCGTGCCAACCAGAAGCCGGGGCAGACCAAGGAGCAGACCCAGCTCATCGCCCAGGGGATCCAGAAGGGCATAGACGAATACAAGAAACAGATGAAAGCGAAGGCCCGCGAAGCCAACCGCCAGAAGAAACTGCAAGCCAAAGCCAGGCACTCTTCCCAAGAGACGCCGGAAGAGGAGAGCGAAGCCGAGGTCATCGAGCTCACCCGCCAGCACCCGCTGCCCTGGATCCTGCTGATGCTGAGCTGGCTGGTATTTGCCGTGCTCTGGTTCTGGTTCCGCTGATCCTGCCCAGGCAAACCTTTGCCCTGCGATCCGCTTCACAGCCCGGGCGCGGGGGACTGGTCATTCCCCACCCGGACTGCCTACACTCTGCCCCCCTTGTCAGGAGACACTCATCATGAACCCGGCCCCGCTCTATCTGCTGGCTCCCCTCGCCCTCTTCCTCGTGACCCTGGTGCTCTATCGCATCTCGCCACTGCGGGCGGTTGCCGCCGGCCATGCCCGCTGGTTTATCCTGCCCGCCTTCACCCTCTTTATCCTGCTCATCGTCATCAATAGCGCTGCGGATCCCGCCCTGCGAAGCCCTGCTTTCCACTGGCTGATGCCGGGGTTCGGCTTTGCCCTGAGCCTGCTCCCTGCCCTGCCCAAGGCGCTGGTACCGCGCCTGGCTATCAAGGAGGGAGCCTTTGCTGCCCTGGGTCTGATGCTGATGAGCCTTGCCATGGTCTACTGATCGGCAAGCGCTGGCGTCACGATGGCGCCAGCCCCCCTTCTTGTACAAAGAATGGCCTTCAGGCATCTTGGTGGGCGGATAACCGGCATGGAGGCCAGATGAACAATCCGCCCGATTTCATGGCGCTGTGGGATTATCAGGATCCCGTTGCCAGCGCCCAGCGTTTTCAAGCACTGCTGCCCGAGGCGCGTGCCACCAACCTGCAATGGGAGCTGGAGCTCCTCACCCAGATAGCCCGCACCCATTCACTGCAACGCAAGTTTGCACAGGCGCACCAGCTGCTCGACGAGATAGAACCCCGCCTCACCGAGGCGACTCCACGGGCCCGCCTGCGCGCCTTGCTGGAGCGTGGCCGCACCTTCAACTCCGCCGGTGACAAGGCCAGCGCCAAAGCCCTGTTTGAACAGGCCTGGCAACTGGGAGAACAGCACGAAGAGCACTATCTGGCCATCGATGCGGCCCACATGGTGGCCATCGCCGCCCCCCTGGAGGAGCAGAGCCACTGGCACCAGCTGGCGATGACCCTGGCCGAGCGCAGTCACGACAAGCGGGCACGGGGCTGGCTCGCCACCCTCTATAACAATCAGGGCTGGACCCTGTTCGAGCTGGGTCGCCTCGACGAGGCCATCGCCTGTCAGCAAAAGTGCCTGGCCTGGCACGAGCAGCACAACAACCAGGGTAAAGCCTTTATCGCCCGCTGGAGTCTGGCGCGCCTGAGCCGGGCCCAGGATCGCCATGAACAGGCCATGGCCGAACTGGCGCAGTTGCGCGACGACATGGCCGCCGTCAGCACCCCCGAGGATGGCTATGTGTTCGAGGAGCTGGGGGAGAATGCACTCGTGCTCAATGATCCCGCGGCGACCGAGTACTTTGCCCGCGCCTGGTTTCTGCTGTCACAGGATGGCTGGTTCACCGCCAACGAGGCAGAACGACTGGCCAGGCTCAAGCTGCTCGCCAAACTCTGATAAGCGTGCGGGGCGACCAATTGGCCGCCCCGCACATCAGCATGTCTGCCCGGGAGCAGAGGTGACGGCTCAGGCCGGACTCGCCTCTTCCCAGCTCTGCTTCTTGCGATAAATCGTGGAAGGGCTTATTTCCAGCAGGGCCGCCGCCTTGGGGATGTTGCCGTCACAACTGGCGATGGCCTGCTCGATGGCCTCCTTCTCCACCTGCCAGAGCGGACGGACCTGCCTGCGAACGACGACGGATTCTGACTGGGGATCCGCGATCCCGACCGCAGGCTCCGGGGCCAGGGTACGCCCCCCGTTGAGGGGAGGTGGCAGGATATCCGGGCTCACCAGCTCGCCATCGTTGAGCACCACTATGTTGCGCACCACGTTTTGCAGCTCGCGCACGTTGCCGGGCCAGGGATAGTCGAGCAGCACCTGCACTGCGTCCGCATCAAAATCCCTGAACCGCTTGTTCTCCTCACCGGCATAACGCAGCAGCAACTCCCGGGCCAGCAGCAGGATGTCCTCTCCCCGCTCCCTCAGGGGGGGCAGCGCCAGCGGGATCACATGCAGGCGGTAGTAAAGGTCTTCACGAAACCGTCCGGCCTTGACCTCCACCAGGGGATCCCGGTTGGTGGCGCAAACAAAGCGCACATCCACCGTCTCCAGCTTGCCGCTGCCGACCCGCTGCAAGGTGCCGGTCTGGATGAAACGCAGCAGCTTGCTCTGCAGGTCGAGATCCATCTCGCAGATCTCGTCGAGGAAGAGGGTGCCGCCGTCCGCCAGACTGGCCGCCCCCTTGCGATCCCCCTGGGCACCGGTAAACGACCCCTTCACGTGGCCGAAGATCTCGCTCTCCATCAGGTCATGGGGAATGGCGGCGCAGTTGAGGGCGATGAAGGGCTGATCCCGACGCGGGCTGCACTGGTGGATGGCCTCGGCGCACACCTCCTTGCCGGTGCCGCTCTCGCCAGTGATGAAGACGGTGGCCTTGCTCGGCGCCGCGCTCTCGATGATGCGATAGACCGCCTGCATCGCCATGGAGGCGCCGATGAAACCGGCAAAGGAGCTGCGCTCGAAGTTTTCCCGATACTGGGCCACCAGCGAGCTGAGCTGCTGGTGCTTCAGGGCATTGCGCGCCGTGGCGCACAGGCGCTTGCCATCGAACGGCTTGGTGAGAAAATCGAAGGCCCCGAACCGCATCGCCTCCACCGCCACATCCACCGAGCCGTGAGCGGTGATCACCACCACGGAGGGCGGGCTTGCCAGCAATTGTGCCAAAGCCTGCTGGCCACAATCTGCCAGCTGCACCTCGTAGCCATCCTGGGCCAGATACTGCTCATAGACGACCGCCAGACTGCGGGTATCTTCCACCAACAGGACACGGGGTTTGCTTTCAGCCACGAGATCCATCCTTGCGCTTGATTTTGTTGTCTATTCTGGGGGCTAGCCGCCACACACTCAAGACGGCCTCATCGCTTTATCCGGGGGATTGCGACAATACACAAGCAAAAACGGCTCCCTGGGGAGCCGTTTTTATGGTGCGTTGAGCTTATTTCTTGGCGTTGTCGCCATCGGCAGCCGGTTTTTCGATGGCCAGCAGCTCTACGTCAAATACCAGCACGGCGTTGGCCGGGATGGAACCTGCACCGTGCTCGCCATAGGCCAGCTTGGACGGCAGGAAGAACTTGAACTTGGAGCCGACCGGCATCAGTTGCACCCCTTCGGTCCAGCCCGGGATCACCTGGTTGAGCGGGAAGGTAGCCGGCTCGCCGCGATCGACGGAGCTGTCAAACTTGGTGCCATCAGTCAAGGTACCGGTGTAGTGTACCTTGACGATGTCGGTGGCCTTCGGCTTGGCGCCGTCACCCATCTTCTCGACCTGATATTGCAGGCCGGACTCGGTGCTCTTCACGCCCTCTTTCTTGGCGTTGGCAGCCAGGAACTCTTCACCCTTCTTCAGGTTTTCCACGGCATCCTTGTCGGCCTTCGCCTTGGTCAGCTCGTTGATCTTGGCGTCGTATTCCTGCAGAACCTTCTGGATCTCCTCGTCGGTCATCTTGGCTTCTTTGCCCAGACCGTCGGTGACACCCTTCAGGATCACGGTGTTGTCCAGCTTGATGCCGAGCTCCTGCTGGCGCTCCAGGGTATTGGCGATATAACGACCCATGGAGAGGCCGATCGCATAGCCGGATTGCTCTTCAAAGCTCTTGGCCTCAGCCTTGGGGGCCTCTGCCGGCTTGCTGGCTTCTGCCTTGACCTCTGCGGTGTTGGTCGCAGCAGGTTTCTCATCTTTTTGGCAAGCAGTCAGACCGACGGCAACCGCCGCAGCCAACAGGGACACCTTCAGAAAATTGTTCATCAGTTTCTCCAAAACTCTAAATACCGCTCTCGGTTCCTTCGTGAAATGAGAGGTTTATCGTGATAAGCGCCTTATACTAACGCCGTGATCGCAGGTAACGAAAGCATGAGACAGGAAAAATGATCAAAAGTGCCATTTATCTCATCGGTATTTGCCTGATGCTGACGGGGTGCGAACAACGCTCACTTCCCAGCCAGCAGATCCACCTCGCCAACCAGGGGCTGCTGAGCGCGGATCTCGCCAGTTCCGGCAAGCTCGCGCTCGTCTCCAGCCTGAGTCAGGGCACTGTGGTGTGGGATCTGGAACAGGGCAAGGAGCGCTGGCGCTGGCGCCAGAGCGACGACCAGGAGGAGTTCGTCACCCTGACCCGCTTCTCCCCCGATGACAGCCATGCCATCACCGCCACTCAGCACACCTTCGCCATCTGGCGCTTGCAGGATGGCCGCTCCCAGGGCTACTACTCCCTGCCAGAATCCCGCCTGCGCGATGCGGCGATCTCGGCGGATGGCCGCCAGGTGCTCATCGGCCGTGAAGACGGCAAGGCGGAAGTGGTCGACACCCAGACCGGACGCCGGCTGCAATTCCTCGGCCACACCGAACAGGTCAACACGGTGGATCTCTCCCCCAATGGTCGCTATGCCCTCACCGGCGGCAACGATTACAGCGCCTATCTGTGGGATACCCGCACGGGCCAGGTGGTGTGGCGCTTCAACCACGCCGGGCGAGTCGTGATGGCGAGACTGGATCCGTCCGGACGCTTCGCCTTCACCGCAGACAGTCGCCAGGCCAGCATCTGGGATCTCAAAACCGGCAAGGAGCACAGCCGGTTGCAATACGATCACCGCTTCGAGGTCTACACCAGCGCCCGCTTTGCCAACGGCGGCAACTGGCTCATCACCGGCGCCCCCTCCCGCCAGCTCACTCTGTGGCAGGTGAGTGACGGCCAGCCGTTGCAGAGCTGGCGCGTCTCGCCCCATCCCAAGGTGAAACCGCCGAGCGCTGTGGTCTATGGCGTGGCTTTGCGCGACAATGACCACCTCGTCAGTGCCAGCTCCAGTGGCCTGGCTGAAATCTGGACTATCAAGTAAGGACCAAAAGGCCCATGAGTCAGCAACTAAACGAACGCCTCGAAACCCTGGAAAGCCGCCTCGCTTTTGCCGAATACACGGTGGAGCAGCTCAACGACGAGGTCACCACCCAGGGTCGCGAGCTGGACCGGCTCAAACACCAGATCCATCTACTGGTGGATAAATTGCAGAGCGTACAGCCGAGCCAGATCGCCAGCATGGCCGAAGAGACGCCGCCACCGCACTACTGATGAGTGCCAGCCATAAAAAAACCCGCGCCATGCGCGGGTTTTTTTATCATCGGCCAGGCCGTGATCAGTGCTGATGGCCCTTGCCACCACAACCGCCACCACCGCAGCAACCACCGTGACCGTGATCGTCGCCGTGATCGTGTGCATGGTTGTGACCATGGCCGCCACAGCAGCCACCGTGGTCATGATCGTGATCATGGCCGTGATCATGGTCATGACCATGATCGTGACCGCAGCCACCAGCGCCGTGCACATGGCCATGGGCCAGCTCTTCGGCGGTCGCGGCACGCACGTCCTTGATCTCGACCTTGAAGCCCAGGGTCACGCCAGCCAGGGGATGATTGCCGTCCACCTTGATGAACTCCTCGGACACCTCGATGACGGTCACCGGGCGGTGGCCGTCGTCGGTCTCGGCCACAAAAGTATCCCCTTCAGACACTTCCATACCGTCGAACAGCTCGCCGGGCACTTCCTGCACCAGATTCTCGTCGTACTCGCCATAGGCCTGGTTCGGCGTCAGGGTGACGTCGAACGCCTCGCCCACGCTGCGACCTTCCAGCTCGGCTTCGAGGCCGGAGACCAGGTAACGGGTACCGTGCAGATACACCAGCGGCTCTTTACCGACAGTGGTGTCGATGACTTCACCGTGTTCGTCGGTGACCGTGTATTCCAGCGTAACCACGCTCAGGGGAGCTACTTTCATGTCAGGGATCCTGCGGATAGAAAAAAACGGGCTCAGAATACCTCAAAAAGGCAGACAAGCATATGGTCGGCCCGGCTGCAGTGTGATGAAAAAGTCATCAACAGCGACCAGCCTGACCGGCGTACCATCACCTTGAGGCATGGCACTCACTCGGGACGAAACACCCCTATCACCTGCTCCGCCTCACGCGTCGCCTTGTCCACCTGCTCCTGGGTCTGCACCTGGGTATCCCCGCACTCGACACAGGTCACCTTCTCGACTCCATGCTCCATATACAGCATCATGGTGTCCATCTTGCCGCACGCCGGGCAAACCGCCCCGGCAATGAAGCGTTTTTTACGTCTGGTTTCCATTTTTGTTACCTCCAGGCAGCATCATATCAGGGTTTTTACATGCATCACGCCATCGAATATCAGCATTTTTCCACTTCCACCCTTCAGGTCGGCCCCCGCAAGCGCTCCCCCATGGGCCAATTGCTGCGCGTCACCCAGGGGGTGGCGCTGCTGAAATTGGGTGCCCATGAGCTGCTGCTGACACCTGGCAGCCACTTCTGGCTCTGTGCCGATGCCCTCGCCGCCTTCACCCCTCTGGCTGGCTGCCAGCATGATCTGCTGGCCTGCTCCGTGCGGGTGCCCCAGCCCGCCCAGGCTGGCTGGTTGCAGGCAAGCCCGTTGATGGACGCACTGCTGGACAGCCTGGCGGCCTGGTCACGCCCCCGCGACTGGCAAGGCCCCTATGGGCAGCGGCTGCAAGTGGTGGGGGATGAGTTGCACGGCTGCACCATCTCGTCACTGGGGGATCAGGCACTGCAAGATGCCTGGCAAGCCCTGGCCAGAGCGCAGCCGGATAGCGTGGCTGCCTGGCAGACCCTGCTGGGCACTCGCGGTCTCGAGGGCCCGGACGCCCGGGCACTGCAGGATCAGTGGCAACTGTTGCAGGGGATTCGCCTGCTGCGAAGCGGCAGCACACCGTCACAGGTGGTGAGCAGGCTGGGTTATCGGGATGAAAGCGCGCTGGCCGAGGCTCATCTGCAATGGCTCGGGGCGCCCCTCTCCCCTCAGCCGTCCGCGACCCGATAAGAGAGGCATAAAAGGATGGCAAAAGAAATCCAGTTTTGCGGCTCACCGCCGCTAACAACAAAGGGGTCATTCATGTCACCATCTTTTATGCTGAACACCCGATTGACCGTCACCGACTAGATCAACAGGACATCCGCCATGACGAGCAAGGCCAACCAATCCCAGGGCATGTTGCTGTTCCACCTCTCTGCCAGACAATCTTTCGCCATCGGTACCCTCAAGGTGAAGGAGATCGTGCCCTACACCCAGCTCACCGCCCTGCCACAATCCCATCCCACCGTGCTCGGGGCCGCCAGCATGCGCGGCACCACCATCCCGGTGATCGACATGGCAATGGCCGTGGGCTACCGCCCCATCAGCCGGGAGGAGATGCCCCACTGCTTCATCATCATCACCGATTGCCGCCGCACCCTGGTGGGCTTTCTGGTGCGGGGCATCGACAAGATCACCGAGTGCAACTGGCGTGACATCGAGCCGCCCCCTCCCTCCTTGGGACAGAACGTCTTCGTCACCGGCGTGACCCGGGTGGGAGATCAGTTGATCCAGTTGCTGGATGTGGAACTCATCCTGTCGCGGGTCTATCCGGACGATCCCAGCCATCTCTACCCCGTGCTGACCGACGTGCAGCGCGAGCGGCTCAAGCCGATGCGGATCCTGCTGGTAGACGACTCCTCTGTCGCCCGTCGCCAGCTCATGGCGGCGCTCGATTACATCAACATCCCCTACGAGGTCTGCACCAACGGACGCGACGCCCTCACCCTGATGCAGACCCGGGTCTCCCAGGGCAAGCGGATCGACATCCTGGTGAGCGATATAGAGATGCCGGGACTGGATGGTTACGAGCTGGCCTTCGAGGTGCAGAGCGATGCCAAGCTGGCGGGAGCCTACATCATCCTGCACACCTCCCTCTCCAGCGAGATCAGCGTGGAGCGGGCCCATCAGGTCGGCGCCCACGAGGCGCTCACCAAGTTTGAAGCCAACGAACTGATCCAGGCCATGCTGCGCGGCGCCGAGCACCACGATCGTCTGATGGCCTGATGTCGCGGCGAGCCAAGGGCTCGCCGCCCCCTTTTCCTCCCTGCTCTTCCGAGTCGTTGCATGTTGACAGAAAGCCACTTTCACGCCCCCTGGTGGGCCCGCAACCCCCATCTGCAAACCATTTTACCCAAGTGGCTGCGCCGCTCGCCTGCCCGCTTCATCCAAGAGCGCTTCGAACTTCCGGACGGCGATTTCGTCGATCTGGCCTGGAGCGGCGAACCCGTCCAGGATGAACAACCCCTGGTGGTGGTGTTCCACGGACTGGAGGGGAGCATTCACTCCCACTATGCCAAGGGGCTCTTTGCCCACCTGCAGCGGCAAGGGAACGAGGCGGTGCTGATGCACTTTCGGGGGTGCAGTGGCGAGCCGAATCGGCTGCTGCAGGCCTATCACTCAGGCGCCATCGAGGACGCCCAGGCGGTAATTGCCGAGCTGGGGCGGCGTTTTCCTGGCCGCCCCCTGGTCGCCATCGGCTATTCCCTGGGGGGCAACATGTTGGTCAATCTGCTGGCGCGGGCCTGCCCGGCACCATTGAAGGCGGCGGTGGTAGTGTCGGCCCCGCTGCAACTGGCAAGCTGTGCCGAACGGGTCAATCAGGGCTTCTCACGGGTCTATCAGAACTACCTGCTGCGGACCATGCGAACCAACCTGCAAAGCAAGATCCGGCGCCAGAGCGCGGCACGGGCGCGCTGGCAGCCGGCCCAGATCACCCGCATAGCCACACTGAGGGAGTTCGACGAGCTGGTGACGGCACCGCTCCATGGTTTCGAGAGCGCCGATCACTACTACCAAACCTGCTCCGGCCTGGGCCTGCTGGCCCGCATTCCCATCCCGACCCTCATCATTCACGCCGCCGACGATCCCTTCATGACCGATGCCGTCATTCCGGCTGCGGAGCAGCTCTCCCCTCTGGTGCGCTACGAGCTGAGCCGCCAGGGCGGCCACGTGGGCTTCCTGCACGGCTCTCCCTGGCGCCCCCGCTTCTGGCTGGATGAGCGCATCAGCCAGTGGTTGCGGGAACAGACTCAGGGCGCGAACCGGTAACCGTTGCGCCCCTCTTCCTTGGCCTGATAGAGGGCGCCATCGACCCGCTCGAGCAGCATGACGAGGCTCTCCCCGGCTCGCCACTGGGCTATCCCCTGGCTCAGGGTGAGGTGGGGGGAAACGTCGGAATCCTCATGGGGCAGAGCCCTGGCCGCCAGAGTGGCGCGAATGCGCTCCGCCACCTCCTGGCCACCGGCCAGCGTCGTCTCCTGCAGCAACACCACGAACTCCTCTCCCCCGTAGCGCGCCACCAGATCGCCGGGCTCCCGCACACTCTCCTCCAGGCACTCGGCCACCAGGATCAGGCACTCATCCCCCGCCTGATGACCATAGCGATCGTTGTAGCGCTTGAAGAAATCCACATCGAGCAGGATCACGGTGAGCGGTACATCCTGGGTGGTGCCTTGCGCAATGGCACGCTTGCACGCCTGATCGAAGTGGCGACGGTTGGCTATGCCGGTCAGGGGATCCCGGTTGGCCATGGCATTCATCTTGTTTGCCAGCATCAGGTTGTCGTGTTCCCTTGACACCGCAAGCTCGAACCAGCCGTTGAGCATGCGCCGCCCCGTCTCCAGCACCACCAGCAAGACCCCGACCACGATGGTGTTGACCAGAACAAAGGGCTCAGGACTCCAGGAGGCTCTCATCAACAAGAACAGCAGGGGGACAAAAACCAGTGCGTAAAACAGCCGCACATCGCAATACGCGGCGACGAGACCGGTCAGCAGCAACAGACTGACCATGTTGAAAATGAAACTGAAGCCTCCCTTCAAGTCGACGATCGAGATGGTGTAACCCACCATGGCCCAGGCTAGCCCCCAGGCCAGGGCACAGACGCACAGGGACACCAGCCAGATGGCATGGGATTGACGGGAGAGCCAGCCCCACCCGAGCGGCAGCAGCAGGCCAACACCTATCATGGCAAAGAGCTGCCATTTGTATGACCAGGGCAGGTTGCCGACCAGTACCAGGTGTGCATCCCGATAGATGTAGAAGCGGGTCAGCAGAAATACGAGGGCGATGAGATTGATGACCCAGTACCAGCGCAAACCGGCGCTCAGGGCGCGGCGGCGGGCATCGAACAGGTGCTGTTCGAATTGACTGGAGGGTCGGCGTGCGTCAATGGATTGCATGGCACCCCTCGTCCAAAACGAGACAAATCCCTTGCGCTTGCCGACCAGACACCGACAATATCCGCAACCCACTGAGTGAAGATGAAATCATGATTATCCCCTGGCAAGAACTGGAGCCGGACACCCTCACCAACCTGCTCGAACACTTTGTGCTGCAAGAAGGCACCGAATACGGTGAACAGGATGTCAGCCTGACCGACAAGGTCGAAGCAGTCAGGCAACAATTGCTACAAGGTAGCGCCGTGCTTGTCTACAGCGAGCTGCACGAAAGTGTCAATGTCGTCCCAAAGACTCATTTAAGCAAGTCACCCACTAACGACTTCCCCCAAGCGTAGCGCGGTCACGGCTTATCGGGCGGCTCACCCCGCCCTCCCCCTATCCAACTCGCACCATCAGGCCGCATGGCCAGTTCGCTATCCAGCAGCACCTATTCCAACGTACCCAGAGCACAGGGCAGCCCTCGTTCACCGCTATTGCCGGGAAGCGTGGTGGCTGCAGGAGGATGACGGCGCACTTGACCGCACTTTGGGCCACCCCTTATAACGGAACTCCCAAGGAAGAGAGAATTCTATGTCCGCCAAGCATCCCATCATCGCGGTCACCGGTTCGTCCGGTGCCGGTACTTCCACCTCCACCAACGCCTTTCGCTCCATGTTCCACCAGCTTGGATACAAGGCGGCCGTGGTCGAGGGGGACAGTTTTCACCGCTACACCAGGCCCGAGATGGACGTGGCTATCCGCAAGGCCCGGGAGCAGGGGCGGCATATCAGCTACTTCGGCCCGGAGGCCAACGATTTCGGTCTGCTGGAGTCCTTTTTCCAGGAGTATGGCCAGAGCGGCACCGGCCAGTATCGGCGCTATCTGCACAGCTTCGACGAGGCGGTGCCTTTCAACCAGATGCCTGGCACCTTCACCCCCTGGCAGGAGCTGCCCGGCGAGACGGATCTGCTGTTCTACGAAGGACTGCATGGCGGCGTGGTCACGGGGGAGCACAACGTGGCGCGGCACGTGGACTTTCTCATCGGCGTGGTGCCCATCGTCAACCTGGAGTGGATCCAGAAGCTCATTCGCGACACCTCGGAACGCGGCCACTCCCGCGAGGCGGTGACCGACTCCATCGTGCGTTCCATGGACGACTACATCAACTTCATCACGCCGCAGTTCTCCCGCACCCACATCAACTTCCAGCGGGTGCCGACCGTCGATACTTCCAACCCCTTCAGCGCCAAGGTGATACCCAGCCTGGACGAGAGTATGCTGGTGATCAGGTTTCGGGGCATCAAGCAGGTGGACTTCCCCTACCTGCTGTCGATGATTGACGGCGCCTTCATGTCCAGGATGAACACCATCGTCGTGCCGGGTGGCAAGATGGGCTTCGCAATGGAACTGATCCTGCGCCCCCTGATCCAGCAACTGATCGAAACGGGCAAGATCACCTGAGCCAAGGAGCTTAACGATGCGCGCTGCACTTCTCTCATTCATGCTGGCAACCCTGCTGGGCGGTTGCAGCTCCGGCCCCGCCGCACCCACGGTAGAAACGGGCACCATGGTGGTTCGCCCGGCGGAGCATTGGACCTACGGGGCGACACCACGCTATGCGCTGGCCGAACAATTCCAGTATGCGGGCAACAGCGCCGCGCCCTGGCTCGAGCCGGTACAGCAGGCCGTCATCCGGCAGCTGGACGGCAAAGGCTGGCGCAGCGTTCCCCTGGATGAGGCCGACGTCTGGGTCGCCATCGGGGTAGCTGGCAGCCAGGACATGAGCGATGGCGAGATCTTCTCCCGCCTCGGCATGACACCGGGCCTGAACGCCGCCACCAATGCCCGCAAGGGGACCCTGGCCATCGTGCTGCTCGACGGGCATAGCCAGAAAGCGGTGTGGAGCAGCGCCATCCAGCTCGCCAGCGACGTGCCTGTCGCAGAGGAGGCCCGTGGCCAGCTTAGCCAGCAACTGGCCATCCAGTTGCTGGGCTCGCTACCGTCAGAGTGATGTCTCTTTCAACAAAAACGGCCTGCTTCACGTAGGCCGTTTTCCATGCACGCCGTGACGGCATCAGGGTCACTTCAACTCGCAGGTCAGCTGGGTCACACCGCTCTTGACCAGGGTAGCCTGCTTGTCCTGACGGGAGAAGGTAGTCACCCCGTCGGAATAGCTGGCAGTCTCTTTGGGCGACTCGATGCGCCCCAGCTTGTGATAGACACCGGCATAAGGGAACTGCACCATGTCGGCCTGGGCATCATAGGTGATGGCCAGCAACTCTTCCCCGCACTGATACTGGCTGTATTGATACTGGGTCGGCTGCGGCATGCTGCAGGCGGCCAGACCGAACAGGGGAAGCAACATCATCATTTTTTTCATCGCACTTTCCTTATGTCATGGCGTTATCGACGGGACAAACTATAGCGGTCAACCCTCAAGGATTTGATAACTATGGGTAATTTCTACCGCTTTTTCCAACATCAGGGAAACTGAACAATATTTTTCCATGGACAGATCCACCGCACGGGCGACCTGCTTCTCCGCCAGACCCTTGCCGGTCACCACGAACTTGAGGTGGAGCTGCTCAAATACCCGGGGAACGGTATCGGCGCGGGTCCCTTCCAGTTCGACATGGCAGGCGGTCACGGACTGACGGGCCTTCTCCAGGATGGAGACCACATCGATGGAGCTGCAACCGCCGACAGCCAGCAGGATCATCTCCATCGGGCTGGCACCTTCACCCGGGTTGGCGCCATCCAGGGTCACCTGATGACCGGACTCGCTCTCTCCCACAAACTTCATGCCTTCCACCCAGCTGACCTTGGCTTTCATCTCTCACTTTCCTCTCAATGACGACGGTTCTAACGCCCATAGCATACCTCAAGCCGGGGTCGAGTGGCACATGCGCCAGGATCTTGCCCGTTCCCGGCGATAAAGCTCCGTTTTGCGGCGACAAGCCTCTCCTGCGAAACGGGCGACGACCCAAAGGGAAATAGATCGAAATCAACATCCGACCTCCTCTTCTTGCCTAGAATGCCCCGGACGACGCAGCAGATGGCGGCTCACCGGTGGACGGCAAAACCCCAAAGCCTTGTCAGCACAGGCAAAGGCTCTTATTCTACTGCGACCAAAGAGTAAGGAATGGCAAGCTTGGCAACTTGCCTGGACGCACAGTCCATAAAAATGACACTACAGAGGAAGTCTCATGATCATTGGCAAACCGCAAAGCGATCCCACCCTTGAGTGGTTCTTGTCGCATTGCCACATTCATAAGTATCCCGCCAAGAGCACCCTGATCCACGCCGGTGAAAAAGCGGAAACCCTCTACTACATCGTCAAGGGCACCGTCGCCGTCCTGATCAAGGATGACGAAGGCAAGGAGATGATCCTCTCCTACCTGAATCAGGGGGATTTCCTGGGCGAGATGGGGATGTTCGAAGAGAACGAGAATCCGGAGCGTTCCGCCTGGGTGCGTGCCAAAGGCGCCTGTGAAGTCGCCGAGATCTCCTACAAGAAGTTCCGCCAGCTGATCCAGGTCAACCCGGACATTCTGATGCGTCTATCCGGTCAAATGGCCAAGCGCCTGCAGCACACCAGCCAGAAGGTCGGCAACCTCGCCTTCCTGGACGTGACCGGCCGCATTGCCCAGACCCTGCTCAACCTGGCCAAACAGCCGGATGCCATGACCCACCCGGATGGCATGCAGATCAAGATCACCCGCCAGGAGATCGGCCAGATCGTCGGCTGCTCCCGTGAAACCGTCGGCCGCATCCTCAAGATGCTGGAAGAGCAGGAGCTCATCTCCGCCCACGGCAAGACCATAGTGGTGTTTGGTACCCGCTGACCGGGTTCCGCCGACGGCGCCCGCACAGCGCCGTTGGATAAAAAGGCTGCCCATGGCAGCCTTTTCCGATCCTCTCCCCTATAATCCCGAACGCCCCGCCGTCATGGCCTTCGCCAAGAGAACTCCTATGCACCTTCAATGCCCCCTTTGCCGCAGCCCCCTGCACCTTCATGCCGCCTCCCGCGGGGTCTATTGCGACAACAAGCACCACTTCGATCCCGCACCGGAAGGCTATCTGGACCTCATCCCCGGCAAGAAGAACCCCAAGGACAGCGACAGCCGGGCCCTGCTGCGCGCCAAGCGCCGCTTCCTGGAACAAGGCCACCAGCTGCCTCTGGTGGACGCCATGGCGAACCTGCTCGCTCCTCTTGGCGAGCGCGAGCTTGTCCACCTCGGCTGTGGCGAGGGGTACTACTGCCGCGCCCTGGCTGAGCAGCTGCCCGGCTGGCAGGTCGGCGGTTTCGATCTGGCCAAGAATGCCATCTTCGCCGCCAACAAGGCGCAACCGGAAGGCCAGTTCGTCATCGCCGACCCGGCGCGCGCCCCGCTACTGCCTGGCACGGCCCAGGTGCTGCTGGTCAACGACCTCAAGGTCAAGACGGAACTCCTGGTCAGCTGGCTGGCGCCGGGCGGCTATCTGCTCCACGTGCAGCCAGGCCCTCGCCATCAGTGGCAATTGCGCGTCAGCCTCAATCCGGTGAGCATGGAACATCCCCTGAGCTGGCCCGCCCTCACCGGGCTTGTCAGTGTTGCCCAGCAACGCGCACAGTTCAGTACGGCGCTGGATCAGGGCCTGCGCGAGCACATTCTGGAGACCAGTCGCCTCGGCTGGCGTGCCAGCGGCGAGCAGCGCCACGCCTTCACCCACCAGGGGCCCGACGCCCTCGAGCAGGATCTGCTGCTCAGCCTGTGGCAAAAACCGCTGTGAACCGGTGAGATACCATGAAAAAAGGCCCTGACGGGCCTTTTTGACAAAGCGAGTGCGCCTTTCCTCTGACAGGGAAGAGACACCCGACCACGCAGCAAGACAAAAATGGGGCCCTCGGCCCCATTTGTCATCACGGCAGATCAGTTGCAGCTCGCCGCGCCCTGATCGACCCAGACGGCGGCCTTGCCGGGCTCATCGCCCTTGGTCCAGTACTGGGCCTTCCACTTGCGGCCGTTGTGGCTGGTGACATCACCGCCGTTGTAGACCACTCCGGCATCCCAACCCAGTTGCACCTGGCTCACCAGTTTCCACTGATCGGCGGTGCGGCTCGGCTCGTTGCCCTGGGTCCAATACTTGGCCTGCCACACCAGTTGCTTGTGGCTCACCTTGTCATTGGTGTTGTAGACGGTACCTGCACTCCAGGCCGGGTGGTTGGCCGCATCCGGATCGCTGGCCTCGCAGCCACCACCTGTACTGGCCGGCTTGACGGTCAGGCGGGTAACGGCTGTGGCATCCAGCGCCCCGTCGGTGACCACCAGGGTCAGATCGTAGGCCGTGTCACTGGTCACGTTCGAGCCCGTGACCACCAGGGTCGCGCTGTCCAGACCGGTGGCGCTAAGACCGGCCGGCACTGTCCACTGATAGCTCAAGGCATCACCATTGGGGTCGGAAGCGGTGGCCTTGATGCTCACCTGCTTGCCGGCCTCGACGGTCGCACTGGCCGGTACGCTGACCACGGGGGGCAGGTTCGGCTGCGGCGCCTTGTTGGTGACCACCACCTGATCCTTGGCCGAGAGCCCCTGATCGTCGGTCACGGTCAGCTCGAACACCAGATTGATGTCGCTGCTGACGGCATCCAGTACCACACGGGCCTTGGCCTGGGTGGCATCCAGCAGGCTGGCCTGGGGTCCGGAGACCTGTTTCCAGCTGTAGGTCAGCGCCCCGTTTTCCGGATCGTGGGAGGCACTGCCGTTGAGGGTCACCTCGGCCGGGCCGGTGGCACTCAGATCGCTGCCGGCATTGGCAACCGGCGGCTTGTTGACCGGCGGCAGCGTACCCTCGCCGTGGCCCAGCCCCTCGTGCATGGCGTTGAGGATGTCGCCGTTGTCCGCATCAATTTCCCAGGCGAACAGACCGCCGAGCTGGTTCGCCAGCACGTACTGCCCCTTGGCCTTGACCGAGCGGTCGTTGTCGAAGGTAATGAGGTCACCACTGCTGGCCTTGAAGACATAGGGGGCCTCGGCCGACTCGTCATAGCCCTGCTCCCAGCCTGCGCCCATGCGGTTGTTGACGATGTCGCGGTAATCCACCACGCCATTTTCCCAGGTACCGCTCACCGGTCCGGTGGCGGTGCCGGTGAAGGGGTTGCCGGCCTGGTAGTTCTTCACTCCGCTCCAGCCACGGCCATACATGGCCGCCCCCACCACAATCTTGCCCGGTGTCACCCCCTGACCCAGCAGCGCCTTGACGCCCTTGTCGGTGGTGTACTTGGTGGCCGGATCCCAGCTGGAGGCAAAGAGGTTGGTCTGGTGGGCCAGATTCGTCAGGTCGAAGGCGCCGCTGAAGTCGTAGCTCATCAGGAAGATGTGGTCCATGTACTGCTGGGCCGCCTGATAATCCACCTTGGCAATCTTGTCACCGCCGGCGCTGATGGCCGAGGTCAGCTCATACTGGCGGCCGGTCTCGGCTTCCAGTTCATCGAGCATGGCTCGCAACTCCTTCATCAGCACCACATAGGTGGCGCCGTCATTCGGGCCGCCCAGGCTGGGGTTGGCCCCCTGGCCGCCCGGGAACTCCCAGTCGATGTCCACGCCGTCGAAGAATTTCCAGGTCTGCAGGAACTCTTTGACCGAGGCGACGAAGGTATCGCGCTTGGTCTTGTCACCCAGGAAATAGAAGGGATCGGAGAGGGTCCATCCGCCGACAGACGGCAGGATCTTGAGGTCCGGGTGGGCCTGTTTGAGGGCCATCAGGTTGCCGAAGTTGCCCTTGTAGGGCTCATCCCAGGCGCTGAGGTTGCCCTGGGACATCTGGATCGCCGCCCAGGGATCATGGATGGAGACCTTGAAGTCTTCGCGGCCCGCACAGGAGCGCTGCAACGCCTCGAAGCTGCCCGAGATCTCTTTGAGGCTGTCGTTGATGCCGTTGCCACCGCAGATGGGGGTGAAGCCGTAGAGGATATGGGTCAGGTTCTGGGCCGGGATCTTGTCCACGGTGAACTTGCGACCATAGACACCCCACTCCACATAGTAGGCCCCCACCACCTTGCCGGACTTGTTGGCGTAGGGCTTGTTGTTCTCCTTGAGGGGCGCATTGAGCGGCGCCAGGTGGCTACCGTCGGTATCGGCGACCATCAGCTCCTTCTTGTCGGAGAGAGTGCAGCCATCGGCGTTGCACAGGGCCACCTGCATCTGGTAACGCCCCCCTTTGGTGACCTTGAAGTTGGCGGTACCCGCGGCGGAGGCCGGGCCTGACCACACCTCCTTGCCGTCGAGCAGTACCTTGGCGGTCTGTCCGACGTCACCGGACCATAGGTTCCATGTCACGCTGACGGGAGCGCCATCCTTGTGGACGGTCACCAGCTGGTTGTAGGCCGAAGCGGCCTGATTGACTTCAACGATGGCAAACTTGGTGGGACCGGAGCCAATGGTGGGTTTGCCCGGGGCAGCGGCGAAGGCGGAGGTAGTGCAAAGCCCCCCGACCAGAAGCGCCAGCAGGGAAAGTTTTGGACTTAACATATTTGAACTTCCTTATTTCGTTATTGGAATTAACAACGAAAAAGGCAACGCAACCTGCCAGGTAACGCAGACAACATCGCAACCATGGCTTGGCCCATGGACGATACAACCTGTGGTGGCCCCGCTATCCTAGGTACGCAGACCCTTAGACCGGAAGCTTTGCGTCCCGGACTTTCATCCGGTTTGCCTTTTTGCACAACTTGATTTGCGACAAAAATAATCGCCGAATGACTATAGAGGAGAGTCGCTCGGCCGCCACCTGCCAAAAGTGACACCCAGCAAGACTCAATTATCACCAATCGCGGCAAATGGCGACGAAATAGGTACCATCATCGGCGATCATGACACCTGGATGGCATCCAGAAAATGTTCAGCCAATGCTGGATTCTGTGAGACCAGTCACTGAACCGGCATCAGCAGGCTGTTCATCAGGGCGCGCAGCTTGAGAGGTTTGACCGGTTTGCTCACGTAGCCAAAGCCGTGCTCACGGATCTGTGCCTGCAACTCGCTCTTGCGATCCGCACTGATGATGATGCCGCCGATACCGTTGCCATGGGCCAGCCTGATCATGTGCAACGCCTGCAACCCGGTCTTGCCGTCATCCAGGTGATAGTCCGACAGCACCAGCGCAGGCAGGAAGCCGCCGCCGATGATCTCTTCCGCCTGCTCCAGGCTCTGGGCACAGCGCACCTCGCAGCCCCAGCGTCCCAGCAGCGAGGCCATGGCGATGAGGATATCCTCCTCGTTGTCGATGCAGAGGATCCTGACCCCTTCCAGCTGGCTGTCTCGCAGGGCCGGGGTCGTCACCTGGCTGGGGATGACGGGCCGGGTCGCGAGGTTCAGGGTGATGGCAAAGACGGACCCCGCTCCGGGCCAGCTGCGCAGGGAGAGCTGATGACCCAGCACCAGCGAAATGCCGCGGGCGATGGCGAGCCCGAGGCCAAGCCCCTGCTCCCTGGCGGTGCGGGAGTGATCGAGGCGGGAAAACTCGTCGAAGATCGCCTCCTGCTTGCCCTCCGGGATGCCGGGGCCGTTGTCCCACACCTCGATGCGCACCTTCTCCCCCATGCGGCGACAGCCAAGCAGCACCCGACCGCCGGGGTTGTAGCGAAATGCGTTGGTGAGGAAGTTCTGCAACACCCGCCGCAGCAAGCGCACATCGCTGTAGACCGCAAGGCGGCTCTCCACCACGGAGAACTGGATCCCACCGGCCTGGGCCAGCACGCCGAATTCCGCCTTGAGATTGTCCAGCACATCGCTCAGGGCGAAATCGAGCTTCTTCGCCTTGAACTTGCCCGCCTCGAGGCGCGAGATGTCCAGCAGATCCGTGATGAGATCCTCGGTCGCCCCCAGGGCGTCGTCGATGTGGCGAGCGATGCGAGCCGGTTCGTCCTCCGGGGGCAGCATCTCCAGCAAGGAGGAGGTAAAGAGCTTGGCCGCGTTCAGCGGCTGGGTCAGGTCGTGGCTCACCGCCGCCAGGAACCGGCTCTTGGACTGGTTGGCCCGCTCCACCTGCTGGTTTACCAGCAGCAGTTGGCGGTTGAGTTCGGAGAGCTCGTGGGTGCGCTCGGCCACCCGCGCCTCCAGGTGCTCGTTCGCTTCCCGCAGCACCCGCTCCGCCGCCCTGAACGGGGTGATATCGGTGAAGGTCATGACAAAGCCCCCCGCAGGCATGGGGTTGCCCTGCATCTCGATGACCCGACCATCGGGACGCTCCCGCGCCGAGACATGGGGGCTGCCACGCTTCATGAAGGCAACCCGCCGCGCCACCTGGGCCTCGATGTCTCCCTGACCGCACAACCCCTGTCCGGCGTTGTAGCGGATGATCTCCTCGATGGAACGGCCCACCTGAATGAGACCGGGGGGATAGGAGAACAGCTCGATGTAGCGTCGGTTCCAGGCCACCAGCCTGAGCTCCCTGTCCACCACGGAGATCCCCTGCCCCATGTGTTCGATTGCCCCCTGCAACAGGCCGCGGTTGAAGCGGAACATGTCGGAGGCCTCGTCCACTATGGTGGCGATCTCCTCGAGCTGCATGTTGCGTCCCTGCAGGGCGGAGGCTAGCACCAGGCGGGCGGACGAGGTACCGAACACCCCGGCCAGCAGTCGCTCCGTGTGGGCGATGAGCTCGGCGGAGGCCTGCATCTGGGGCGCCAGGGTGCCTCCCCGCTCGCCGGCGAAACGACCGAAGGCCCGCTTGACGCGGCTGGAACCGACGAAGCGGGCCGCCAGCATCTCCAGCTCCTTCACCGAGACCCGCGCATGATAAAGCGCCGAGGTATCCCGGCTCGTCTTGCCGACGAAGTTGGCTGCCTGCAGCCGCTCACTCACCGCCGCCCGTGACAGCAGGGAGCCCGCCACATAGCCGGCGAGGTTGAGCAGAAGACTCAGGAAGAGGCACCAGGCCCCCAGGCTCAGATCCCGCACCGCCGGCCAGTCTGGGGGCGCCAGCAGGGCTTCGAGGGGGGAGCCAGCCAGCAGTCCGCTCTCCGCCAGCAGGGTCACGAACCAGAGGCTGACCCCGAGGGCGAGCCCGAGATAGACGCCCTTGCGATTGCCATGACGCCAGTACAGGCCGAGCAGCAGGGCCGGTGCGAACTGGGCCACGGCCCCGAACGAGAGATAGCCGATGCGCGACAGACTGGTGAGATCCCCGAGCCAGAGATAGAGCGCCCAGGCCGCCAGCAAAATCAGCAAGATGGCACCCCGACGCACCTGCAGCAGCAACCGCATCAGACGCTCGTCCCGCCCCTGTTGCCAGACCCGGCGCAGCAGGACCGGCAACACCAGATCGTTGCTCACCATGATGGCCAGGGCGATGGTGCAGACGATCACCATGCCGGTGGCCGCCGAGGTACCGCCGAGAAATGCCAGCATCGCCATGCCGTCGAATCCGAGGGACATGGGGAGGCTTATCACATAGGTGTCCGAGGCCATGTCTGCCCCGACCCACTGCTTGCCTGCCAGCGCCAGCGGCCAGATGAAGAGCCCCATCAGGAAGAGATAGAGGGGGAAGATCCAGCGGGCCCAGTGCAGATCCTGCCCCTGGTTGTTCTCCACCACGGTCACGTGAAACTGGCGCGGCAGGCAGATGACGGCGCACATGGCGATCAGGGTGTAGATGGCGAGCTCCAGCAGACTGCCCGGCGTCACCGCCACCACCGCATCGAGGAAGTCGCCCGCCACCAGAGTACGCGCCTCGCTCGGTCTGGCGATGATGAGCCAGAGCGCAAAGCCCCCCACCGCCATGAAGGCGAGCAGCTTGACCACGGACTCGAAGGCGATGGCCACCACCATGCCCCTGTGGTGCTCGGTGGCATCCAGGTTGCGGGTGCCGAATAGAATGCTGAACAGGGCCAGCAGCAGGGTGACCCCCAGCGCCAGCTCCGCCATGTTGCTGGTGGGACTGACCCCCGTGCTGTTGGCCATCAGCAGATCGAGCCCGGTGACGATCGCCTTGAGCTGTAGCACCAGATAGGGAAGTATCCCCATGACGGCGATGAGGCTGATCACCATGGCCAGGCGCTGGGACTTGCCATAACGGGCGGCAATGAAATCGGCGATGGAGGTGATGTGCTCGCGCTTGGCCACCAGGATGAGGCGGGCCAGCAGGCGCCAGCCAAACAGAAACACCAGCATGGGGCCCAGGTAGATGGGCACCGGCGACCAGGGGGATTCGCTGGCCTGGCCCACGGTGCCGAAGAAGGTCCAGGAGGTGCAATAGACCGCCAGCGACAGGCTGTAGAGCAGAGGCTGCCCCTTGGGGCGACGGCGCTTGTTCTTGTCCGCCACATAGGCGATGAGGAACAGCAAGCCCAGATAGGCGAGCGACAACCCGATCAGCAGCCATCCTTGGTGCATCTCTCTACTTCCCTTGTCCAGATAAGTCGGAGGCCTGCCGCGCCAGAGACCGGCAGACCTGTGTCATCGGCCCTGTTCAGGGCTCTCTTCACGCAGCCGCAACACGAAGACCGGCAGCACTACCAGCACCATGATAAAGAAGATGCCGCCTCCCAGCGGCTCGAACAGCACGCCGCAGATCGCCATCAGGGCCGCCACCGTCATGCCAAGGCCCAGGGCCGCATAGAGCGCCTGGGTGGGGATCTGCTGCTCCGCGGGCAACTGGCGGGTCATGAAGCGGATGGCGCCGAGGTGACTGACGCAGAAGGTGACCCCGTGCAGCAGCTGGCCGAGCACCAGCACCGCCAGGTCGGTAGAACTGCCGAGCAGCACCCAGCGCACCACGCAGCCAAGGGCCCCCACCAGAAACAGGGTCTGGGCGCCAAAGCGCTGGAGGAAGCGCTTGTCCGCGGCGAACATGGCGATCTCCGCCACCACTCCCAGAGCCCAGAGATACCCGATCAGGGTGCCGCTGTAGCCGGCGCTTTTCCAGTAGATGGCGCTGAAACCGTAGTAGGCCGCGTGGCTCCCCTGCAGCAGGGCGGTGATGAGCAGGAAGCGGCGCACCGGGGCCGACCTGAGCGTGACGAGCAGCGAGGCCTTGGCCCGCTCCCCTTGCAGCTCCCGAGGGGCGGGTCGCAGCGGCAGCAGGCTGAGCCCCAGCATGATCAGCAGCCCGGCCACCATGGTGTGCAGCACCCAGTCGCTGCCAAAGTTGCCCACCAGGGCCCCCACCAGGGTGGAGGCGACGATAAAGGCAAAGGAGCCGCACAGCCGCACCTTGCCGTAGTCGAGGTGGGTCTGCACCACCATGCGGGTGGCAAGCGCCTCTCCCATGGGCATCAGGGTCGGGTAGATGAAGTTGGCCGCCAGGGTCAGCACCACCAGCCACCAGAGGCTGTGGCCCAGATAGAAACCGAGGAAGGCCAGCAGACTCAGCAGACAGAGCAGCCGGGTGACGGGCAGCAACTGGCCGGCCCCCTTGACTCGCCCCATCACCATCAGGTTGCCGGCAAAGCGGATGGCCATGCCCACCCCCAGCAACAACCCTATCTGTTCAGTACTCACCCCGATGCCTTCCAGCCAGAGCGACCAGAACGGCAGATAGGCGCCATAAACGAAGTAGAAGGCGCCAAAAAACAGGGCTAACCAGGAGAACGCGGGCATAGAGGCTCGGGCTGCATGACAAGGGGCACAAATGATAACCGATTTCGGGACGGGGATCCCCAGGCGGCATGACAGATAAAAACCATAAATATCAATAAAGTTGAACCTTTGTCACATCCCCCTGTCTATTGGGTAACACCGCTTCCTGATGAGTGTTGCAATCCTTCCACCCGCCCCTGGCGGGTTTCTTTTTTGCAGACGCCGACCTTCATGTCAAAAGGGGCCCGAGGGCCCCTTTTCCTTCATGCTGGTCGACGACCATCAGAACACGTACTTGACCCGTGCACTGAGGTTGCGGCCAGGCTCGGTCTGCTTGCTGGTATCCGCGGTGGCGGCAAGGCCGGTGATGCTCTCGTAGCTCACGTACTCCTTGTCAAACAGGTTGAATACCCCCACGTTGAGCTGCAGGTCCTGCACCGGCTTGAACTGGGCATAGAGATCCACCACGCCCCAGCCTGCGCTCTTGATGTTGTCGTTGCCTCGCGCATCCTTGCCCACCTTGTCCATGTCGTCGGCAAAGCGCAATGCGGTGTTGATGTTCCAGTTCGGCTGCTCCAGACGCACCCCGACGCTGCCGTTCAGGGGGCTCAGGCTGTTGATGTAGTTGCCCTCGCCATCCTTGCCCTCGATGTAGGCCAGGTTGCCCCAGACGTTGACCAGCTCGTTCAACCAGTAGTCCGCCTTGGCCTCGGCCCCCTTGGTGGTCGCCTTGTCCAGGTTCTGGTACTGATAGAGGGCGGTACGGCCTTCGGTGCCCACGGCCGTCAGCTCGATGAAGTCGTCGAACTTGTTGTAGAAGGTGGCCACTTCATAGCTGAACCCGCCACGGCTGCCGCGCACCCCCAGATCGATGCCGTCGCTGCTCTCTGGCTTGAGGTTCGGGTTGGGCTCGATGCGATAGCCATACGCCTGGTGGTTCAGGGTGGAGAAGGCGTTGTCATACATGGGCGCCTTGAAGCCGTGGCTGTACTGGGCGAACAGGTTCGCCGCCTCGTGCGCCTTGAACACCAGCCCCAGCTTGGGAGAGAACTCCCCTTCGGAGATCTTCTTCATGTTCTCGCCGGTGTAGGCGGGATCCTCGTCCGGGGTCATCTTGTAGTAGTCGTAACGCACGCCCGGGGTCAGCACCCAACGCTCGCCGAACTTGATCTCGTCAAAGGCCCAGAGCGCACTGCGCTCGCTGGTGGTGGAGGGGAAGCTCAGCTCGTTGTAGCCGACGAAGTCACCCGGAACGGTCGGCCCCTTGAAGCGGGTGCGCTCGTTGTCGGTATGCTCGTATTCCAGGCCCCAGGCCAGACGCTGGCTGGCGAGCGCCTTGTTGAACTTCACCTGGGCGCCCAGGCTCTCCTGCTCGAAACCGTTGTGATCCAGGGAGTTCTTGGTCACATAGGGGTTGCCCGGCATGACCGGATACTTGGACGAAGCGTACTGATCCAGGGTCTGCTTGGCGCGGCTGTAGTAGATCTTGCTGTCCACGCGATCCGCCCAGGGGGCGTTCAGGGCGAGGCCATGATCCAGTATCAGGGAGAGGTTGTCGGTCTCCTTGTCGGTAATGGGCTGGTTGAAGACGGAGCCCGCCTTGGTCAGATCGATGGCATCCGGATCCTGCCCCTCGGTGAAGTAATCCACCGTCAGTTTCAGGAACTGATCATCGGAGAGATTCCACTTGCTCTTGAACAGCACGGCCTGGCTGACGATGTCGAACTCGTTCTTGTCGCCGTCATAATTCTGGGTGACACCGCCATCGCGCCAGGTGTAGCGCAGCAGGTTCTCGACTTCCCCGGTGCGCAGCGCCCCCGTGATGCCGACCATTCTCTGGTGGCTGCTGGAGGCATAACCCGTGGTCGCATCCAGATAGCTGTCGCGGCCCTTGAGGAAGTCGCCAGCATCCTTGGTGGTGATGGCAATGACGCCTCCCAGAGCATCGGAACCGTAAGCAGCAGAGGCCGGCCCTTTGGCCACTTCCACCTGCTTGATCATGTCGGTGTCGAAGTAGGTCTGACCCACGCCGCCATTCTTGTAGGCATCGTTCTGGCGCACACCGTCCTGCACCACCTTGACCCGGTTTTCGCTCATGCCGCGAATGGTGAAGGTCTGGGCATCTCCTGCGCCTCCCTGCACGCTCACCCCGGGCTCATAGCGGAACAGATCGGCGACGTTGCTGACGACCTGCTCTTCAATCTGCTCCGAGGTAATGACAGCGATGGGACCGGAAACATCTTCCAGCTTCTGTTCCATCCGTGAGCCGCTGACGACCATGACTTCATCGGCTTTCTTGTCTGCGGCGAAAGCGGGGGAGATCAGCCCGGCCGCCACGGCGAGGGCTATCAGGGAGGGGGTGTTGTTGTGCGCCACTGCAAAGTCCTTATTGAGAATTATTATCAAGCGGAAGGCATATTACCCCGCCAGAGACAAAGATCAATAATAAAGTGAATCATTCTCATTTCACTTTATCGTCATTCCCCCTTACACTGGCGCCACTTTTTCGCTCGCCATGCCGCCATCCCATGGTGCAGCCTTTTCCCATCCCCTGTTTCGTGAGTGAGTAACCATGATCCGACGACTCCCCCTGCTCGCCCTGCCCCTGCTGCTGGCCGCCTGCGCCACCACGCCGCAGAACACCCCACCCGAGACCCTCTATCACGCTCGGCTCGATACGGCCCAGGGGCATGCACTGACCCTCGAGCAGGCGGTGGCGCGGGTGGCGGATGCCGACATCGTGCTGGTGGGGGAACTTCACACTCACCCGGCCATCCATCTGTTGCAGGCCCGTCTGCTGGCGGGGCTTGACGAGACGTCGCAGGCAGATGGCCGGGCCCTGGTGCTCTCAATGGAGCAGTTCAGCCGCGCCGATCAGCCGGTGCTGGATGCCTACCTGGCCGGACGCATCGGCGAATCGGCCCTCATTCGAGATGGCCATGCCTGGCCCAACTACCAGAGTGATTACCGCCCTCTGGTGGAGTTCGCCAAGGCGCAGCACCTGCCAGTGATCGCCGCCAATGCCCCCAAACCCCTGGTGAGCTGCGTCGGTCAGGAGGGACCGGCCTGGCTCGACAAACTGCCGGCCAATCGCCGCAGCCAGCTTGCCCGCGAGCTGACTCTGGGGGATGACGGCTACCGCCAGAAGTTCATGGCCTCCATGCACCATGGGGATGCGGACGGCAACGCCCGTCGCTTCGCCGCCCAGACCAGCTGGGACGACACCATGGCCGAAAGCATGGTGGATTATCTGGGCAAGCATCCCGGCAGGCGCATCATGCATATCGCAGGCAACTTCCACGTGGAGGGGGGACTCGGGATCGCCAGTCGCATCGCCAGCCGCAATCCGGCACTCAAGGTGGCACTCATCGTGCCGCAAACCGGTGACGAGACAGCCCCCGGGAGAGACGCAGACGTCAGGGTCCACATAGCTCCCCTGCCGGAACGCTGGCTAAATGCAAAGGAAATGAAGCAAGATATGGGCGCACTGCATCAATCCCGAAGCCGTGACTGCAGCCAATGGTTGCAACCCTCAAAATAGCCCAAGGATTTCATATGGATGTGTTACTCGTCATCGACATGCAACAGGGGTTGTTCGATAACCCCCGCCATCAGGATGCCCAGGTCATCGCCAACATCAATCGTCTGGCCGATCGCGTGCGGGGCCAACACGGACGGGTCATCTATGTGCAACACGACGAACCGGGTTCCGAGCTGGAACCTGGCAGTGCGGGCTGGCAATTGCACGCCGATCTGGCCCCGTCTCCCCACGACAGCCGGGTGCGCAAGACCGCCTGTGACAGCTTCCTCGACACCGAGCTCGGCTTCCTGCTGGCAGAGCAGTCGGTAGACAGACTGCTCATCTGCGGCTGTGCCACCGACTTTTGCGTCGATACCACGTTGCGCAGCGCCGCCGCCAGGGGCTTTGACGCCTTTGCGGTGACCGACGCCCATACCACGGCGGACAGGCCGCACCTGAGTGCGGAGCAGATCATCCAGCACCACCACTTCATGTGGCGGCATCTGAGCCTGCCTCAGGGCAGAAGCGTGACCCTGCTCACGACGGATGAGCTGCTGGCCACCATTCAACCCGAGCGGGCGTGTTAAGCTGCCCGTCCTGATGTGAACACCCGATTGGAGTCTTGTGTGCGTCTACTCTCTGCCGTTGCCCTCACGCTGCTGTTACCGGCGCTCACCGCCTGCTCCGGATTGCCGGGGGCGGCCCCCGATGGCCCGGCCCCCCTGTTCCACACCCATATCAGCGACGACGGGAGCAAGCGCTTCACCTTTGAGGCCGCCCCTCTCGACGTCCTGCCAACCCGGTTGCAGGAGGGAGATGACAACCGGCTGAGCCGCCGCGACAAGAGCCTGCTGGAACGCCGGGAAGCCCTGCAGGACGAGCAGCTCACCCAGATGCTGGCCACGCGCAAGTATTGCCGAAGCGGCTATATCGTCCTCAGCCAGACCTCCTGGAAGATCCGCGGGGAATGCAACGAGAGCGCCACCCAGGCCGATCGCGATGCCTTCCCCAACCAGGCAGGCTGGCAAGAGTAACCCGGGACATAACAACAAAATGGGCAGCCCAGGCTGCCCGTTTTCTCATCTCGCTAACTGTCCCCTCAAACGGGTTCATCCGCCGGGCTGGTCAGCTCGGCGCCATTGTCGATGCGTTTGTGCCCTTCCACCAGGTGAACGAAGTCCACCAGTTCGTCGCCGGAGACACGGAACGCCTGACCGAATCCCTTGACGAACAATCCCTGCTCGGGCTTGAGCCTAAACAGCACGAAGTCCTTGAGGTTGGAGAGCCCTTTGACTATCTCGCCGAAGCGCCCTTCCAGCGCCGCAACGGCCTTCTCCCAGCGTGCGTCGTCGCGGGCCACCACCTCGGCGACCGCATCGAAGGTCAGACGCTTGCGGGCAAACAGCTCGCGGGCACCGGTTTCGTCCTCAATCAGCATCAGCGATACCTTGGGCACCTGTTGCAGGTTGCGGGCGTGGCGAGCTATCTCGGAGATGAGCACATAGTATCCATCTTCCTGCAGCACGAAGGGGGCATAGCTGGCATTGGGGTTGCCTTCGCCATCCACAGTGGCGAGCTGCAGGGTACGGCAACCGTCGCGGAACTCGCGGATCTCCGGTTGCAGGCGGTTTTGCAGGCGCTCCTGACGTTCACTCATGCTTTCACTTCCTCTTGATACTGACGGCGCAGGGCCATGAAACGCTCCACCTGCTCAGGCAGCAGTTGACGCTGCTCGTCCCGGCCCAGGTAGATCTTGAAAATGCAGCGGCCACTGTGGCCGAAGAACTGGAAGGAGTGCCCCTCCTTGCCCATGAAGAGCTTGCTGACCAGGGCGATGCCTGCCACGTTGTCGAGCTTGAGGTGGCCGTGCAGCTCCCCGTCCCGCCCCATCAGGTTGTAGTAGCCGCGCGCGTTCTTGCCCTTGGGGAAGGGAGCCTTCACCTCGAAGATGGAGCCATCGGATTCGACGATGGTGGTCACCTGACCCCAACTGGCCAGGTCCGCCAGCAGGGCTTCGGCCTCCCCGGCCGGCACTTGCGCCATCAGGGCGGCAGGCAGATGGCGTACCACCTCCCATTCGCTGACGGCCAGCTCGGTGGCGAGGGTGGACGGGTGGGCGCTGGGGTCTTGCTCCAGCAGCGCGTGAATGCGTTGTGCAATGCTCATCGGTTCTCCCTGGATGATCTGGCGATGGTGCTCGGTGTCGCGGCGGATACTGTAATAAAGCGCCCCAAGTAACGCAATTGATAATCGCTTTCATTCTCAGTGCATTTTGATGGACGACTTGATATTCTCGGCGGCAACCCTATTTCATTCACCCTTCGGAGGTTCGCATGGGCCGTCGTATTGCCCTCACATTCAGCCTGCTCGGCTGTGCCCTTTCCCTCTCTTCCCCATCCGTCATGGCGGGGGAGCGTATCGTCAGCATAGGCCCCGCCACCACGGAACTCATCCTGGCGCTGGGGGGCGAGCAGAGCCTGGTCGCCACCGATGTCAGCAGTCCGGAGCCCAGAGGCGTGCCCAAGGTCGGCTATCACCGCGCCCTCGCCGCCGAAGGGATCCTGAGCCTCTCTCCGACCCTGGTGGTCGGCAGCGACGAGATGGGCCCGAACAGCACGCTTGATCAGTTGCGCCGTGCCAACGTCAAGGTCGAGGTCATGGCCACAGCCCCTACGCTGGCCAACCTCAACGAGCGTATCGACACCCTGGCCCATCTCCTGGGTGACCAGGCGGCAGGGAGCAAGCTCAAGGAGGAGATTGCCGCCCAGAGCGACACCCTGGCGGCGCAGGCGAAGCAGAACAAGCCCCTCAAGGTCGCCTTCCTGCTGTTGCACAAGGGTCAGCCCACCAGCATCGCCGGTGGCAACACCACCGCCAGCGCCCTCGTCACCCTGGCGGGCGGCGTCAATCCGGTGGCTGGGCTCCACGACTACAAGCCCGTTTCCACCGAATCCCTCATCGAGCTGCAACCTGATCTGGTGCTGGTGAGCGGCCGCGACTGGCAGCAGTATCAGGATCCTGACGCCGTTCTGAGCCAGGTGCCCGCCCTGTCAGCCACCCCGGCAGGCAAGAACAAGGCCATCCACGCCATCGACGGACATGCCCTGCAAGGGGGCCTCAGCCTTCGTTCCCTGCAACAGGCGAACCAGATCGCCCAGTGGATCAAGCAGGGTTCCTGATGCGCCTGCCTCTGCCCTGGCTGCTCGCCCTGACCGGCTGCGCGCTGGCGTTGCTGCTGGTCGGGTCCCTCGCGACCGGCCCCATGTCCCTCTCCCTTGGCGAGAGCCTGCGCGCCCTGTTTGCCGGACCACAGAGCGGGATTGAGGCTCACAAATTATTGATCGTGCAGGAGATCCGTCTGCCACGAACCCTGCTCTGCATCGCCGTGGGGGGCATTCTCGGCCTCTGCGGCGCCGTCATGCAGGGACTGTTTCGCAACCCCCTGGCAGACCCCGGCATCATAGGGGTGTCGGGTGGGGCGGCACTCGGCGCGGCCCTGGCCATCGTGCTGCTCGCCCCGTTGGGCTCGCACCTGCAGAGCCTGCTCGGCCTGGGGTTGCTGCCCCTGCTCGCCTTTCTCGGCGGAGCCCTCACCACCACCCTCGTCTATCTGCTGGGTACCCGGGAAGGGGGCACCTCGGTCACCGTGATGCTGCTGGCCGGGGTGGCCATCACGGCGCTCTCCGGTGCCGTCATCGGACTGCTCACCTATCTCGCCGACGATCAGATGCTGCGCAACTTGAGCCTGTGGCAGATGGGCTCCCTGGCGGCAGGCAAGCCGGTCGATGTGACACTGGCGCTGCTGACCCTGGCCGCTTTGCTGCTGCTGTTCATGCGCGATGCCAATCCCCTCAACGCCCTGCTGCTGGGAGAGGGAGAGGCACGGCACCTGGGGGTGAACGTGCAGACGCTGAAGCGTCGCCTCATCCTGCTCACCGCTGCCGGTGTCGGCGTGGCGGTGGCGGTGGCCGGCATGATCGGCTTTGTCGGCCTGGTGGTTCCCCATCTGGTACGGCTGCTGGCCGGACCCAACCATGTCCGCCTGTTGCCGCTGTCTGCCCTGCTGGGGGCTGGCCTGCTGCTGGGGGCCGACATGCTGGCGCGTACCCTGCTCGCACCGGCCGAGCTGCCGGTCGGCATCATCACCGCTCTGCTGGGTGCCCCCTTCTTCATCTGGCTCTTGGTCAAGAGCCGCCGAACCCTGTAACAGGAGATCGCCACCTTGCCCGGATCCCCCTCCCCCCTGCTCAGTTGCCGGGGCCTTCGCCTCAGTCGTGGCAACCGACTTATCCTGGACAGCCTGGATCTCGACCTGCATGCCGGCAGCCTGACCGCCCTGCTCGGCCCCAACGGGGCGGGCAAAAGCTCGCTGCTCAAGTGCCTGACCGGCGAGCTGGAACATGAAGGGGAGATCCACCTGTTCGGCCAGACCCGCAGGGGGTGGGCCGACAACGCTCTGGCCCACCGGGTCGGTGTGCTGCCGCAAAGCTCCTCCTTGAGCTTCCCCTTCCTGTGCGAAGAGGTGGTGGCCATGGGCCGGCTGCCCCACAGCGAGCCTGCCAGCCGGCGCGACGAGATTGTCCGCGCCGCCATGACCCACGCCGGAGTCGACCATCTGGCGAACCGCCTCTATCCCGGCCTCTCCGGCGGGGAGCGTCAACGGGTGCAGTTCGCCCGGGTGCTGGCCCAGATCTGGCAGGCCCCGGAGGAACCGCAGCAAGCGCGGCTGCTGCTGCTGGACGAGCCCACCTCGGCGCTGGATCTCAAATACCAGCACCAGTTGCTCGCCATGGCCCGGGCGCTGGCCGGTCGCAACACCGCCGTGCTGGTGGTGTTGCACGACCTCAATCTGGCAGCCCGCTACGCCGATAGGCTGGTGATGCTGGAGCAGGGCAGGCTGATGGCTGACGGCAGCGCAGGCGAGGTGCTGACCCCGGCGCTCATCGCGCGACTCTACGACTACCCCGCACAGGTGATCCACCACCCCGAGAGCGGCGTCCCCATGGTGGTGTGACCCCCAGGGGCAGATAGCAACAGAGCGCCATCAGGCGCTCTGTCTTTTTTCGGTATCCAGCCCTGGGCTGACCTGCTGGGCAACTCCCCTGGGCACATCAGGCTATCTGGTAGCGCCCCGGCTTGTGATTGAGTGTCAACACTAGGTTACAGATGATGGCTGCCACCACGGAAAGCACCAGCAGCCAGGGGGAGACCACGAAGAAAGAGGCGACCACGATGGCGCAATCCAGCCCCATTTGCAGCTTGCCTGCCCGCACACCCCATCTGTCCTGAATGAAGAGCGCCAGGATGTTGAAGCCCCCCAGGCTCGCCTTGTGGCGGAACATGATGAGCAGCCCCATGCCGATCAGGGTGCCGCCGATCAGCGCCGCATAGACGGGTTCGATCTTGCCGATTTGCAGCACGGCGTTGAGGTGATCCGTCATGAAGGAGACGGTGGCCACGGCGGCAAAGGTATTGAGGGTGAAACGCGGCCCCATTCTGAGCCAGGCCAGGGCATAGAAAGGCAGGTTCATGGCGAAGAACAGCAGGCCGAAGCTGATGCCGGTCACCTGCTGCAGCAGCAGCGCCAGGCCGGCGGTGCCACCGGTGAGCAGGCCGACCTGATGGAACAGGAAGATGCCGAGGGAAACGAAGCCTGCTGCGGTCAGCAAGGCGAGCACATCCTCATATAGTGGATGCGCAGAGCGTGAAGTGTTGTCCATAACCAGGTATCCAGTCGCGAAGCAAGAGAGTATTGGCCGCCCGTCGGGCGGAGCGAGCCCCGTGAACCGGGGCTTCGTTCTGCCGACAGTCTCCATTTTGAGTGAGATGGATCACAAGTCCCGCCCTTCACGCGCCAAAATGGTGCGCGTCATCCAGGCGTTACAATCCTTGCACCAAAATGTCCCACGCTCACCGCCGGCCTGATGCTGAAAAACCTGAAACGGGCCGCTGCCCCTGCGCCCGAATCGTTCTAGAATGAGTCGCTTGTCACTGCCAGCGGAACAACAGCGGATGAGAGTCACCGTATTCGGAATAGGTTATGTCGGGTTGGTTCAGGCCGCCGTACTGGCGGAGATGGGTCACAAGGTGGCCTGCGTGGATGTGGATGCCGACAAGGTCGCGGGCCTGAAAGAGGGGCGCATTCCCCTCTTCGAGCCCGGTCTCGCCCCCCTGGTGCAGCGCAACCATCAGGCCGGTCGCCTGATCTTCACCACAGACCCGGCCCGGGCGGTGGAGTTTGCCGAGCTTATCTTCATCGCGGTCGGAACGCCGCCGGACGAGGACGGGTCCGCCGACCTCCATCAGGTGATGACGGTGGCGGACACCATAGGCCGCCTGATGCAAGGGGGCAAGGTGGTGGTCAACAAGAGCACTGTGCCTGTCGGCACCGCCAGCCGGGTACAGCGACACATTGCGGAGCGCCTCGCCGACCGTGGTCTCGACCTTCCGCTCGACGTGGTTTCCAACCCCGAATTTCTCAAGGAGGGCGCCGCCGTCGCCGACTGCCTGCGGCCGGATCGCATCATCATCGGCACCGACTCCGATCACGCCTTCTCTCTGTTGGAGGAGCTCTACGCCCCCTTCAACCGCAAGCGAGACCGCATCCTGCGGATGGATGCACGCAGCGCCGAACTGACCAAGTACGCCGCCAACGCCATGCTGGCGACCCGCATCTCCTTCATGAACGAGATGGCCACCCTGGCCGAAGCCCTGGGCGCCGACATCGAGGAGGTGCGCAAGGGCATTGGTGCCGATCCGCGCATCGGCCACCACTTCATCTACCCGGGCTGCGGTTATGGCGGATCCTGCTTCCCCAAGGATGTCAGGGCGCTGATCCACACCGCGAAGGAGGCGGGGTGCGAGACCCCCCTGCTGCGCTCGGTGGAGCAGGTCAACGAGGCGCAGAAGCACAGGCTCATGACCCGGCTGCACCACCATTTTGGTGCCAGTCTGTCGGGGCGCACCTTCGCGTTATGGGGACTCGCCTTCAAACCCAATACCGACGACATGCGCGAAGCCCCGAGCAGGGTGCTGATGGAGGCGATCTGGGCGGCAGGAGGCAAGGTGCAGGCGTTCGACCCCGAGGCCATGACCGAGGCCGCCCGCCTCTATGGCCAGCGGGCGGACTTGACCCTGTGCGACACCCAGGAAGCCGCCCTTCAGGGGGCCGATGCCCTGCTCGTCTGCACAGAGTGGCAACAGTTCCGCGCACCGGATTTCGACCTGCTTCGCCAGACCCTGAAGCAGGCCATCATCTTCGACGGCCGCAACCTCTATGATCCGGCCCGTCTGCGCCAGCGCGGTTTCACCTACTATGCCATCGGCCGTGGCGACAGCCTGGCTCATCAGGAGGAGCGATGAAGTACCTCGTCACCGGCGCCGCCGGGTTTATCGGATTTCATGTGGCGCGCAGGCTTTGTGGCGACGGCCATCAGGTGGTGGGGATAGACAACCTCAACGACTACTACGCGGTGAGCCTCAAGGAGGCGCGCCTCGCCCTGCTCACGCCTCTACCCGGCTTTCGCTTCGAGCGCACCGATCTCGCGGACCGCGCGGCCATGGCCTCGCTCTTTGCCCGCGAGCAGTTTGACCGGGTGATCCATCTGGGGGCCCAGGCCGGGGTGCGCTACTCCCTGGACAACCCCTTCGCCTACGCCGACAGCAACCTCACCGGCCACCTTACAGTGCTGGAGGGGTGTCGCCAGACCCGGGTGCAGCATCTGGTCTATGCCTCCTCCAGCTCGGTCTACGGGCTGAACGAACAGATGCCGTTCAAACCGTCCGATGGGGCGGATCATCCCGTCTCCCTCTATGCGGCGAGCAAGAAGGCGGGGGAGCTGATGGCCCACTCCTACTCCCATCTCTACGGCCTGCCCACCACCGGGCTGCGCTTTTTCACCGTCTACGGCCCCTGGGGCCGGCCCGACATGGCCCTGTTCAAGTTCGTGCACGCCATCCTGAACGGCGACCCCATCGACCTCTACAACCAGGGCCAGCTCAGCCGGGATTTCACCCATGTCGACGACATCGTCGAGGGGATAGTGCGCATATCAGACAGCCCCCCCGCGGGCGATGCCCACTGGCAGGGGGCCCCGGATGCCAGCCCGGCCCCCTATCGCCTCTTCAACATCGGCAACGGCAGCCCGGTCAGGCTGCTGGACTTCGTGAATGCCATCGAGTCGGCCCTCGGCAAACGGGCCATCCGCAACATGCTGCCCATGCAGCCCGGCGACGTGCTCGCCACCTGGGCCGACACCCGCTCGCTGTTCGACGCCACGGGCTATCGCCCCCGTATCGGACTCAAGGAAGGGGTCGACAGCTTTGTCCGCTGGTATCGGGACTACTACCGGGTCTGAGCCAAACGAGGTGGCAGGGTCCCCTGGCTCAGACCCTGCGCTCAGGATGAAGGGGTATAGCTGAAGGGCACCATGGTGGGGGAGAGCCCACGACAGGCGGGTTTGAGGGCCTGCGGGCCTGCCAGCAGCCAGTCGGTGCGGTGACGGTTGCCGAGGTTTTCCATCTTCGCGGAGTCAAAACACCTCACCATCAGGTCGGCGCTCCCCAGTACCCAGCGCCCGGGGGCAGCCCCTATCCAGGCGGCAGCTTCCCGGGCCTGCTCCCCGTCTCCCATCAGATAAGGGTAATGTTTCACTGGTTGCAGGCTAAACAGCAGATGTTGCTCTTTGAAGCCCGCCAGCAGCAGTTCATCCCCCACAGGCACCTTCTGCGCCGCCAATGCCATGACTGCCTGAGGGGTGCGCACCTCGTTGAGGCGCACGCTGATCCAGCAGGAGTAGATCAGCCACCCCACTGCCAGGGAGCTGAGAATGGCGGTCAGTGGCGCCCGGCGAAGCCAGGCATTGATCAGCAGCAAGGATCCCCCCAGCACCAGCAGGGGAAGCCAGGGATCCGGCCCCAGTTCCCCCAGACGGCTGGCCACTCTGTCGCTAAATGCCAGCACCAGAGCCCCCACCAGCCCTGCCTCCCCCAGCAGCCAGCCGAGCCCGGCCAGCAGTCGCCCCGGCCAGACCCGGACCAGCAGGGTGCCGATGAAGGGTGCGGTAAGGAGCGCCAGGGCGGGCGTACCGGGTGTGATGTAGACGCCCCGCTTGCCCGGCGAGCAGGAGAAAAACAGCACCACCAGCACCAGATAACCCAGCAGCAGCAGGATACGCCTGTCCTGCGCCCGGATGGCGCGCCGCCAGGCCACCACCAGCCAGGGCAGCAGCAGGGAGAGCGGCAGCCAGAACGGCGGGATCACCGAGGTGATGTAGTACCAGAAGGGTTTGACGTGGTGCCAGGCGCTGGTATAGCGAGTCACCGTCTGGCGCAGCAGTATGTTGTCTCTGTAGGCCAGCAGGAGGGGATCCCCGCTTCGGGTCACGGCCTCCAGCATGGGGACCAGCCAGAGGCCCATCGCCAGGGCCATGGCCAGCGGCCCGAGCAGGGCCTTCAGCCAGGCTGACAAAGGCGCGGCGCGGATTTGTGCCCTGTGGGTCCAGAGCGCGGGAAGCAGCACCAGCAGGGCCAGTACTCCCACCCCCTTGGTGATGACGCCAAGCCCTGCGGCAAACCAGCCGAGCCAGTACCAGCGCCACCCGCCACCGCAGAGGAGGAAGCGCAGAAAACCATAGAGACCGAGGGTGATGAAGAAGGTGACCAGGCCGTCGATCTGCGCCGTCTTGGCCTGCAGGGTAAACTGGACGGTAAAGAGCAGCAGCAAGCCCGCCAGAAATCCCGTCGCCGGATCCCACAGGCGGCGCCCCAGATCCCACACCAGTACCAGGGTCAGCAACCCCGCCAGCAGGGAGGGTAGCAGAAAGGCCACCTTGATGGAGCCAGTCAACACATAACCGATCGCGATCCCCCACATAAATAGCGGCGGCTTGTCCGGATAGAGCTCCCCGCCGCGCATGGGGAAGAGCCACTGGCCGCTCTCCACCATCTCCCGGGCGATCAGGGCGAAGCGCGGCTCGTCCGCCGGCCAGGGATCCCGCAGACCCAGCCCGGCCCCCAGCACCACCAGCGCGATCAGCAGCAACCAGCCAAGGGACGTCTGATTGAGCAGGGTGCGATCACTCACCATGACGGGCCTCCCCGGTCACTGCCTTGTCCCGCCGCCAGCCCCGATGCTGGATATCGAGATAGAGGCTGTAGAGCGCGGTGAAGGTGGGGAAGAGGTTTTGCAGCACGCCGACAGAGTCCTGCTTGGGAGAGAAGGTGAAGTAGCTGAGCGTCATCAGGCTGCCGATCACGCTCATGTACCAGAACAGGCGCGGGATGACGGGTCGTCCCGCCCGCCTGGACGCCAGAAACTGCACCAGCCAGCGTCCGCCGAACATCAGCGCCCCTGTATAGCCGATCAGCTTCCAGCCAGTGACATGCACCCCGGTCCAGTCCAGCCAGTCGATGGGGGCAGACAGCCAGGCGTCCATCACTCCAGCATCTCCCGGATTTCAACCACCTTGGATCGGCGCTGCAACCACCAGACCCCGACCACGTCCACCAGCCCGACCCAGAGCCGGTTCCAGACCCCGTATTTGGAGATGCCCGCCTGGCGTGGCCTGTGGTTGACCGGCCAGGGCGCCATGCGCCCCCCTTGTGCCTGGATCAGCGCGGGGATGTAGCGGTGCATGTGATTGAAGGCGGGCAGTTTCAGATACCAGTCGCGACGCACCACCTTGAGCCCGCAGCCGGTATCCGGAATGCCGTCGCGCAGCAGCAGATCGCGAAAGCCGTTGGCCAGCTTTGAAGAGAGGCGCTTGACCCAGTCGTCACGGCGGTTGACCCGGTGGCCGATGAGGCCCACCTGGTATGGATCGCTCTGGTAGCGGCGCATCGCCTCCTCCAGCATGGCGGGAATGTCGGCGGGATCGTTCTGACCATCGCCGTCGAGTACCACCAGCCAGTCGCCACGCCCGTGGCGCACTCCGCTCAGCACCGCCATGCTCTGGCCCACGGCATGGACATGGCGTAGCACCTTCAGCCTGGTGAAACGCGTCTGCAAATCGCGCAGTACCACATGGCTGTCGTCCACACTGCCATCGTCCACATAGATCAGTTCGTACTCGAACCTGCCCCCAAGGGCGGCATCTATTTCGCCGACAAGCGGGGCCAGATTGTCCCGCTCATCCTTGGCAGGCACCACGACAGAGATATCGACCGATTCGACCATATGCACATCCTGCCCTCATCAGAGGCGCTATCGATTCACCCGGCAGACCCGACGACATTGCATCGATGGCCTGGCTGACATCATGCAAATACAAGGCGTTAGAAAACAACTCTGTCAGCATATTGAACTTCAATTAACAAATCTATCAAAGCAGTCACTGACCCGGGAGCCTGCCGCTCCTCCCCTGCACCAAAAGTTCCATACCGTTTTCATCTCTGCCGCTCACCCACATAACCAGATGTTCCATCTGCTGGCTGGCGTCCCTCCCCGGATCGGGCCTATATGTTGCGGATACCAACGACGAGGTTTCCATGAAAAAACGACTCTGGGGCTGGGGACTCCTGATACTGCTCGCCACCACTTCCCACGCAGATCCCTTTCGTCAGGCCCCCAAGGCCATGAGCGCACTGCGCCAGGGTGCCGCCATGGAACAGGGAAACCCGCGGCAGGCCATCGCCCACTACTGCACCGCCGCCAACCTTGGCAACCCGGAAGCCTATTACCGCATCGGCCGCCTGCTGGCCCGCGGCCCCCAGGGGATCCGCAATGCCCGCAGCGCCAACGCCTACCTGGCCATGGCCATGCGCCTTGGCAACCAGCAAGCCGCCCGTTACTACAACGAGCGGGTCGGCAATGCGCCCCTGGGTACCTGCGGCATTGGAGGCGGTGGCGGAGCCCCCTGGGTGCGCCCCAGTGCCCCCTTCGATCAGGAGCGCTACCTGGCCAGACAGTCACAGGCCAAGCAAAAGCTGGCCGTCATGATCCGCCAGGCCGCCCAGCGTCACAAAGTGGACCCTCAACTCGCCCTGGCCATCGCCATCGCCGAATCCAATCTGAACAGTACCGCCGTCTCCCCCAAGCAGGCGCAGGGCGTCATGCAGCTCATTCCCGAAACCCAGGCCCGCTTCGGCGTGACCCGGCCGTTCGATGCCCAGCAGAACATCCGTGGTGCCATGATCTACCTGAAGTGGCTGGAGAAGCAGTTCGGTCCGGACTGGGTGAGGATCAGCGCCGCCTACAACGCCGGGGAGCAAGCCGTGCTGCGCCACGGCGGTGTGCCTCCCTATCAGGAAACCCAGGAGTATGTGCAGCGGGTGCTCTACTACTCGGGGCAGGATCCTGACAAACCTGCCCGTCGCAGCTCACCGCGCTGAGCTTGCCCGGTTGCCCCTCTTCCCTCGCGCCTGTCGACCGTCCCGGCCTGCGGCGCCCGGCTTTGCCGCCCCTCTCCCATTGGTTTACAATCGACGGGTTTTTTGGAACCGGGTTGACGACCCGTCGACCCGGCCCCACCACGACATCAGTTTGTTAATGCCAAGACATTAAACTGCTGAAAGGAAGAGAATTAGCCAATGGCTCAATTTATTTACACGATGAACCATTGAGGCAGAACGAAAGCTAGATAGAGCTACCAAGAGCCGCATAAAGCTGGCTAATTCATAATCTTAGGCTCACTCCCCATCAGCTAACCTCGGCTTTCCACAGCTCTTTTCGTGGCCCCATTTTGGCCCCAAACCCATCAGTTCTGTATTTTTTGGCCCCAGGATGGCCCCATTTTTTTAGGCCTTTTGCTGGAGATGATGGCTCCAATTACCATGAGATACAGCACTGTTAGATCTGACAGTTGCCAAGATGGAAAGAGGGGGGAAGTGTGCCGTGAGTGAATGGCTCATTGATTTACCTGAGGCAGGAATGGCCACATTGCGTGGCCATTGTCACATCAGCGGGTGAGGTCTTCTATCTGGGTCACCTTGCCATTGATGATGGTCACGGCCTGAGGGATGTCACTTTCGCGGGCCTGATAGGTCCAACGTTCCCCAATCTTCGGGGCATCCAGAAGGCGTTCATCAATGATGTCCTCTTTCATCTGCGGTTGACCGCACTTCTTCTGCACGTTGAAAGATGAATCTCCCTCACTGATGAGCGCGTTCTTACAACGCATTGCTCCTGCATGAGATGTCAGTGGCACAAGAGCAATCACACACAACAGCATCCATTGTTTCATAGCCATTCCTTGTCAGAGGTGTATTGGTCAATTTCAGGCATCAATTGTAGTCCGACCTCAAAGACATGGACTCAAACTTCCATCTCAAATGTTGGTAGATCAGGGGCCCATCCTGCCATCTCACTACTTCGGTAAAACGCCTTCTGGCCGATGGCCACCCCTCCCCCCTCGCACGATCACCACGTCCCCGCCCGTGTAGCCCGCCGCGAAAAATGCGAAATTCTTACGGGGAAAATGACTATCGACTGGAGCATGGTATTTATCATTCTCGGCGATGCAGATTCCGCCGAGAATGAAAGATGCTATTGGCAGATGAATGCTTGAGTTTCTTGACGGGTTCGGCCACTTGGCGGCGTCACAAGATTGACCTGTGCATTACCTGAGATACAGAGGCTGATGACATGTTCATCTTCATCATCGATATCCCGAGTACCATCCGGGCTGAAAGTGCTAGAGGTGATGCTGTTGGTTGCTGTCAGTGAGCTGGGGAAATCTGCACTTCTTACCAAAACCTGCTCTCCATTGTTCAAGACGTCATTTGCATTGTCGTCAATGAACACCAAGAAATGCGAGGGGTCTGCCGTTACGCAATTGTCGTTGGCATCAGCCAAACACGCAGTCACTACCGTCTGATTGTCAATTGCTTGGCTACGAGCGAATATCATGTTTTTCAGTATGTTACGGGACTCGAAATGCAGAGCGTTTCCGCTGAGCAAGCTGGATAAAGCCGGGGCCCCAATACCGAGTAAAATGACGCCCAAACTGACCGCTATCATCAGTTCAAGCAATGTGAATCCTTTCACATTCTTCATAGCGATATCCTCCTTGAACAAATAAAGCCTAACCACTGATTGCCATATCGCCAGAAAAAGCCAACGTTTAACAGGGGTTTAAACCTCGATTTCATAGGTTGGTAAATCAGGTGCGGGCCCAATGATGGCGCCTCCCTGATAAAACGCCTTCTGGCCGATGGCCACACCTCCCCCACGCACAATCACCACGCCCCCGCCCGGGGTCTCAAGCGTGGTACTGGTACCCGTCGTTGCGGTGACGGTACCGACCAGCAACGGGTCGGCACCGGGTATCAGCTCCCGGAACTGCTTGAACAGGTTCATACAAATCGCTCCACACTCAGTTGCTGGCGCACCGTCATGGCCTTGTTCTGTAGCTCAGCAGAGACCCTGACGCCCCGGTTGTATCCCTTCCAGCCATCCACCGCGAGCAACGCCCCGGGCAGAATAAGCCCCGTATCGGCAGACAACGGCAGCTGGATGGTCTGGGTGCGCTTCGGCATGGTCTTGGCCAGCCCCACCACACCCTGGGCGCGGGCCGCCACCACATCGCACACCAGCGGGTGGGTGATGGCCAAAGCCTGCCGCTCCCCTGCTGTGCCTTGGCGCAGCACCCGGGCATTGATGCCCTGATGGCCACCGCTGACATAGATGCCGTTTGCCGGCTGCCCCGGCTGGAAGTCGCTGCCCAGCGTCGTAATGATGGCGCGGGGGATGGCCACGTCGGCCAGCGCCCCATCAAGCTGCCAGGGCACGGTCGGATAGCGCGGCTTGATGACCAGGTGCCGATCGCACTGGTGCGGCAACACGAACCCACCTGCCGCCTCGGCCAGGTACTTGATCGCCTCGATGGGAGTCTGGCTATCGAGGCTGAAGAAGCCGCCAGGTACCAGCCAATCCGGCGCCTGCCAGTCCAGGGTCCAGCCGAACGGCAGCAGCGCCTCTGCGAGCTGGGCCATGGTCGCAGCACCGATCTCGCTCACTGCCTGGGGTAAGACATGGGTCGGTGACAAATAGGCGGTGCGAGAGCGCCCGGTGAGGGTCGCCGACTCTCGGGCGAAACTCTGGCTTGATTGCCAACCATCGCACACACAATCCCACTGCTGGCCGTTGACGAAGATGCTTACCTCCTCCTCGTCCGTCATCTCGGCTGCCGCGATGCGGGGGATCTGGGCCGTGAACTGCCAGGCCCAGGAGTCGGTGTCGAGCTCGATGCTCAGCGAGGTGGCGGGAATGTCGAGCCCGTCCCTGACTCGCACTATCTGTGCTGCGTTGCTCACCAGGTAAACCCTCCGGGTTGGAATAACGATGTGGGCTTGCCCGAACCAGACAAACTCCAGGGAGGCATCCCCCCGGGGGCGGCCGAACACCAGCTTGCGGCTGCGCTTGTCCGGGCGCTCCGGGGTGATGGGGGGCTTGGGGGGCGGCGTGATGCCCCAGGGGGGCTGTATCGCCTCGTCCCACCCATCCCGCCAGCTTTTGCGAAGAGGCAGGCCCCACTGCCAGCGCTGGCCGGTCAGGGTGAACCCCAGCCCGATACCCTGGGACCAGCCGCCCTGCCACTCGTTGTCCAGGCGCGGCAGGTCACGATAACCGCTCACCTGCCAGCACCCCGCCCTGGTGGCCTCACGCCACGGCGAGCGCGGAGTGACATCGCAGCGCGGAAGGCTGGTAAAGCCGGTGCCGTGGGTCGTGCCCAGTGCCGGGCCTTCTTCAAAGCGATCCTGCACCAGGTTATCGCAGCGCGGCATCGGGGCCGCGACACCCACCAGGGTGCTCTCCAGCACCGTGCCCTCTTGCCAGGACTGCTGATGGTGCGCCTGGGCCACCCCGGGCCGCTCCCAGTGGCTGGTGACGCTGGTCACTACATCCTGGGCTTGCTGCCATTGCCCCCGGCTGGTGTGGCTCGGCCCCCTAAACACGTTGATGTCATAGCCCGCCTCAATCTGGTTGAGCGCGGCCCGCGCCGTCACAGCCAACGTCGCATCGATCACCACGCTGGCGGTGATGTCCGTGACCGTGGCAGGGGCCGTGCTGGCCAGGGTAGCCGGATGGATGGGCGTGATCGTGACATCTGTCAGCAGTGCCTGCCCCTGCCCCTGCAAGACGGCAGGCAGCACCAGCCCGGGGGAGCTGGCGAAGGTGGGCGGCAGACAGGTGCCCTGCAGCACGGCCACATAGCGCACCACCATGGCCGGGTTCAGCTCCAGGGCAGCGGACGACTTGCGGGCCTTCTGCAGCTCCAGGCGGGCGTCGGTTCTGGCCATGCTGACCTCTTGGCTCACGCAGAGCGGTTAGGGTTCGGTGAAGGTGGCATTGTTGATGCGCACCAAGGCGCCCGCATACAGCTCGTTGGCCGGGATCTCGATGTCGGCCCCGCTGCCCGGTGGCCCCACATCCAGGTCTGCGATAAAGACCCCATCGCGGTTGGCCAACCGCCCCCACGCCTGGACTCCGTTGCCGGTGACCATCTTCTCGGCAAGCGGCTTGAGGGTCAGCACCCCGCCCGTCACGCTCTGGGCGCAGGGGTGGGTAAACTGCATGGTGACCAGCAGCACCTGACTGGTGACGGCGGCCCCCGGGGCGGGCCGTGGCCCGGTGTAAATGGTGAGGGTCGCCGGCCCCGCACTGCCTGAGTCGATGGCCGTGGCCAGCAGATCGGCGCGAGCGGTGCGCAACGTATCGGAGTAGGTGAACATATCAACCTCCTGACAGGCCGACCCCCTCACCGGGGGCGTAGGGGGTGGGGAGCTGGTAGTCGGCCGCCACGGCGTTGTAATCGGCCGGGCCGAACGCCGGATCGTCCTGGGCGACCAGCATGTAACGTTGGGCCAGCCAAAGACTGTCGAACCGATATTTGCCATCTCCTTCCCGGCTCATGGTTTCGGCGATCAGATCCCCCGACTGGGTGAAGCAGAGCACACGGCGAGCGACCCCTTCACCGTTGATGGTGACGGTGCTCTCGATGTAGCCCATGGCGCGGGAACGGCCATATTGTGTCACCATCATCAAGGCATCGTAAGCCCCCAGACCAGGTTGGCAGGTCAGCGGCAGATGCCGAGTTTCAAGCAGGGGAAATGCCTCGGTCGGGGTTTCCTGATTGCCCCACACCAGCCCAGGACCAATGACAGCGAACGGATAGAGCGGGTCCATCGCTACCTCCAGGGACCGGTAATATCAAACCCCACCAAGGTGGCGAGGAATGAGGTGTTGATATTGGCGTTATAACTGGCCCGGATAAAGCGCACCCCTTTCCCTCCCAGCAACGGCAGCGAGCTGAACGTCTTGCTGTCGTAGTCGGAAATGTCGCCGTAGGGGTTGATGAGCCCAGGCAATGAACCGCGCAGGGTATTGCCGTTTTCCAACACCATGGTGGGTTCCTTGGCCAGATAAAAACCGTTGTCGGCGGGGTTGGGCACAGCAAAGCCACTCCCCATCCTTGAGAAGATACCCAGAGTTTGCCAGCTCATGGCGCCAAAAAGCTGGCTATGCGGCCTGGCCAGGGTGCGCTGACCCGTTGCACCATGAGTGAGGAAGTCATTAAAGGCGTTACAGGGGGCGTAATTCGCAGGAATCGACCAACTCATACCACTGGTGGCACCGATGGCATTCGGGATCCCCCCAAGCACCGCGTGATAGCGATCCCCCGGTCTGACCGAATTGATATACCCCGCAGGGAGGCAAGCACGGCCGTTTCTCGCCGTGAACGCAGGGATAAAATAAAAAAACAGGTTATCCCCGATAAAATCCCAGCGACCATCAGAGTAACGTTTGGTAGCCGGCCAAGCCTGCATACTGATTTGGGTGTAGGTCGTCAGATCCTGCACATCCTCCACCATGCTGACTTTGGCAAAATAGTAGTTGAGGGTGCCATTTGTCCACCCGCTGAATGCCGTGTTGTCGATGTGGTAGCACACCGGGTACTGATCCACCGACTCCGGGCTGCGGATGATCATGGTCTGTCCATCAGCGCTTTCCGCCAGCAGCGTCCATCCCAACCCCGGGATCTTGATGCTGATGGTGCCGGTGGCGCTGCTGCCCGGGTTGCCGCCGTCCAGCTCAAACCACACCTTGGTCGCATTCACCTGTTTGACCCGGTGCTCGCCGTTGTAGGCGGCCGGGCTGGCGCCACTGATAGCGATCACCGATTCAGGCAGGTAGCTGTGCCCGCTGTCGATGGTGGCCACCGCGCACCCCATGGCGGCATCCCATGCCAGGCTGCTGACCGTCAGATTGCCAAACCCCGTGATGAGACACGCCTTGAGCAGAGCGGCCAAGGCGCCGGGAGCGGTATCCCCCAGACTCGGGGCCCCCTGCATTGCATTGCTGTACCATTTCACCGGAAACGCCATGATGATCTCCTATGGAGTGGGGCAGATTGCCCCACCTGGTTGGTCCCTTATGGGGTGTTGATGTTGCCGCGCAGGGCCAGCTCGAACTTGTCGGTATCCTGTGACGCCACCGACTGCAACACGGTACGGATCGGCCAGAAGGGGGCGCCGGCTGCCTCGGTGGTGAAACGCAGCACGTTGCCACTAGCCCATCCTGCCCCCCAGCCCCTCGCGTCCAGCCGGAAATAGGGCTGGCCGTTGTTGGGGTTGATGGGCGCCAGGTCGGTGTTCACGTCCCCCACCGCGATCTGGCCCACATGCTCCCCAACCAGCACAAAGTTGGTGCTGGAGGTGAATATCACCGCCCAGCGCTCCTGCAGGGCGCCCCGGTTGGTGACCAGGAGCGGGTAAACCGTGTCGTTGTATTGCGCCGTTGACTGGTCGCCGATGAGGAAATCAGACCAGACATTGGTCCACGCCTTCTGATCGAACAGGTTGGTATACCTGGCCCACAGGTCGCCGATGATGAGGGCGCTGGAGACATAGGTATCTGCCGGGTCATAGGCATGGGACAGCGCCTTGGTCAGCAGCAGGCGGCCCGAGATCTCCACGTCGCTGACCAGGCTCATGTCCTCGATGCGATGCACGGCATAGAGGGGTTCGACATAGCCGGTCAGGTCTAATGGGGTGCCGAGCGTCACCACGCCGCTATCCAGGTTGACGCTGTAGAGGGTGGTCGCCAGCGCTTTGCCGTTCTTGTCCTCCACATGGGCATGCGCCAGGCGGGTGCGGCCGGTGCTGAGCTGCTGCCCTGCACTGACCCCCAGCGGGAACGCCGACTTGCGGGTGCTGTGAACCACCACCGTGGTCCCCTTGCGGATGAAGGGCACCCTGCCATCGGACGGCAGGCGCACCGGATCCAGCCCGATGATGTCGGCATCGAGGGGCAGATAGCTGAACACCACACAGTTAAACAGGATGGTGTCGGCCACCACGCTGATGGGCCGCCAGATCTTGCCGTCCAGCCCCACCTGGTCAATGTCATACCAGGGCTGGTTTTCGTTGCCCGCAGCGGTGACGAACCGACCAAAGCGCACCGTCACCACCCCGGTCTGGTAGTTCACCCGGCCATCCATGTCGGTGGTGGTGAAATAGCCGTCCCCGTCCGCCGTGGCCTCGATGCGCCGCCCACTCGCGGTGTTGGCGCTGATGTAGAGGCTACCCGGCGCCACCGGCGCCCCCGGGGTGCGGAAGGTCACCTCATCCACCGACTGGGCACTGAACGAGGTGGCCAGGGACTGCAGCGACGGCTGCGCCGTCTGCCCGGCCGCCCAGTCAGACAGCACCGCCAACCCGTTCGAGTAGTCGATGGTCCCTGCCTGGATACCGGATCCCGTCTCCGGGTCCGGGTTGCGGTAGAGCAAGCCTTGGCGGTCTACATAGACCGCCCCCCCCAGGGTGAAGCGCAGCGACCCTTCCAGAATGGCCTCCGCAAACCCGGGGGTGACATCAATGCGCAGCGCCTGGGCGGTCAGGGTGGCGTTTTGCGCCAGGGCACTGTTGTTGTTGCGGTAGGTCACCTCGACCCAGCCCCCCTCGCCATCGGGGAAGGTGTACGCCGTGTTGTGGTACTCGATGCCGGTCATGGTCCAGCGCTGCACCGCCACCTGGTTGTTGCCCACCCATTTGGTGCCCACGGTCACCCAGGCATAGGTCGGCTTGGGCAAGGGGGCACTGCCATCCGGCATGAAATGCAGGGTGCCGGCGGCGTAGTTAATGGCCCCCAGGGTGTTGCCGCTGGCGTCCTTGAGGTTGCCCTGGCCGTCATCCAGCAGGGTGATCACCGGGTCGCGGGTCTGGATCACCAGCTCCTGATCGTCCACATCGAACTTGTGATAGAGCGCGTTGAATTTGACATGCACCGACCCGGGGGTCAGGTTGGTGGCCCCGCCCCCTGCCCCGTCCAGGGTGATGGAGAGGTGCCCCACCTGGCCGGGGGTACTCAGGCGCCCCGGTTCAACGTGGCGCTCGGCCACCGGCTCACCGTACTGGTACTGGGCGATGTACTCCTGGCCCAGCGCCGGCAGGGTGATGTGATCGAGGATGATCACCCCCTCGGCATAGTTGATGGTGCCGGTGATGTCGCCGCGCAGGCTCCCATCCCCCACCGCATCGTTGGCCGTTTGGCCGCTGCCCCAGGTCAGGATCACGCTCTTGGGGGTGATCCCGGTGTGGGGCAGTTGCCATGCCGACTTGCTGATGCTGATGGGCTGGTTGCTGCGGTTGGTGTAGTTGACCGGGGTCGCCCAGCTGAACAGGATTGCGGTGTCCACGTCCGGCAGGGCCCCCAGGGTCAGCATGACCGACCCGGTGGCCAGGTTGACGATCCCGGTGCCGAACGAGCGATCCGCGCCGAACAGCTCGCCGCGCCCGTTGTCCTTCAAGTCGTACCATTTCCCCTGCGCCATAAACGACACCGTGAGGGTGCCCGGTGCCGGAGTCGGCAGCAGGGTGATGGTGTAGGCATAGCCCCGATTGTTGGCCTTGATGTCGATCCTGGCCGTGTCAGCGATACGGGACGGGCGAGACGCTGGCCAGAAGCTGATGGTTTTGCTGGCGGCCCCGTAGTTCGGGCACTGGGCGTTGAACTCCAGCTGACCACGGCCATAGTCGATAGCACCCACCACGGACCCGGCCACAACCAGCTCGCCCCCCTTGTCGATGATGACGGCCGCACCGATGGTGATGGTCAGGGTGCCGGGTTTCACGCCCGTGCCGAGGAACAGGCCCCGGCTGGGGGCAATGCTGACCACGGTCGAAAAGCTGACCAGGCCCTTGCCCGAATCCACCAGGCTGGCCATTTCGCCAGCCGCTGTCAGATCCACCGCTGGGGTCTCGGTGCGGGCAGACGGCACGATCTGGGTAAAGATCGTCTTGGCCCGCACCTGCATGGCGCCCAGGTTCACCGCCTCCGCCAGCTTGGTGGTGGCGAAGTAGTTGGCGGCATCGGCCACCACGGTTTCCCGCAGGGCGGTTTTGACGTTGGTCACCACATCGTAGGGGGTCGGCTGCTCCCCCTCGAAGGTGTAGCGCAGCGGGTCAGCCAGCTTGCAGGTCACCACGTTGCGGGTGAACTCGGGCACTCCTGGCACCTGGAACTTGGCAAGCTGCTGGGTGACTTCCAGCACCCGCACATACTGCTCGAACTCCCCTGCCTTGCCCTCGTTGCCGACCAGCACCAGGGTCTCCCCCACTTCCGGCAGGCGCACTTCGACGCGCTGGAAGAAGCGGATCGCCCGCTGGCCTTCGAGCTGGGTGTCGTACAGGAAGCCGCGCCACTTGGGACCACGGGCCAGATAGCGCTCCAGCACGTCGCGGGCATTGGCGCGGGTGTCGTGATGATCCCGGGTGTTGATGAGGCATAGCCCCACGTTCGGGTCAGCCGGGGGCACCTGCACGATGATATGGGCACCCCGATAGGTGTCCGTGTCATCCGTCTGCACCGCCAGAAACGCCTTGCGCATGCTGACCACCCCATAAGTGCGGTCGAGATCGCTGATGTCCTGAAACAGGCCATTGTGCTCGCCGCTCACGATCTCCTGACCGGTGATGCGGCCGCCGCCGTCCGTGGTGTCAGTCAACCGCTGACTGGCCATCAGTTTGATGTCGCCGGAATGAATGGTCATGGGGTTACCTCAAGAAGGCGAAGGGTGATTTCATAAGGGGTCTGGGCATCCGGATCCGCGATCCGGTAGAGTTGCTTTGCCTCCAGCCCACCGCTGTTTTCTCGACGCCATATGACGGTGAAGATGCGCCCGTTGAGGAAGAGCTGCATCCGAGTAGACGGGGCCGCAGCCAATGACTGCAATGCCAACACGGTCGAACGCCTTACCCATGCCTCACCATCAGAGCGAAGAGTGATGGGGCGCCCCTCGGATTGGACGGACTCTTCGACGATGATGGCCCCTGAAAGCGTTGGGGTTATGACCTGTCCAACAGGCTCCCACGCGAACTCATCTTCCCAATCCAGGTCATCTGGCAATTCGATACCCGCTAATGTGATCATCAGCTTCTGAGTCCTTGCTGTTTCAACAGACGCAGCAACGCATCCAGGTTTTCCTCATCGGACTGGAGTTCTGCGCTGTGAGTGTCGGATTTGAGATAGATGGTGACCGTTTTATTACTGCCTGATGGCGTCGGTGCACTCTGTTGTTGTGGCTGCGTGGTCCCTACAGTCGGCTGAGTCGTCGCTTTCTCCGCTTCCTTCTGCTGCGCCTTATTCAACTCCTTCTGGAGCTGGGCACGCATGGCCTCCATCTCCTTCTGGAATTTCTCTGCGTACCACTTGCTCCACTCGCTGTAGGCGGGGATGTCCCTGACCTTCTGGCTGTAGCGGGCCAGCTCGTCCTCCACTCCGGCTAGGGTGTTGGCCAGGGCATCGGCGTTGCCGCGGAGCTGGTTGATATCCACCGTTTTGTAGAAGAAGGAGCCAGCACCAACCGTGCGAGTCACATCCCCTCGCCCCGCCCCCGACAGGGCAGAGCTGCCACCACTCGTACTGCTGATGGCGTCTTCCACATCGGCTTTGGTCTTTTTGGCCTCTTCTTGCACCCCTTTGAGGTTCTCCCTCATGGTGTCGGTGGCCTTCTTCGACTTATCCGCCGCGGTGTTGAAGCCATCACCAATCTCTGCTGCTTTCGCTTTGGTTTGGCGGATATGATCATCCAGATAGGTAAGCCCGCGTCCTTGCTCCTGTGCAGAGACCTTTCCCGCCTGCCCTACCGATAACCAGACCTCTCTCAGCTCCTCCAGCTCTTGCACCGTGTCTGCCTTGTTGACGGCCGCCTTCATGGCGGCGGCAATGTCTTGCGAGGTGGCATTCACATCGGTAGCAACAGCGCGGAAGGTGTCGATGGTCTGGCGGCCTACGGCATCAATTCCGGTATGGAGCGCTTGATAATCCACGCCCAAGCGGCGCAGCTTTTCTGACAGCACCGACTCGGTGATCTGGGCCGTGCTGATGGCACCATTCTTCATGGTGTCAAAAGCCGCCATTGACTGGGCCTTCAGTACCTCGAGATCCTGTAGGCTCATGTCCTGCAGACTCTTGCGCAGCCCCGCATCAATCTCGGTCTGGGTGACCTTGCCCTGCTCACGCAGCGACTCGAGCGCCAGGGTAATGTTCTGCAGGGAGGTGGGATCCCCCAATTGCAGCCCCTTGAACATCTCGCTGATCCCGGTAGCCGTTTCCTTCCCTTTTGCCTTGAGCAAGTCAAAGTCGGCCACCAGCTTCAGCACGGCTGGCCGAGTCTTGGCGTCAATGGCCTGGCCAGCCATGTCGGCGCCAGCCGCCAGATCGAGAAATCCCTGTCGCATGCTGGCCAGTGCAGCATCGGCCTGATACTGCATGGACTCTGCCTTGAGCCCGGAGGCTTCAAGCGCCTTTTGCACCTGCAACTGGCCCGTCAGGTACTCGCGATGGCCTTTGAGCCGCTGCTCGTAGGCTGCCCGCTCGACGGCAGAGAGGTTGGCGACCTCCTGTGCAGTGAGGATCTGCACATTCTTGAACTCGTCAAACTGCGCCATGGTGGTCATGCCCTGTCGCTGCAGTTGGGCGAAGAAGGCGCGAGACTGCTCGGCCACTCGCTGCTCAACCTCCCCAGCCTCGCCCATCTTGGCCGCCCAGACCCCGGCGTCTTCGGCCAGCTTGGCCAGCCCTTTTCCACCCTCGTAGACAAGAACAGAGAGGCCAGCCGCAACGGCACCATTACCCAGGGTAAGCGCCCCCAGCACCCCATTGAGCTTGACCGCTTTCTTGGTCGTCTTGTCGAGCTCTTTGCCGGCTTCTGCTGTCGGCTGGACCACCCCGGTTTTCATCGCCTGCCCGAAGCCGAGCAATTGGGAGCTCCACTGGATCACCTTCATGGTGCCCCAGACCTTCACCACCAGTCCGATCCCGTCTCTCATCTCGACAAGGGTTTCGGTGATCCCACGAATGGCGATGGCACCAGATCTCATGCCATCGGACACACCTTGCGCCCAGGTTGCCAGACTGCCATCTGCCGCCGCGGCTTTGATCTGGGCAGTGACCTCTGCCAACTCGGATTTGATGAAGGCAAAGATGCCTGCATCGGCCACGGCCAGCTCGACCTGGTTGAGCTGCTCGAGAAAGTTCGACCATATCCCACTGAAAGTCTGCGCCATCTCCTCCGACGCACCGGCCGCATCCTCACCCATCGCCTTGATCAGCAACTCGATCTCGTTTCGACCCAGCTTGCCTGCCGTGGCCATGGCGATGATCTCGTCAGTGGTCTTGCCCATGGCTTTCGCCAGCAGTTTGGCCGCTGCCACCGAGCGCTCATTGAGCTGGTTCATCTCCTCGGCTTGCAGCTTGCCTTTGACATAGGCTTGCCCGAGGGCGGTGATGATCCCTTCAAGATCCTGATAGGTGCCGGCCGTCTTGGCGGTGTAGTTAGCCGTGGCCTGCAGCACCCCGTTATAGGGATCCAATCCGAAGTTCTTGGCCTTGATAAAGGCAGTGGTAATCTCGTTGAGTTGGAACGGGGTCTTCTCGTTGAACTCCCGTAACCAGGCCAGTGCCTTTTCACCGCCGGCGGCACTCCCTTCCACGCTCTTGAGCGAGACGCCAAGGCGCTCAATCTCATCCGCTGTTCTGACCATCCCGGTAGTGCGGGCAGCCAGTTGATCAAAACTGAGAAAGGCTGCTGCAACGCCGGTGATCTTGCCCGCCAGAGCTGCCCATCCTTGCTCGCCACTCTGAACCGCTTCATGCAGCTGTTCGGTGTTCTGCTCCGCCTGCTTGGCTTTCTTGCTGTATGCCTCCATCCCGGCGGCATTGGAACGCAATTGCCCTGCCTGTCCTGCAAGCTGGCTTTTCAGATAAGCCACCTGGGTTCCGGCCTGTTGGCTGGCCGTTTCAATCCGCTTCTGCTCGCTGGCCAGCTTGCGGGTGTCGACCCCTGCTTCGGTCAGGGCGCGGCGCAGCCCATTGAGCGTGCTGTTCTGCCGCTGATACTGACTATCGAGGGATTGCACTTCCCGGCGAGCAGCGTTGAACTCCCGAGCTTGCTGACGCAGCGCCTTCTCGCTGGCATCCAATCCGTTCTTGAGGGCATTGGTTTGCCCCGCGCTCTCTTTGTACTGGTCCCCCAGCAGACGAACCTGATCCCGCGCATCCTTGAGCGCCTGGCGCTGCTCCTTGGTGACGCTGGTTGCCTCACTGTTGGCCTGGCGCAGCAGATCCACCTTGGCCTTGGCTTCCGCATGAGCGCTCGCCAGCCGCTCGGTCTCCTGCCGACTGGTGCTGTAGGCAGCATTGGACGCCGTCAGTTCTTTCTTGGCATCCGCCAGTGCTTTGCCCATGCCGGTGGCCCGGGAGCGAGCATCCTCCAGCCCCTCCCCCAGATCGGCGGTGCTGCGCTTGAGGTTGGCGAACTGGGTCAGGGTGGCGTTCTGTTCACCGAGACGTTGCAGCTCATCGCCCAAGCCGCTGACCTGTTCGCTGCTCGATTCGGTCTCCCCACCCAGGGTATCCACCTCGGTGATGAGCTTGCTGATCTCGGCCAGCCCCTCAACGGCGGCACGGATCCGCAGCTGGATATCGGTATCATTGCTGGCCATGGGGTATCCTCAGAAATGAAAAAACCGCCGAAGCGGTTTTTTACAATTATTTCAAATGTTATTGTTTATTTTGAATTTTATTCTCGAGGCTTATATTCAAATGATTTAACATACAACATATTTTTATCAGAGTTGATTTTCACCAATCCGACATTAGGATCCCAAGTGAAATATTTACCACCGTAGTATCCGAGATACCTATCGCTTCCGCTAACATTTACTTCAACAGCGTTCAAAGTTGAAAGTACATAGTTATATTTAACACCCAGTATTAAATTTTTAGCCTGTCCAAAGCCAATCGTAAAACTAGCTAATGGAACGAAGATCATAGTAATGATGGTCACACCCGTCATGTATTTTCGATTGTTCAACCTACGCACATAACCATTTGAAACAAAATAAATATATACCACTACACAACTAAGCAAAACAAATGCCCATAACAAATACTCAAAGATACTCGAGTACTCAATTACGAAACTAGGAGTGTAGGACATAAATGCATATAGGGTTATTGGCATCAGCATGAAAATAGAGACAAATATATTCTTGTTATTTATTAAGAAATCAGCATATTTGTTATCAGCTGTTGGAGTGATTTCCTTTCGAAACTCACTCTTAAAGGAATGGTGAACATAGACGCTAAAAATCACTAAAACTGAAACCATCAATCCGGGTACGGATGATTTAGCAATGTCGACCACCCCTATAAAATCAAATATATTAACCGGAAATAAAGCCCAGAACCCCAAAGTATATGCTGCACCTGCGATCAACATATACACAGTCAAAAATGAAATAATAAACGGAATCCTATCCGCCAAAATATAATTATTCTTTACGCTCATCTTTATTCCCTTAGAAATTCAATATGGCGTTATAGTAAGGGAATTTCGGAGCTGAGTCTCGGCGTAACTGAGACTCAGCTAGATATCTTCAGTTAAGGATCTCCATCCGATACGGCTCGGACTTGCCGGGCTGGGTGACCAGCGAGCCTTCCAGTTCCCCTTCCATAAACTCGCCACTCATCAGCGCCAGGGCGCCCTGTGCGGCCAGCATGGCCTGATCGATGGTGACGCGCACCCGCTGGCCGGGGTTGGCCAGGTTCTCGCCGTCGATCAGGAAGTAGCGCGGCTTGAGAGTCTCGGTGGTGCCGGTGTAAGTGGTGCCGGTCACGGCCGCCTTGGTGTAGCTCACCTTGCAAGCGACAGCCGCCGTGTCGTTCAGCGCCATCACCATGTTGCCATTCACCTTGTAATCGGTGTCGAGCACCAGCGTGGTGCTGCCGCTGGCGAGTTTCACGACGATGGTGCCGGGCTTGATGTAGGCGTTGCCCAACTCGACCCATCCCTCTTTACTGAGGGTCACAGGTTCATCCACGACCGCGGCCTCGGTCTGGGTGAAGGCCACCTGCTTGCCGGCGATGGCATCGGCCAGCAGTTGCTTGGTCATGGAGTCCCATTTCAGGGAGAGCTTGGCCGGGTCTTTCGGCAGTTGGACCGAGTCCAGCGCTTGCCCGAAGGTGCTGCGCTTCTTGGAGATGCGCGACTTCTCCTCGGTGGTCGGCGGGGTGACGGTGATCTCGTTGACGTTGATGGGTCCAATCAGGGGCCCTTTCACGCCATTGGTGATTTCGGCGATGTAGACATCACCGGCCAGCAGCAGGCCTTTGTCGGTAAATGACATGCTTGGATGCTCCTATGGTATCCAGATGGTGGTGCCAACCTAGAGGCTGGCGGTGTAAGTGAGGCTGAATTGGATGGAGGTCAGCAGGGTGTCGCTGCCGATTTCTTCGGGTTCCAGATTGATGGTGCCAACAGAGATAGCGAGCAGCGTCGTGCCAGGCAGGGGGATCCCCGCCGTCGAGGGCACCAGCGCCGCCAGCACCTCGGACAGCAACTGGTCACGCCCTGCCCGCCCGTCACTCACGGACTGATAGAGGTCCACCTGAATGTTGCGGGTGCGCTTCCACTCCCGCCCCCGGCGGTCCGGTTTACCCTCGGTCAGTTCCCGAAAATGGGCCAGCGGCAGCGGGGTGTGCTGGTCGATCTGCGGGTCGCTGTCGCATACCCTGTCTTCTGGCGACAGTGCTGGCACGCTGCGCAATTTGGCCAGCAGCGCATCGATGATGACGGTCGCTTCGTTCATGTCACTCTCCTGCTGAAGGTGCTGGCAAGGTTGGCTTGCAGCTCATCGAGGAACTGCTCGGTGATGATGTCGTTCCACCAGCCCCGCAGGCCCACACCACCCGCCATCACCAGCCGAGGCTTACCGGCTTTCGCATAGCGGATCATCGGGCGTCGCTTCTTGCCGTAGGGGTTGATAAAGCCGTAGACCTGCACTCGCTTGCCGCCCCGCAGCACCCAGACGCTGGCCCGGGTGCCGGTACCATCGGTACGCTGACTGGCAAATTTGACTCGGCTGAACGGGATCTTCTTCAGGTCCAGGCTGATAGTGGCAACGTCGTTGCTGGCGTTCGCCTTGTCGAGCCGGATCCGCGCCCTGACCGAGGCTGTATTGAAACCATCCGCTGAGATCCGGTTCACGATGTCACCACGGGTGTTGGAAGCCACTTCATTGACCACGGCCACCAGCTGCTTGCGGATCGTGGCAGGGAGCGCCTTGAATGCATCAATACTCTCGCTCAGGCCGGTGACGTTGATCGCCCTGGCCCTGCGCTTGCGGCTAAGTCCGCCCGGCATCAGACCACCATAACTCGGAGCGTGGTGCCGTTGTCACTGCCCTCAATCAGCCCATCGATACGATATTGCCGTCCCCGCAAGGTGATCTGGTCACCCTGTCGTGCAAAGGGGGGGACGAGTTCAGGCAGGATCAGGTCTATCTGGTGTCGCGGTTCGCTGCGGGCCCCCACCATCACGTTCTCAGCCGCCAAGAAGGCGGTGACCGGATAAGGATCCCCCTGCTTCGGGGTGTAGGTCGCTGGCTCGCCGGAGAGCTTGCGGGCCGAGATCTGCAAGGCGCCAGGCTCGCTGGCGGTGTCTTCGATCAAGTACCAGCAGGCATTTCCCTTCAGCAACTGCCCGGGCAGGATATCGCCCCGAGCCCGCACCGTGATCAAAGTCGAACCGGTTGCATAGATACTGGCCTGGGCCTCGCGACCTGCCGCCTTCGGGTCAATGATCTTCGCCCACAGTTTGCCAAGCAGCGGCCATTCTGGGGGCGTGCCGGTTGCGGCGCCAAAGCGCGTCAGCCGGGTGTCGAGTTCGCCACTTTTAAGCATGCGTCCCCCTAGCCCACCACGATGTCACGGTAGGGGTGGATCAGCGAGTCATACGCCAGCGGCAGAGTCGTGGCAATGGTGCCCGTCACCACGGCCTCCCGGTTGGTGTACCAATGACCGATCAGTAGCAAGGCCGCCAGCTTGAGCGCAGGAGTGAGGGGCTGTCCCTCCTCCCCTGCTGCCACCAGCGGCTTGTTGATGTCGGACTGGATGTGGCTGATCGCCGCTTCAATCAAACCGGTCAGAAGCGCATCTTCGTCGGTCATCTCCGGTTCGATTCGGCACTGAGCCTTGGCTTCAACCACGGTGATCAGCAACATGTTTACTCCTCACCCTCGGCTGCGGTGTAGGCCTCAGCCACGCCACCGTCGATCAAGGCCTGCGCCTTGGCTGCGTCAAATCCGGTGATGTCGCCGGGGCTGTAGTTCTTGAAGGGGCGGATCACCTTGATAAGCATTACGGTGGGTTCGCTCCCCGCCTTGTCTGGTTTGGCCATGATGGCTCTCCTGAACGGTCTTGATAGGGAAATGGAAGGGGCCGCGAAGCAGCCCCATGGCAGGGTTTACCAGGTAACGGCAGTCCCCAGCACCAGCCCCTCTACGTGACGGAAGCCCACGTCGTGGTTACCGACCAGACGGATCAGGGACTGGTTGCGGGCAAAGGAGCTGACCAGCTCGCCGGCAGCATCCACATAGGTGGCTTCGCGGCTGAAGTCGATGGTCATGTTGTCCTGCTCGCCGATCACCACGTCGTTCCAGTCGGCGAAGTAGATCTCGGTCTGGTTGGTACCCGCGCCGAGGTTCACCGGGATGGTGTTGGTATGGGCAACCGGGTAGCCCTTCAGCAGGCCTTGGGCCATTTCCGGATAGACCTTATTACCGTTGCCATCGCGCAGGCCAAACAGCTTCATCCAGGAGCGCGGGCTCATGCCCCAACCCGGGTTGATCATCATGGAGTCGGAGCTCATCAGTTTCAGGATGAGCAAGTCGAGGTAAGCATCGATGGTGTCCAGATCCGCCGTGCCGGTCCAGGCAACAGTACGGCCCGCGTCGGTGGCCACTTTCTTGAAGCCGATCGGGGTATTGTTGCTGCCGTCATCGCGCAGGAACGCCTTGTCTTCACGACCGCCCATGGCCGCGAGCATGTCACCCAGCACCAGCTGTTCGACGTTGTACCCGGCACGCCCGATCAGCTGGTTGCTAATCGGCACCAGGGTGATCATGGTCTTGGCCGCCAGCTTCACGTCATCGAAGCTGCCACCGGTAGCCTTGGCATCAACGCCTTCCCCCACGTAGCTGGAGGTGGCCCCACCGGACATGCGCGGCATGCTCAGATTGCCGTTGGGCAGCGGCACCGGCCGGGCCCCGAGTTTGCGAACGATGGTGCGGGGGCGCAGCAACTCGATCACCTCGGAGTGCAGGTTCTCAGGGATGAGAGCACCGCCGGAACCAGCCGCGGTGCTGATAGCCATGGCAATCCCGGCATCACCAATCTCGTTGGCGGCAAACTGCTCTGCCAGCTCCATGTCCCCCTCGCCTGCAGCAATGGCCATGGCGATACGAGCCATGCCAGCACCGGGGTACTGCTTCAGCTCCTGCTTCACATGAACGGCAGGCGAGCCAATCATTGATGCAGAGGCCGTGACTGGCACTGCCTGCTGAGCTGCCAGCCGCTCTGCAGTTTCCAGTCGGGTGATCTGGGCACTGATTTCCGCGACTTTGCTCTCGAGTGAAGTGAACTCGGCCAACTGCTCAGCACTCAGAGTCCCGCCCTGCTTTTCGATATCAGCCAGGACGGTGATCTGGGCGACGATTTCGCCACGCTCGCGGCGGAGGGTTTCGATAGTTTTCATCGAGTGGTTTCCTTTGGGTATAAAAAAAGCCCCAAAAGGGGCTTATTGGGATGGGCTCCGCCGCAGGGCTAGAGCTGGTTCTGCAATTCGATGGCCCTGGCCCGCAGGCCTACGGACTGTTGAGGTTTACCCTGGTTGGCCACGCTGGCGGCAAGGGCGTTGAGATAATCCTGGGGATTGGCCAGTTCGTCTGCTAGGCCGTTGGCCACGGCTTCACTGCCGCTGAAGAGGGCAGCTTCAGTGGCCTGCACTTGCTCTGCTGACAAGCTGCGATATCGAGCGACCGAACTCACGAACAGCTCGTAGGCCTGATCCATCCGGTGGTCAATGGCGGCCATCGCCCCCTCGGAGAGAGGCTCGTGCGGGGTGCCGTCTTTCTTGCGCTCGCCGCGGTAGAAGGTGGTGAAGGTAAGCCCCACCTCTTGCTCCCACTTGCTTACCTCCATGTGCTCCATGATGACGCCCACCGAGCCGCAGCCGCCGGTCTCGCTCACCACCACCCTGGTGCAAGCAGCAGCGATGAAGTAGGCGGCCGAGTAGGCGGCGAAATTGACCAGGGCGGTAATCGGTTTGACGCTGCGCTTGGAATAGATGTATTCCGCCAGCTCCTTGCAGCCCACCGCCATGCCGCCGCCAGAGTTGATGTCGAGCACGATCTCCTTGACCCGTTCGTCAGCCAGCGCGGTGGCGATCTGCATCCTCACCCACTCGTAGCTGGTCAGCTCGGTGCAGGTGGCATCGATGTGACCACGCCGCGCCATCAGGATGCCGTGTACAGGGATCACAGCCAGCCCGCCGATGCGGTTCTTGAACTCGCCCTTGGCCTCCAGCGGAGCAGGCTCGAACCCGTCCGGCAACTCGTCGGCCGCCATGATGTCTCGATGGTTGCCCAGCATGCGTGGTAGCAGCAGGCTCTTCACTCCAGCCAGAACATCCTGAGTGGCATAGAGTGGTTGGCCAAACGCCATGCTGGCCAGATGGGGGTAATTGATCAGCTTCGGCATAGGATGGCCTCGATATCGTTGAGTTGTTCGGCGCTGGCTTTGGTGATGCCTGGCGGGAGGGAGCCGGTGCTCACCATGTTGAGCGGAGTCAGGTAGATATCTCCACCTGCTACCGGCGGTAGGTTCTCCAGCCGGCGGATATCGTTGACACTCATCCAGCCCCACTGGCGACCGAGGGCATAGGCCTCGTAGCGGGACTTCTGATCTGCCCGTAGCAACCCGGAGACGTTGAACTCGATGTAGAGGTTCTTGCGCTCCGCTGGTAACAGCAGGTCGCGCATCATGGCGCCTTCGATCCGCTTGACCCAGGCCAGCAGGGTGTAGATGACAAACTGCAGCCCCTGGTGCTCGATGTTGTTGTTGGTCGCCCGCTCCAGTTCGCCGATCATGTGCGGCGGCACCTTGTAGAGCCGGCAGATCTCGTTTGCGCCATACTTGCGGGACTCCAGCAGCTGCGCCTGCTCGTTGTTCATGGCGAGCTGCTTGTACTGCATCCCCTCCTGCAGTAATGCGACTGAGAAGGCGTTGCGCAGCCCAGAGTGGCGCTCTACAAACTTGCCGAGGAACGCATCCACCTTGGCCTGTGTGTCAAACTTGGCTCCATCCTTCGGGCTCTCGATGACGCCCGAGAGAGTCGTGCCATTGGCAAACACCCTTCCCGCATGCTCATCCACCGCCATCGCAAGTCCGATGGTGTCAGGGTTGGTCTGGATTGGTGACAGCCCCAGGTAGCCGTCAAGACTGAACGCCTTGACGTGGTGCACCATCCGCATCGGCAAGATCTGGTTGCTGCCATCCAGCAACTGGTAATAGGGCAACCCATCCGGCCCCTTGAGCACAGCTACCTTGTCCGGGTTGATGGGAATGAGCTCGGTGATGAAGCCTCGCCCATCCCGGTCGATCAAGCTGTAACTGTTGCCACGCAGGCCCAGGTGGCCCATGCGCTGCTCATTGAATTCAAACGCTGTGTCTTTCTGGTTCGGCTGGTTATGGATGAGGTCGTACAGCGGGTGGTCAGTTGCACGCAGCCGCTGGTCATCATCTCGACGGTAGAGCTCACAGGGGAGCTGCGCCACGGACTCGGCCAGCAGGGTGACACAGGCACGCACTACCCCTTGCGCCAGGGCAGTCTCCGGCGTTACCAGCACTCCGGCCTTGGTCGTCTTACCCGCCATGCTGCTGATCCACTGACTGAAGTTGCCGCCCTTGCGCCCGCTGCCGAACATCATTGGCAGGAACATTAGCTATCCCCCTTGTGGCGTTTGGCGAACTCGGCGGCAGCCACTGCTCGACTCATCATTAATGACCAGATCAGGCAGAGCAGACCGCCCACTATCCAGCCGAGCGGCGGGGCGTAGAGGCTGGCGCCATAGGCCAGCGCCGCAGCCCCCAGCAGGCCCACGATGAAAATGAAAAGTTGTGTCAGCATAAAACGTCCGAGGTTTCGTAGATGGAGCGGTCATCGCCGCGATCCGGCACCATGGCGCGGGCGATGGTCATGATCAGCGCCACCGCGCCGTCTATCTTCTGATCCGCGCTCTCCTTGATCGGGCGCACCATGTCATCGTTTCCGGGCAGGTATTTGCCGATCACATTGCCGATACACCAGGTCATCAAGCTGTTGCCGTCATGGTGGAAGCGGCCGGCCTGGATCGCAGCCTCCAGTTCCTTCATCCCGGCGGACATGTTCTGATAGTTCTGGGTGATGGTGATGGGGGTCATCCCCTCATCTGCCAGCGAGTGAGACAGGGCAATTGCCCCTGCCGGGTCGAGTGGAGTCTCCAGCACCTTATTGGTTAGGTTGGCCTCTTTGGCCTCTTCGAAGATCTCGCGATAGTCGATCTCTGCCCCATCGGTGGTGCTGAGCTCACCCAGGTTGACCCACTTCTGGTATCGCTCCGCCAGACGCCGGTTATCGTTATCGAATACGGTATCTTCCGGCACCCAGAATCGGGGGGCGACCGAGTAGTAGTGGCGCTTGCCGTCAATATCGCGCCAGAACAACCGCGCCATGGAGTTCATGTCGAGCTTGCGTGCCAGGTCGAAGCCGAGAATGCACTCGTCACCGGCAAACTGCTCAAGGGTGAGGCTCTTGTCCTCGCAGGCCGCCCAGCGCTGCATGTTGTAGAACGCCGTCTTGGCCGAGACCCAGACGTTGAGGTGTTTGGTCTTGAAGATGTTGGCAAAGCGGGCCGACTTAATTGCCTTGGCCTGCTGCGCCAGCAGGTGATCTGAGTAGACCGAGATCCCCATATTGGGGTTGGCCTTGGCCAGCACCGCAGGATCTGCCCAGTCATCACCTTCGTCGATGGTGTAGATGATCCCGAACAGCTCATCGTCCGGCACTGTGCCGGCCAGCATCTCGATGACCTCCCGCCGCTTGTCGTAACAGGGCACGTCGATGTTGTAGCCCGCGGTGGTGATGATCCACATCAGGGGCTGCTTGCGGGCCCCCATACCGGTGATCATGGTGGTATAGAGATCGTCGCTGTCGTGCTCGTGGTATTCGTCCACGATGGCGCAGGATGGTGACTGGCCGTCACCAGGGTTGCCGATCAGCGGCTCGAAACGGGCGCCGTCAGCAGGGATGTTCATGTTGCTGGCGTTGACCTCGATGCCGTAATGATCGAGCAGCGCCGGGGTACGCTTGGCCATCAGGCGGGCCGGGCGGAATACCTCCCACGCCTGTTTCTCTGTCGTGGCGCCGGAGTAAACCTCGGCGCCAAATTCGTTATCCGCCGCGAAGCAGTAGAGGCCAACCGGGGCGGAGAGCGCCGACTTACCATTCTTGCGGGGGATCTCGTTGTAAACCTCGCGAAAGCGCCGCAGGCCGCTTCCTTTGCGCACCCATCCGAACACGCAGCAGATGATGAACAGCTGCCACGGCTCAAGGTTCAGGGTCTGGCGCTTGAAGGCCCACTCCCCCTTGGTGTGGGGCATGAGCTGGACGAACTTGGCGGCCCGCTCGGCTTTGTCCTTGTCGAAGCGGTAGCGAAACTTGGCCGACTTCTCCTTGGCCAGATCATCGAGATGACGCTGGCATGCCTGGATCACATAGCGGCAGGCAGGGATCTTGCCGCGCACTATGTCGCGGGCGTAGCCATTGGCCACGTTGACGTAGGGATAGCTTTTGCGTGCGGCCATGGTCTATCCCTACAAAGCAGCGAACGGGTTGCCGCCTCCCTTCTTCTTGTTGCCGCCGATCAAGCGCGAGCGGCTGGAAGGGTCCAGCCCGAGCATGGCCCCGTATGTGGTCATTTGCTTGAGTGATTCGTTGGCGACGGTACAGGCCGGATTCTTGACTGGACCACCAGTGGCCCCTTCAACCACCAGGCCGTGCTTGGTGATCTCAATCTCGGCTCTGCGCCAGCGGGAGTAAGCGGCGCAGAACGCCTCCAGGTTGTGCAGATCGGTGATGCACAGCACCTCGGCGGCGCACAGTTCTTTGATGACCATATCCCACAGCGTGGGAGCCCATGGATCCTCTGCCAGCCACTCAGGGCAGGCGACCCCGATGAGAGGGGTGAAGATGGGTTCGTCTTTATTCAGTGCCCGCTTGCCGGCATTGCCTCCCAGGCGCTTCAGTGCGGTCGGCTTGGGCTTTCTGCCGCGCCCGGGCACGGCAGCTGCACCGGCCATCGCGCCCTCCATTTAAATTTTTAATTTCGCGGGTATAAAAATTTCGCGGGGCGGAGCAGTGGTGAGGTCGCAAAGCTGGGAGGATTTGATCCCCCCTACCCCCTACCCCGCCCCGCCCGGCGGGCTGCCAGCGCCTCTGCCCGCGTCTTGGTGGCGTGGCAAGGGTCGCAGATGCTCTGCAAGTTATCGTCATCATCGGTGCCGCCAGCGGCCTTGTTGACGATGTGATCGACCTGAGTCGCTGGTGTCACGATGCCCAAGGCAAGGCACACCTGGCACAGGTACTTGTCCCTCTCCAGTATCCGCTTGCGTCGCTTGCGCCACGCCCAGTCATAGCCGCGCTCATCGGCGCTGACTTTGGCCACCGTCTTCCACCCATCGAGCAGATGTATATGGGCTGGGCAGTAGCCATGCCGCTCGGTGGTCAACTGGTGACAGGTGCGCTCTCTGCACACCTTGGGAACTCGTAGAGGCATGGCTGCTACCTGGTTGGTGCCGCACCGGCACACATTAACGCGGGACGACCCGCCAGGTGGGAGAGTGACCCGGTGCGGCGATTCGGTTACTGCTGGGAAATCAGTGAGTGGTAGGCTCTTTCACAGGCCAGACCGGAGGCTCGAGCTCGGTCATACGCTCTTGCCAGCTCTCCCGCTCGCGCATCAGCCCGGCTGAGCAGGTCGGCGAGCACCACGGCGGGCTGTCTGGCTGTTTCGCCTGGCTGGGCAGCACCGGTATGGCTGGCGCACTGATTTGCTCGTGCTGCCAAGCGGCGGGCTTGCTCGTGCAACCCAGCAGCAACAGCACTGGCAGCAGCAGCGTCACTCTCAGCCCGGGCAATCTCTTGTTCTGCATCCTGTCTCACCTTCTCTATGTCCGCTTGGCGACGCTGCTCAACCTCTCGCGCAGCGGTTACCGCATCCGCTCGTGCAGTGGCCAGCTCGGCCGCCTGTTTGTTCCACTTCTCTGACCACTCAAGCCCCTTGTCATGAGCTCCGGAGCTGTAGCCTGAGTGGTGAATCCACCACGCCAGCAGCGCTACCGCGGTCAGGCGAGCGAAGAACCACACCACGGGATACGCATTGAGGAACTGCCTGACGGGGTTCATGCTGCAGCTACCCCATTTTTGATGGCCGCAGCGGCATCCATTCCCCTGAACAGGCATTCCTCTGCGACACGCCGGCGGGTCAGCCCGCGCATCACCTTGCCATCGTTCTTGTTCCACTTCCGAAACTCACGGGCTGCACCATCGTAATCACCGGTGTTCAGCTTGCGCAGCAGCGTGGAATCTCCCAACCCTTCCGGGATGGTGTCGGCATCGATATCAGAACCGACGTTGTAGGCGAACGACACCAGTGCATCGAACTGGCCTTGAGTCAGTGGCACTTTGACCAGCGACAACACATCACGCTCAAAGCGGCGGAGGTCATCAACGAACGCGCTGTCAGCCTGTTGCTGCGACCACTCCAGCCCGGGCTTCACCTCTGGCCCTGTGTGCCCCCACCCGATAGTCCACGGCTCCCCATTCTTGCTGCCAGGGTCTGGGTAGGCCCTCAACTTGCAGGTCTCGAAGTAGTGCATAAGGCTGATGCCGTGCGGTGATGTGCGCTCAACTCGGACCATTGCCAAACCTCCTATCCAGCACGCGACCGGCAAACTCACGGATCTTCTCGACCCCGAGGAACCCGATCGAACCGCCTACAAACCCAGATGCGGTGGCCGCAATCCCAAACAACTCCATCCCAGACATCACTGAGAGAGAAATGGCGCCACACAGCAGCGACTCGAGCAGCCGCTGTCGAACACCGCCGCCGGAGTAAGTCACCCGCAACCAGGAGATCACCACGGACAGAATGAAGCCATACAGCGCGGGCCAGTGAGAATCGGCCCACGCCAGCAGCCAGGCCAACAGACCAAGGTCTTTATCAGGCATCTGCATACCCACCACCCCGCAGGGACTCAGAAATGAAAAAACCCCGGCAAGGCCGAGGTTTGAAAGGGGAATAAAAAAGGACTGAACCCTTTCGGGTGCAGTCCTCCATCATTAGCTTTTAACTTACACAATTGTGCAATCCCCTGTCAACACACTGTACTTTGTGATGGAAATACTTGTCCCCACGCCACCCCAACTTCTCCATATCAGTAACCGAGTAGCTCAAGAAGCTCTGAGCAGGCTAAAACCTAGGCTATGGACCAAATCCGGGGACATTCTGAGACAAAAATTCATACATAAACTCACATGTCAACAATTTAGTTGACGATTTTTGAAGTCGATGATAGCATCATTGTGTCCGGTAAATTTACGGACAAAATGAGGCGTTCATAGGGTGACCCAAAGCCTCTAGGAACGTCCATCTAACTAGAAACCAGTCATTGCAAGTAGGGAGAAACTGATGAAAACACACCAGAATAGGGTCCTATATGAGCCCTGAATAAGGAGTTTTATACGCATAGATAAATACAAATATCATCGCATCGCCCATCGAGGTGAATAAGACGATTTAGAGGTAGGACGTTATGAAAAATGCCGCTAACGCAGTAGCGAGTTCGGCAATGAAGAGGCCGAAACAAGAGCGATTCGAGTTTCGGGTAACTGATGAAATAAAAGAGCTGTTCGAGCAAGCAGCAAGCATCAGCGGTGTCAGTGTGTCGGCTTTCGTCAAGATGGCAGGACGCAAGGTTGCCGAAGAGATTATCGAAAGCGAACGGACTTTGAGGTTAACCACTCAGTCCTATGCCAAGATGATCGAGCTTCTGACAAATCCGCCAGAGTTCAACACAAGAATGACCGCGGCTATCGAAAGCTCCCGTAGTGGAGTACTGAAGATTGAACGAAGAACTAGAAGTAAGAGTACAGCCGTTTTCAGGCAAGATTGATGCTGATTTTTCCAGTGGTGAGCCATCTTTGGATGACTTCTACCACAAGAAATTTGTAAAGCAGTGGCAAAAAAATGTACTAGCAGGGCACGAGGTTGTTAGTGACAGCGACGGAGTAATTGCATTCGCTACCATGTCCGCAACCAAGATTGAAAAATCGAAGCTAGGTGCATTTGGTAAAGGTCTTCCGTACCGAGAAGTGTCTTTTGTTCTAATAGGACGCTTCGCAGTTGACAAAGACTATGCTGGACAAGGTGTTGGCTCGTTTTTTATAGGGCATCTTGTCGAGATAGCATTAGCATCAGCAGAGCAGGTTGGGTCGTTTGGAGTCTTTGTCGATGCACTCCCTGGGGCCATCGGATTTTACGAAAAACTGGGCTTTGTTAAGTGCGAAGCGGAAGATGGCAGTATAGGAACGACGCCAATGTTCTTGCCTTTTCCGAAAAGGAAGACGTAGTAATCAGAGAGAGGGGCTTTGTCCCCTCTCTCCTCCTTTACAGTTGTTTGAGCAAGTGAAGCCTGGCCTAAACCACTTGAGCCATCATCTGCTCGTAGAATACCCAACCACCTCCCGCTGATAGCATCTAGCCAATATCATTGGATAGTACTGATATTCATCGTACTCCAGTCAGTCCGCCAACCTAGACTTCTAGTAAAGCTGTAGGCGACAGCTTACCTGTAAGATATCTGCTACCCAGAACAAGACCCTGTTCAATGACTCTACGGGATCGGCATAGATATTCCCTTCAGTTGACAGATATCCTGCTGCACCAGGTAGGTTCGCGCCAGTTCAGGGTCCTTGCACCCCAGCCAGGTGTCGTAGTCATCCGGCGACACGATGACCAGGCTACGCTTCTCGTCTCCGGGCTTGTGCATTCGCCGCAGTAGCGGGTGCGTGTCGGCATTGATGGTGAGCTGGGAGAAGCTGAAGGTGTAGCCCTGCTCCTCCTGCCATGCCCGCCAGATGCCGGCCACCGCGAAGGGCCTGCCGTCGGCCATGCTGATCCGCCAGCGCTCAGCCTTGCCGCTCTCGTAGCAGGGCTCGAAGAAACCGGACATGGGCACCAGGCAGAGATGCCCTTGCTGCCAGGCGTGGCGGTAGGTCGGCTTTTCACCCACCGTCTCAGCCCTGGCGTTCATCGTGGTGTAGTGCTTGTTGCCTGGCTGAACCTTCCTCTTGGGCACCATCCCATAACTGGCGATCAGCGCCTGCCGCCGTCCGTCTCGCTGGATCAGGATCGGGGCCAGGTAGTCCTGCCACACCTCCTCCTTCCAGCCGAACCCGGGATCATCAACTCCGAAGTATTCCACCAGCACCGCCTTGGTGGTCGGGATGTAGTTGATGCACATGCGCTGCCCCTCCGTCGTATGAGAGCTCAAACTCACCTGGTCAGTCTCTGCCAAGCATAATTGGCCGCGTCCCCCTTGCCATGCCAAGACCCGAACGACGACCAGTGATCTTTCCGGATCCCTCGGTTAGAATCACTGTATGTTCATACAGTGACCTTTACCATGCTCCCCCACGCAACCAATGCACCTATCATAGAGATCCCATTATTCCTCACCCCTGCCGCCTGCGGATTCCCCTCCCCGGCTCAGGACTATGTGGAACAGTCCATCGACCTCAATCAACACTGTGTCCCCCACCCGGCGGCCACCTTCTATGTGCGGGCCAGCGGACACAGCATGGTCGGAGAAGGCATCAACGACGGCGATATGCTGATCATCGACCGCGCCATCACGGCTCGCCACGGCGACATCGTGCTCGCCTGCCTGGATGGCGAGTTCACCGTCAAGATCTTGCAGTCCGACCCACCCGCGCTACTACCGTCCAACCCGGATTTCGCCCCCATCATTCTGCAAGAAGGGCAGGAGCTGGATATATTCGGCGTCGTCACCTTCGTTCTGCACAAAACCCGGCGAGGGTAGCCATGCCAACCGCCATTGCCCTGGTCGACGTGAACAACTTCTATGCCTCCTGTGAGCGTCTGTTCCGCCCCGACCTCAAGGGGGTGCCGATCGTGGTGCTCTCCAACAACGATGGCTGTGTCGTCGCCAGATCGGCAGAGGCCAAGCGGTTGGGGGTCAAGATGGGGGTGCCCTACTTCCAGATCCGCGAGCTCTATGAGGAACAGGGCGGTATCTGGTTCAGCTCCAACTACGCCCTCTACGGCGACATGTCAAACCGGGTGATGACCACCCTGGAGAGCATGGCCCCAACCGTCGAGGTCTACAGCATTGATGAAGCGTTCGTCGAGCTCAGCGAAAGCTGGGCCGGTGACCTGCTGGCCTATGGCCGCCAGATCCGCGAGCGGGTGCAGCAGTGGACCGGCCTCACCGTCGGGGTGGGCATTGCACCGACCAAGACCCTGGCCAAGCTGGCGAACTACGCCGCCAAGAAGTGGCCCGCCACCGGCGGTGTAGTGGATCTGCGCGATGAGGGGCGCCGCGCCAAGCTGATGGCCATCACCCCGGTTGAGGAAGTCTGGGGGATAGGGCGCAAACTGACAGCCAAGCTCAACAAACAGGGCATCAACACCGTGGCCGACTTGGTGGCGGCCGACCCCAAGAGCCTGCGTCGACAGTATGGGGTCGTCGTCGAGCGCACAGTGCAGGAGCTACGGGGGATCCCCTGTGCCGAGCTGGAGCCGATGGCCCAGGCCAAGCAGCAGATCATCTGCAGCCGGAGTTTTGGTGAGCGCATCACCGCGTTTGGCCCCATGCTGGAGGCGCTGGCCGGCTACATGGAGCGGGCCGCGGAAAAGCTCAGAGCGGAGGGCATGTGCTGCCAGCACGTCACCCTCTTTATAAGGAGCAGCCCCTTCTCGGAGCGAGAGACCTATTACAGCAACCAGGTATCGACCCGGTTGCAGACACCCACCTCAGATACCCGTGACCTGCTGGCCCTGGTTGAGCCGCTGCTGCGCCGGATCTGGCGAGATGATGTCCGCTATATGAAGGGGGGCGTCATGTTGGCCGATTTCACCCCGGCCAGCATGCACCAGGGAGACCTTTTCGCTGACCAGCAGCAGGATCCCCGCAGCGAGGCTCTGATGAAGGTGATTGACCAGATAAATCAGGGAAGGTTGGGAAAGGTCTACTTTGCCGCCAGGGGCCGGGACGCCAGCGAGTGGATGATGAAGCGAGATCAGCTCAGTCCCCGCTATACCACCTGCATTAACGAGCTTCCGAGAGTAAAGGTATAAAGGCAGGTGGCATGCAGAAAACCTATCACTCAGCTTGTAGCCAAGGTAGCCAACCAGCCCAACGCCTCTGCAGCCAGCACCCCGCCGCTGGCCCCTTCCAGGATCGCCCGCACACTGCCAGCCACAGCGCCGATCACCGGCCATTTCGGCTTGGGTGAGGCGGCCTGAGCTTGGAGGGTCGCAAGCTCAGCCTGCAACTCACCACAGGCATCCTTCTGCAGTTGCCCTTGTTCAATCACCTGCTGTAGCCAAGGCAGCAAGGCTTCCAGTGCCTCGACCTTCTGTTCACTGGTCACCGTCTGCTGTTGCTGGCTGCCGGGCGAGCTCACCATCAGTTGGCCACCGTGAATCCCCCCTTCGATGTGAATTGTCACCGGTGCCAACTGCTTGGCCTGGTCCTGTTCCTGCGTTGTAAAACTCATCTCTTCTCCCAAGATTCCTTCTGCCTCTAATGCAAGTGACCACTCCAGAACCTCATTACGCACCATGTCGAGGATGCTGCTGATGCTCCCTATCGTTAGTACACGGACAGGGAGGGCAGCATGACCAATGCAGTCCAAAAGCTGTTGCTCTACCCTATCGGGAAATCTCAACTTTATATCCATGCCTCCAATAGCCCACGCCTCGATCTCACCGATCGGCTGCTTGATAGCAACAGACTGGTACTTACCTAGATTCCATAATGCAGGGTTGGTGATCGGCCAGAGCTGCCCAAGATTGTCTTGCCCCATTAACGGTACACTAACTTCGCGGTACGGTGGGAGTTCCTGCTCATTGGGGTATCCTCTGAGCTCATAACCGATCCACTTTACCCACTCGTGTAACTTCAGCCGTCGTGCAGCCACTAAGGCACGACGTAGCAGATCGGGAGTCTTGACGGTCGGATCACTGGCCATGACGATGAGTTCAGGGATAAGGTCGGGCATTGAGGCACTCCTAAGTGAAATAGGGCCCCATTGTACTCGTTTTGGGCCGTGTAGTTTGCAGTGCTGCAAAGGGGAGGATCCCGTCAGCCCTGAAAGGAGGGGGATCGGCCCTACTTTGGTCGTTCGCCTAGCTCCCCAAATGGCCCTTGGCCATCCTCCCGCCGCATCAACTGAATCAGCGAACTCCCCGCGGTGAAGGCATGACCTTGGATAGATGAACCAACTTAGAGCGCAGGACGTTTAGTTTGGCAGGGGGGGCTTTACTGGGGGGTTCTGGATGGATGCAGAGCACCTTGATGAAAATCCGTTTGTGGGCTCTCCCCTCCTCTTTAAGCCCTACACGAACTTCGGCCACCAGCTCCACACAGCGCATCGTGCGCAGGTAAATCATGAGTTGGCCCGCCAGGCCACTGGGAATCTCAAGCACTTCGACAACGTCGTACAGGTCGAAGAAATCGCCGTACAGTAGCCCCCAGCCCGCCATCCTCAGAGCTGGCGTTTCCAATTTGCTACCCATCCCTTCAGTAATAACCTCTTACATGTACCAACAGAAACTCTTAATCATCACGGCCTTGCTTAACCCGCAGATAAGGTCGCCAACAAGCCCAACGCATTTGCAGCCAACACTTCACCACCTGCCCCTACCAGAATCTCCCGCACACTGCTGGCCACGGCACTGATCACCGGCCACTTGGGTTTTGGAGAGGCGGCCTGTGCCTTGAGCGTGTCCAATTCTGCTTGCAGTTCTGCACAGACCTCCTGCTGCAGTTGCCCATGTGCGATCACCTGCTGCAGCCACGGCAACAGGGCCGCTAAGGCCGCCTTTTTCTGTTCGTCTGTGATGGTCTGTTGCTGCTGAGCACCAGGTGAGCTCACCATCAGTTGGCCACCGGTGAAATCCCGGCCGATGTGTATGTGGGTCACCGGTGTCAGCTGTTGGGCCTGAGCCTGTTCTCGAGCGGTAAAACTCAATCCCTCACCCAGGATGCCTTGACCTTCCAGTTTCAGAGCCCAGTCCAGCACCTTGTTTCTGACTGCGCCGATCAGCGCTTTAAACATGCTCAGGTGGAAACGACGAAGGGGACGACAAGAAGGGCGTATAGCCTTCCTCAAAGCATCTTCAGCCCCAGGGGGAAACGTCATCACCACATCATCCCCCTCATTAATCCACCCCTCGATCTCTTCCACAGGAGTGTCCAGGTTGCAAAACCCCCATTCGCTTGCACTCTGCGCAGATGAGAATGATACCTGTGTCAAACCTCGCATAGGGTGGTCAGCCACTATTTCTCCCTGAAGCTGCCTATATGGGGGCAACGGCACCCCCTCAGGGTAGCCCTGCAACTCATGTGTTATCCAATCGATCCACTCTGGCAGATTTAAGCGGTGAGCAGCCACAAAAGCGCGGCGTAGCAGATCAGAAGTGGCCACTGCGGGATCACTGGCCATGGCGATCAGTTCAGGAATAAGAGCTGACATTGGGACGCTCCTGGACGATATGGGACCCACATTGTACCCGATGAAGGCTGTTCAGGTTTAAAGCTCCGCAAAAGGGGGGCGCCGAGCCCTGAAGCGGGATTTCAAATGTCTAAGTTACAGCACAGTGGTAGAAAAATGACCGTGTGAGAACCCCAGCCAGAAACCTTAAGTTGCGAGGATGTCAAATTACTGGGCATAGGCAATTCCGCCAATATGCCCACCACACAAAGCCACCAACCTCAACTAGACACAACCAACCTAGACTCGCAGTCAAAACATACAGTTAGGCTTGAAGATTCAGACCACGCAACTAGTACGTCAGTGATGTCACCTCCTTTCTGTTGAACCTCGACATCAGCAGCCTCCAACCACGCCAATACTCCGACACCATCAACTGGGTAGGTTGACAGTAAACGATTCACAGCCTCGATCAATCGAGTGTAAACAATTAAATCATGCATAAATAGTCACCTGATGTTTGATTTCATACATGGTTCACCACCGCCAAACTCAACCTCATATGACACCATACATCGTTGAGTATAAATATAAAAACCATGGCGTATTGCCGACTCAGATGTACCTGATTAGAATGCATGAATCTCAATGACAGGACTAGGAAAATCGAGGACGACAATGAATCCAAGTAATATTCGAAATGCTGATTTTATTGATATTCAACGATCTGTCTTCGGTTTCACTGGTACGATCCTTGGAGGGCAACTAGAGTTGCCGAAGCAACTGGCTATTGGCGTTGGTGACGAACAAGCAATGAAGGACATTGCGGCATTCCGAGGTGCTGGCCACTTCACATTCAACCCAGTTGACATCATGCCTATCGAGATGACCTCTGGCCTCGGAATGCCAGTTCGTCTCGTTGTCTACTACGATCGTGCTCCTGTTGCTTATGCCGTAGGGTATATGACAAATGTCAGCATCGACCTCACTTTCTGGGAAGTCAGCCGAATGGCTCCAGATGAGATTGTTGTGTACTGGCTCCCCATCTTAACAGCCTCACTTGACGACCTATCTTTAGGTATGGAGCGCATTACTCAAAATGAGATCCAGGTACAACAGTTCGCATTTACATCACCAGCTCCATGTGACATCATCGCCTTCAAAGCCGTTGGATTTAACCATGTAGATAACTACACGAAAGGAATCCCCGCTGTGGTAACCTACAGGAATAATGGTTTATAAATTGACCATCGGCTTTTCCATCGGTATGATTACTCCCCCTTAATTTTTAAAATTTTTTACGCACACGTTGTTAACACGTTAGCTTAACAGGGTGTACACTTTTACCACCAATAGTGTGGACTATTTGGAGTATGCTATGGCAAATCGTGAGCTCATGAAAGCACTGGAAGCTGTGGTTTCGGAGTATGCAAATGGCCGCGGTCCTCTGGTAAAATTTGAAAAGCAAAATGAAGCTATTATCAAATTGGTATCAGAAAACAAAAGTCTGTTCCGATATCTCGGTACAGAGCACACTGCCTGGCAAGATGTCGCGTGCTAATGCACGAGTAGATTGCTAAAAAAAGGAGGCTACGCCTCCTTTTTTTGCGCCTAAATCATTGATTCTTCTCTTAAATCAATCATTTTCTTATAAAGTGTATCCACCTCACTCTCCTGCACATGGCACCAGGCCAGCACCGCTTGATAGAGCGGGTACCACTGCCGTTCCCACTCGCCGCGGCTAAGCGTCCCCAGCAAGGGTTCGATGGCACGGCGCACTTGGGTGCCGGGGATGGGCCGCAGCCCGGTACCACCGCAGCGCGGACACACCTTGTCGACGGCCTTGCCGTGCAGGCGGCTCAGCTCCAGGTCGCGGATCACCCCCCGCCCATGGCAGAACTGCGGGTGACAGGCCGCCCCTGGGGTATCCACCGTGCGACAATAGTGCTGCACCGCCAGCGCGGCGATCGCCTTCAGGGCCATCCCCTGGCCACGCTCCTTGATGGCCCCCACATACTTGGGTGCCAGCTTGCTGCACTGGGCCATCACCCCGATCACAGCCTTGTGGTGGCTGGATTTGTCCTTGGTGTAGCGGGCCATCATCAGTGCCAACCCCACCCCTTCATATTTCTGCACCAGCCCCAGCGCCCCCAGCACATCGGCCTGCGTCAAGTGAGAAGGCCCGGTAGAGCGGGACTGGATGGCCTGGATCATCGCCGAACGGGGTTCCCCTATCGAAAGCGCATATTCGAGTCGCATCAGAATGCCTCCAGTGACCAGTGGGCGCCTTTGCGCTGAACCCCGACGAAGGTGAACATCCAGTGCTGCTTGGCGGCCACCTTGATCTTCACCCTAGCATCGTCCTCCCAGAACCCCTTCACCTCGTGCAGCTCGATCAGCCCATCCCGGCGCACCACCATGAAGTCCGGGGTGTAGAAGGTCTTGTCGGCCAACCGCAGCTTGAGCGGCTCAAACTCGTAGTGCAGCACCTCGCCCGCCAGCATCAGAGTGCGCAGGTGGGCGGCATAGGCTTCCTCGGTCTTGTTCATGGATCCCGGTACCGGCTGCGGGCGGGCCCGCGCCTTCACCCCACTTCCACTATATGGCGTCATCCAAACACTCCCAGGCCGGCGGCCTTGTTCAACGTCATCACGACGTGATCCAGCTGGCTGCCGTGGGCTTGCTCCCACTGCTGCCAGCCCTTGTTGTGCAATTCCATGTGTGCCTGGTGGCAGAGCGGAAAGGTCATCAGGTCATGGGCCTTGCTGCCCATCACGCTGAGCCCGTGCCCCACCACGTGGTGCGCCTCGATGCCATCGGTCTGGCCGGTCACCACGCACGGCAACTGGCGGACGAACGCCAGATAGTTGGCCGACTCCCAGCGCCGCATCTTGGGGCGGGGGATATGCAGCATCGGCGGCTCCGGGTCGATGGCCTTTACCGCTGGCTTGATACGCAGCCGGCCGCGCAGCTCGGCCAGCGGATCCTGCTCCAGCAGCTCGATGCGATTCACCCGATAGCGGGCATCCGTCTCGCGATAGCCGCGTCCTGGCACCAGCAACCGCTCCGGCTCCAGCGGCGGCAAACGGCAGGCGTGGCGCACCACGGCGATCGGCAGATGCTGCTGCACCTTGAACACGCTGGCCCACCAGCAGAGATCCCGTGCCTGCAACTGGGCAAGGGCAACCCCACACCAGCCAGCCACCCGGGTCAGCAGTGCCCGGGCGATCGCCGCGGCGTACTCACCCTGGTTGAACGGCAACTGGCCATCCCGGTATGCGTTGTCATGGTGCCAGCACAATGGGAGCGGCAGGCCCCCCATCTCGGTGGTGACCGACTCCCCGATACAGCCATGGCCGATCAGGCACTGGCCCACGCTGCGCAAGGCCAGCTCGCCGCCGGCGGCGTTGACGATGGAAGGGTTGAGCAGGGCAATGGCCAGCTCCGGGAACTGGGTCAGCAGGTCGCCACCGTCTGGTGCAGGAACCAGTACCGCCGGGCGGTTGGCCAGGGAGGTGCGAAGCTGTGCCAGCCCCTCCCCTACCTTCAGCAGCACCATCCCCATCTCTGGCACAAAGACCGGATGGGTCGGCATCATCCCAGCTTCTCCACCATCTCCAGCTTGTCGAGCAGCGGGCCCAGGCGGGCAAGCAGCTGATAGCTGGCGGTGCGGCGCACGGAGAGGGACTCTGAGGCAATGATCCGACGGGCAGCCTCCGCGGCAGTCATGCCCGGGCAGGCGGTGTCGATAGAACGGAACAGCTCGGCGCTGGCATTGATGGCAGCCCCGACCGGGTTGCTGGCCTGCTGCTGCAGGTGCTGCACTCTGGCCGCACTGCGGCTAGTAAACTTGCTCATGTGACCCCTTTACCTCACGGTAGTGGTTCAGCCGATCGCGAAAATACTCCTGGTTATCCACGGGCTGATTGATGATTGCCCTGGCAACATCCTCTCGGGTCGCCAGGTTGCGGCGGCACTGCCAAACCAGCAAAGCCGCCTGCTTATTCAACTCTATCCGCTGACGCTCCTGATCAGGTAGCAGCGCCAGATTGAATGTCATGACCAGCGCTCACTACCCCTGCCAGCCCCTGCTTGAAGGCGTTCAGTATGTGGATCAGGTATGCCGCTTCATGGCGGGCATCGTGCAGAGCGTGGTGGCGGGTCCCCTCGAAAGACAGCTGATACTTGGGGTCAATACCCAGCAGTTGCCGCCCCATCCAGACCACAGTGCGTAGGCTCTGGTTGCCACGAAACCACCAGGGCTGCTCAACTCCCCACTGCTGATAGGCATGCGTCAACAGCACGTTGTCGAACTCACTGCCATTGCCCATCAACTCGACTGCTGCCACCTTCTCAAAATGGCGTCCGAGGAAGTTGGCCAACGCCTGCAGCGCATCCACCAGGAACAGGCGACCGGCATTGCCGAACATCTCCTCCCAGGCGGCCGGGCTATCCACCTTCTGCCGTTCCCAGAAAGCCAGGGTGTCGTCGTCACGCTGGCGGCCCTGTGCCAGATCGACCCGGCAGTAGAACTCATCCACAGCACGCAGTTGCCCCACATCGACAATGACCACTCCGATGGTGCCGATCACCGCATCCACACCCTGGCCGAGAGTCTCGATATCCACGACGGCGACCTTTTTGGGGTTATTCATACTGCATGTTCCTTGGTTGATATGGTTGTCTTCATGCCGCCACCTTCCCCAACCCGACCTTGGCCAGCAGCTCGGCGAACCTGCTCTGGTACCAGTGCGGCTGCGTCTCGCGCTGGCAGCGCGGATCCACGATGTTCTTGCCGTACAGCAGCCCCTTGGGTGTTATCGCCCAGAACTCCTTCTGCTTATCCGGTGACTTGGTGGAGGGGCGCCGCATCTTGGTCAGCAACCCGTTCGACTCGAGCAGGGCGTTGAAGTAGCGCACCCCCATGCTCACCCCGTGCTGCTTCAGCCCCTCGGTAGCCGAGAAGGTCGGCCGCGAACTGCCATCGGTGGCATCGCTCGGCGCGTCGATGGCGTAGGCTGGCAGCAGGTTAGGCAGACCGTGTTGGCGCTGGATGGTCTGCAGCATGCCCAGCTTGCCGGAATTGCTGACGTTCAGCATGCGGGCCGCGGTCTCAACGAACAGCAGCTCGACCTGTACCGCCTCCACGTTGATGACCGGGGACTGGCCGATCGCGTACTGCCCCGTCTTGCGAATGCTGGGCAGCACCTCACCGGTGACCCACTGCTTGAACCCCTTGGCCGCGGGCAGCTTACTGCCGAAGATCAGGGCATAGACCCCGCTCTCGCACAGGAAGCTGACCTCCTGCATCCCGCTGGTCGTGGGGGTGTCGCGTTTCACGACATCCCCCTCGTCCACATGGCGCTTCACCGCATCCCTCGGGTTGCTGTAGCCCAGCGCCTTGCACACATCGACGGCACAGAACAGCACGCGCCCGGCTTCATCGATCAGGCGCACCTTGCCAAACTCCATACTGTCAAAACTCAACACCTGCATGTCACTCTCCCGATTGTCATGTCCTTGGCATAGCCCCAAAAGATACTGTGTATTTATACAGCCATCAATCACCGTTTGTTATGTTCTCACGGCGGGATATGACCTACACCATCAACGGCAGATGCTGCCTGACCAGCAACCCCAGGGGGATCTCCTCGACGTCCAGCTGCAGCAGCACCAAGCCGAAGGCGTGAGCCCGGGTGAACTCCTGCCGCGCCCCCTTGCTCTGCTGCCAGCCGGGCAGAAACGCCACCGCCTCACACTCCATCAGCATCGGGATGGCGATCCGCATATAGGCATCATGATCCCAGCCATCCGGCAGCACGGCGGGGTTCATCACCCTGGCCCCCTGCCCTTGCAGGTAGGCCTCGGCGGCAAAGAACGCAGGCCGGTTGAACTGTGGCAGGCCAGTCATGGGCCCTGCCACATACACCTTCACCCCGGCCAGGTCGATCAGGCCACGTTCATTCAGTTCCTTCGGTTTAACTGTCATGATGGGCCTCCCCGGCCAGATCGCGATTCACACGGTTGAGCGCCACCAGCACCACCTTGGTGATCGCCAGCAGCAGAGTGCCCAACCACACCAGCAGCAACAGGATGGCCCGCAGCGGTGCCAGCAGCAGGCGCACCACAGGGCACGGGAACATCACCAACACCCAGCCCGCGAGGATCACCCACACCACCGGCGCCTGCAGCATCTGCCAGCCCATACCCCCCTCATAGGGCACCATGGCCAGCACAAACAGCGCCACGAACAGGTACATCAGCACGAAGAAGGCCTTAGCCATGGCTGGCCTCCTTGGTCTTCGCCGCCAGCTCTGAGAGCTCACGGCACGCCGACACCAGCCGTGGTTCATCCAGTAACGCCGCCTCGTCCTCTTGCACTTCTTCCCGCCATGCCCGCAGCGCTACCCATATCAGCACCAGCAACACGGCCAGCAGCAGCGCCCAGCCGACGATCAACATCCCAAACAGCATGCCTATGTTCATCCCTTCCTCCCCCTCCCGGTGGTGGCTTGAAGGGCTGCCTTGTGCATGGCAGCCCCGACAATCACGCCTATCTCGGTGCTCCAGGCACCAAACCCGATATCGTGGATCACCCACATCCCGATCGACACACAGATGCCACCCTCTTGGGCCTTCGCCAGCTCCTCGATGCCCAGCAGCGGCGCTTGCCAATCCCGGGTCGGGGTGTGCTGGGCGTAGTAGTGCATCATCCCCCTACCCTCACCAGCTCCACCGCCTGGCCCCGGATCCGCGCAGCCTCTGCCCGTGCCTCCTCGGCCCCATCCCACACCAGGTAATAACCGGCGCCGGTGGCGGCATCGGTCTTGCCCAGGGTATCCAGCGAATTCGACACCTCCAGGTGCACCCGCTCCCCCACCCAGCCCCGCACCGGTGGATAGATGGCCACCCGGCAGAACTGCGCCTCACGGACATCGCGCTCGACGTTCGCATTGAATTGACTGGCCATCACGCACCACCCCCGCGTTTGAACAACGCCTTCAAGCTGGCGACGCCGCGCTGCCCAGCTTGCTGGTAGAACTCGGGGCTGTGGCGGATCTGCTCACGAGTGGGCAACCCCTTCAGCACCTCCGCCTCGATATCCTCCCCGGCCATCACACGGCGCACGACCTGGTCATAGGCTTGAGCGAACACCTTGCGGTACTCGTCAGCGGTCAGCGTCTGGCGTTCGAAGCGGGTAGCGCGAGCGGCAATCACCACGGCCGGGTGGCTCTTACGGTGGCGTACCACATCGGCCAACGCCTGATCGACCGTCGGCAGTCCAAGCGACTCCGGCGTGATCTGGCACCACTTGATGAACATCCCGGTACTGGGGAAGAACGGGATCTCCTGCTCGCGAGCCACCCGCATGCCCAGCTGCAGCTGCTCGCGACTGGTGCACTCAGCATCCACCAGAGCTCGGGTCCATTCGGCCAGGGCTCGGCGCTGGGCGTCATCGGTCGGGAAAGCATGCTTCCAGGCAGGGAACACGATCTTCAACTGTTCGAACAACATCGACACCATCTGCGAGTCGTGGTCGGTCAAAACCCGCTGCTGCTGCTCTCCGACATGTGCAGCAAGACCACAACTCGTCATGTCCTCGAGCACTGCGCTCAGTGGTTTCATGCTCATCAGAAGCCCTCCTGCATCCGGCGATTCAGCTCGTCGGCGGTCATGGATTGGGTCAGGTCGGTATGCTGTCCACTGACGGGCCGATGGGTGGGGGCGTTGCGTCTCACCGTCAACGGGGTCCACTGCTGGCGCAGCTTCTGCGGGGACAGCACATTGGTGCACCAGAATGCATCCCGGCTCACCCAGTCATACAGCTCGCAGATATCCCGGTGGCTGCGCTGGTCGAGCTCGCGCATCAGGCGGATCACATTTGCCCACTGTGCCCAGTTCGGTTCAAGCGCGGTGGGCGCGATCACTTGCACCCGTTTGAACATCCACTGGGCGGTCGTCAGGTCTTCCGCCGTACCCCAGGCTTTGCCATTGGGCGTCTGGATCGCAGCCCCTGGGATAACCCTGGTCTTGGGCTCGGCAACAGTGGGCTCATCAGGGAGGGGGTCAGCAGTGACAGGCTCATCAGCGATAGGCTGTTCACTCTGCTGGTCGAAAGTCGCGACAGCGAGTTGAGACGAAGAGTCTTTAAGATCTGTCTTTATGTTCTTACTGATATAGTCTTCGGCGTGTTGTTCGGCGGGTAAATCCGCGCCGCCACTTTGCGAACCAGCCTCCAACCCCAGTGCTGGCGCGGCCTCAGAATCCGCGCCATATTCCGCGCTAAATATTTGCGATAATCCGCGCTGATAGGCATCGAAATTGAGCAGGCTCACCACGGTATAGCCCCCCTTGCCACGGGCCCCCACACAGCTGATTGCCCCCTCTGCCTTGAAGAACTCCAGCGCCCGGCGGGCCTGATCTTCCGAAATGCCGCACTCCTGCCCCAGGCTCTTGGCCGAGCACACCAACTGCCCGCGGGAAAGCTGCACCCGCTTGCCGCCAAACACCACGGTGCGCTGCTCGTGCGCCACCTCGAGGATCAGGTGAAACATCACCGCCTTCTTGGCGACATCCCGGTACCAGGCCGCGTTCTTCATGCTGCGGTAGAACAGGCGAAAACCGGTGCGGGCATTGTCGTCCACGTTGCAACCTCGTTGCGTTGAGGCGGCCACCGGGGCCGCCAGTCTGATCACCTCACCCATGGCCCACCTCCCGTAGATGCTGCATCAGGCAGTCAAGGTGGCGCCTTGCCTGCTCCGGGGAAACGGGGATCTTGATTCCGCCACGGAACCCGCCATAAACCAGGAATGTGCCGCACTGGCTACAAACCAGTCGTGGCAGCATGCTGGGAATGACACTGGGTCGACGCTGACGCGGAAGTGAAGGCCGAGGCAGCTCTGGCCGCTGATGCCCGACCAAAGACATGCTATTGGCACCTTGCTCAAAGGCATTGTTAACCGTATGCTTTTCCATGTTCTCATCCCCAATCGATGACTGAACCATGGCCTCGGCTGTTGACGCAGCGCGGGGCCGCCTTGTATCTACTTGCTGGAAGTCGTCGGCAGTTGCCGCACATTTGCGCCAGTGCTGCTGATCAGCCCCAGCACATGCTCGGCGGCCTGGGTACCGATGCGCTCGATTTGTCCCTGCTCTATCCTGTCGATCACCCCGTCTGCCCGAGCGTCGTGAATGGCCTGCATCAACTTGCCGAACACCGCCTGCGCCAGCAGCACCTGCTCTACCAGGTCGTCATCGCTCACGACCCCCGCTGGTAAGTCCACCAGCACCTTGCCCCGACTGACGGCCCAGGCATCGAGGATGGCGTTATCACCGGTGATCTCGGTGACGGCAACCGCCTCGGCCAGGGTGAGATGGCGGTCGTCGCAATCCGGGTTGAGCTTCTTGCAAAACTCCGCCGGTTTGCGCCCCATCAGCCGCGCCAGTTCGCTGGCGTTGAAGCGATGGCCAATGCCATAAGCCGCCGCCATCACGTCCGATGACCGGAAAACCGCACTGACTTTTGCCGTGGTGTCATTCCGTTGCTCTGTCATAGTGATCCCTAACGGTTGGTTATAAATGCCCGGTGAATGCTGATACAATCGCCCGCCCTTCGTCGGTCAGAGGCAATTCAGCAAGCTCAGATTGGCTCAAACCTTGCTGCTTGAGCTTGGCCACCCAGGTGCTTGGCACTTTGCCACGCCTGAAGGCGTTGCTTACCCCCTCCGGGGTGATGCCGAGCGCAGCCGCGATGGCACTCTTGGTACCGAATCGAGTTAACAGGGTATGCATGGCGTCCTCTGGCGTTTAACACACACCAAATCATAACTCTTGGTTAGTAAAATTCGCAAGAGGTTAAAGTTAGGCGAAATTGACAAACAATAACTGGACGTTAGGAAATGGATGAGAAACAGACACCAATGGCGCGTTTTGAAGCCGACAAAATTGCATTCTCGCAGCGACTTAATGCCGCTCTCGATGAATTGGGCTGGCCTGCTCGAGGCCGGATAGTTCGACTTAAACGCACGTTGAGGGAAAGCCTGTCTGAAATCTCTGTACGCAAATGGCTCAAAGGTGAGGGGTTGCCTGAAGTAAAGCGCCTGGGAGAGCTCTCGCGCATCACTGGCAAGAGTGTGCAGTGGTTGCTGACAGGCACCGATCCGGGTGACGGCAATATCGAGCCACAACCGTTCCCTATCTACCAGGTGCCCTTGATTTCGTGGGTTAGTGCCGGGGAGTTTAAGGACTGCGGCGACATCCCGAGTCTGGAAGAGGCAGAAGAGGTCACCATCAGCCCAGTTCGCGTCAGCACCCGGGCCTATGCCGTGCGGGTGAAGGGTGACTCCATGGTCGCGCCCATGGGGGGAAAGTCATACCCTGACGGCACTATCATCATCGTGGATCCAGAAGTGGAACCTGCCCATGGCAAGAAGGTGATAGCCCGCTATGGCAGCGACATGACCTTCAAAGAGCTGGTGATGGATTCCGGTTCCTGGTGGTTAAAACCCCTCAACCCGCAATACCCCCTGCTGCCGGTCAATGAAGACGTGCAGATCTGCGCCGTACTGGTCTGCTCGGTGATGGTCGAGTAACGCCAATCCGCAATCGGGTTATGAATCTGCATCGCGATTTGCAAGCAACTGCCGCTTGAGCAGGTCGAACTCCTGCATGGTGATCTCACCGTGCTCACGCAGCCACACCAGTTTGCCCAGTTCATCTGCCACACTGCCGCCGTGCTCAGGCCTCACCGCCTGAGCGGCGCACTGATGGATCAATCCCTCTACTCGCGCCACCCACACCTCTGCAGACCGTCTGGCCTGCGCCACCGCAGCCGAATCTGCCCTGAACTCCCCGGCCAGCAGGGTGATGCTCAGCAGTTGATAATCGGGCTCCTGGGTGGTGATCAACACCTGCACCAACGACACGGTCCCCGTGCTGGTTTGCTTGGCGCTCAGGCCGCCCAGCAATGCGCCGACACCGCCCATCAACACACCGCCAACCAACGCCCGACCTAGCTGACTGCCGCCCTGCGTCTTGGTGTGCGTGGCGCCGGCCGTCTCCCTGACCTTGACCCCGATCACCTGCGTACCCTGGATGATCTTGCGGGCACGGATATGCCCATCAAAAAAGCGCACCGCCAACCGGTGGCGGACCATGTCTATCCCTATCCCCTCCCAGCCCCCATCAGACCAGGTGTGGTACGTGGCCACAAACGCCTCTTGCTGCTGCTTCACCGCCAACTGATGGGCCAGGTCGGCCCCCACCCCGCCAAGCAGCGTGGACCCGCATTGCGGGCACGGGCTCTCTCCTTCCTCAATCAGCGCATGACACGCTTGGCACTCCATCAACCTGCTCACTCGGCATCCCTCCCTTCAGCACGTCCCAGTTTTGCACCGAATGAGCCTGAATGAAAAAAAACTAAAAAACCTAACTTTCGGGTATTGATCGAAAACAAACCTGATATATGCTAACCAAAAGTTAGGAATTGAATTCAGTGCGAAAGACGACCCCAGCCGGAGGGCCAGAACAACACTGGCAGCGGTGGCAACAAACCGCTTGGGGACATAACACCGGCAACCGGGCTGACTCACCTCCCCGCTCTCCCTTGGCAAGGCTGGTATGCGTGCCGACCAAGGTGACCGGAAAACACAGTCAGTGACCGGCTGGCAGCTGGAAAGACAGCGTTGTTGAAGTGATAGCGAACGAAGCGAGTGGCGGGTCTGACTCCCCAGCCACCCCCCGGTGAAAGGCCGGGACACAACTGGGATTGCATTGGAAATGGTAGGCCTGCCGGTTCTTTCGGTACACCGCAATGATGCCAGTGCAATCCGCAGTTGTGGTGATGGCGAGCGCAGCTGCCGGACGAAACCGTGTGACAACAAGACCCTGTTGGGGTGGAAACACACGCGAATGACGAGATGGTGCATGAGAAGACATCACCGGCCTCCACAGCCAACCGATTTGACCACCCCAAGGAGGTGATCATATCTCCCACCGCAGGGTTACGCGGTCGCCTGGTCCCGCTGTGAAGCGCCACCCAGGCCCTCGCCGAGAGGCGACAGTTTCGATAGGTAGGTCTGCCCGTGAGGGCGCACCGGTACCAATAGCAAGAACGGCTGACTCACTGTGAAGTGCTCAAGCCACCACCACAGGTGCAACGCATGTGGTTACTACTCCTGATGTTGATCTGGCTGCTCGGGCTGGCAGCTGACCAACTTGCAATACCAGCCGTCACCCACCTGACGGCGCCATCAAGGGCAGCACCACTGCCCATGCTGGCACAGGGCTCCGGGCCCTGACCAATCAGCCCGAGTTGTTCTCTCCTGGCCCCGGCAACGGGGCCCTTATCCCACAAGCGATAGCGGCCCAACAGCGGGTCACGGCCTCCTATTGCCTGTCGCTTGCGTGATGAGACCAATTTCAGACATAGCGGAGGCAGCCATGCACCCACGCGAGTTCATTGCCAAGCACATCAAGGCAACGCTGGAGAAGGAGGAATTCCCCCCCCATGCGGTCTCGCTGGGGGTGAAAGAAGCCACCTTCTATTTTGACCGGACGCCCAGCTTCGCCAAGGGGAAGGTGTTCGATGAGTGCCTCAAGGCGGCCCGCGCAGTAGCCAGGGTCGCAAAGAAGGCCAAGCCCTGATCCGGGGAGCGGGTCATATCTCAACGAAGAGGCAACGATGAACCACTACGCCCAAGCGCTGGCAGAACTGCAGGCCCAGCCTGACCACGAGCTCAAGCAGATTGGCGACCAATGGCAGACCCCCAAGGCATTGGCCTGGGGCCTGTTCCACCAGTTCGCCCCCACCCTGGGGCCGGTAGTGCTCGACATGTTCGCCGATGACTGCAACGCTCTGGTGCCGCACTACTACGACGCCGAAGACAATGCCCTCACCCAGGAGCTGGCCGCCGACCTGCGCTGCTTCGGTGGTGCCGCCTTCGGCAACCCGCCCTACTCCCGCCCTTGCACGGATAGCGAGGGCAACCCCATCACCGGGATGGAGGCCATCCTCAACTACTGCCGCGAGCAGCGGGCACAGGGCGCCAAGATCATGCTGCTCATCAAGGCAGCCACCAGCGAGACCTGGTGGCCGGAGGATGCCGACTTCATCCAGTTCATCAGCGGCCGCATCGGCTTTGAAGTCCCGAGCTGGTACGTGCCCCGCGATCCGAAGCAGGACAAACCCAGCGCCAGCGGCTTTGCCTCTGCCGTGGCGATCTTCGATGCAAGCTGGCAGGGCGAGCGTCGACCCGAGGCACGCCTGCGCCGGGATGACCTCATCACCACCGGCCAGATCATCCTCGACATGATCCACCGCCAGGCGGTTGCCCTCAACGAAGAAGCCAGCCAGGCCATCGCCAAGGCCACTTCTACCGAGCCAGCCATGCTGCTGGACGAACCTGCCGTCGCCAAGCCGACAGCGTGGGAACCGCCAGTGGCCAGCGATGACACGACCAACGCCGCTGCGGCTGACGAGCTGGCAATGCTGGAGCTGGTATTGCCCATCACGGACAGCACCATGCTGGCCGAGCAGGGCTATTCCGATGCTGGCAGCATCATGGGCAAACAGCTCGAGTGCAGCGACCTGAGCGAAGAGCAGCTGGCCACGGTCAGGGGCTATGTGCAGGGTTGGCTGGACGAGCCCTATCCACTCTCCGAGATCTTCTATCGGCTTGATCTGGCCGTCGCCAACCTGCTGGCCGGTAAGCCTATCCATCAGGGCTTTGTCGCAGAAGATAATCGATCACCCGCCCTGCCCCACTGGCAGCGCCACCCCGCAGTGAAGGGGGTTATCTACCAGATCGACGATGCGGACATCCTGACCCCGGCCAGGACCGCCGAGCTGGCCGCCTGGATCATCGACAACCTGACGGCCCCCGGCGATCTGCTGGCACAGGCCACCGCCAAAGCCGCCGAGCTGTTGGCGCAGAGTGCCGAACCTGTGCAGAGCGAACTGCAGCTCGAGCTGTTGTCTGAGCCAGAACCGGATAGCCACCAGCAAGACGAGGCCCCCAACATCAAGCCGCTGGAAGACTGGGCCTTCGACTACCAGAACGACGAGCTCAATCTGGGTGGCGCCGAGTGGTCGTGCTTCGTCGCCGTGCTGACCGTGCTCTACGGCGCCAAGGAGCACTACACCGCCCGGGAGGTAGCGATCGCCATCTCGGTCAGCGACGAGCAGCTCATGGACGAATACACCACTCTGGACGAGGAAACCAAAGCGCTGCTGCGCAAGACTGTCTCCACTCTGAAGCAGGTTGAGGGATACAACTTCACAGAGGCCTTCACCATGCTCGACCTGCACCGCCAGGAGGCCGTCATCGCCTTGCTGAACGCCCTGCATAACGAGCCGACCCTCAGCCCCGTCACGCAAAAGAGCGTGATGATCAACGCCATTACCCGAGTGAATGAGGTGATGGCATGAGCAAATCACTTCGCCGCTCCCGCGCCGTCAGGGCCAAGGTGACCGGGGCCCCGCTTAACCTGGACTCTGCCATCAACGTGGACTTGTTCGCCGGCGGCGGCGGTGCCAGCACCGGGATCGAGCGTGGGCTGGGGCGCCCGGTGCACATCGCCATCAACCACAACTCGAAGGCTCTTTCCATGCACCAGGCAAACCACCCGGAGGCCCTGCACCTGCAGGAGGATATCTGGGCCGTGGACCCGGTTGCTGTGCTGGCAGGGCGCTCGGTCGGTTGGCTGCACGCCAGCCCGGATTGCACCCACCACTCACAGGCCGCCGGCGGTCAGCCGCGCAAGCAGGAGATCCGCAGCCTGGCATGGGTGATCACCAAATGGCTTGCCCTGAGCAAACCTGCCGTGCTTTCCATGGAGAACGTCAAGCAGATGCGCACCTGGGGGCCCCTCATCGCCAAGCGGGACAAGGCCACTGGCCGGGTCATCAAGCTGGTCGAGGTTCAGCGCGGCAAGAAGACCAAGATCGAGCAGCATATCGCCGAGCCCGGGGAGCGGGTGCCACGCCAGCAGCAATACCTTGTGCCGGATCCCAAGCGGGCAGGCCAGACTTGGCGCCGCTTTCTGGCCAGCATCGAGCGCATGGGGTATGAGCTTGACCATACCGTGAAGAATGCAGCCGATTACGGTGCGGCCACCAGCCGCCAGCGCCTCTACCTCGTTGCCCGCCGGGACGGGGAACCCGTTTGCTGGCCCGCCCCGACGCATTGCAAGGCCCCGGCACCAGGCAGCCACCTCAAGCCCTATCGGGTAACGGCGGATCACATCGACTGGTCTATCCCCTGCCCCAGCATCTTCCTCACCAAGGAAGAAGCCCGGGCACAGGGGCTGAACGTCAAACGCCCACTGGCCGATGCCACCCTGGAGCGCGTGGCAATCGGGGTGATCCGCGAGGTGCTGACCAATCCCAAGCCCTTCGTCATCGAGCTGGCCAACTGGTCAGGGCGCGGTGTCGATTCGGTTGATGCCCCATTGCGCACTATTACAGGCTGGCCCAAGGGTGGCGCGTTCGCCGTGTGCAACCCGAGTCTGGCCCCTCTGGTGGTGCGCCACTTCGGAAAAGGGGGTGAGCACGGGGTGGATGAACCTGCAGCAGCCATCATGGCCGGCGGCGGTGGCAAGTCCATGCTGGCGGCTCCCTTGATGGTGCAGGCCAATGGTGGGTTCAACACCGTGCCCGCCAGATCCGTGACTGACCCATGCAGCACCATCACCTCGAGCGGCAGCCAGCAGCAACTGGCCTCAGCCTTCATGGTGCACCTGCGCAAGAACCTGCCACCGAGCACTCCAGAAAGCCAGCTCCCCACCATCGTCTCAGCGGGCCAGCACCACGCCCTGGTGCAGACCGTGATGGCGAGCCCGGGTGAGTGCGGCCTGACACCGGAGCAAGAGGCCGGAGCCCTGCGGGTCAGCGCCTTCCTGATGCGCTACTACTCGAGCGGCGGGCAGTGGGGTGCTGTCACCGAGCCGATGCACACCATCACCACCAAGGACCGGCTGGCACTGGTGACCGTGACCTGGTGCGGCAACACCTGGGTGATCGTGGATATCGGCCTGCGCATGCTGGTACCGAAAGAGCTCTATGGCTGCCAGGGCATGCCGCGCCACTACATCCATGACCGCGGCCACGACGGCACCCCGCTCTCCATCACCGATCAAGTGTTGATGGTGGGCAACAGCGTCAGCCCGCCGCCGATGGCGGCCATCGCCAGAGCCAATAACCCGTACAAGCAGCTGCAAGCCAGGAGGGCAGCATGAGCGTTGTTCAGGACGTTGCCGAGTGGATTCATGCCCGCACCGGCGGCGCCATCAGTGCCGATGTAGCCGCCGAGTTCTCCCTCACTGTCAGTGAGGCCAGCATCGTGATGGGCCAGATCCACAGGGAGGCCCGCTTCACCACCCGGATTGAACACTTCTGCATGGTTGGGGACAACGGTCGCGGGCGCCATACCCGCCGCCTCTTCGTTGATGCAGTCAAACCGCCGCAATGGCGCAAGACCCCGGTGATCGGCATCAATGGGGATCAGGTCGTCCGGTTCGACAGTGTCACTGATGCAGAGACCAAAGGCGGTTTTGTCAGGGTCGGCATCACCCGCTGTCTTGCCGGCCAGCAGAAACAACACGGCGGTTATCGCTGGCAAATCGACACAACCAAAGGAGCAGGCCAATGCACCGTTACACCTACACCCTGAATGCGGCCACAGAGTTGGGGGCTGCGCCGGATCGCCTGACCGGGACCATCGAGGCGCACCACCCGATGACCCACCAACAGATCCGGCTGGCCGCCATCGACAAGGCCCCGGCCCAGTATCTGAATTTCAACGAACTGGAGTACCAGGAGATTGAATGCCCCCTGAATTGAATGCCCGGCCATGCAGGCCTGGATGTAACGAACCACGACTGTCCGGGAGGACACGATGCATATCAAACTTTACCAGCGCAATTACCGGGATGATCTCAAGCAGGCCATCCAGCAGGAGCATGCCGGCAACCATCAGGATGCGGCCCTCTCCTACAAGAAAGCCCAGCACCACGCCACCAGCGCCAATATGTTGGAAAAGGCCAAGTTCGCGATGGCTCGCCGTATCCACTGCCTCAAGCAGGCAAAGGACCCCCAATGGAGGCAGGTCAACACCAAGTTCCAGCAGCTCTATCAAACCCAGGAGCATCGCTGATGGCCAGCCGCGGTATCAACAAGGTCATCCTGATCGGCAACCTCGGCCAGGATCCCGAAGTGCGCTACATGCCCGGCGGGAACGCTGTCACCAGCATCACTTTGGCGACCTCCGACACCTGGCGCGATAAGCAGACCGGCGAGGCCAAGGAGCGCACCGAGTGGCATCGTGTCGTGTTCATGGGAATGTTGGCTGAGGTGGCAGGGAAGCACCTGAAGAAGGGCTCTCAGGTCTATGTGGAGGGCAAACTGCGGACTCGCAAATGGCAGGACCAGAGCGGCCAGGAGCGCTACACCACCGAGGTGCTCGTGGACAGCTTCACAGGGGTGATGCAGATGCTTGGAGGAAGCGGGCAAAACGGAGGAGGGAAACAGCAAGCGGCAGGCAGCCAGCAAAGGCCAACGCCACAGCCGGCGCAATCACCGGCCTACACCGAACAACCGATCGCTTATGACGACGATCTGCCGTTCTAGCGTAACGAAAGACAGTGGCCCCATGGGGCCGCTCTTCTCGCCGTGAGGCGTAAAGGAGACATGAATATGCATCAGAAAGTGGTTGTGATGGAACGCCCCAGCTGGGTTCTGCCTCGAGTTTTGGGAGAGATGTTCGGGTACACTGAGAAGGCCATCAGCGAGAAGCGGAAGAAGGGCCAGCTTATAGAGGGGGTCCACTACAAGTTGGCCCCGGATGGGAAGTATGTCTATCACTGGCGGAGATATGAGGATTGGCTGACCGGAACCAAGAACTGATCGACATCGTTGCTGAAACACCAGGTGTCGAACTGCACGGCAAGAGTCTTCGCATCGACTTCCGATTCCACGGCAAGCGATGCCGGGAAACGCTCAACATGCCGGCCACCAAAGCCAACATCAAGCACGCCTCCCGCAAGCGGGAGGCTATCCTGCATGAAATCGCCATCGGTGTCTTCGACTACGCCAAACACTTCCCAGACAGTAAGAACGCCCACCGGTTCGCCGGCACGACCGCAAGCCGGGACATCTCTCTGGGCGACCTGGTAGAGCACTACCTGAAGATCAAGGATGTGGACATAGGCGATAACGCCCGTGGCCGATATCGCTCAATCCTGGGGATGCTGGCATCTGACCTGGACCACACCCGGGTCGTCAGCACCTTCCGGACCGAAGACCTGCAGCAATGGCGCCGGTACCTGATGACCGAGCCGCGTAACAGAACCAGCAAGCCCTTGGCTCCGAGATCGGTCAACTACTACATGATGGTCGCCGCTGGGCTGTTCAACTTCGCCAAGCAGAACGGCTACACCCATCAGGACCTTTCTTCAGTGCTGACCAAGGTGGAAGTGATCCGGGATAAACCAGACCCATTTGATCAAGATGAGTTTCGTCGCCTGCAGGAGTCTGCCAGGCACGACATGGACGCAATGTGGGTCCAGCTCGCCTGCTGGACAGGCATGCGTACTGGGGAGCTCTGCTCCTTGGCATGGGAGGATGTTGACCTGGAGCGCGGGGAATTGCAGATCCGCCGCAACATCACCCAGGCCCGCAACTTCAAGGTGCCGAAGACAGGTCATGAGCGAACGATTGTGCTCCTCCCACCGGCAATTGAGGCACTAAGACGCATGCGGCCAATGACAGCCATGCGCCAATCCCACTACATCAAGAAGACGCTGCGGGACCGCCGGCAGGTAGATGAAAAGGTCACGTTCGTGTTCAGCCCCGATGTAACCAGCAAGACACCCGGGCTCAGCATCTGCTACACGGCCTTCACCTTGGGTGACAAATGGGACAGGTTGATAAAGAGGGCTGGCATTCGCCGCCGAACCCAATACCATATGCGCCATACATTTGCTTGCTGGATGCTGACCGCTGGCGCAAACCCTGAATGGGTTGCGTCTTACCTTGGGCACGAGGACAGCACCATGGTGCGAACAGTCTATGGCAAATGGATCCCCGAACAAGACCGCGACGAAGCGGACAGGGTTTGGGGCAGGCTTGGAGCCAACTTTTCAGATTTGGCCCCAATACAGCCCCAAGATTTCAAAGCAACACAATAACAACCTGTAAATTAAAGAGAATTAGCCAATGGCTCAATTTATTTACACCATGAACAGGGTTGGCAAGGTCGTGCCGCCCAAGCGTCATATTCTCAAGAACATCTCCCTCTCCTTCTTCCCGGGGGCCAAGATAGGCGTGCTGGGTCTGAACGGCGCCGGGAAATCGACCCTGCTGCGCATCATGGCGGGCATCGACACCGAGATCGAAGGGGAAGCCCGTCCGCAGCCCGGCATCAAGATCGGCTACCTGCCCCAGGAGCCGAAGCTGGATCCGGAGCAGACCGTACGCGAAGCGGTCGAAGAGGCGGTCGGCGACGTCAAACGCGCCATGGCGCGCCTCGACGAGGTCTATGCAGCCTACGCCGACCCGGATGCGGATTTTGACAAGCTGGCCCGCGAACAGGGCGAGCTGGAAGCCATCATCGCCGCCCAGGGCGGCCACAACATGGAAAACCAGCTGGAGCGCGCGGCCGACGCCCTGCGCCTGCCGGCCTGGGATGCCCAGATCAAGCACCTCTCCGGTGGTGAGCGCCGCCGCGTGGCCCTGTGCCGTCTGCTGCTGGAAAAGCCGGACATGCTGCTGCTGGACGAACCGACCAACCACCTGGATGCGGAATCCGTGGCCTGGCTGGAGCGCTTCCTGCACGACTACGAAGGCACCGTCGTGGCCATCACCCACGACCGCTACTTCCTCGACAACGTGGCGGGCTGGATCCTGGAGCTGGACCGCGGCGAAGGCATCCCCTGGGAGGGCAACTACTCCTCCTGGCTGGAGCAAAAAGATGCCCGTCTGGCCCAGGAAGCGAGTTCCGAAGCCGCCCGTCGCAAGTCCATCGAGAAGGAACTGGAGTGGGTCCGTCAGAACCCGAAAGGCCGTCAGGCCAAATCCAAGGCTCGTATGGCTCGCTTCGAAGAGCTCAACACCAACGACTACCAGAAGCGCAACGAGACCAACGAGCTGTTCATTCCGCCCGGACCGCGCCTGGGCGACAAGGTGGTGGAGGTGGCCAACCTCTGCAAGTCCTATGGCGACCGCCAGCTGATCGACGATCTCTCCTTCTCCATTCCGAAGGGTGCCATCGTCGGCATCATCGGTCCGAACGGTGCCGGTAAATCGACCCTGTTCCGCATGATGTCGGGTCAGGAGCAGCCGGATTCCGGTTCCATCACCCTGGGTGACACCGTGGTGCTGGCTTCCGTGGATCAGTTCCGCGACCAGATGAACGACAAGAAGACGGTGTTCGAGGAAGTCGCCGACGGCCAGGACATCCTGCGCATCGGCAACTACGAGTTCCCGAGCCGCGCCTACATCGGCCGCTTCAACTTCAAGGGTTCCGACCAGCAGAAGCGGGTCGGCGAGCTCTCCGGTGGTGAACGTGGCCGTCTGCATCTGGCCAAGCTGCTGCAGACCGGCGGCAACGTGCTGCTGCTGGATGAACCGACCAACGATCTGGACATCGAAACCCTGCGCGCCCTCGAGAACGCCTTGCTGGAGTTCCCGGGTTGCGCCATGGTCATCTCCCACGACCGCTGGTTCCTCGACCGCATCGCCACCCACATCCTGGACTACCAGGACGAGGGCAAGATCGAATTCTTTGAAGGCAACTTCACCGAATACGAAGAGTGGAAGAAGAAGACTTACGGTGCCGAGGCTATCCAGCCGCGCCGCGCCAAGTACAAGCGCATTGCCAAGTAAGGCGAGGCAACAGCCGCGCCGCCAGGCATGACGTCACAAGGGGAGCCGGGGCTCCCCTTTTTTGCCTCTTCTGACTTACAATCTCCACCTCTACCCCAGCGATAGCGACCCATGACCCAAGCCTCCACCACCAGACTCACCATCCAGATCCGGCTCGAACCCGGCTGTCTGGGGCCGGATGGCAAGCAGCACATCGATACCTTCTGCGCGGCCGCCAACCGGATCCTCGCCGCCATCGAACCCCAACGGGTGCACTGGGTGCTGCTGCCCCGCCATGACAAGCAACTGGCCGAGCAGGCCTACTTCCTCGATGGCCGTCCCTTGAGCGAAACCCAGGCCACCCTGCTGCTACAACGCATGGGGTTGGCCCTCGCTCCCTTGCTGGAGCAGAGCGATGCCGTGCTGAGCCAGCTTATCGAACGCTACCAGAAAAACCGTTGATCCCGATGTGGAAACGGGGCTCTATTGGTCCCCTTTTTCCTGCCTCCGAGGGAAAACGTTTGAATTTTTACTCTATTCATTGATCCGCCTCGCACATCCGGGGTTTGTAAACCTGGCCGCCTGTGTGAAAATGTGCGCGCTGTCACGGTATCAGGACGAGTCTGGTCACTTCACCGCCAGAATCAGGGTCCGTAGCCCCGCATGGATGGGCCGGGCCTCCTGCTGCCTATTTCACGTCACCCATTGGAATCCAACATGAATCAACCACATCACGCTACCGGGCAGACCGCCAGCCCGGCTGCCGGGCAGGGATTGCTCGAGCGCCTGTTTGCCCTGCGCGGTCATGGCACCACGGCCCGCACCGAGGTGATCGCCGGCATCACCACCTTCCTGACCATGGTCTACATCGTCTTCGTCAACCCGCAGATCCTCTCTGCTGCAGGCATGGACACCCAGGCCGTGTTCGTTACCACCTGCCTCATCGCCGGTGTCGGCAGCATCCTGATGGGTCTGCTGGCGAACCTGCCCATCGCCCTGGCTCCCGCCATGGGCCTCAACGCCTTCTTCGCCTTCGTGGTGGTGGCCGGCATGGGCTACTCCTGGCAAGTGGGCATGGGCACCATCTTCTGGGGTGCGCTGGGCCTGCTGATCCTGACCCTGCTGCGGGTACGCTACTGGCTCATCGCCAACATTCCCCTGACACTTCGGGTCGGCATCACCGCCGGCATCGGTCTGCTCATCGCCCTGCTCGGCCTGCACAATGCCGGCATCGTGGTCGCGAGCCCCGCCACCATGGTGACCGTGGGCAACCTCACCTCCCTGCCCTGCCTGCTGGGGCTGCTCGGCTTCTTCCTCATCTGCATCTTCTCCGCCCGCGGCGTCCACTCCGCCGTGCTCATCGCCATCGTGGTGACCACCACCCTGGGCTGGCTATTTGGCGACGTCACCTTCAAGGGCTTCGTCTCCGTGCCGCCGAGCATTGCCCCGGTCTTCGGCCAGCTGGATCTGATGGGATCGCTGGACATCAGCCTCGCCGGGATCATCTTCTCCTTCATGCTGGTCAACCTGTTCGACTCTTCCGGCACCCTGATCGGCGTGACCAACCGCGCCAAGCTGGCCGATGACAAGGGGCACTTCCCGCGCATGAAGCAGGCCCTGGTGGTGGATAGCGTCAGCTCCGTCGGCGGCGCCTTCATGGGGACCTCGTCCGTGACGGCCTACATCGAGAGCAGCTCCGGCGTCGCCGTCGGCGGTCGCACCGGTCTGACCGCCATCGTGGTGGGCATCCTGTTCCTGCTGGCCATCTTCTTCTCTCCGGTCGCCGCCATGGTGCCGGCATATGCCGCAGCGGGGGCCCTCATCTACGTGGGCGTGCTGATGTGCTCCGAGCTGACCCGGGTGAAGTGGGAAGACCTGACCGAAGCGGTGCCGGCCTTCATGACCGCGGTGATGATGCCGTTCAGCTTCTCCATCACCGAGGGGATCGCCGTGGGCTTCATCTCCTACTGCGTGATGAAGGCGGGCACCGGCCGCTGGCGCGAGATCAACCCCTGCGTGCTGGTGGTGGCCCTGCTCTTCGTCCTCAAGTTTGTCTGGGTCGATGCCCACTGATTTTTCTTCCATGAAAAGAAAAACCAGACTCTGAAAACAAAAATGCCCGTCATCGACGGGCATTTTTTTATGGCGGGTACAGGGCTCAGCGAATGCCGCGGGCCTCGCGGATCCACTCCCACGCCTGCTGGATCTCCTGGGTCTTCTCTTTGGCCATCTCCATCATCTCGGGGGGCAATCCCTTGGCGGCCAGCTTGTCAGGGTGATGCTTGCTCATCTCCTTGCGATAGGCGCGCTTGATCTCCTGATCGCTGTCGCTCTCGCTCACCCCGAGCAACTGATAGGCATCCTTGAGGCGATCCCGGGAGGGGGGCTCCTGGCGGTATTGCTGCCCCTGGCCACTGCCCTGCTGTTGCTGGCGGTGGAAGAAGTTCATCTGGGCCTCGGCCATGGCCAGAATGCGGGCAAGCTCGATGCGACTGAACCCCAGCTCGTCGGCGATGGTTTGCAGGATGGCCCGCTCGTTCGCCTCCACCTGACCGTCGGCGAAGGCGGCCTGCAGCTGGACCTCGAGGAAGAAGCGTAGGATGTCACGCTGCCCCAGGCTCGCCTGGCGAAACTCCGCCAGGGTCTCGCGCAGGGGGAAGTCACTCTCCTTGCCCTGGCGGAATGACTCCTGGGCCCGTACTCGCTGCTCTCCGGCCAGCCGCATCCTGTCCATCAGGTTGGACGCGACCCGTATTTCATGCTCGGTGACCTGGCCGCTCGCCTTGGCGATGTGGCCCATGACGGCGAAGGTGGCATGGAAGAAGACGGCCTGCTGCTGCTGGCTGGGCGCCCGCTGGAAGGCCCCGCGGATCCCCATGCCCCGATCGAAGCGATGGCCGATCCACAGGCCCAGCAGGGCACCGAAGATGTTGCCGAGCAGAAAACCGAAGAAGGTGCCAAGCACCTTGCCCCAAATACGCATGGTTCAAGACCTCGTGATGTTAATGGGTGCCGGCGAGCAGTTGCTCGTCCAGCTCGCGCAGCCGATCCACTGTGCCGATGTCGCGCCACTCGCCTGCCAGCAGGCTGCCACCCACCCGTCCCTGCGCCATCCAGTCGCGCAGCAGGGGGGCCAGCTTGCGCGCCCCGCAGGGCAAGCCGGCAAAGGCGGCGGGCTGATAGAGGCCGACGCCGCTGAAGGTGAGGGCCGGGGTGTCCAGCACCCGACCCGCTTGCAGGGAGAAGTCCCCTTGCGGATGCTGGGGAGGGTTGGGCACCAGCCAGAGGTGGGCGAGATCCTCCCCAAGCGGCTGGTTCACCAGAGCGCGATAATCCAGGTCGAGCCAGGTATCGCCGTTGATCACCAGAAAGGGTTCGCAGCCCAGCAGGGGCAGCGCCTGCACGATGCCGCCGGCGGTCTCGAGCGCGCTCTCTTCGGCCGACCAGTGGATGGAGACCCCGAGTGCACTGCCATCGCCGAGGGCCGCCACCAGCTTGTGTCCGAGCCAGGCGTGGTTGATGACAAGTGTGGTCACGCCGGCTGCCTTGAGTTTTTCGATATGGTGCACGATGAGCGGCTTGCCCCCCGCCGCCAGCAGCGGCTTGGGCAGCAGATCGGTGAGCGGACGCATCCGCTCGCCGCGCCCGGCGGCCAGGATCATCGCCTTCATGGTGTCACCCCGGTGCGCGCCAATCCGGGCAGCACCACCTGCTCCAGCCACTGGCCGAAGCGGGCCAGCACCGGATAGGCGGCGCCATGGCTGCGACAGACATCAACGACGTAGCCCAGGGTACGGGGAATGTCCTTGAGGTAGCCGGCCTTGCCATCGCGGTGATAGAGGCGGGTGAAGATCCCCGCCGCCTTGAGGTGGCGCTGCATGCCGGTGAGATCGGCTGCGCGACGAAACGCGGCATAGTCCAGATTGCCGAGCAGACCGGCCCCTTGCAGGGTGTCGAAGCCAAGTCGCATGCCCTGCTCGATCACCGCGTCCGGCCAGCGCACGTAGCAATCTTTGAGCAGGGAGACCAGGTCATAGCTCAGCGGCCCGATGACCATGTCCTGGAAGTCGATAAGGGCGAGGTCGCTCTCCTTCGGGTTCGTCCCGCCGCACACCATCAGGTTGCGGCTGTGGAAGTCCCGGTGCATCACTCCTTGTGGCTGGGCCAGGTTGCTCGCCGTGAGGCAGGCGAAGGTCTCCGCCAGCAACTGCTGCTCTTCATCGCTCAGGGCCAGTTGCAGGTGATGTCCCAGCAACCACTCGGGGAAGATGGCATTTTCCCGGGCCATGAAGGCCTCATCGAAGGGCTCGAGCTCGAGCGCCACGGCGCCGAGCCTTGGCAGCAGGGCGATGGCCTTGCCATACCAGGCCAGTACGCTCTCTTCGTTCAGGCAGCCGATAAGCTGGGTATCCCCCAGATCCGTCACCGCCAGCAATCCCTGCTCGTAGTCGACCCCCTTTACCTCGGGGGCCAGCAGCCCCGCATCGTGCAGGGCGGCCGCATTGCGAACGAATTCATGATTTTTTTCGGTTTTCGGATTAGCATCCACCCACACCAGACCGCCGCCCCGGAAGTAGCGGCGGAAACTGGCGTCACCGGAAATAAGCGTCAACGAGAGGTTGGCGTCACCGGAAATCCGGCGAGCCCATTGCAAAAGCAGGGAAGCGCGATCGTGCATGAGTCGGGAACCAAATTGGAAAGCAGCACTTGGCTGTTAGCCCTGGCCGCAATAATGCTTTATCATTGCCGGCTAACATAAAGCAATGACATGCAATGTCAAATCAGCCGGTAGGTAAGTTGTTGAATCCCCTATAAATCAATAGCTTGTGATGCGAAGTGTGCTATGGATTGGGTCATTTTTACTGACCCTAAGATAACACATAGGGATCACATGATGAAACATCTCCAACTTCGCCGCCGACGCTATTACCTCCACTGGAATGTCCCCGCCGAACTAAGGGATCACCCCTTCTTCGGTGGTCGTGCCATCTACACCAAAACCCTCGAAACCAGCGACCTGCAGCAAGCCCGCCGAATGCGTGATGCAATCGTGGCAGAGTTCAATGAGCTGCTAGAGCGTGTCAGGGCAGCACCTCGCCGCCACCGCTTCAATCACCTCCTTGCCGAGATCCGTGCAGCCGTCGAAGAAAGCAACCGCTACAGCAGCCCTAATGATGACGACGAACACCTCTTCCATGCGTATGACGTGGAAGCAGCAGTCGCATCAGGGGACCTCGTGAAGGCCGACGCAATCAGGGTGGCCTTGCACGGTGACAGCTCACTCGCCCAAGACTATGCAATGACCCTGCTCGAAGCAGTCGATGGGTTTGCCAATGAGCACAGCCACTCCGTCAACAAGGCGGTTATCAGCAAAGCACGTCAGGGAGCAAAAAGCCTTCTGAGCATCTTGAAGGTGAAGGACATTGATCTGTCCCAGATCGAGCCTCGCGACGTCACAAGGTGGCTCCAGGCGATCAGCACAGAGAAAAGCGACTGGACACGCAAGGGCTACCGCTCTGCCTTGTCCTCCTGCTGGGAGTGGTGCTATCTGCACAAAGAAGTGGATGGGACGAACCCATTCATTGCCGCTCGTTTCAAGTCTGGAATAGCCCCACAGAAGTACAAGCCATTTACCTTCGAACAGCTCAAGGTCATGGCTGAGACCGCCTCCCTCCCCTTGCACCAGCTTATAAAGTTCGGACTGGTGACGGGATGCCGTATTGGAGAGCTGGTCTCTCTTACTCCAGAAGACTTCGAGGTGAAGGGCAACATTACGCTCATACGGATAAAAGACGGTAAGACGGCCAATGCTGTCCGTGGGATCCCTCTGCCGCGATACCTTTGGGAAGAGCTTAAAGGGCACGTCTGCTCCGGCCTATGGCTAGACCGGCACGGCAAAACGTCGCCTTCAGGGTGGTCTTCGAAATTCAGTGTTTTCAAAGGGAAGATAACGGGCGAGCGAGAGAAGCGACAGTGCTTCCATAGCTTCCGTGGAATGGCGATCACCGCCTACCAAAACGCAGGGATACAAGAGGGAATGACCTCACAGATCGTCGGGCACAGCAAGCAAGGCTTAACGTTGTCCTACGGGCTCTACTCTTCCGGCTACAACTATGCCCATCAGCTTGAAGCTGTCGAGAAGATGCTGGCAGAGGAAAACATGTCCCAGTTCCTCAAGTTGTTCGATAAGTAACCACCTCGATAAAAAGCCCCCTCGGTGAACCCCAGGCAGTCCTGAAGTCCGCCAAGGGGGCTTTGTCGTTAACGCTCCAATACATGATGTTGCCGGCGCCAGCGCGCTTATCCAATGACTGAAGGCTATCCAATTTGCATGTGCCAATGATCACTGACTCATTTTTTAATAAAAGTGATTACGTTGCTAATCGCAACATGAGATGAGAGATGGGGTGAGTCTTTGGTTGTAATGAGTTGCGCTTATTTTTTTAAAATGGAAAAACTGGTTTGTAAAACGCAAATTAAAAAACATTTTCGTGATTTTGGATTTCAAAGCAATGATCGGTGTTGATCTTCCTGTTGAGTGGGGGTAGGATTGTACACATAGCTCAACAGAGGGAGGCCCTATGTTCGACAACCTAAAATTTAAGGCCGTGACAACAACTGGCAAATCGACATCTGAGCCGGTCAGCATCACCCACAGCTTCAAGACAAAGAAAAATGAGTTGCTCTTTAGAATTAGTAGCGAAGTGATGGGGCAGTGCAACTTCCAGTATCAGGACAAAGTACAAATTCTCTTTGCCAGCGATAACACTGTTTGTCGCATTCAGAAATCGGATAAGCCAGGCTGCGTTACTTTGAGCCAGCAGTCGAAGAAGAGTGAGGCATCTCCTGCAATCATTCGACTTTCTTTTCGCCCTGGATTGCCTGATTTCTTAACTCAAGAGAGCAAGGTAGCGCGCAAGCAGTTCTGTCGAGTCAAGTATCTGCACAAAGATGATTTGATTGAGTTCAAAGATGGTTGCTTGACCTTTCAGCTAGACCTCGTCGATTCGGAAGAAGAGGAGCTCTAGAAAGACAAAAGGCACCCGTTGGGGTGCCTTCTGAGGAGAGTAAGATTGAACCACGTTGACCAGCACTGCAATGCTGGAGTGGCTACAACCCACAGTTACTTTCGACTTGGATAGTATGCCGTCAACGCCTGGAAATCAATCCTACTCAATTGGTTCACCTGCATTATGGGAGGCAAAGATGCTGAACGCAGGTGCTTTAAAAAACAGGTTTAAGTTCGACAAAGTCGCAACTAACCCTGTGTGCCAATGTAGAAACCATCAGCTTTGCTTGTGGTGTTCTATGAGTAGTTCTGGACATGAGGAATGCTACAATGAGCGATAAAACATACCCTTACGTAGAAGATGGCTACGTCTACTGCAAGCGCTTCAAGCATTGGCGCAGTGGTGAGTATGTATACCCTAAGACGGCAGAATGTTTCCGGTTTAAGATCGGCGGCAAGTAATGATGAAGAGGGAACCGCAAGGTTCCCTTTTTCTCATGAATAGCTTGAGTGACAAAATTCAATGGAGTAATCATCTTCGCGGTTCACTCATCGAGAATGAGTTAATCATGCTGATTAACACTAATCGCTTGCATTGGCCACTCATCATCCATTGCTTACAGTAAGATCATCATACTTCCAGCTTTCGATTGCCTTCATAACATCTTTAGCAAGGGCTGTTTTGATCATCATGTAGTCCATCCCCGCTTCCAGCAGCGCTTCCACCTTGCCTTCAATGCGGGCCATCACTCCAAGCCGCTTGCCATCATCTTGAGACACCAAGAAGTCACGCGCGGACATACCATAGCGCTTCTTGAATGCCGTACCGTCCAGACCAGTCACTGCCTTGCAGACAAGAGACTGTATGTTAGCCATGACGTGGTTCAGGTTGCCTTTCACGTTCCCTTCTTTTTGTGCAGTGTAGATAGCGTGACAGAAAGCCTTATTGCCTTCACGAAGGGTTTCACGCCATGTCAGAGTGACAGAGGATTGAGCGATCTTCACAGCCCCTTCAGCATCACCACGGGCAGCAGAGGAGAAGGTCTGGAGGACAGCGTTGTGGAAATCATCGTCTAGCCATGAAGCGTAGGCATAGACCCCTTGCTCATTCGCATAGGTGCCGCCGTGCTTGCCCTTGAAGGTGGTCAAATTGTAATGGCGACTTTTCTCGCCATTAAGAATCCCTTTGCACCAGTCGTGCGGCTTCTGTTTACGGCTCATACCACCAGTGTACGCACGGTGCAGGTCGTTGAGACAGAACAAGCCGTCCTTCTGGTTGACGGTCACCGTGTTGCCCATGAAGTGCAGGGAGATAGATTCGACTTGTTTCATTGAATGGGTTCCTTATGTTGTGCCTCTCATGCCGTTCCCCCTCCAGCAAGCCCCCAATCGCTTAACCCATAGGCAAGCTGGAGCAGCAGAAGAAGCACGACATAAAGACGCAATTGGTTGATTGACGGTCGGGGAGTGACCGGATGTATTGCTTAGGTCAGGGAGAAGTGACCTTGGGGAGGCATCGCTGCGTGAAATCTCGGGGTCAATCCCCCTGTCTCTTCCTGAAATTTCACGTAGGAGTGCACATAGTTGAGTGTGTTGATCGGTTTTACATTCCAGCGCGATTCATACCGGTCACGGCCAGTTGATCCGCTCGTTCGTTCATCGGGTGGCCGCTGTGTCCCTTCACTTTCTTGAAGGTCACTTGGCGGGTGTTCAGCAGGTCATCCAACTGTTCCCAGCGGTCCCTGTTCTGGACTGGCTTGTTGTCGGCCCTCTTCCAGCCCTTCGCCTTCCATCCGGCTAACCACTGGGTCGCCCCATTGATCACATAGGCGGAGTCCGTCAGGACCTCGACGACAGAGCCAGGTTTAAGGAGTGACAGCCCTTGAATGACTGCTTCCAGTTCTCCGGTCTGGTTGGACTCCCCAGCGCCCACGCAGTAGCCGCAGCGTTCAACTTTGCGGCCATCGCTACGGACAGCAAGGAAGCCCCAGCCAGCCACACGGACTGACGCTTTGGTGTGGTTGGTGTTGCAAGCGCCATCAGTGGCGAGTGTGTAGGTGTACGGTTGGGTCATTTGGTGTTGTCTCCGGTGGTCTTGATGTAACGCCTTGCGAGAAGACGCAGGGTCGGTTCATGGAGCTTCAGACGCTTTGCGGTAGTCCGACAGGCAGTCCTGAAACTGTCCCCTTGGAGCCTCCGATAGGCCACGCAGAAGAGGGCATGACGGACTTTGGCTTTGCGTATGTGGCTCCAGTCCTCAATGGTGATCTTGCGTTTGGTGATCATCAGGCGGCCTCCTGTTCGGCTGTCGGGAACAGCTCACGGACAAGCGCAAGCATCGACTCTTGGTCTGTCCCGTGGGATTGCATGACGTACCGGTTGATTGCGTTCTGCACCTGACCAGTAGACGGACGGCGGCCAAGGCTCAGAGTGGCGAAGGCTTGAAGGCGCTTCACGAAGTCGCTGGGATGGACAAGAAAGGTTTCATTAGCGGTCATGTTGATAGGTTCCTTCGGTAGAGCAGGGGAGACGCTGGGCCTCCCCTGTGGGTTGCATTAAGCGGTCAGCAGGGCGGCCAGCTTGGCCTTGACCTTCGGAAGGGTCCGCTGGGCATGTTCGCGGCGGTCCTTGTTGTGTTCTTCAGTCGCACGACTCCACCGCCCCAGATCCTTCAGGGCTTCCAGCAGTTCGTCTTGGGTCGGCTCGTGGTACTTAAAGGTGTGATCACGGCCATGCTCGGAGCCGCTACGGTCACAGATAACCAGCCACTCGGTCGCTGCTGCTTTGCCCCATTCCTTCGCATTGTTGAAGTCGAAGCGGGTGGCGTAGACCCAAGCGGCCATCTGGCGGGAGTCTTCTTCGTAGGCTTCACGGTTGGCCTTGGCCTTTGCTGCTGCCACTTTGGCTCGCTGGTGTCGTTGGGAGGCGTCCATCTGAATCGTTTGGACTTGCGCAGAGGTCAGCCCTGCACGTTCGGCCAGTTCGTTGATAAGGGCGCGTTGGCCGTTGATTACGTCCAGCAGTTCTTCGGACAGGTCAGCAATGGTGATTTTGTTCATGTCGGTTTCCTTATGTGTGTGTTGAGACGGGCACAGTGGCCCCTCCAGAAGGCCGCAGAGGCTTTCCGGATGGCTGTGGTATGGGGTAACTAGGGGTTAGAGAAAGTGGGTTATTTGACGGATTGCAGGGCGCGACGCAGGCGATCCCATTTGGTCATCGCGGAGTCGTATTCCCCAGCGATACCGTCAGCGATAGCCTCTCGCAGCAGCTTCAAGCCAGACTGGGAGTTAAACGAGCGGACGCGGTTGATGTCGTTCTGAAGCTCGTTCATCAGGTAGTCGCTGGGCATTCCTACCTGTGCGGCCATGTCGATCATTACCGCTGTTGCATGGGACTGGATTTCCTCCCGACTCATACCGGAAGAAGAGACCACAGAGTCCATTCGGCTTTCGCCTAGACCCAGCAGCTCGTCAGCGTAGAACTCAGCGACTCCACCGCCTCCCAGCGCGTCATTCACAGCGTTCAAGCCTGAAAGAATGGCGTCCGGTAGGGACTCGGTGTCGTTGTCCTGGGAGAGCGCGTGATCGTCCTCGTCGTCGAAGAAGTAGTCCTTGAAGTCCTCGGCCTGTGCCTTGGTCATTTCGATCCCATCCAGTTCATAGAGGGCTTCCCCTTGGTCGTTCACGCCGCTGGAGTAGGAGGGCAGGTCGCAGGTCTCCACGCTGAAGCCGTAGTCGGCGGTCTGGTAGTCCATCACTGCACCTCCCCAGCCAGTTCACCTTGAGAGCGCAGCTTGTCGAACTCGCGGTTAACCAGTGCGTTGAGCATCTGGGTGCGGGTCAGGGCAAAGCCTGCCTGTTTGGAGAAGTGGAGGGTCAGAGCGTCAGCCTTCGGGATAACGTCTTCCCACAGGATTGCAGTGGTACGGGCTTGCGGCTTCTTTCGTTGCAGATTCGGGTGTTGAGTTTGAGTAGACATAAGGTCTCCTTGAAGTTGGGAAGTAATAGGTCAGAGTAACGTTATTCAAAAAAGAACCCCCAAGGGCAGCCCCCGTGAAGAACACAGGAGCTACGCATGGGGGTCTAAGGAAACACAACCATGACCATCGGTTTCGAGTAAGGCAGCAGAGGAAGAGAGGACCCTGACAGGAACCTCTCTCCATCCTTTGGTCAGGGAAATCCCCTTACGCTTCCAGCAGAGCGACCGCACAGGCCGGACGCAGGATGTTGTGACCGACGAACATCTTAGCCAGCACGGTGTTACCGACGCGCAGGGGCTCGGGGACCCACTTGGTCGCAATGTCGCGTACCTTCACGGTAGCCGCGCAGTCCTTCGTGTAGACCAAGCCCAGCAGCTTGGAGAAGTTCCCACGGTACGCAGCGGTACGGCCAGAGCCACCTTCTTCCACGCTCAGGGGTTCCGGTGAGCCGATCAGTCCGTTGCTTTCGTCTTGGTCCGGCAGGTTGTTGGACTCGAAGATCTTCATACCGGCAATGCGAAGGCCGGTGTCAGCGTTACCGTTGGACTTGTCCTCGCCAGTCTGACCCAAGAAGCGTTTATCCAGCCATGCCATGTTGCCAAGGTCGCCTGCTGCATTGGTCAGGGCCTCGTAGTCGTCCGGCTTCAGGACACACACAGGGATACCTGGGACGCTTGCCTTACGGAACTCGGTACGGGCACGGAAGATGGCGTCCACGATTTGCTGACCACGGGTCATCGGACGGCCTGCCGCATCGGTTGCTCGCAGGGTAATGTTGTCGGTGAAGGTCTCGTCCTCCAGTACGCCGTTCTCACCGAAGCGAGCGATAGCCAGCTCTTTGTTGGTAATGAAGGCAGCGTTTGCGATGGTCCGGAAGACGTTCTTGTCGATCATGTTCGACAGCTCATAGGCCAGCTCACGGGCATAGTGAGATCGAACCTCAAAGCTGCTCAGGTCTTCGTCTTGTTCTGCCACGAACACAGCAGCCACGGCGACGTCATCGACGGTGACAGTGCGCAGGACGTTCTTGATGCCGCCAGCTCGGATCAGTTCGCCGGGCTTGTGGTACTTCGCATTGTGGCTCATGCCAAGTACAGGGAAATCGAATGCTTTGCCGCCCTTCAGGGTCATCACTCGGGTGGTGCCCAAGGAGACGCATTGATTGCGGAACATCGTCAGGACTTCACCAGCGAACAGCTTCATGAAGAGGGCTCGGGTATCGCCTTGACCGTTGTTCTGACCTAGATGGGTTACGTTTTGAAAAGTCGGGAAAGTGCCGTAAGCAGACATAGTTGTTTTTCCTTGTTGATAGGTGGATGGCCCTTCGGCCAAAGAGAAAAAGGGAAAGGGAGTCAGGACGTAGAAAAAGGGAGCCCGCAGGTTTCCCCACGGGCTGGTCCTTGAATTGCGCACTTTTGAGCGTCTTCCTACGTTCTTAGGTCAGGGAAATCCGGAGGGAGGCGAGAGGGGATCGAGAGGGTGTACGATTCTGCGGATTCCGCATTTCCTTACAGGGGGACGCTGGGGGCGGGGCTACCGGATTTCGGGATTCCCGATTTACGGACAGGGGGAGAGAGAGGGTGCCCGATTTTACGGAATCCGCATTTTCGGGCTGGGGATGCAGAAGGTGCCGATTTTTGCCCCGAGGGCATTTTCGGCTGGGTGGCACTGGGTACTCCATTTCTCGGGAATCCCGATTTTTGGAGTAGTTAGCAAGGACATCCTCGGGTCTGACGCTGGTGGTCCCCAAAAGACAAGCTCTCTTTTCGGGCCCCTCTGTTAATCACTCGGTCGCCCAGGAATGAATGATCGCTTCCCGCTGCTGCATCACACGGGCGCTATAGACTGCCCAGCGACGGGCGTCCCAGGCCATCACACGGCCTTCTGGTAGGTCGTGGTAGCTGATCACCTTGTTCTTCTTCAGGGTGTCGAAGAATGGCTGCCAAGCGCCACGGGCTGCCTGCTCCACCAAGTCATAGATGCCGCTGATTTCCATGGCGATCAACAGCCCTAGAAGATCGACGCGACGGTGGAAGGCATTTGCTGCGAGTGTGAAGAGCGACGGCTTGTTAAACGACACGATGAACCAGCGGCCAGAATCGCTTCGTGCCTTTTTCAGCGTCTTGAATACCGCTGAAGGGTTCTTTTCGTCGAAGGCTTTCCGGATTGCCGCCACGAAATCAAGGTTACTTACGACGGCACCACCTGGGGCCTTGCTCTCGGGCCTGAAGCTTTCTTCTACCTCTTCATGTACTACAAAGCTCCCGTCGTCGCTGACCTCAATGGCGTGGTAAATCTCCGTCGATCCTTTCGCACCTTGCACTGTCAGCAACACTCCTTTTTCCTCAAGGGCTTTCACTGTACGGTATACGTTCTGGCGTGGCGTCCCGTGTACTCGGCGCATGAAATCGAGCAAGTCTTTCATCGAGGGCTGCCAGTTATCGGATAGGAACCACACGATGTCGCGCTGGAGCTTTCCGGTCAGGATCTTGTCTTTCCCCTCGGTGGTGAGCACAGTGCCAGCGGGCAGAAGACGTGATTGCTTTTTGGTCATTTGATGACTTCTCCTTATGGTTGTGACATCTATTGTTTTAAATTAAACCAAAGTGGCATGTGCGACGCAATACTTGATGACACCCATAAAGGCAGTGTCATCAACTCTTGGTGTGCGCAGATTTGTCCTTGGGCCATTTTCGCGCAGACATACGCTGGGGTGAGCGGTTTTGCCCTCGGGCCATTTTCGCTCAGGGTCACATGGGGCTACCGGATTTGTTGCGCTAACATTTTCGGTAAGGCAAACGCAGGGCCATCCTCGGGACAACAGAGGGACTGACCTCGGGGGTGGTTGATTTTACGGAATCCGCATTTTCAACCAGTGCATCTTCAGGCCGTCCTCGGGTCTGACTTAGAAATTTGTCCCAAGGGCATTTTTCTAAGTGGTGCGTCTTCAGGTCGTCCTCGAGGGTGGTCGGTTTTCGGGATTCCCGATTTCCGACCAGAGCATCTTCAGGAACGGGCGTCCTCGCGGGTTTCGGAGCGGTCTTCAGTGGATGCCATCGGGACGGCGGAGATGGAGGACTCGGGGGTGGTAATTTTTCCTGATTCAGGATTTTTTACCAGTACGGCTTCAGGTCGTCCTCGGGCACCGCCAAATGCCGTTGGGACATTTCGCGGTCGTCCTCGGGTCCTCTTCCTTTTTTGCCGCGAGGGCATTTCCGGAAACGCAAGGATGGACCTCGGGACCTCTTCCGGTTTTGGGCTGATCCCATTTCCGGAAACGCAAGGATAGACCTCGGGACTACGCCGGATTTGCCCCAAGGGCATTTTCGGCGTATCGCAAGGCGGACCTCGGGGTACTGGCGGATTTGTTACGCCACCATTTTCGCCACTCACCAAGACAGACCTCGGGGGGCACATTTCCCCAAATTGGGATTTTGAGCCCCCTCCAGACCCCCTTCCGGATTTCCCTGTGCATAGGGGCTACAGGATAAGTACCTACAGATTACTTATAGATAACTCCCTCTCCTGCCCTTGCTTGGATGGACAGTGTTGATAGGCAATAAAGGGGAGAGTGGAGGGAGACGCTGGGGAGGTGTCCAGATTTGCCCTCGGGGCATTTTCGGACAGTCCCAAGGTCAGTCGCTGGGTGTGGTCCAGATTTGCTATGGGAACATTTCTGGACCCCTCGGGTCAGTCGCTGGGTGTTGCATTCTCCTGATTCAGGGTTTTGCAACAGGTCATCCCTTAGAGCTTCATAAGGAACTCACTATGTTCAACCTACGGATACTGTCGATTGATCATCCTTACTAGCTATCTGTCCTGAAGTCGTCACTCGGTTGTCCTAGGGATGGTCAGGGGGGAAGCCTTGAGGAAGCGACAACAGGACAGCCATTGAGGCGTCCTCGGGTAGTCGGTGGGTAGTCTTAAAGATACCTGTAGTTAGTAATGTATAGAGAGATAGTATCTAGGGTATCTAGTAGATGTCTTGTAGATAGTCTTAGAGACGGGCGGAGGGAAGGAGAGAGAGGGGACCGGTCTTTCATTTCATTCAATGGTCAGGGAAAATTCAGATAGCCTCATTTGTCCCTGATCTGGAGGCCCCTGGAAGGTGTCTCGGTAGTGTCTCCGGGATACTCGTCGGGGTGCTCTTTCGGTTTTTCGAGATTCCCGATTTTCCGAAAACACCATGATGGTCGTCGGGACAGACTCACGGATAACAAACAGGGGCACTCAGACGAACAAGCCCAGAGTCGGCCCCAGCGCCTCCCAAACGACAAACCCCCAAGGTGTCGCAGTGAACAGCCTCGGGGGTCGATTGAAAGATCCGATCAAAGTGGGTTACTCGATCAGTTCTTTCTATTGGTCAGGGTAAATTAGCTTTCTCTAATTTTCTTTGGGACAGTCCCAGTGATCGGTCCTTTTGATGGTCCCAGGGTCAACCGATAGACACACTCGATCAACTCAGCTCCCCATCCTCTCGCATCCTTGTTGATAGGCGATGGACAGTCGCTCGGCTGACGCCATGAAGCGTAGCAATTTCCCGCAGAGACTTACCGCCTTCCAACAGGGTCGCCTTGATTGCATCCTCGTCGATACTCTTGGGCCTGCCTGTGTACTTCCCCGCAGCCTTAGCTTTGGCGATCCCTTCCATCTGACGCTCCTTGCGTAGAGCCGTCTCGAACTCAGCAAAGGCGCCCAGCATGGTGAACATCAGCTTCCCTTGGGCAGTCGTCGTCTCTAGGTTCTGGTCCAGTACACGCAGGGTCACGCCCTTGGCTTCCAGTTGTTCCGTAATGTCCAGCAGGTCAGCGAGAGAACGGCCCAGACGGTCCAGCTTGGTGATCACCACATCGTCCCCCTCTCGGACATACCGCAGGAGTTCGGCTAGTTGCTCACGGCCATCTGTGCTGGTCCCTGATACCTTCTCTTGGTACACACGCTCACAACCGGCTTTTGTCAGCTTATCCAGTTGAACATCCAGCGACTGACCGACAGAAGACACACGCGCATAACCGATAACCTGTCCCATCACTCTCTCCAACTCAATCCACCAATGCCCAAGCTGTCATAGGGACTTTCCCCGCATCGTAATGCTTTCCAGCAGCTATCTCTGCTTGCCGGTGGTCAATCGCTGCGATGACCTTCAGTTCCTCTTGGAGGCCCGTAGCCGCAGCCTTATCAAGCATCCTTGGGGCGACTCTATCCAGTGACTTCCTGTCCTTGAATCGGCGAAGCCTGATAACCAAGTCATTCATGCGGAAATCTCCTTCATCTTCTTCCTATTGCTTCAACGTGTGTCCTTGTCGGTATCACGCTGTCACATTAAGGTCTTAGCCCGATGGGACTTAGATTATGAAACATAAATGAGACAGTCAATAGCCCCGTGTGAAAGAAGTTCATTAGGGTATACCTAATGGGACGCAGGGGCAGGCAGAGAGACACGGCAGGAGGCAATAGGAAGACGCAGGGGCTCGCCTATTTGTTAGCAATGGGATGGCTTGGGGTATGGAGAAGGAGAGGGACAGACAGACGCTCAGGCGGTGAGAGAAAGAGGACGGCAGGGCTGTCTGGTGGCTGGTTCTTGTGGGGGGGTACGGGGGGAACTCACGGGTGTCTAATTACTGAAGAGGACGTTCAGAATTTTTTGAGAATTTACCGGAGATCATCAAATCTACAGATGGTGAAGTTCATCTAATGTTGCTGTCAGTGGTAACATGGCGTGGCTCTCAGCATTACGGATGATTAAGAAATGCATAAAATGGTTTTGCTGTTTTTAGCCCTTTTTGTTTCTGCTGTCACTGCCCACGCAAGGGATTTGATGAACAAGCCTGTCGAAGTCATAAGGCAGTACGCATCATTAGGAGATGTTGATGCACAAATAGCCCTTGGTCGGTTGTATTCTGAAGGAATAAAGGTAAGCCGAGATTTTAAGAAAGCCGAGTATTGGTTAAATGAAGCTGCGGAGCAAGGAGCAGTTAACGCACAGCTAGCCCTTAGTGTCTTTTACTATCAAGGCATAGCAGTTCCGCCTGATTATAGAAAATCAGCGTTTTGGGCACGGAAGGCTGCTCTTCAGAACAATCCGCAAGCACAAGGAGCGCTCGGGGTGTTGTACTTTGAAGGGAAAGGTGTACCACAGAATTATAAACAGGCAGAGGTATGGACTCGTAAGGCAGCGGAGCAAGGCGATGCAGGAGCACAGCTCCTACTCGGAGCTTTGTACGCCCAAGGAAAAGGAGTCCCCAAAGATAATAAGCTTGCCTACTTATGGTTTTCTTTATCCGCAGCTAACGGTAATTCAGCCAGTATTGAGTTCCGAGATAGGGCTGCTCTCCATTTGTCTACTGAGGAGGTGAAAGAGGTGCAGGCTTGGTCTGAAGAACATTTCAGCAAGTTACAATAGAACATACATTCCTTTATGTATGCAGGTTCTAACTAACATCTCTCCGTTGGAGGAGTACGATTGGTGGAATTTAGTTTGTTTGTGCGGGATTGCAATGTCCCACTACGTCGCCAACCATTGATCGTGAAGTAGTCCAGCTATTATCCGGCGAGTTTATGACTTTGGTATAGAGCACTTTCTTATCATTGGTAATTGACCAAGTTTCAACGGTTGTTAGGTTCGTATCGTGGTAAAACCCAATTAAGGTATTGCTTGATACCGCGACATAAACCAACCCGTCCCCACTCAAGCTCTTGCCCACGCTTGTCACTTTACTGTTGTCGCCATCTACAGCCACTTGGAAGACCCCATCGGTTATTTTATCTTCGGTGAAGTCATAGCGGTCATGTGCTGTAGTGCCATAGCCGCTAATGTTTGTGACAATCCAACAGTCAGCGATAGCGTAAGGAGTTGAGAGACCAAGTAGGGCTGCACAACAAATAGATGCAAATCTCATAAACAATCCTTAAAGCAATAACATACTTCGTAAGAGGGCATACTATCATTTACCTGAGATTCGACCAATTACAGGTTCTGTGAACACGTTGGCGTGGGCAACTATCGGCAAAGCAGCCCTCAGCAGAAAGTCGCGGGATTCAACCCCGGGCCTCTCTTCCAACCCTGTACAAGGGCAGATCGTTTGTTCCGTAGTCCTTACTCTCGGCAGCTAATTTCCTCCATAGGGTAGACTTGACGAACCTCTGAGCCATTTCCTCGCCCTCTCGGATGCCGCCATCTCTATCTTTCCTTTCCTCTCAACCGTTCGTATTCTTAAATAGCTGCGCCTTCTTCATTGCAATCGCTCTAATTTGAAACATCTTTAAGACCAGTATGATAACCATACAATGCTGCCAAAACCTTCAGATAGTAACCTGCCGTTATAGCAGAAACAGGTCTCAATTTTGCGCATCAGCTCCTCCTGATTTGCTGTGATTAGCTCTTTGGGGTCAATACTCTCAATAGTTACTGTGTCACCTTTGACTATGGCCCGTAGCTGAAAGCCTTCTATCTCGTTCTCAATGCGGCGAATAGCTGTATCAAGGGCTATCTCGAAGGTTTCTTGGACTACATTGTTTTTTTTGATTACTTTGAGTTGGTACATTTTAGCTACTCCACATGGGCCCGTGCGCCTAAAAATAACTATGTTTTGATGTCGGTTCAATTTGGGGGAATCTGTTTTGTAATCAGGCTCTTACTTAGGGAACTGCTCACCCTACTAGGTCAAATCGTGGGCCTGTCTTCCAGCCCTGCACACGGCCCGACCGCTTGTGCACCTTCCGGTACTCACCGCCCAGCAGTATCTCCCACACGCCCCCATTCTCTCCCAACACAGGGAATACCTGGCCTTCAGCAATTCCTAGCCCTGGCTCCACACATACCAGTTTTGCCTGTCCGTTCATCATCGGCCTCCCAGCATCGCTTTGAGTTTCTGAAGTGCGCTCCTGTTGTGCTCCATCCCTGCCTGCTTACTGGCCTCCCATTCCTCGGGTGTCCTTACGATACGTTGGGGGTCAAACATGGCGAACTTACTCACAGACAACGAAGAGCGGGAGTGATCCTTGTTACTTTGTTTCTGTTTAAAAGAAGTCGAAGACTTAGCCGGACGCTGGGTGCTGGGGGTGCGGAAAGATTGGTTAAAGAGTGAACGCAGGGCAGATCCTAGGCGATACACGCTGGCGAGATTCCAGTTGTCGATCTGGTCGTGCTTCCGGTGTTCAGTCTTGATAAACCCAAGGGCTTCGAGACGGCGTAGGGCATTGCGGACAGTTCTAGTCGTGCAACCGGCTGCTTTAGCGATTGTTCGGAGGTAGAGACAAGCGGACCACCCTTTCGCCTTATTCATGTGGCGGGCCAGAACCAGAGCGACTTCCTTGGTATAGGCAGTGCCAAACGTGGACAAAGGGAGCTTGGCGAGAGTAGCGACAACATGATCGCTGTGTGTTAAGATTATCGGCTGCATGGTGTGCTTTTCGTGCTATGGAAACTAACCACACGCGCCATCTAAGCAATTGATTTTAAATAGATAATCCAACAGAACTACGACATGCAATGTCAACTCGATGGATCCTGACATAAAATGCATGCCCTGAATCCACCGTTTTTACTACGGATTGCGCGAGCCTTTCACATGACAAAATGGACACTGGGATACTCCTGTCCCATCGCCCTGACCATCAGCCTTGTTCCTGCCCTGAGCCCGCTCATGGCCCAGGCAGCGCCACTCAATGCGCCACCCGCTACCGGGATCCTCGACAGCCTCTGCTATGACTATGTTCCCAAGATAGAGAAGCCCAGTGCGGACCAGGACGCCAATGCCCAGCCCGTCGAGGTGGATGCCGATCGCCTGGAGGCCAAGCAGGGCGGTACCGCCGTCTACGAGGGTGACGTCAAGGTGCGCCAGGGCGTGCGCAAGTTCGACTCCGACTATGCCCAGCTCGACCAGAAGAGCCGGGATGTCATCGCCATCGGCAACATCTATTACAACGATGGCCAGATCACGGTCACCAGCGACAAAACCCTGAAATCCAACCTGGACACCAAGAACTCCGAGCTGGAAGAGGGCAAGTATCAGGTCCATGGCTCACCGGTGCGCGGCTTCGCCGAAAAGGTGACCATGACCAACAACAACCAGAACATCACTCTGGAAGGGGCCCAGTACACCACCTGCCCACCGGGCCAGGAGGCCTGGACCCTGAAGGCCGGCAGCATCGACATCGATCAGTCCGAGGTATTTGGGGAGGCCTGGAACGCCAGCCTCTGGCTCTATGACTATCCGGTCTTCTACTTCCCCTATATCAACTTCCCCATCAAGGATGAGCGCAAGACCGGTCTGCTCTACCCGGGCTATACCCAAAGCTCCAAGAACGGTATGGACATCACCCAGCCGTTCTACTGGAACATCGCCCCCAACTACGATGCCACCATCACCTCCCGCTTCATGGACAGACGGGGCCTGATGGAACAGGTCGAGTTCCGCTACATGCCGGACCCGGCCCACGTGGGGAGCCTCTACTTCGAGAACCTGGCGGACGACAAGCAGTACGACGAGACGGCCAGCCTCAATCAGCATCTCTCTGATGGTCACCGTTACCTGCTCAGTGCCCGCCACACCTCCATGTTCATGGACAACGCCATGCGGGTGTCGGTGGACTACACCAAGGTACGGGACCAGGACTACAACTACTTCAACGATTTCACCCCCAAGGTGGGGACTCAGGTCGACAACCAGTTGCAGCAATCCCTGAAGGCGGGTTACTACCAGCAGAACTGGAACCTCGATGCCGAGGTACGGACCTACCAGATCCTGCTGGCCAGCGCCCAGCAGCCCCACGAGCTGATGCCGCGCATCAACCACAACTACTACCAGCAGGGCAGCTGGTACGATCTGGCCTGGAATACCGAGCTGACCAACTTCGGCTACAACAACGATCAGGCCATCGAGCAGAACAAGGGTGAAGCCTACACCGGCACCCGGGTCTACACGGCCCCCACCCTGACCATCCCCCTCGTTGACGAGGCGGGTTACTTCCTCGACAGCCAGTACAAGCTGATGTACACCCGTTACGACCAGACGGTGCCTGACCAGATGAGCAGCACCTTCACCAATCGTTTCACCCCGAGAGAGGGCGGCGACGTCACCCTGGAAGAGGGGACCATCACCCGGGTACTGCCCTCGTTCCGTCTCAAAGGCGGCATGACCTTCGAGCGGGATCAGCAGTGGTTTGGCGAGGGTGCCAACCAGACCCTGGAGCCTGAATTCCAGTACCTCTATGTGCCCTACAAGGATCAGGACAACATCGGTGTCTATGACTCCACCACCATGCGCCAGGACTACTACAGCCTCTTCAGCGATCGCCGCTTCGCCGGTCTGGACCGCATCAGCGACTCCAACCGGCTCTCCTTGGGGGTCACCACCCGCATTTATGATCCGGCCGGGGATGAACGAATCCGGTTGGCCGTTGCCCAAGCCTTCGACTTCGTGGCGCCCAGGGTCAAGCTTTACAGCAGCGATGAGCTGAGTACCAATACCCGCTCCCCGCTGTCGTTCGAGGGTGACGCCAAGATCAACGAGCAGTGGTATGCCCATGCGGGGGCACAATATGATATGGAACAGCGCCAGATAAGCTCTGCCAACAGCGCACTGGAATACCGTCACGAGAAGTTGATCAGCCAGTTGAACCACCGCTTCGTACGGGATGCCAACTACGACCTGGACCACAAGGGCCAGGTGACGGATCTCAACCAGATCGGCCTGCTGCTGACCACCCCGCTGGACGATCGCTGGCACCTTTATGGCGGCTACTATCAGGAGCTCAACCAGAACGTCAAAGTGGACCGCAAGGTGGGTCTGAAATACGACTCCTGCTGCTGGAGCATCAACTTCAACCTGGAATGGGTCAACACGCCAGACAACGTGAACCTGACCCCGACGTCCGAGCGCAGCCTCGGCATTCAATTTGAAATGAAAGGATTGGGTAGCGTGGGTACCGGCTCCAAGGGCACCTCCCTGGACACCGAAGCACTGCCTTACATTCGTCCGTTTAACCTGCGAGACCAGTAACCGGTCTGGCAAACGCCTTGAGAGATGGATATGAAGAAGACGTTGATTTCCCTGCTGACCGCAGGCCTGTTCGGAGTCATGAGCCAGGGTGCCCTCGCCGCCCCCGAGCTGATGGACAAGGTGCTGGCCGTGGTCAACAAGGATGTGGTGCTGGCCAGTCAGCAGGAGGCCCTGGTGCAAAAGGTCAAGGCCTCCGCCCAGGAGAGCGGCCAGTCCCTGCCCGATGACGTCACCCTGCGCAAGCAGGCGCTGGATCGCCTGATCCAGGAGAGCCTGCAACTGCAACTGGCGGAGCGCCAGGGGCTCAAGATCAGTGACACCCAGCTGGAACAGGCCATTCAGAGCATCGCCGCCGACAACAAGATGAACCTGGAGCAACTGCGCGCCCAACTGGAGCGGGAAGGCCTGACCTACGCCCAGTACCGTGAGGAGGTGCGCCGTGAGATCCTGATGAACGAGGTGCGCCGCAGCCAGGTCCGCCGTCGCATCAACATCTCCGATCAGGAGGTCAAGCAGGTGGTCGAGGCCCTGAGCAAACAGGGCCAGCAACAGACGTCATATCATATCGGTCATATCCAGGTCGCGCTGCCGGACAACCCGAATGCCGAGCAGCTCAACGCTGCCAAGGCCAAGATCGAGCGCATTCTGGCGTCCCTGAAAGAGGGTGCCGACTTCCGCAAGCTGGCCATTGCCGAGAGTAACGGTCCCAAGGCGCTGGAAGGGGGTGACTGGGGCTGGTTGAGCCCGCAGGAGATGCCCACCCTGATGGCGGAAGCCGTGCAAGGGGCCGTCAAGGGTGACATCGTCGGCCCGCTGCGCTCCGGCGCCGGTCTGCACATCATCAAGATCTTCGACACCAAGGGTCAGCAACAGGTGATGCAGACCGAGGTCAAGGCGCGCCACATCCTGATCAAGCCCTCCATCATCCTGAGCGAGGAGAAGGCCAAGGGCACCCTGGACGGCATCCTGCACGACATCAAGAGCGGCAAGGCCAGCTTTGCCAGCATGGCAGAGAAATACTCCGAGGATCCGGGCTCTGCGGTGCAGGGTGGCGAGCTGGGCTGGTCTGATCCCAACGTCTATGTGCCGGAATTCCGCGACATGCTGGGTCGCCTGCAACCGGGCCAGATCAGCGAACCCTTCCGCACCAGCCACGGCTGGCACATCGTGCAGCTCGAGGATCGCCGCAGCCAGGACGCCACCGGCAAGGCCCAGGAGCAACGCGCCTACCAGCTCATCTTCAACCGCCGCTTCGCCGAAGAGTCCCAGGCCTGGCTGGATGAGCTGCGCGACGAAGCCTACATCCAGATCGAACCCAATTGATGGGCGACAAGCAGATGAACAAGGCGCATCCAGGGCACGCCGAGGCACAGCTGAGCTGCCACCGGCTTGCCATCACCCCGGGTGAACCGGCTGGCATAGGCCCGGATCTGGTCCTGCAGATTGCCCAGCGGGCCTGGCCCCATCAGCTGGTTGTGATCGCCGATCCCGCCCTGTTGCGCGAACGGGCCGCCCTGCTGGGGCTGTCCGTCGAGCTTGAACCCTATGACGAAAGCGCCCCCACCCGTCCGCAGCGGGCGGGGACTCTGACCGTCTGCCCCGTGCCGCTCGGCGCCCCCGTGGTGCCAGGCAAGCTGGATGAGGGCAACGGCGCCTATGTGCTGGCTACCTTGCAGCGCGCCTGCGACGGCAACCTGAGCGGCGAATTTGCCGCCGTGGTGACCGGGCCGGTGCACAAGGGGATCATCAACCAGGCGGGCGTCTCGTTCAGCGGTCACACCGAGTTCTTCGCCCAGCAGTCCGACACCGCCGATGTGGTGATGCTGCTGGCCACCGAAGGGCTGAGAGTGGCCCTCGCGACCACCCATATTCCCCTTGCCTATGTGGCCAAGGCCATCACCGAGGATCGCCTTGGCAAGGTGATCCGCATCCTGGATGCGGATCTCAAGCGCAAATTCGGCATCGAACAGCCCCGGATCTATGTCTGCGGCCTCAATCCCCATGCCGGGGAAGGGGGTCATCTGGGCCGTGAAGAGATCGATGTCATCGAACCCGCCCTGGTCGCCCTGCGCCAGGAAGGGATCGATCTGGTCGGCCCGCTGCCGGCCGATACCCTGTTCCAGGACAAATACCTCAAGGATGCGGATGCGGTACTCGCCATGTACCACGATCAGGGGCTGCCCGTGCTCAAGTACAAGGGCTTTGGCAACTCGGTCAACATCACCCTCGGACTTCCCTTCATCCGTACCTCGGTGGACCACGGCACCGCGCTGGATCTGGCAGGCAAGAACCTGGCAGACCCCGGCAGCCTCACCACCGCGATCAACCACGCCATCCAGATGGTAGAGAAAAAAAGATATGAGCAGTAAGGTGCACATGGGCCACACGGCCCGTAAGCGTTTCGGTCAGAACTTCTTGCACGACCGGTATGTGATCGACCAGATAGTGGCCGCCATCAACCCGCAACCGGGTCAGAATCTGGTGGAGATAGGCCCGGGTCTGGCCGCGCTCACCGAGCCGGTCGCTGCCCAGATGGACAAGATGACCGTGGTCGAGCTGGACCGGGATCTGGCGGCACGTCTGCGCGAACACCCGACCCTGAAAGAGAAGCTGACCGTCATCGAAGCCGATGCCATGCGCTTTGACTTCAGCACCCTGATGGGGGAAGGCAAGGGGCCGCTGCGCATCTTCGGCAACCTGCCCTACAACATCTCCACCCCCCTCATCTTCCACCTGTGCGAATTTGCCGACCGGGTGGAGGACATGCACTTCATGCTGCAAAAGGAAGTGGTGCTGCGTCTGGCCGCCGGCCCGGGCAGCAAGGCCTATGGCCGTCTGAGCGTGATGACCCAGTACTACTGTCAGGTAGTGCCGGTGCTGGAAGTGGGCCCGGGCGCCTTCAAGCCGGCGCCGAAGGTGGATTCTGCCGTGGTGCGTCTGATCCCGCACAAGAACCCGACTATCGTCGCGAAAGACATTCGTTGCCTGAACCGGGTCTGCACTGAAGGCTTCGGCCAGCGTCGCAAGACCATTCGCAACAGCTTCTCCAACTTCATCACCGACGCCCAGCTGACCGAGCTTGGCATCGATGGCAACTTGCGCCCGGAGAATCTCTCCCTCGAGCAGTTCGTCACGATCGCCAACTGGCTGGCCGACCAGCAACAGGCCTGATCCCATGACCCAAGCCCGGATAGTGGTCCGCCCCCACCCAAGCTATGTGGCGGGAACCGCAGATCCCTACCATTTTCTCTATCGCATCGAGATTGAGAACCTGGGTCCGGGCACGGTGCAACTGCTGCATCGACGCTGGCTCATTACGGATGCCAATGGCAAGATGATGGAAGTGGAAGGTCCCGGCGTGGTCGGTGAACAACCCCTGATCGCCCCCGGCGAGACCTTTTCCTACCAGAGTGGCGTTCCCCTCGCCACACCGCTTGGCGTGATGGAAGGCAGCTACATCCTGCAGGATGAATCGGGGCAACAATTCGAAGCCCCCATCGCCCCCTTCACGCTGGCCGTCCCCAACATAATCAACTGAGGTTTCATGGCGAACTGTTTCGTCGGTGATATCCAGGGCTGCTACGACGATTTGCGCCGTCTGCTGGATCTTGCCGAGTTCGACTTCGATAACGACACGCTCTGGCTGTGCGGCGATCTCGTCGCCCGGGGGCCGGACTCCCTCAACACCCTGCGTTTCGTCAAATCACTGGGGCAGCAGGCCGTCACCGTGCTCGGCAACCACGACCTGCACCTGCTGGCGGTGGCCCACGGGGTCGCCCCGCTCAAGAAGAAAGACAAGTTGCAGGCGCTGATGGAGGCGCCGGATCGGGACGAGCTGCTGGAGTGGCTGCGTCACCGTCCCCTGCTGGCAGAACACCCCGACCTGCCCATCATGATGGTGCATGCGGGCCTCTCCCCCGCCTGGGACGCCCACACCGCCCGCAGTTGTGCCCGGGAGGTGGAGAGTCTGCTGCGCGGGGATCAGTACAGCTGGCTGCTGCACAACATGTATGGCGATCAGCCCGACAGCTGGAACGACAACCTGCTGGGCATAGAGCGTTACCGCTACATCATCAACAGCTTCACCCGGATGCGCTTTTGCTATTTCGACGGGCGCCTCGACTTCAAATGCAAGAAGGGCCCCACCGAATCGACCCCGGGCCTGCGCCCCTGGTTCGAACAGCGCGAGCACCATGTGGATGACCCCATCCTGGTCTTCGGCCACTGGGCGGCCCTGATGGGCAACACCGGCAAATCCGATATCAAGGGACTCGACACCGGGTGCGTCTGGGGCAACAGCCTCACCCTGTGGCGCTACGAGGACGACGCCCTGATCGCCACCCCCTGCCCGGCCTATGCCAAGTAGATCGGTTCTCTGCGGAACAAGGGAATGATCCGCCGTTGAGAGGAGAGCAATGCCCTCTCCTGCGAAATGGAGCTGAAAACAGAACGGGCCCGGCAATGCCGGGCCCGTTTTTTCATGATCAGCGGATCAGAGCCTGCGCCCCAGCCGTTTCTCGACCTGGCGCCGCTCCCATTCCGGGCCAAACAGCTTGAAGGGCTGGAACAGGTTGATGGCGTGAGAAGCCAGCCCCAACCCCCATCCCAGCATGGGCCACCAGGCCCAGATATAGTCCGGGTTGCTCAGGTAGTTGATGACAAACAGCCCCCCTATCACCAGCACATAGCTCATAAGGTGGCCGTAGAAGCCCCTGAGCCCCTCCACGAACTTCATCGCCTCCCGCTCATCCCGCGCCACCTGCACGCGTCCCCGATCTTCGCCCTCATTCCCTTTCATCTCGCTCTCCTGCAGTTGGGTCACATCGAGCTCGAAGACGGCGGCCAGGGCCTTGAGGGATTCCAGTCCGGGTTGTTGTCCCTGCTCTATTCGCTGAATGGTGCGAACGCTCAGGCCTGTGAGGGTCGCCAGCTGTTCCTGGGACCATCCCCGTTGCAATCTCAACTTCCTGACGATCATCTTGCGCTCCTTGTGGTGATTGACAGGGCCAGCATAGGGAAAGGGGATGAGAGGCGACACGACAGATGGCCGACACTCACCTGACTTCCTTTAAAAATCAAAATCTTACTACCACGCAATCGTGGCTCTTGCTCCCCGAGCAACCAGGCTTGGCGTGCCGCTGGCGGCCAGGCGTCGCGGGGGGTTACAACCCCTGCATCAGCTCGGCACCAATCTCGAAGGAGCGCAGGCGCGCCTGATGATCGACGATGGGGCCGTTGAACATCAGCTCGTCCGCTCCAGTCTCTGCCAGCAGAGCCTTGAGGCCGTGGCGTACCCGATCCGGCTCCCCCACCAGGGAGCGAGCCAGGGTCTGCTCCATCGCCATCAATTCGCGGGGAGACCACTCATCCCCCAGCGTCTGCACCGGCAGTGGCAGCTTGCCGGCATCCCCCCGGTAGAGACGCAGGAACTGCTGCTGCAGGGTGGTGAACAGGAAGCGGGCCTCACGATCGGTGTCGGCGGCGATCAGATTGACGCACACCACCGCATGGGGTTTGGGCCAGCGGGCAGAGGGACGGTATTGGGTACGGTAGATCTCCAGCGCCTGCAGCAACATGGCGGGAGCGAAGTGGGAAGCAAAGCCGAACGGCAACCCCATGGCCGCGGCCAGTTGGGCACTGTAGAGGCTGGAGCCCAGCAGCCAGATGGGCACATGGAGTCCCTGACCCGGCACCGCCTGCACGGCACCGACCTCGTCGCCAAAATAACTCATCAGTTCGCGCACATCCGCCGGGAAGTCATCCACCTCGCCGCTGCGCTGGCGGCGAAGCGCCTGCATGGTGCGCTGATCGCTGCCAGGGGCGCGGCCCAGGCCGAGATCGATGCGATCCGGATAGAGGGAACTCAGCGTGCCGAACTGCTCCGCAATGACCAGGGGGGAGTGGTTCGGCAACATGATGCCGCCAGCCCCGAGCCGCAACGTCGTGGTGCCCCCGGCCAGGTGGCCAATCAACACCGCTGTGGCGGCGCTGGCAATGCCCGGCATGTTGTGGTGCTCCGCCAGCCAGTAGCGGTGGTAACCCCAGCGCTCCGCATGGCGAGCCAGATCCAGCGAGTGGCGAAACGACTCGGCCGGCAGACCACCTTCGGGAACGGGCACCAGATCCAGCACGGAATAGGGGACGACAGACATGGGACACTCCATTGGTTCACAGGGCGTTTATCAGGGGAGCAATGTAGCACGAGATATCTGAACGAATCATCTCACCACAGGGCAAGGGCGCAGCCCGGAGGCCGACTGTTGATTTCGGGCCGAAGAGCGCAAGATCGAGTCCTAGGCTTTTTGTCATCCAGCAAGCACACTGTTAGGTGACCAATACGGCGATCGCCAGGGGACAAGGATCCGTCCATGACAAACGCAAGTCTCAGTCGCAGACCCTTTTACGTACACATTGCCACCCTTTTCATCCTGCTCTTCTCCTTGCTGGGAGGCGCACTCATCGTGCTGCAGTTCCAGCAGGGCATGCAGCAGGGACTGGAGCACGAACGTCAAAGCTTCCAGCAATACCGGGAGCAGCTTGCCCTCGCCATCAAGCTGAACCAGCGACCGGCCCGCATGTCCCTGAATCTGCTGCGCAGCGGCCAGCTGTCCGCCATGACAGACCTCGAGACGCGGCTAGCCTTCCTGCCCCAGCTGGCGGAAGTGCTGGCCAACAGCACCAGTTACGGTGCCATCTATGCCGGTTACGAGGACGGCGATTTCTTTCTGGTACGCAAGCTGACCGAACGGGCGAGAGGGGCGCTGGAGGCGCCTCCGCCCGAGAGCCGCCTGCTGGTCCAGAGCCTGCATCAGGGACAGGGAGAGTTCCTCTATTTCGACCAGCGGCTGCGGCTGCTGGAGCGGCGCCCCATGCCGGACTACCGTTTCGATCCGCGAGATCGGGGCTGGTACAAGGAGGCGCGCTGGAGCACGGGCATCATAGTGACCCACCCCTACCTCTTCTTCACTACCCGGGAGCCAGGCATGACACTGGCGGTGGAGAGCGACGATCGCCGGGCGGTGATCGGGCTCGATGCGGGCGTGGAGGGACTCTCTTCCCTCATCGGCGAGTTGCCCCTGCCCGGTCACAGCCAGCTGGTGCTGTTTGACGAGGTCGGGACCCTGCTGGCCACGGATCCCGAGCGCCTTCCAAGCTTCGAGCAACTGAGCCGCCTGCCCATGCTGTCGGCCCTCAATCACCCCATTCTCACCAGGCTGCAACAGGAGATGGCTGCGCGGCCTGCCCTGCTGCATCACCCCGCCGAGCTGACCCTGGCAACGGTTCAGGGTCAGGAGTGGCTGGTCAACCTCTCCTCCCTCGGGGAAGAGTCTCCGTTTTATCTCGCCCTCCTGGTGCCCACCGAGGTGCTCACCGCCCCGGCGCGCCAGGATGCGCTGCACAATCTCGCCTGGGCCCTTGCCGGTCTGCTGCTCCTGCTGCCCGTCATCTGGCTGGCCGCCCGGCGCACTGCCGCCCCCTTGCTGGTATTGACCGGGGAGGCTGAGCGGATCCAGCACTTCGACTTTGGCGAAAGCCCGGGGCCGGATTCGGCGATCCGCGAAATTGACGACCTCGCCCGCGCCATGTCCAGCATGCGCCTGACCCTCGGCAATTTCATGAACATGGGCCGGGCGCTGGCGGCAGAGCATCGCTTCGATTCGTTGCTCAGCCGCATCCTGCACGAGACGGTGGCGGCAGCCCAGGCCGAGGGCGGCTGCCTATTCCTGGCCCAGGATAGCGAGATGCAGGCCGTTCACGCCATCTGGCAGGGGCAGCCGCTGGCGTGCGAACAGGTACAGTGGCAGGCGGCGCTGCTCGGCGGTCTCTACCACACGGAGCGCCTCTGCCTGCCCCTCGACGAGGCACAGTGGGCCCGCTTCCTCACCGACTGGGGCCCTTTCCCCGGTGCCTGCCAACTGCTGGTCGAGCCCCTTCACAACCACCGTCAGGAACTGATCGGCTGCCTGCTGCTGATCCTGCCAGACTGCTCGGCCCGCGAACTGGCCTCGCGCATCAGCCTCATCGAGGCGCTGGCGGGCACCTCCTCTTCCGCTATCGAAAACCAGCGCCTGCTGGAGGAGCAGAAGCAACTGCTGGAAGCCTTCATCGAGCTCATCGCCGGTGCCATCGATGCCAAGAGCCCCTACACCGGCGGCCACTGCCAGCGGGTGCCGGAACTGGCCAGGATGCTGACCCAGGCTGCCTGCGCACAGCAGACGGGGCCCTTTGCCGATTTCCGGCTCAACGAAGAGGAGTGGGAGGCCATCCATATCGCGAGCTGGCTGCACGACTGCGGCAAGGTCACCACCCCGGAGTTCGTGGTGGACAAGGCGACCAAGCTCGAGACCATCTACGACAGGATCCACGAGATCCGCACCCGCTTCGAGGTGCTCAAGCGGGATGCCCACATCGAGGCGCTCTGCGCCCTGCTGCCTCCATCCGGGCAGCAGGGCGCCCTCGAGGCCGTGATCCCCCTCTGGCACACCCTGGATCAGGAGTTTGCCTTCGTGGCCGAGTGCAATCTGGGGGGCGAGTGGATGGCGCCGGAGAAGCTCGCCAGGCTGGATACCATTGCCAGCCGCACCTGGTTGCGCACTCTGGACGATCGGCTCGGCATCAGTCAGGAGGAGCGCAAGCGCCACCAGGAGGCCCCCTCTCCCCTCCCCTGCCGCGAGTCGCTGCTCGCCGACAAGGCGGTCCATCTCATCCCTCGCCCCGAGCACGACAATCTCGCCCGACACAACCCATGGGGCTTCAAGGTGCGGGTGCCCACCCACCTCTACAACCGGGGGGAGCGCTACAATCTCGCCATCGGCCGCGGCACCCTCACCGAAGAGGAGCGCTACAAGATCAACGATCACATCATCCAGACCATACGCATGCTGGAGAAGCTTCCTTTCCCCCGCCATTTGCGCAAGGTGCCGGAGATTGCGGGGGGCCATCACGAGCGGATGGACGGCACGGGCTATCCGCGCCAGTTGCAAGGGGGGCAGATGAGCATTCCAGCCCGCATCATGGCCATTGCAGACATCTTCGAGGCGCTGACGGCGAGCGATCGCCCCTACAAGTCTGGCAAAACGGTCTCCCAGTCCCTGGCCATCATGGTGAAGATGGTGCAGGAACAGCACATAGACCCGGCCCTGTTTGCCCTCTTCATCGAGAGCGGCATCTGGCGGGACTACGCCATACGCTTCCTCGCCCCCGAGCAGTTGGACGAGGTCGAATGCCAGGCCCTGCTGGCAGGATCACACTGACCTTCCGCTGACACTCGCCCATAAAAAAACGGTCAACCCAAGTTGACCGTTTTTCGTTCCACTTCGCCCCTTAGAACAGCAGGTGCGCCACACCGGCAATCACCGGCAGGGTGACCAGGGTGCGCAGCAGGAAGATGACGAACAGCTCCCACAACTTGACCGGGATCTTGCTGCCCAGCAACAGAGCGCCCACTTCCGACATGTAGATGAGCTGGGTGACCGACATGGCGGCGATCACAAAGCGGGTGATGTCGCTCTCGATAGTGGAGGCCAGCACCGCCGGGATGAACATGTCGGCGAAGCCCACCATGATGGTCTTGGAAGCAGCTTCCGCCTCCGGCAGTTGCAGCAGCTCGAGCAAAGGCACGAAGGGCGCCCCCAGCCAGTTGAACACCGGGGTGTGCTCCGCCAGCATCAGGGCACAGGTCCCGACGGCCATCACCACCGGCAGCACGCCAAATACCATGTCCAGGGCGTTTTTCACCCCTTCACGCGCCACGGCGCCGAGATCCGTCATGCTGTCGGCCTTGGTCAGGGCGCGATGGTAGCCGTAGCTCAGCACGCTGTGCTGATGGGGGATGGCCTCCTGCTTGCGGCACAGGGGAGTACCGTCGCTGTAGACATCCTTCTTCCAGGAGAGCGGCGGCAGGCGCGGTACCACGATGGCGGCCACCACACCAGCCAGGCAGACGGTCAGGTAGAAGGGGACGAACATGTGCTCCAGCTTCACCTGGGAGATCACCACCAGACAGAAGGTGATGGAGACGGCGGAGAAGGTGGTACCGATGACGGCCGCTTCCCGCTGGGTGTAAAACTTGCCTTCATACTGCTTGCTGGTCAGCAGGATCCCGACGCTGCCATCACCGAGCCAGGAGGCGAAACAGTCCACCGCAGAACGCCCCGGCAGACGGAACACCGGACGCATGATGCGGGTCATCATGGTACCGACAAACTCCAGCAGACCAAAATCCAGCAGCAAGGGCAGCAGCAGGCCCGCAAAGATGAAGACGGAGAACAGTACCGGCAGCAGATCATGCAGCACCAGGCCGCCGGTCGCCCCTGAGCGCAGCACCTCGGGACCGGCTTCAAAGAAGGTCAACAGCACGAAGACCCCGCCCAGCACCCGCACGCACGCCCAGAAGGGGGAGACGTTGAACAGGCTGTTGAGGAAGGGGCGTTTCACCAGGATCGCCGGTTTGAACAGCCAGGCGATCAGGGTCATCAGCATGGTGGTGGTGATGATGGCGCTGACCATGGCCACCAGATGATCGGCAAACACCGTTTGAACCAGCTTCGCCAACACGGCGACGGGAATGGTGACATTGCCGTCATAGATGACCGGGGTCATGAACAGCAGGATCCCGATCAGTGACGGGATCAAAAACATCAGCACGTTGCGGCGAGTACGGATTGCCGGTGCTTCCAGGGTCTTTTCCAACATATAAACAGCCTTAAATGTGACTTTTCCTTCAGCCGGGCCGCCTGCATACTCATGCCCTCGCCCGGAAAACGGGCGCAAGAATAACCCAAAAAACTGCACAAACAAGCCGTTAATTGATCATTTCAAGCATAAATATTTTATCAGGCGAACCATCCATAAGAACAAACCAAAACAGTCATGCATATCGATTCAATTTGAATGGTTAGCATAATGTTTCATACAGGTTACATTCAGGTGCGCAGTATAATCCGCAGCCACTGTCAGGCAATAAGAGACATGAAAAATATATCTATAGGGTGATCCCGTCGATCCTCCCATAAAAAAAACCGGAGCCTGTCTGGCTCCGGTCTTGTCACGAACATGATGCTCAATCGCGAACGTAAATGACTTCGACGCCGTCGTCGTCCTCATCGTCCCAGTCGTCATCGTCCAGGCCATCATCGAAGGCCTTGGACGCCGCCAGGGCATCGGCTTCCGCCTTGGCCAGCTGGTTCTTGTGATAGTCGTCCCACTTGAACTCCACCTTCTCGATGGCGTCTCTGGCATCCTCCGCCAGCTGACGAGGCATGGTGTCCAGCAGATCCAGGATGTCGTAGCACACCTTCTTGGTGCCTTCCTTGCTGATGGCGGTGATAGCGTAGACCGGACCTTCGTGGTTGAGGGCTGCCTTGACTCTGTCCATCACTTCCTGAGCCTCTTCTTCCAGGATCAGGTCCATCTTGTTGAAGACCAGCCAGCGCGGCTTGCCCGCCAGCTCGGGGCTGTATTTTTCCAGCTCCCGGACGATGGTCACGGCGTTCTCGGCAGGATCGGAGCCATCCACCGGGCAGATGTCCACCAGGTGGATCAGGACGCGGCAACGCTCCAGGTGCTTGAGGAAGCGGATCCCCAGGCCTGCTCCCTCGGCAGCCCCTTCGATGAGGCCGGGAATGTCGGCAATGACGAAGGAGCGGGAGTTTTCACCGCGTACCACACCCAGGTTCGGTACCAGGGTGGTGAAGGGGTAGTCTGCCACTTTCGGACGGGCCGCAGAAACGGCGCGAATGAAGGTGGACTTGCCTGCGTTGGGCAGACCCAGCATGCCGACATCTGCCAGCAGCAGCAGCTCCAGCCTCAGGGTACGCACTTCACCCGGGGTGCCGTTGCTCTTCTGGCGCGGCGCCCGGTTGACCGAGCTCTTGAAGCGGGTGTTGCCAAGGCCGTGGAAGCCGCCCTTGGCAACCAGCAGCTTCTGATCGTGACTGGTCAAATCCCCCAGCAGTTCGCCGGTGTCTTCATCGGTGGCACGGGTTCCCACCGGCACGCGCAGGATCTTGTCCTTGCCGCGACGACCGGTACAGTTGGCACTCTGGCCGTTCTCGCCACGCTCGGCGGCGTGGAAGCGCTCGAAACGGTAGTCGATCAGGGTGTTCAGGTTTTCATCGGCCACCAGATACACGTCGCCACCATCACCGCCGTCACCGCCGTCCGGGCCGCCGTTCGGGATGTACTTCTCGCGGCGGAAGCTCACACAACCGTTACCACCGTCACCGGCATCGACTCGAATCTGGACTTCATCAACAAACTTCATAGGTAACCGTCACCTTAATTCGAAAAACCGATACGCAATTATAGTGATACGGGCCCCTTCGGGCGAGGCGCATCTGGCCGATGAGGGCTGTCAGCGCCGGCTCATCCGCGTGCCGTTTTTTCGTCAAACTCATCAGAAAAACAAAAGCCCCGCCAGGTTGGCGGGGCTTCGGATCCTTGCGGTCCGTAATTACTCAGCAACGATGCTGACGTACTTACGATTCTGCGGACCTTTAACTTCGAACTGCACTTTACCGTTCGCGGTAGCGAACAGAGTGTGGTCCTTGCCCAGACCAACGTTCTCACCAGCGTGGAACTTGGTGCCGCGCTGACGAACGATGATGCTGCCAGCCAGAACTGTTTCGCCGCCGAAACGCTTCACGCCCAGGCGTTTAGCTTCAGAATCGCGACCGTTGCGGGATGAACCGCCAGCTTTTTTGTGTGCCATCTATCGGACTCCTCTAATTAAGCGCTGATGCCAGTGATTTTGACTTCAGTGAACCACTGACGGTGGCCCGCTTGCTTACGGTGGTGCTTACGACGACGGAACTTGACGATAGTCACTTTCTCGCCACGGCCGTGAGCCACAACTTCAGCCACAACCTTGCCACCTTCAACGAAAGGAGCACCTACTTTGAAAGTGTCGCCTGCAGCAACCATCAGCACTTCGTTGAAGTCGATGGTAGCGCCAGTCTCAACGTTCAGCTTTTCCAGACGAACGATTTGACCTTCGGCCACACGGTGTTGTTTTCCGCCGCTTTGGAATACCGCGTACATTTGATTAACTCCGTAAAGGCGTGTCTTTTGCTCAAGGCCAGACACGCACAAAAACCTATAACAATGGGCGGGCATTCTACGCAGAACGATTTGCCGAGGCAAGGCCAATTTAGCAAAAAGTTTATTTTGTGCGCATATCTGCCCCCGTGAATAAACGCCTAACTGTAACCCATTGTGAAATCGTGTAGAATCCCCGCCATTGCTAAAAACGCAGTAAATGCTGCCGTCACGTTACGAGACTTATGGACCAACAGACTATCCGTGCGCTCTGTGCCGCCGACATGACGGCGGTCAATGAACTGATCCTGGCGAGACTCCAGTCCGATGTCAGCCTGATCAACCAGCTGGGTTTCTATATTGTCAGTGCAGGCGGAAAACGGATGCGCCCCATGCTGACCGTGATGGCCGCACGCGCACTGGGCTATGAGGGTGAAGATCACCTGAAACTGGCCGCCATCATCGAGTTCATTCACACCTCCACCCTGCTGCACGACGACGTGGTCGACGAATCCGACCTGCGCCGCGGCCGGGAAACCGCCAACGCCCTGTTTGGCAACGCCGCCAGCGTCCTGGTGGGTGACTACCTCTACAGCCGCTCCTTCCAGATGATGAGCGAACTCTCCAACCTGAAGGTGATGGAGATCCTCTCCGATGCCACCAACACCATCGCCGAAGGCGAAGTGCTGCAGCTGATGAACTGCAACGATCCGGATACCACGGAAGAGAGCTACATGACGGTCATCTACTGCAAGACCGCCAAGCTGTTTGAAGCCGCGACCCGACTCGCCGCCGTGCTGACCCATCAGCCCGAGCCCGTCGAGCAGGCCATGACCGACTACGGCAAGTACCTGGGTACCGCGTTCCAGATCATCGACGACGTGATGGACTACTGCTCCCAGAGCGAGGAGATGGGCAAGAACGTGGGTGACGATCTGGCCGAAGGCAAGCCGACCCTGCCGCTGTTGCGTGCCATGGAAGTGGGTACCCCGGAAGAGCGTCAACTGGTGCGCGATGCCATCGAGCACCGCAACGGGATGGATCACCTGGAGCGTATTCTGGGCATCCTGGATCGCACCGGAGCTCTCGAATACTCCCGCCAGCGAGCTCGGGAAGAGGCTGACAAGGCCATCGCGGCGCTGGCCATCCTGCCGGACTCCCAGCACAAGCAGGCGCTGGCCACTCTGGCACATATGGCGGTGCAGCGCAGCGCCTGATGCCAGCCGGCGGACAATAAAAAAGAGGCCCTCTGGCCTCTTTTTTATTGTCCGAATTCCCCGTGCCACTGTCGTATCAACACAGGCTCTAACGGGCCAACGCCCACAAGATGACGCCACCTGCCACCACCAGACAGCCGCCGATGCGGCGCAGCTGTTCCGGCGGTAACTCCCCGAGCAGACGCAGCATCTGCTGCCATGCCCTGGGAGCGAGCAAGGGCCCCAATCCTTCAAAGAGCAGCAGCAACCCCAGCCCCATCAACATGGATGTCAGCATCACCTCTCCTTATCCCCTGCCGGTCTGTGGCTGGCAAACAAAAGGGCCTGAATCATCAGGCCCTTGGGTCATATCAACACGTGTTTACTGCTTGTTGCCGTGCGGCGACTTGAGGTAGCGGAAGAACTCGCTGTCCGGTTTCAGGACCATGAGGTCGTTGCCACCGGCGAAGCTCTTGCGATAGGCCTCCATGCTGCGCACGAAGCTGAAAAACTCGGGGTCTTTCTTGTAGCTGTCGGCATAGATCCTGGCGGCCTCGGCATCCCCTTCACCACGCAGCTGACGGGCATTACTCTCGGCGTCGGCGATCATCACGGTCACCTTGCGGTCGATGTCGGCACGCAGGATCTCGGCCTGCTCGCGGCCCTGTGAACGGTGCTCACGGGCTACCGCGGTCCGCTCGGCACGCATCCGCTGATAGATGGAGCTGGAAACTTCCACCGGCAGGTTGATCTGCTTGATGCGCACATCCACCACCTTGATGCCGAGCTCGGAGGAGCGCGCCATCTTCATCAGGGCATCTTCCATCACGGTACTGCGCTCGCCGGAGACGATGTCCTTGATGGTGCGGTTACCGATCTCGGAACGCAGGCCGTTGTTGATCTTGCGCTTGAGCAGGTCTTCAGCCTGGATCTTGTTGCCACCACCGGTCGCCAGGTAGTACTTGGAGAAGTCCTCGATCTTCCACTTCACGTAGGAGTCGATGATGAGATCCTTCTTCTCGGACGTAACGAAGCGATCCGCCTGGCCTTCCAGAGTCTGGATGCGGGCATCCATCTTACGTACCTGGTCGATGAGCGGCACCTTGAAGTGCAGGCCCGGCTCGTACAGGCGCGGTTCACCGGAGTCGACCCGTTTCACCTTGCCAAACTGCACCACGATCCCCTTCTGTCCCTCATCGACGATGAAGATGGAAGAGAAGCAGACCATGGCGGCCACAGCGATGACACCAATAGCTAGCTTTTTCATCTATCAGTTTCTCCCTGTGCTGAAACGATCACCGCCACGCAGCGGGGTCGGAGTGGAGTTGGCCCCTTCGTTGGACGGCTGGGCCGCCTCGACTGCCGGGGTGCCCGCAGGACGTGCCGGTTGCACGGCATTCGCCTTGCCAGAGAGCTTGTCGAGCGGCAGGTAGATCATGCTGTTGTTGCCAGCCGGCATGTCGACCACCACCTTGTTGGCCTGCTGATAGAGCTCTTCCATGGTTTCCAGGTAGATACGATCACGGGTCAGCTCGGGCGCGGCCTGATACTGGGGCAGCAGCTCGTTGAAGCGAGCGACTTCACCCTTGGCCTTCAACACGATCTGGGACTTGTAGGCTTCGGCCTCCTGCTCCAGACGTTTGACCTGGCCACGAGCCTTGGGCTCCACTTCACGGGCATAGGCTTCCGCTTCACGGATGAAACGCTGCTCATCTTCCTGGGCGGAGATGGCGTCATCAAACGCATCCTTCACCTCTTCCGGCGGACGCGCCGGCAGGAAGTTGACGTCCACGATCTGCAGACCCATCTGATAGGGCTCGATGATGCTGTCGATCACCTGCCAGGTTTCCTGACGCACCTTCTCACGACCCGTGGTCAGCACATCGTCCATCCGGGTGTGACCCACCACGTAGCGCAGGGCGCTGTCCGTGGCCTGGCTCAGGCTCTCGTCTGCATTGGTCACGCTGAACAGGTACTGCTCGGGATCGACCACGCGATACTGCACGTCCATCTCGACCCGCACCACGTTCTCATCCTGGGTCAGCATGAAACCGGACGCCGGCAGGGAACGGACAGACTCCACGTCCACCGGGATCACCCGGTCGATGAAGGTCGGTTTCCAGCGCAGGCCGGGATCCACGTTGTGGGAGTATTCGCCAAAGCGCAGCACCACGCCCCGCTCGGCTTCGCGAATGGTGTAGAAGCCGCTGACGACCCATACCACCACGGCCACCACCAGCGCGATGGAGAGGCCGAACTTGCCGACGTCACCACCACCGGATTTGCCACCACCGAGCAGACCGCCAAAACGACGGCTCACCTTGCGAAGCATCTCGTCCAGATCAGGGGGGCCCTGATTCTTGCCGTTGTTCCCCCAGGGGTCACGGTCTTTGCCATTGTTACCAGGCTCATTCCAAGCCATCAGCGTCTCCATTAATACATGCGGATGGATATCATCTCTATCGGGCCACAGAGGGGCGATGAAATCAGCAAACCAGTTATGTTCATCGACCCATCAATGCCTGATAAAGCGTTGTAAACTCTCACCTTCTTGTTTCATGAGGCGGTTCCAGTCAGCCAGTTGCAGGCGAACTTCCAGCACAAAGTCCCCCTCCTCGCTGAAACCTTCCTGCTCGATACCTTTCAGCCGATAGAGCGCACTGCGCAGTCTGGCGGCGGAAGGGGGCAGTTGCAGGGTGTGATGCACCATGGAGCCGGCCAGCAGTTCGGTCAGTGCCTGGAACAGGTATTCACTGCCCTCGCCAGTCTGGGCCGACAACCAGACTCGCACCGGTCGTCCAGCCTCATCCCGTTCAAGACCAGCCGGACGATCCCCCAGCTTGTCGATCTTGTTGCAGATCATCAGTTGGGGACGGTCATCCGCCTCGATCTCGGCCAGCACACGCTGGACCGACTCGATATTCTCCTGCATCTGTTCATCGGCGCAGTCCACCACGTGCAGCAGCAGGTCCGCTTCGCGAGTCTCCTGCAGGGTCGCCTTGAAGGCCGCGACCAGATCATGGGGCAAGTGCCGAATAAATCCAACTGTATCCGCCAGGATCACATCACCCACATCCTGGATCACCAATTTGCGCAGGGTGGGGTCCAGGGTTGCGAACAATTGGTCGGCAGCATACACGCTGGCATCTGTAAGTTGGTTGAACAAAGTGGATTTTCCGGCGTTGGTATACCCCACCAGAGAAACGGTCGGCACTTCGTTGCGGTTGCGGGCACGGCGCCCCTGCTCCCGCTGCTTGGCCACCTTGTCGAGGCGGCGCAAAATGGCCTTGATGCGCTCACGCAGCAGGCGTCGGTCGGTTTCAAGCTGGGTTTCACCCGGGCCGCGCAGACCGATCCCCCCCTTTTGTCGCTCAAGGTGGGTCCAGCCTCGCACCAGACGAGTGGAAAGATGGCGCAACTGGGCCAGTTCGACCTGCAACTTGCCTTCGTGAGTGCGGGCGCGCTGGGCGAAGATATCGAGGATAAGGCCTGTTCTGTCCACGACCCGGCACTGGAACAGACGCTCCAGGTTGCGCTCCTGGGCGGGGGTCAGGGCATGGTTGAAGATGACCACGTCGGCGTCCAGCATCTGGACCTGGGACGCGATCTCTTCCGCCTTGCCGCTGCCGACAAAAAATTTGGCGCTGGGTGCGCTGCGACTGGTGGTGATCACCCCCAGTGCATTGACCCCGGCCGAGCTCACCAGCATCTTGAGCTCGTCCAGATCCTCCCGCTCGCCCTCATCGCTGAAGTTGACATGTACCAGAACGGCCTGTTCACCAGCTTCGTAACGGTCAAACAAGCGCTTGCTCCTTGACAGGTATCATGATGGATCTGAGTTGGCGAGTGAACTCGCCGCAGGATATCACGCCTCGGCTTCACCCTGCTCTTCACCGGCGGCGCCCGGGGCGTGCTGGTGATGGTTGACGGCACGGGCCGGCACCACGGTGGAAATGGCGTGCTTGTAGACCATCTGGCTCACGGTGTTCTTCAGCAGAATGACAAACTGGTCAAACGATTCGATCTGACCCTGCAGTTTGATGCCGTTCACCAAATAGATAGAAACAGGAATACGCTCACGGCGCAGCGCATTCAAAAACGGGTCTTGGAGAGATTGCCCCTTAGCCATCTTTCTTTTCCTTATAGTTTGTTGTTTTTAAACACCGGATATTCAATATAACAACCTGATTATACAGGAGTGTCAAGCCGGACCAGCTTGGGCGACGACCCTGGCCAGATTGCCAGACTCACCAGATTCCAACCAGGTCACATCAGGCCAACCGCGCAACCAGGTCATCTGACGCTTGGCCAACTGGCGGGTGGCAACAATGCCGCGATAACGCATCTCATCATACTCCACTTCCCCCGCCAGGTAGTCCCACATTTGGCGGTATCCCACGCAGCGAATGGAGGGAAGATCCGGGGTGAGATCCCCCCGCTCGTAAAGCGCCCTGACCTCCTGCTCGAAGCCGCTGCCCAGCATCTTGTCAAACCGCTGTTCGATGCGCTGGTGCAGCACGGCCCGCTCCCTCGGCGCGATGGCAAACTGCAGCGCCCGGTAGGGCAGCCCCTCTCCCTGTACCTGGGTCAGCTCGGTGAGGGTCTTGCCGCTGATGCGGTAAACCTCGAGCGCCCGGCACAGGCGCTGGGGATCGTTGGGGTGGATGCGGGCACCGGCCACCGGGTCGATGCGCACCAGTTCGTCATGGAGCGCCTGCCAGCCGAGGCGGGCAGCCTCTTCCTCGATGCCGGCCCGAATGGCGGGATCGGCGGAAGGCAGCGGAGAAAGCCCCTCCAGCAGCGCCTTGAAATAGAGCATGGTGCCGCCCACCAGCAGCGGAATGCGGCCACGGTCGGCGATCTCTTTCATCTCCCGCAGGGCATCCTTGCAAAAATCCGCCGCCGAATAGCTCATGGCGGGATCCAGGATGTCGATGAGCCGGTGCGGGGCCTGCGCCAGCTCGGCTGGCGTCGGCTTGGCAGTGCCTATGTCCATGCCGCGATAGATGAGCGCGGAGTCCACGCTGATGATGTCGCAGGGCAGGGCCTGGCACAGTTCAATGGCGAGATCCGTCTTGCCGGAGGCCGTCGGCCCCATCAGAAAAATTGCAGTCGGCAAGTCAGCCACGTTAAACACTCCCTTCGGCCGCCCCTTCACGGGCGAGCCGGCATAAAACTGGTCATATGGATGCAACAGACGACGAGACGCCGTCAGTTGCCATCGGCAAACTCGGCCAGCACGTTCGCCAGCGACAACGGGCGCACCATGCGAACGTCTGCCAGTTGGTCACTGAAATCGGCAACAAGTTCCATCAACAACCGGGTGGCAGTGGCAAAATCGTATATTTTTTCGGCACTTATGCCTTGTTCCACCAACCACTGGCATAGTACCCCAGCCTGCGCGTCGGCATCACTGTCAGATCCGCTCTCGACCAGTTGCAACAATTCGGGTAAGAGGCGGGCCAGATCGGTCTGGCGCAGCAGGGCGGGCACCCGAGTCAGGATCATGGTGTCGCGTCCCCCGCTTTTCAACTCCAGCCCCATGCGTTTGAGCAGACGTTCCCGCTCCTCCACCAGGGCGACCAGGTTTTTCGGCAGCTTGAAGGAGACCGGCAGCAACAGAGGCTGGGCCGCCAGCCCCTGGCCCCAGGCATCCAGCAGCCAGTGGCGCAACAACAGACGCTCGGCACGCACCAGGGAGAGCAGCGCCAGCTGCCCCTGACGCTCCATCAGCAGATAGGCTTGCTCGACCAGGCTCAGGGCACGCCAATCCCCCGTTCGGGCTGGCGTCTCTACGGCACCGCTCTCGGCTCCGGGCAGGGATGCCGGCGTCGCCACCTCGGGCAGGGTGGTGAGCAAGGCGCCCATGCCTCGCATGGCGGCCCGGCTCGGGGGTTCGGGAGGCTGGTAGTTTCCTCCCCTGCCACCACCGCCTTCCCGCACGCCGTCGCCATCTCGCGCAGGGGCAGGAGCCCGATAGCCGTGTTCGGCACCGTACCACTCGGTGCGCGGCGCCTGACCCGGATAGGTGACCTCCGGGCTGCCCGGCAACTCGACCTGGGTCTCGGCCAGGGGGGCATCGGTGGCGCTCCCAGCCCCGTCCTGGCGCAGGGCGGTAAACAGCGCCTGGAAGATGAAATCGTGGATGAGACGCGCCTGATGGAAACGCACTTCGTGCTTGGCCGGATGGACGTTGACATCCACCTGGCGGGGATCCAGCTCGATATAGAGCACATAGGCCGCGAAGCGATCGGCGGGCAGCAGCTCGTCATAGGCCTGGCGAATGGCGTGATTGATGAGCTTGTCCCGCATCATGCGGCCATTGACATAGGTGTATTGCAGGTCGTTCTGCGGCCTGGCCCCTGCCGGAGTGGCCAGCCAACCCCACAACCGCACGTCGCTGTGTTCGCTCGATACCGCCAGGGCATGGTGCATGAAGGGGGAGCCGCAGACGGCGGCAAGGCGACGCTCCTGCTCCGCCACCGTGTTGGCCGCCTTGTACTGGCGCACCACCTTACCGTTGTGACGCAGGATCAGGGTGGCGTCGAAGCGGGAGAGCGCGATGCGGCGCACCAGTTCGTCGATGTGGGCGAATTCGGTCTTTTCGCTGCGCATGAACTTGCGCCGCGCCGGGGTGTTGAAGAAGAGATCCACCACCTCCACCGTGGTGCCCACCGGGTGAGCAGCCGGCTTGACGGTGACGCTCATCTCGCGCCCCTCGGCCTGCGCCTGCCAGGCTTCGGACTGCTCCGCCGTACGGGAGGTGAAGGTGAGGCGGGAGACGGAGCTGATGGAGGCGAGCGCCTCCCCGCGAAAGCCCAGGCTGTTGATCCCTTCCAGATCGTCCAGGGTCGCCACCTTGGAGGTGGCGTGGCGCGACAGCGCCAGCACCAGCTCATCCCTGGCGACACCGCAGCCGTTGTCACGAATGCGGATAAGCTTGGCGCCTCCCTTGTCGATGTCGATCTCGACCCGGTCAGCCCCCGCATCCAGGCTGTTTTCCACCAGTTCCTTCACCACGGAGGAGGGCCGCTCCACGACCTCACCGGCAGCAATCTGGTTGGCCAGAATCGGCGGCAATATACGGATTGGCATCGCTTGCTCCTGCAGATGAAAAAGGGGAAGAGGTGGACCTGGCGCCATCAACGCTCACCGCCCCTGCCTGCCATCGGCAGAGAAGAGCGGCGTTCTTCAGCCCGCGCTATTTTCGCGGAATATAGAGCACCTGCCCTATCTGGATGTCCCGTGACTTGAGCTTGTTGATCTCCACCAGTCGCGCCTGACTCACCCCATGTTTCTCGGCGAGACGGGAGAGACTCTGGCCGCGGGTGACCACGTGGCGGATCATGTTGGACTTGTCGTTGCTCTGCACGCTGGCTACCGGCGCACTCGGCTCCTGGGCTGCGACCTTGTAAGGTTTGATCACGCCGGCACCGGAGGCGCTGCCGACGCTGCTGACCGGGGCGCCGCCCTCACCGACGCGATAGGGCTCGCTCGCCGGCATCCGGTTGGTCACGACCTGCTGCGTTGGCTGGGCAACCGGCTTGCTGGCAGGCGCCTGACGCGGCGGGGCGGCAACCTGGCCCTTGCCGGTGAGCATGGGCCCCTTGGTCGGATGACTGCGGTAATAGTTGTGGATCCCCTCGAAGATGGCCCGGGCCAGCTGATCCTGATAGCTGGCGGTGGCCAGCAGTTTCTCCTCGGCGTGGTTCGAGATAAAGCCCGTCTCCACCAGTACCGAGGGGATGTCCGGCGCCTTCAGCACCGCCAGGCTCGCATGTTCCGGCGCCTTCTTGTGCAATCTGGCCACCCGGCCGAGCGAGCGCAGGATCTGGCGGCTGACGTCATAGCCTTCAGCCCGCGACTTGTCCATGGAGAGATCCAGGAAGGTCTGCGCCAGATAGGGGTTGGGATCAGACTCGGCCAATACCTTGCCAACGCCCCCTAGCAGCTCCCCCTGCTTCTCCTGCTTCTCGAGCCAGCTACCCATCTCGCGGTTGGCGCGATTGGTCGACAGCACCCAGACGGAGGCGCCGCGAGGAGTCGAGTTGTGGAAGCTGTCGGCATGCACCGACACCAGCAGGTCTGCCTTGGCCTTGCGGGCGATTTCGGAGCGTTTGTTGAGATCGACGAAGTAGTCGCCACGGCGGGTCAGCACGGCTCGCATGCCGGGCTCCCGGTCGATGAGGGCCGCCAGCTTCTGGGAGACCGCCAGGGTCACCCGTTTCTCGTAGGTGCGGCGCGGGCCGATGGAGCCCGGGTCTTCCCCGCCGTGACCAGGATCGATGGCGATGACGATGGCCTTGCCGTGTCCCCCGACGGGAGCGGGCTGCGCCGCAGCGCTCCCCTTCTCTTCATAGGGAAGATCGATCACCAGACGGTGGCCATAGGGGCCTGCCGGCGCCAGCGGAAAGACCACCGGCTTGATGGCAGAGCCGAGATCCAGCACCAGTCGCAGGCCGCCCTTCTCCAGCGGCGTGCTCTCGCGGATCTTGCGCACCAGCTCGCTCTTGTTTTCGATGCGGGCCAGGTTGGTGGCGTTGCTCGCCCCTTTCAGGTCGATGACCAGACGGTTCGGACCGGTCAGGGTGAAGTAGTTGAAATTGGGGGCGCTGCTCATGTCGAGCACCACCCGGGTGTTGTCCGGTGATGGCCACACCCGCACACTCTTGAGCTGATTGGCCCAGGTGGGCAATGCCATCAGGGAGAGAACAAAAACAAGGATCACGCGCACTGAGATGACAACCGTTCCAGAATGGCTTCGCCGATAGCAGTGCGGGCATCAATCTGCACCTCGCGCTGCTCGTTTGCATAACTCAGGGTGATCTCGAGATCCGGGGCTGGCAGCCAGCCGTCGCCCTTCTCTGGCCACTCCACCAGGCAGAGGGTATCGGCGGCGAAATAGTCGCGAATGCCCATGAACTCCAGCTCTTCCGGGTCCGCCAGTCGATAGAGATCGAAGTGATAGACCTGCCACTGGGCAAGCTCATAGGGCTCCACCAGGGTATAGGTCGGACTCTTGACCTTGCCCTCATGACCCAGTCCCTGCACCCAGCCTCGGGTCAGGGTGGTTTTGCCGGCCCCGAGGGCACCGTGCAGAAATACCGTGGTGGCCTGTTGGCACGCCTTTGCCAGACGGCCACCCAGCGCCACTGTTGCTGCCTCGTCCGGCAGTGTCATCATCAAGGTTTTTGCCATGTTCTTCTTGTTACTTGTTACTGTGTCGGATTGACCAGACGACGGATCCAGGGCAGCAGATCCGATGCCAGCATGCCCCTCTCACCCTCGGCAGCGGCCAGATCGGCGGCCTCTGCGTGGATCACGGCCCCGAGTCGGGTGGCCATGCCCGCAGACCAGCCCTGAGCCAGAAGGGCGGCGATTATACCAGACAAGAGGTCACCCATGCCGCCACTGGCCATGCCGGGGTTGCCCTCGTCGCACAGGGAAATGCGCCTGCCGTCGCAGATGAGCGACCCCGCCCCCTTGAGCAACACCACACCACCGTAGCGCTGTTGCAGTCGCGAGACGGCCGCAAACCTGTCCCCCTCGACCTCGGCGATGGAGCAACCCAGCAGGCGAGCCGCCTCCCCGGGGTGGGGTGTGAGCACCCAATTATCCTGATGACGGGGGGCCTGCGCCAGCCAATTCAATCCATCGGCGTCCAATACCAGTGGCACGGCGGCTCCGATGCCCTGTTCGAACCGGGCACGGCCCCACCCATCCTGACCGAGCCCGGGGCCCAGTACCTGCACCGATGCCCACCCTTCATCCATGTCCGCCGGGCATCCCATCAGCTCGGGTTGAACCAGGCTGGCCGCAGGACAATCCGGGTGCTGGCGCAGGCGTACCAATCCCGCCCCCGCCCGCAGACAGGCCTGACCCGCCAGCAGGATGGCCCCCTGCATGCCGAGGTTCCCCCCCGTCAGCAGTACCTTGCCGCTGTGTCCCTTGTGAGCCGAGCGCCTGCGCGGGGTCAGCAACCCCTTGAGGCTGGGATAATCGATCCGCTCGGCAGCGGGAACCCGTTCCTCCCCCGGCGTCACTCCCAGGGGATCCCGGTCGAGGTGGCCGACTCCGTCTACCCCGTCGGCGGTGAGCATGCCCTGCTTGATGCCGATGAAAGTGAGGGTGCGGGTGGCACGCACCAGTGCGCCCATGGCGCGGCCGGTGTCGGCATTGAGACCGGAGGGGAGATCCACCGCCAGCACGGGCGCGTTCAAGCCATTGATTGTTGCGACGATCTTTGTCATTGACGAGGAGAGGGGAAGCTGGACGCCGGTACCGAGCAGTGCGTCTATGACCAGATCCGGCGGCGGCAGCGTGGCGGGCAGCAGATCCTCGGCCATGGTCACGCTCCCCCCCGATGCGAGCCACTCTTCGGCAGCCCGCCTGGCATCTCCCCTCAGCAGGCCGGGAGCTCGGGCGGCAATCACCAAAGGTTCGAGGCCGATGCGCCGGGCAAGGCGGGCCAGCACGTAGCCATCCCCACCGTTGTTGCCAGGGCCGACGAAGATCCACCACTGGCGGCTGTCGGGCCAGTGGTGACAGGCATAGTTGCACAGCGCATTCCCGGCCCGCTCCATCAGCACATAGAGGGGCAACCCCTCCTGCTCGGCCCAGCGCCGTTCCATGCTGCGGATCTGCTCGGCCCGCCACAGGGGTTGTGCTAGACTCTCCCACTCATTTTTGCGGATAGCGTCCCCGAACACCTCTACCATGACGGCCCCCACGTTTCATCATCCCATGACCCGGCAACTGGCACGCCATATTGCCGCCCTGTGCCTGCCACACTCCTGCAGGCAGAGGGGGGATGCTGCATGACGGCTGCCGAACTTGCGCAACTGGCCCACGATATCAAGCTCTGGGCAAGGGAGCTAGGATTTGACCAGGTCGGCATCGCCGACACCGACCTCACTCTGGAAGAGCCAAGGTTGCAGGCCTGGCTGGATGCCGGTTATCACGGGACCATGGACTACATGGCGCGCCACGGCATGATGAGGGCCCGCCCCCACGAGCTGTTGCCGGGCACCTTGCGGGTCATCTCGGTGCGGATGAACTACCTCCCGTTCGAGGCGGGCTTTGCCGCCACCCTGCGCGATCCCACCCTCGGCTACATCAGCCGCTATGCCCTCGGCCGCGACTACCACAAGGTGCTGCGCAATCGACTCAAACAGTTGGGGGAGCGCATCGAGCTGCGGTGCGACACCCTGTTGCAGGCGGCGGGACAAACCCTGGGCGAGTGGCGCCCCTTCGTCGACTCGGCCCCTATTCTGGAAAGGCCGCTGGCGGCCAAGGCCGGCCTTGGCTGGGTGGGAAAGCACTCGCTCCTGATCAACGAGTCCGCCGGCTCCTTCTTCTTTCTGGGAGAATTGCTCATCGCCCTGCCGCTGCCCGTGGATACCCCGGTGGAGAAGGAGCTGTGTGGCAAGTGCGTGGCCTGCATCAATATCTGCCCCACCGGTGCCATCATCGCCCCCTATGTGGTAGACGGACGGCGCTGCATCTCCTATCTCACCATCGAGAACGACGGCCCCATTCCCGAGGAGTTCAGGCCGCTCATGGGCAATCGCATCTATGGCTGTGACGACTGCCAGCTCATCTGCCCCTGGAACCGCTATGCCAATGCCAGCCCGGAGCCCGACTTCAGCCCGCGCCCCAATCTGCACCGCCCGCCCCTCTTGACCTTGTGGGGCTGGAGCGAGGCCGAGTTTCTCAAGCACACGGAAGGCAGCCCCATCCGCCGCATCGGCTATCAGCGCTGGCGCCGCAACCTGGCGGTGGCCCTTGGCAACGGACCGGCCAGCAGCGAGGTCCTGGCCGCCCTGCAACAGGCGCTGCCTGAGGCGGCGCCCATGGTGGCCGAGCATATCGAGTGGGCGCTGGCGACCCTGGCCAGGCGTCAGCAGGAAGAGAATAAAAAGACGCGATTGCTGATCCGCTGCATCGAAAAAGGTCTGCCGGATCACGCATAAGTGATCTGGCACTTGCCGGATCGCAGCCATTTTTTCATGCTCTGCCGACCATTGAACATCGGCACAATAAAAGGAAGATTCTGATGCAGATGCTGGGAGTAGATATTGGGGGGTCCGGGATCAAGGGCTGCCTGGTCGACACCGAAACCGGGGAGCTGATTGGCGAACGCCACCGCATCGCCACACCGCAACCGGCAACCCCGGCCGCCGTGGCACACACCCTCAAGGCGCTGGTCGAGCACTTCCAATGGAAGGGTCCCGTGGGGTGCGGTTTTCCCGCCACCATCCACAACGGCATCGCCAAGAATGCCTCCAACATCGACAAGAGCTGGATTGAGACCGATGCCGCCCACCTGTTTGCCGATGTGACCGGCCTGCCCTGCCATGTCCTGAACGACGCCGATGCGGCCGGTCTGGCGGAGATGCGCTTTGGCACCGGGCAGGATCGCCAGGGGGTCATCATTCTCATCACCGTCGGCACCGGCATCGGTACCGCCGTCTTCGTCAATGGCCAGTTGCTGCCCAATACCGAGCTGGGTCACCTGATGCTGGAAGGCATGGTGGCCGAACACTATTGCTCCGATGCGGTGCGCAAGCGCGAGGATCTTTCCTGGGGCCGCTGGGGCAAACGTTTCAACAAATACCTGGCTCGCCTGGAGTTTCTGTTCTCCCCCGACCTCTTCATCCTGGGGGGCGGCAGCGCCGCCAAGCTCGACAAGTTCATCGACAAGATTGAGACCCGGGCTCCCCTGGTGGCGGCCGCGAACCTCAACCAGGCCGGCATCATAGGCGCCGCCCTCTATGGCGCGGCCCGGCAAGGGAGCTGACCGCCAGCAACATCAGAAGACCCGGCCCGTGCCGGGTCTCTCTCATTCGGGCTCAGAGATCGTCGAGGCGATGAGCACCGTGTACCAGACGGGTCAGGCGGGATTGGGCCATGGAGGCCAGGGCTTTCAGCAGCGCCGCCGTGTCGGGCGTGGGGCACTCCCGGGCCAGACGTTCCAGCTCGCCGATGAGCCTCTCCTCCTGGCGTGACACCAGGGCCACTATCTCCGCGGGCTGGGTTGTGGCGGGCAGCGCCAGACGATCCCCCTCGGCCAGCAGATCCTCCCCAAACCCCTGATCCAGCCAGGTCTCCTTCACCGCGCTGCCCATCTGCTCGCGATAATCGTGCAGATGAGCCGCCGCGGCATCCTCCCGCCCTTGCAGATAGGCCAGCAACATCCTGCTGCGCTCAGCATCCACCCGGGGGATCTGGCGCCCGTAAATGTGCCCTTGCCGATGATGAAGCTCCTCGAGATAGAGCATCAGGTCCTTGATCTGTTGGAATCGCATCTCGCCTCCCTCCTGGCATCCACCTGCAGCCAGTATAGGGAGCTGGCATGTCGACACGGCCACGAACTGGTCATTTATTGTTCTGCATCAATGAGATGGAAAAGAAAGCAGAAAAAGAGACAGCAGGAGGAAGGGGAAACCGGCAGCGATGCTGCCCGGACAACCGGGCACCTTGCCCGAAGGGAGGCATCAAATCGACGACATAAAAGATATTTACCAGCTTATATTCGGACTGGAGTCATCAAATCGGAATCTAATATTGATACTGGTGGTGATACCTCCACACCATAGTCAAATGGCGGGAATCCTTATCCATTTTTTAGACGTCTAGACGTAAAAACATGCGTTGACACAGCCATCCGGACATCTTAGCATCATCCTCCATGATGACAGAGCTACCCAGTGAAACCTCTGCCCAATTTACCCGCCTGTAGCGCCCTATGCTTTAAGGCTGTTAGCACGGAAGAATCCATGATTAAGTTGATCGGTCTCAACAAAGTCTACGGTAAAGGCAGTGATGCCGTGCACGCCCTGCGTGACGTGAGCCTGCATGTGCCCCAAGGCAAGATCTTCGGGGTGATCGGTGCCTCCGGTGCCGGCAAGAGTACCCTCATCCGCTGCGTCAACCTGCTGGAGCGCCCCACCGAGGGGCAGGTCATCGTCGATGGCCAGGACCTGGTCGCCCTCAGCGAGCGGGATCTGACTCAGGCTCGCCGCCAGATCGGCATGATCTTCCAGCACTTCAACCTGCTGGCCTCTCGCACCGTCTCCGCCAACATCGCCTTCCCGCTGGAGCTGGCGGGCTGGAGCAAGGACAAGATCCAGAGCCGGGTCAGCGAACTGCTGGCCCTGGTCGGGCTGGAAGCCCGTGCCCACGCCTATCCGTCCGAGCTCTCCGGCGGGCAGAAGCAGCGCGTCGCCATCGCCCGTGCCCTGGCACCGGCTCCCAAGGTCCTGCTGTGTGACGAGGCCACCTCGGCCCTCGACCCGCAGACCACCCGCTCGATCCTGACCCTGCTCAAGGAGATCAACGTCAAGCTGGGGCTCACCATACTGCTCATCACCCACGAAATGGACGTGGTGAAGGGGATCTGCGACGAAGTGGCCATCATCAGCGACGGCCGTCTCATCGAGCAGGGGGAAGTGGCCTGGTTCTTCAGCAATGCCAAGACCCAGCTGGCCCGGGATTTCATCCACTCCACCATCCACCTGGAAGTGCCCCAGGAGTATCAGGATCGGATGAGTAGCGACCGGGTGCCCGGCAGCTATCCCCTGGTGAAGCTCGGCTTTACCGGGACCACGGTGGATTCGCCGCTGATTTCCGAGGCGAGCCGCCGTTTCAACATCGACATCAGCATCCTGAGCGCAGACATCGAATACGCCGGTGGCGTCAAGTTCGGCTTCCTGCTGGCGGAACTGTTCGGGGACGAGGCCCAGTGCGAGGCCACCCAGCAGTTCCTCATCGACAACCACATTCAGCTGGAGGTAATGGGTTATGTCCGAAGCAATGATTAATCTGCTGATTTCGGCTCTGGGCGACACCCTCATCATGGTGTTTGCCTCCGCCCTGTTCGGCTGCCTGCTCGGCCTGCCGCTCGGCGTGGCGCTGCACGTGACCAAGGCAGGCCAGATCCTTGCCAATCCGCTGCTCAACAAGGTCCTGGGCGTCATCGTCAACGTCGGTCGCTCGGTGCCCTTCATCATTCTGCTGGTCGCCATCATTCCGTTGACCCGCTTCATCGTCGGCACCAGCATCGGCACCATCGCCGCCATCGTGCCGCTGACCGTGGGCTGCATTCCCTTCATCGCCCGCCTGGTGGAAGGGGCCCTGATGGAGGTGCCTGACGGCCTGCTGGAAGCGGCCAAGGCCATGGGGGCCAAGCCCCTGCAAATCATCGCCAAGGTGCTGCTGCCCGAGGCCCTGCCGGGGATCCTCAACAGCGTCATCATCACCCTCGTCACCCTGGTGAACTACTCCGCCATGGCAGGTGCCATCGGAGGCGGTGGTCTCGGTGATGTGGGTATTCGCTACGGCTACCAGCGTTTCGATCCCACCGTCATGCTAGTCACCGTGGTCATTCTGGTGGTGCTGGTTCAACTCATCCAGAGCGCGGGTGAGCGCCTGGTCAAACAATGTGATCATCGTTAATCGTCGATTTCTGACAGGAGGTTTTTATGAAATTGGGCATCAAATCCGCAGCAGCTGCGCTGCTGGCAACCCTGGTACTGGTCGGCTGCGGCCAGAAGGAAGAGAACAAGACCCTGAAGGTGGGCGCCATCGCCGGTCCCGAGACCGAGCTGGTTGAGACCGCGGCCAAGGTTGCCAAGGAAAAATACGGCCTGACCGTCGAAGTGGTCACCTTCTCCGACTACGTCACCCCGAACGTGGCCCTGAACGACGGCAGCGTCGACGTCAACGCCTTCCAGCACAAGCCCTACCTGGATGCCCAGATCCGTGATCGCGGCTTCAAGCTGGTGCCGGTCGGCAACACCTTCGTCTACCCGATCGCCGGTTACTCCAAGAAGATCAAGGCCCTGTCCGAGCTGAAAGACGGTGCCCAGATCGCGGTGCCGAACGATCCGACCAACCTGGGTCGTTCCCTGATCCTGCTGGAAAAGCAGGGCCTGCTGAAGCTGAAAGAGGGTGCCGGTCTGGAAGCGACCGTACTGGACATCGCCAGCAACCCGCGCAACTTCAAGATCGTCGAGCTGGAAGCCGCACAACTGCCGCGCTCCCTGGAAGACGTGGATCTGGCCATCATCAACAACACCTTCGCCGGTCAGATTGGTCTGACCCCGACCGAGAACGGCCTGTTTGTCGAAGACAAGGAGTCCCCCTACGTCAACCTGATCGTTGCTCGCGAGAACAACAAGGACGACGAGAAGGTCAAGGAGTTCGTCCAGTCCTTCCAGACCGACGAGGTCTTCAAGAAGGGAACCGAACTGTTCAAGGGCGGTCTGGTGAAAGGTTGGTAATCACTCACTCTGGAAAAAAGGCCACGTCAAGCGTGGCCTTTTTTTTTACCCCCGTTATCATAGCCAGAAGCACGGCAACACGAAAAACAGAACAACAATGAAGAAATGGTATCTGGCCTACTGCAAACCCAAGGAAGAGGCCCGCGCCCGCGCCCATCTGGCAGCCCAGGGCGTTGAATCCTATTACCCCATGGTCGAGATTGAAAAACTGCGGCGAGGCAAGCGCGTGCCCCAGCGCGAGCCCATGTTCCCCAACTATCTCTTCATCTACGTGGATCTGGAAGAGGTCACCCCGGTCACCCTGAAATCGACCCGGGGCATCAGTCGCATCATCCACTTCGGCAAGGAGTGGACCCCCGTCAGCAGCCAGCTGATCTACCGGCTCATGAGCCGGGACGACAGCGACGAGGCGCGCGCCAGCTATGCCCGTCTGCCGACCCAGGGAGACAAGGTACTTATCGAATCCGGCCCCCTCGCCGGGTTTGAAGCCATCTATCTGGAGCCGGATGGCGAAAAGCGGGCCATCCTGCTGGTCAACCTGCTCAACCAGGAGACCTGCAGCAGCTTCGAAAACCAGGCCTTCCGCCGCCTGGAGTGACCCGTCCTGTCGGCAGAAAGAGCCACAGGGCAGTACACAAGACACCATCCCCCTGATTCCGAACGGTCAGGACCGCACCTGCGACGTGCATCCTTCCACCACCAGGTTGTCGGGCCGAAAAAAACGGGGCAGACCCAGAGGTCTGCCCCATTTTTCTCTCCCTTGCGTCAGGCATCCAGTTCGAAGCGGCTGATGGCCGATGTCAGTCTCCCGGTCTCCCGGGTCAGGCGGGCGGCGATCTGCTCCCCCTGCTGGCCATGTTCGCTGGACTGATGGCTGAGCCCGGCAATCTCCTCCACCGTGCCCGCCACCTCCTGCGCCGCCCTTGACTGCTGCTCGGTGGCGGTGGCGATGGCGGCAAGCTGGCCGCTGAGATCCTGCACCAGCGTCGCCATCGACTCCAGGGTCTCGGTCACCGAGGCCACGGCGCCGCGCCCCTGCTCCACCAGCAGGGTGCCGCTGCCCACGGTATCCGCGGTCTCCCGGGTCTGCTGCTGGATGCTGGCAATGGTCTGGTTGATCTCCATGGTCGATGCGCTGGTGCGGCTGGCCAACTGCCTCACTTCATCGGCCACCACGGCAAATCCCCGTCCCTGCTCACCGGCCCGCGCCGCCTCGATGGCCGCATTGAGTGCCAGCAGATTGGTCTGCTCGGCGATGGTGGCGATCACTTCGGTGACCCTCCCCACCTGCTCGCTCTGGCTGCTGAGCTGCGTCATCGCCTGGTTTGCCTGGGCAATCATGGCACCAATCTGCGCCATGGTGGTCCCCATGCGGGCGAGGGCCTGCTCCCCCTCCCTTGCCTGTTGCTCGGTCTGGCGAGCCGCTCCCGCCGCGTCCGCAATGTTGCCCGCCACATCCCGGGTACTGACCGACATCTGCTCGATGGCGGCTGCCACCGCATCGAGCCGCTGATTCTGGCTTGCCAGATCATCCACGATGGCATTGGTGGTCTGGCCCACCTCGCGGCCAGCCCCTTCCACCTGACCGACCGCCCCCTGGATCTCCCCCACCAGTTCGCGCAACTGTGCCGACATTCGGTTGATGGAGCCCGTGAGCCCTCCCAGCTCATCCTGACGAAGCACGGGCAAGGGGGTGACGGGGAGGCGGCCATCGGCCACCAGGCCCGCCCGTTTCACCAGGCTGGCGATGTCCCGGGTCAGGTGCCGGCTGAACAGCAGGGCCACCAGGGTGCCCAGCAGGATGACACTGGTGGTGGCCAGCAGCAGGGTGCGATGAATGGTCTGACTGGCGGCCGCCATCTCCCCCGCCATCTTGTCCACCTCGGCACGGGTATGGGTCACCTGGGTCGCCAGCTGATCCGCCAGCCGGGTCAGGGCGGGCTCTATCTCGGTGGCCATCAGGTGGTTGGCCCTGTCCCAGTCCGGGGCCTGGCGCTTCTCGATCACCTGGCCGACCAGCTCGGCAAAGGGGGCTGACATCTCTTCAAAGAGCGTCCAGAGCCCCTTTTGTGCCTCGGTGAAGTTGGCCTCTTGCTGTTTCAGCTCGGCCACCCGCTGCTGGTGAAACTGGTAGTAGTCCCGGTACTTGTCCAGGTACTCCTTCTCCCCCGAGATGAGGAAATCCCGCAGGGCGGAGAGCGCATTGCCCAGGCTGTTGTAGGCATCCCCCACCTGCTTGAGCAGCAGGCGCCTGTCACCGGGCAACGTCGCCTGGGGCGTCGCCACCTCTTCATTGGCAAAAGACTGCAACTGATCGAGGGCCGACTCCGCCAGGGGGCCGGCCTCCAGCAGCATCAGGGTGTGGGCGGGCAGGTTCTCTTCGGTGTGAGCCAGGGCCCACACCTGTGACTGTGCCCCCTTGAAATCCTTGAGTGCCCGGGTCAGGTCGGGGGTGAAACGCTGGCGATCGATGGCGTGCCAGGCCTCTTCCCACTCCTGCTTGATGCGATCACCCTGTGCCGGATCCTTGCCGAGTATGAGATAGGCCCGCAGGGATGAAACGGTGGCAATCAGGGCTTTCTGGCTCGCCTCGTCCCGCTGCAGGGCGGGCAGGGCCTGGGCCAGCAAGGCATCTTGCGAGCCTTCGATCCGGCCGAGCTGATGATAGACAAGGGCGGAGGAGAGAATGATGAGCAGGTTGATAAAACAGAAGCTCAACAACAACTTGCTTGATATTTTCATGGCCATCCTTGGAATTCGTCGGGCATCCTGCCCGGGATTAGCGTCTGATGAGCGCGGGCAAACGAGCCTGCCAACCCTGATGCCATCCCATCAGCTCCTCGCGGGGCATGGGACGGGCGGAGAAGAAGCCCTGGCATTGATCGCACCCCAGTTTCGCCAGCAATTGCCAGGTCGCCTCATCTTCGACCCCCTCGGCCACCGATTTCAAGCCCAACTTGCGAGCCAGCTCGATGCTGGACTCGATGATGGCTAGGCGAGAGGGATCTTCATAGCAGCGATCCACGAAGGATCTGTCCAGTTTCAACTCGGTAAAGGGGAGCAGGGCGAGCTGCTGCATGGAGGAGTAGCCGGTCCCGAAATCATCGATGGAGAGACCAAAACCGTGCATCCGCAAGCGGGTCAGCACCTCCAGCGACTTGCCGAGATCCTTGACGAAAGCGCTCTCGGTTACTTCGAGGGTGATGAGCTCGGGGTTGATGCTCCAGCGCTGGCAGTGGCTGAGCAGGGTGTTGCACAGATCCCCCTCAATGAGGGAAGTGGTGGACAGGTTCATCGACAGGTTCAGGGAGAGCCCTGTCTTCTCCCACAGGTGGCCGTCCCGCAGAGCCTTGCCGATGATCACCTCGGTGAGCGGGTCGATGAGCCCGTTGTGCTCCGCCAGCGGGATGAAACGGGCCGGCGAGATGAGGCCATATTCGGGGTGCTGCCAGCGGGCAAGCGCTTCCATGCCGAGCCACTCCCCGTTGTGAAAACCCACCTTGGGTTGATACCAGGGCAGCAACTGGTCCTGATCCAGCGCCCGGCGCAGCTCATCCAGGGTCAGGTGATAACCATCCTCCTCCTGGCTGCGTACCTGCTGGGGCCGCCAGGCACCGATGAGCTGCGCGATCTGCTGGGGAGACGCGGGTTTCTCGATGCGCCCCAGCACCTGCAGGCCATAGGCCCGGCTCATGCGCAGCACGGCATCGACCACGTCATCCTCCAGGGCGCTGCACAGCACAATGCCGCCGCGGAACCCGCCAAGGGAGAGGCGGCGCAGCAGCGCCATGCCATCCATGCCCGGCATGCGCAGATCACAGAACAGGATGTCGACCCTGTGGTGCTGGCACTGTGCCAGCGCCTCCTCCCCGTCCTGCGCCTCCAGCAGGTTGCCGTAGCCCAGTCCGCGGATCTGGTGCATCAGGGCCTTGCGCTGGAAGTTGTGATCCTCCACCACCATGATCGCCAACTCATGCCGTGCGCTATTCATCGAGCCATAACCCCGTTTCACCTCTGATAGAGTCCATCAATGCCTGTACCGCCCTGGCCAGGTCATCGAGCTTGTCCAGTTGTTTCAATCTGGCCGCCGCCTCCAGCCGGGCCGCCTCCTCTGCCAAAGCCTGCTGTCCTACCATGCGCGCGGCCCCCTTGATGCGATGTGCCGTCTCCACCAGCGCCTGGGTATCCTGGCTGGCCAGCGCCAGCCTCATGTCCTCGCCATCCTGCTCGTTGGCGTCCAGGTATTCGCTGGCCATGCTGCGAGCCACCGCCTCATCCCCGAACAGGGTCAACCAGCTTATGCCTGGCAGCTGAACCCTGGCTTGCCGGGGCGCCTCCGAGGCGAGCTGTTCTTCCTGAGTCGGCAACCAGCGTCCCAGGGTCTGGCTCAGGGCATCCAGGCTGTAGGGCTTGAACAGCATGTCGTTCATGCCGGCATCACGCATCTGTTGGCTCGCCTCCTCAGAGGTATCGGCCGTCACCCCGATAATGGGAGCACTGTCCCCGGCATCCCGCAAGGCTCGCGTGAGGGCATAGCCATCCATCACCGGCATGTGGCAGTCGGTCAGCAGCAGGGCGAAGTCCTGCCCCTGCCAGGCGCGCAGCGCCTCCTCGCCATCTTCCACCACCTCGGACTCGAGCCCCAGGATAGCGAGCTGTCTCGTCAGCAATGCCCGGTTGACGGGGTGATCATCGGCCACCAGCACCCGCCCCTTGAGCTTCTCCCCCTCCATCCCCTTCGACTGGCTCGCCTGCTGGTTGAACAGTGACTGGCAGGTTTCCAGCAACAGATCCGGGTAGAGAGGCGATTGTCCCAGTCGCCACCAGGCGTCGCCACCCATGCGCCCCCGCAGGGCCTCATGGGGAGAGAGTACTATGCCCTTGAGGTTCGAACGCTGCAAACAGGCCAGCCAGTCACTGCCAAGGGCCTGCTCCAGGTGATTCTCCTGCGCCAACAGATGCCCCTCGAGGGGCTGCTGCCAATGGTGTGCCTCCATGCGTACCAGTCTGGCGCCCAGCCTGGCCATCACCGATTCCAGCCCCTCATCCTCCCCAAACCACCACCATACCTGGCCGGTCAGGGGGGGCGCTTCCCACTGGCACTCGGCCAGAGGCAACGTGAAAGTCACGCAGGTGCCCATTCCGGGGGTACTCTCCAGGGTCAGGCTCCCCCCCATTTTCTGGGTGAGTTGATGACAGATGGCAAGCCCAAGCCCGGTGCCGCCAAATCGGCGGTTGGTGTCGGACTCCACCTGCTTGAACGGGATGAAGAGGGTGCGCTGCTGCTCCAGGGCGATGCCGATCCCGGTATCCCGGACCCGGAAGGCCAGCCGGTCGTCTTCATAATCCACCTGGATGGCGATCGCCCCCGCCTCGGTGAACTTCACCGCGTTGTTCAACAGATTGGAGATCACCTGCCCCACCCTTATCCCGTCGATGCAGGCCAGATCCGGCACCGTCTTCCCCCACCGCAGCGTCACGTTGAGCCCTTTGCCATAGGCCAGGGCCGCATGTCCCCGGATGACATCGCAAATCACCGAGGTCAGGCGGCAGTGATGGGGGTGCAGTTGCAACTGCCCGGCTTCCATCTTGGAGAAGTCCAGGATGTCGTTCACCAGATAGAGCAGATGGTTGGTGGAGGTCGAGATATTGCGCAACATGTAGCGCTGATCGTCGTCCAGCGCGCTCATTTGCAGCAGCTCCAGCATGCCGTGCATGCCGGAGATGGGAGTGCGAAGCTCATGACTCATGGTGGCGAGGAAGCGGCTGCGCGCCTGGGTCGCCTCCTCCGCCACCCGCCTGGCCTGGCGCAGCTCCAGCTCCTGGCGCTTGAGCTTGGTGATGTCCTGCACCACGCCGTTCAATATGACCCCTTCAAGCCCCTCCTGGTGAACGAAGTGACCACGGATCTGCAAATAGCCCGCCTCCCCCTGGCGCCGGATCTCCACCTCGAGATCCAGCGGCTGCATGCTCAGGGCATGACGATCCACCGTGGCCACGAAGTCCTGGTGCGCCTTGCCTGTCAGCCCCAGGATGGAGGCACCGGTGACCGCCATGCCGACCAGGTCCTCTTCCACCCCCACCATCTCCCTGACCCCTTGCGAGGTGTAGAGGAAGTGCCCCTTGCCCGGCCCAAGCCAGTGATACTGATAGACCAGACCCGGCATGCTGTCGGTGATCTGGGTCAGCCGGGTCTGCGCCTCCTGGGCCGCAAACCGCGCCTGCTCCAGCTCGGTCACGTCGGTCAGCACGGTCAGGATCCCGAGCCGCTTGTCATCGGGCCCCGCAAAGAGCCGCTTGGTGTAGATCATCTGGTGCAGGCGATCGTCATCAAACCGGATCTCGCCCCGACCATGAAGCTCCTCTCCGCTCTCCCAGACGCTGGCATCCTCCTCCATCACCCTGGCGCGGATCGACTCGGGCAATCGATCCTGGAGCAACCGCTCATAGGAGCCCGTCAGGTTCTCCCCGCCGAGAAACATCTGCCGGTACGCCCGGTTCGTCATTGCCACTTCATAGCGCTCGTTGGTCAGCACCACCTGGTTGGGCAGGGCATCCAGCATCATCTGGACAAACACCAGCTGCTCCTCGAGCCGCCGCTCGGCCTCCCGCCGCTGGCTGATCTGGCGGCGCAACGTCCGGTTCCAGCCCATGAACAGCAAGAGGCAGAGCAGGAAAATGCCGCCGCCAAGGGAGGACCAGAGCAGCACCGTCTTCGGATCCAGTCCCGTCTGTATGGTCAGGGAGAGCCACTTTTTCTCCAGGGCGGAGAGCTCGTCGGGGGGAATGGCGATCAACACCTTGGTGAGGATCTGCTGCAGCATGGGGTCCTGCAACTGGGTCGCCATGGCGATGGGTACCCGCAGGTCGCTGCCGGAGAAGACCACCTGGTAGCGGTCGCTGAATCCCTTTTGCAGCGACTGCTCCAGGGTGGTGGTGCTCATCAGCACATAGTCGACCTTCTGCTGGTCCAGCAGGGGCAGCAATTCGGCATCGCTGGCCACCGGCACGGCGATGGCCCCCACCTCGCTCAGCAAGACCTGCTCCACCGAGCCCCCCACCATGCCCACCCTGTGCCCTTTCAGTGCCCTGGCGGCGGTGAGCTCGGCCATCCCCTGCCTCGCCACGACCACCCGGTTGATCGACGCGTAGTTGGGGGTAAACCGGGCAAACTGCTGACGCTCCGCGGTGGGAGTCATGGCCGGGATGAGATCCAGCTTGCGATCCTGGAAGAGCGCCATGCTCTGGGCCCAGCTCCGGGTCGGCACCAGGGTGAACTGGAGCCCGGCACGCTGGCTCATCAGTGTCAGCAGATCGGCAATGAGCCCCTTGAGCCGCCCCCTGTCGTCCACCTCGCTCATCCCGGGCCAATCCGGGGCAACCCCGTAGCGGATGACCGGATGTGCTTGCAACCACGCCTGCTCCTGCGGATTGAAGACGATCTCCCTGCTCCTTTTCACCAGGGCATAGTCGAGGATGTCCCCCGCCTCCAGAATGGCGCGACGCTCCAAGGGAGAGATATCCTCGAGGGCCCGCTCCAGCAGTCCCTGCAAGACATCATTCCCGGGCGCCACGGCCATGGCGAGGGAGGTATCCCTCATCCAGTCGATCCTGGCCAGCGCCATGCCCGCCATGGCTTGCAGCCTGTTCAGCATGGGCAGCTCGGCCAGATAGGCATCCGCCTTGCCCTCCTTGAGCATGAAGATCGCCTCGTCACGGCTGTCGGCCGTGATCAGATTCGAGATCCCAAGGCGCAGCAGCTCATCGCAGGCGCTGACACCGAAGACGCAGACCCAGCGCACCCCATAGGCCTCCTCCAGAGAGAGGCTCTCCCGTCCCCCCGTCAACAGCACGGCCCGGGGCAGTGCCATCAGCTCGGAGGTAAATTGCATCTGCAGGGTGCGGGTCGGGCTCGGCGCCACCCCGATCAACATGTCGACCTTGCCATCCAGCAAGGCCTGCTGGACCGCCGCATTGTTGGCATAGGCACGGTAGCGAAGGCTCACCCCCAGCCTGGCTGCAATCTGGGAGGCGAACTCATCCAGGGGGCCGGTGAAGTTGCCGCGCCCATCGGTATAGACATAGGGTGGCCAGGCCGCCGAAGGCATGCCGACGACCAGTTCATCATGGGTGGCAAGCCAGTGCAGTTCGTCCAGGGTGAAGTTGCTCTGGTCCAGTTGCGCCGGCACAGCCGCAACCATCAGGCTCCAGAAAGCCAGACCACATAGCAGGATGAGACGACAGCAGCGGCGGAACATTATCAACTCCCATACGAAACGGAGGGGGATCATAGAGTGTTTGGCGCAATGTGCGACAACTAAATTGAGACAATGCTCATCAGGAAAGAAAAATGGCAGGCCCAGGCCTGCCATCCACCAGGTCGGGGGCCATGCCCCCTCCCATCAGGTTATTCGGTTCCCGAGCCGGAAACCGGTTTGAAACTCCCGCTCACGGATGTGGGCGATCTGCACATTTTGCCCTTCCAGCCCGATGTCTTTGAGCAGGGCTGGCGAAAGGTGCAGGTAGCTGACGCGACGCTCCAGCCGGGTGATCCTTTTTTGAACCAGGGTCTCTACGTGGCGCAGCAGGGCGAGTTCGATAGACATAATATTCTCCAGTTGAACGTGCGGTTCCCCCGGAGAGAGGTGATCACCCTGCGGGACAACCGCGGGTGATGAAAAAAGCAGGTGTTACCTGTCCCCTCCACGCGGCAAATAAAGAGCACGAGTCTTCGCGCTGCCAGAGCAGCGATCGAACGCAACGTTGAACATGGAATGTTGCATGGTCGTCTCCTTACCGTGTGAAAGTTGAACAAGTTGCCGCAGTGTAAAAAAACACCGAATTTTACGCAATATCTCTCCCACCCATATGGGTGGAATGCGGCCAAAAAGAGGTTCAGTCAAATCCCTGACAACAGCCGGAACTCCTCCAGCGCATAGGTATCCGTCATGCCGCTCACATAGTCGAGCAGCAGCCGCACCCGGTAGTACCACTCCTGCTCGCTCTCCTTTTCGAAACGGGGATCCCGGCTCGCCACCGCCAGTCGATACGCCTTGAGGTGGCGGGCAGAGAGGCGGTGGAACAGCCGTCGGGCAAAGAAGAGCTCGCTCCCGCCGTTGCCTGCGAGCAGCCGCTCGAACTGGCTGGCGGGCAGGGCCAGCAGGCAGGCGTAGGTGGAGAGCACTCCGCGCAGGGCGGCATAGCCTTCCAGCTCCAGCGCCTCCACCTCCGGGCGCATGAACACCAGCTCGCGAGCCACCCGCTTGAGGGTATCGAGTACCCGGGCTGCCGGAGCCTGGCCGTGCAGCAGCGCCTGGGGATAGGCCCCGCTCAGGATCTGATCGTGCTCGGCCACATAGGTATGGGCGGCAAGCGCCACCAGATCCCGGGTCAGATGCTGGCGAAAATGGGGGAAGAACCCCCGACCGGAGGCAAGCGCCTCATCGAGCAGGTCGGCCATGTAACCGCCCTCGTCCGCCTCGCGCAGGGCTGTCAGCAGCTCGCTCTGGGTGAGGATGCGCCTGTCCACCGCATCCTCAAGATCGGCGATGCAGTAAGAGATGTCGTCCGCCGCCTCCATGATGTAGACCAGCGGATGACGGCACCCCTCGGCCAGCCCCAGGCTCTGGCCGAGGGCACGATAGAGGGGTTGTTCGCTGAAGAAGATGCCGCGCTTGCTGGTCCAGCCGTGGTGCTGACCATAGCCCTGGGGATGGTGCAGGCCCGGCAGGGGCTGCTGCGGGTATTTGCACAGCGCCGCCAGCTGCCCCAGGGTGAGGTTCAGCTCATGGAGGCTGTGCACCAGTCGCAGGCTCTGGGCATTGCCGTCAAACACCAGCAGATCCTGGCGAAGGGTTGCCCATTGGGGGCTCGGCAACTGGTCGTGGGCACGGGCGAAGAGGCCGTCCAGCTCCTGGGCAAGCCACTGACTCATCACCTGCTCGCCGAAATGGCCAAACGGCGGGTTGCCGACATCGTGCAACAGGCAGGACATCTCCACCAGATTGATGAAGGCCCCCTCGCACACCACTCCGTCCGGCAGCGCCGCCAGGATGCGGCGACTGATCTGGCGACCGGTCTCCTGCACCTCCAGCGAATGGGTGAGGCGGCTGCGCACCGAGGCTTTCACATCGAGCGGGAAGACCTGGGTCTTCTGCTGCAACCGACGCACCGGCGCCGCCTGCACGATGCGGGTGCGGTCCTGCTCCGTCGCCTCCAGCAGGTCTTCGTCTCCCCAGGGGTGAATGCGCTCGGGGGGGATCAAACGGTCATACATGTCGTGGCTCCTTGCCTGAGGCGTCGTGTCTACGAGAGCAGCCAGCGCCGCAGGCGGGCGATGTCACCCGGGTATTCCCGGCGCAGGGTTTCAATCCAGTCTTCCACGTTCTCCCACCAGGCGGGGTGATCCGGGCTCTGGATAAGCTGGGCCGTCTGCTGCAACCGGCGCAGGCCGATGGAGCCCGCCGCCCCCTTGATCTTGTGGGCCTCCTCCACCACACCGGCCTGATCCCTGGCAATCATGTTGGAGTCGAGCACCGCCATGTAGTCCGGCATCATCTTCTCGAACAGCTCGACGCTGGAGAGCAGCACCGGCTTGCCGACCGTGCTGGCGTAATCGGTGAGGAAGGGCAGATCCAGCAGGGCATCCTGATGGTGGACATCGTCCTGCTCGTCCGCCTCGTCCCCGGCGAGATCCGCAAACAGGTGGCCTATCACCTCCCGCACCGCCTTGGAGCCCAGCGGCTTGTTGATCACATCCTGCATGCCGTGATCCCGGTAGTACTGGCGATCGCCGGTGGCATTGGCGGTGAGCGCCACCATGGGGGGCAGGCTGTCGCCGTAGCGCGCGAGCAGTTGCTCCGCCACATCGAACCCCGTCATATCCGGCAACTGGATGTCGAGCAGGATCAAGTCGAAATCATCCGGGTTGGCCATGGCCAGCGCCTCTGCACCATCCCGCGCCACCTTGACCTGATGGCCGAGCTTGTTCAGCAGAGCGCAGGCCACGGTCACGTTGAGCTCCACATCCTCCACCAGCAGGATGTCGAGGGAGGGCATCTCGGGCTCCGGGGCCGCGGCCTTGGGCTCGACGCAGTCCACCTCCAGCTCGGCGGTGAAGCAGGCGCCTTCGCCCGGGTCGCTGTCCACATAGAGTTGACCACCCATGGCCTGCACCAGCTGGCGGGAGACCGCAAGACCGATGCCGGTACCGGTGGCGTGCTTCTTGCCCTGCACCTGATAGTACATGGCGAAGATCTTCTCCTGCTGGGCGCGGGGAATGCCCACCCCGGTGTCTTCCACCTCGAAGTGCAGCGCCAGCTTGCCCGGTTCATCAGCGGCGTGGGCGAGACAGCGTATGGTGACGCCCCCTTCATCGGTGAACTTGACCGCATTGCCCACCAGGTTCCACAGCACCTGACGCAGCCGGGTGCCGTCCGCCATCACGAACTGGGGCATGTCGCCGTCCCGGTCGAAGTGCAGGTAGAGCCCCTTCTGCTCCGCCTGGATGCGCGACAGCGTCTCCAGCTCGTCGAGGAAGGCGGGCAAATCCAGCGGAGCCGGCGCAATCTCCAGCCGGCGACGGTCGAGCTTGTCCAGATCGATGATGTCGTTGAAGATGTTGCCGAGCGTCACCGCGCTCAGGTGGATGGTCTTGAGCTGCTGCTGCTGTCTGGCATCGAGGGGCGTATCCATCAGCATCCGGCTCAGGCCGACGATGCCATTGAGCGGGGTGCGCAGCTCGTGGCTGATGGTGGAGATGAAGGTGGTCTTGTCCCGACTCGCCTTCTCCAGCTTGTCCTGATACTGCTTGCGCTCGGTGATGTCGCGACCAAAGCCGAGCAGGCCGAGCCGCTTGCCGAAGCGGTCGAAGAAGGGCACCTTGCGCAGCTCGAAGTAGGCCTTGCGGCCATCGGGATACTCCAGCCACTGCTCATAGGTGAGCGGCTCGTTCTGGGCGAAGACCTGCTTGTCGGTCTCCACCACCTTGCTGGCGATGTCGTGCTTGTAGACATCGAACGGGGTCAGGCCGATGAGTTCCGCCTCCACCTTGCCGGTGAGCTCCTCCATGGCGCGGTTGCAACCGGAGAACTGCTCGTCCTCGTTGCGGTAATAGACCAGATCGGGGGAGCAGTCGATGAAGGAGCGCAAGAGGGCGGTACGCTCCCCCAGATGCAGCTGGGCCTTCTCCCGCTGGAACACTTCGTTCTCGAGATCCTCGATGGCTTGCTGGCGCAGGGTCTCGGCCCGGTTGGTCTCGGCGATCTGGGCGTTGAGCCGGCTGATGTTCTCCTGCAACTGGCTGTTGAGCTCGAGATCCCGCTCGCGCATGTCTTGCAACTTGCGCACCATCCGGGTCAGCCGCTGGCGGGAGTCCTCCAGCTGATCCACCACGATGGAGAGAAAATAGACGGCCCAGGGGGTCACCAGCAGGCCGAAGAAGACAGAGCGCACCAGGTCGACGATGTCCACGGTGCCGCGCAAAAACAGGGTCACCCCCATCTGGATCGACACGGCCAGCACTATGATGGCGGTGGCCAGGAACATGCTGAAGCGCACCAGTCCCAGCTTGGTCATCAGGTCGACGTAATATTGCGCCCAGGATTTGATCTGCTTCATCTCGTTGTTTTCTCCCCTTTTCTTGCGCAAACAGGATACCAGTACGGCGCCATGAACTCTTGTCCGTCGCGTATTCAATTATTGATTAACGTCACACTCCGGCTGGGGTAGCATGCCTGCCATGCCTCAGTCAGCACCGGTTCCACCGGGGCGCACTGTCACCCTTCTCATTCGTTATGTCAGGAGCATACCCGATGCGAAATCATGTTCTGTTGAGCCTTGGCCTGCTGGTCGCCACCACCGCCCACGCCGATCTGGGGGAGATCCCCCGCCAGACCGGCTGGTCCGGTTTTCTGCTGGGCGGGGTCAATGCCGGCAGCCACAAGTCCAACTTCTATGCCGGTGACGACAGCAACAGCCGTATCGATGATCTGGGCTCCCCCGGCCGCGAAAGCGGTCTGAGCCCGCTGCTCAATGCCGATATCCGCTACACCTTCGCCGATACCCGCACCCAGGTCTTCCTCGGCAACCTCATCCAGGACGCGGTGCGCTTCGACTTTACCCAGCAACTCGGTCTGCGCCAGGAGATGGGCGACAAGGGTATCGTCGCCACCTCCCTGGTGTTCAACCTCATGCCGGTGGAAGTGTGGAGCGATCCCTTCGCCACCGGCGTGGATCGCAGCGCCACCGATCTCACCTCGAAAGGGGTGCGCTTTGCCTGGGACAGGATCTGGGGCAGCAACGTCTACGCCACCCTGACCAGCCGGGAAGTGGAGCTCGACGAGGAGCGCAGTGGCCAGCAATATGACCTGACCCACGGCACCCACTACGCCTCCATGCTGAGCCGCAATGGCAAGGTCCACGACCTGGCACTCTCCTACCAGTACCACTTCGGCGGCGACCAGTTGCTGGAGCCCGCCTTCCTCTACAAGGAGGCCCGCCTGGACGGGAGTGCGGAGAGCTTCAAGAACACCGGTCTGCAGCTGACCTATGCCAAGCGTGCCTCCCAGTGGTCCATCGTGAGCAACCTCTACGCCGGCAAGCGCAAGTATGACGAGGCGAATCCCCTGTTCGGCCAGCGCGCCGATGCCAGCGAGTTCGCCCTCAATGGCACCTTCTTCTGGCACAACCTGTTCGGCATCAAACCCCTTGCCGCCACCTTCACCGCGGCCTACTCCAGCGCCGACTCCGACATCGACTTCTACGATGCCGAGGCGCTTCGCTTCAGTACCGGGCTGCTTTACAACTTCTGACCCGTACCAAGCAAGGAGGCCACCCCCGGGGTGGCCTCTTCATTTGCACAACCCTCGACCATCAGATGCCGAGGGAATCCAGCAGATCGTCGTGCTCGTTGCTCGCCGGCGCGGCCGCCGGTGCCGGTTTGGCTGACTGCTTGGCCTGAGCGATCAGCTCGTCGGGATCCACCTCCTCCTGCACGCCGCCATCATGGATCCGGATAAACTCCGTCTTGTCCATGGCCAGCTCCAGATAGAAGATGTTGTTGCTGGCGGTGAAGAAGGTCACCCGGCGGGTCTCGGGATTGTCGAGGTTGGTGTCGACGCTCAGCATCACCTGCTTGTTGAGCGCCAGCATCTTGGGCTGGTTCTGGGTGATGTGGGTCTGCAGCTCGCGCCCCACCTTGGTGGTGAAGCTGCCGACGATCTGGTTCATCAGCTCGCCCATGACGTTGCTCACCTCGTCCGAGGTGTGGGAGATGGCGAGATCCTCCTTGGAGAGCCCCATGCTCAGCATGTAGCTCTGGTAGAGCTCCATGGCCGCGGCGGCGGAGAAGTTGATCACCACCAGCCCGGAGAAGCCGCCGTCAAACAGCACGAAACAGCCGATGTCAGGCTTGAGGCAGGTCTTGCTGATCCGCTGCACCATGCCGGAGAAGCGCACCTGGGTCTGGGTCGCCGCACTCAATACGCTCGTCACCGAATTGCACAGGCTCAGCAGTACGTCCTCTGTGGTCAATACGGCATCATCCTCGGATCTTGTCACTATCATGGAACCTTCCTGCTGATCGAAATAATGGGGCTGTCACTCGTGTCGCCCATGTCACCATGCACCGACGCGATACGCTAACAGATTGCGTGATCCCGGTGCCCAAAGCGCGAGCCACCTCTCACTTGACTGGATTATCAGTCAGAAATGGCTGAAATCCATCCAGGGTAGCCAGACGGGTTTGCCAACTGGCAGCCGCCCCTTGCAAGGCCTGCTCCTCATAGGGAATGGCGGGACAGGCACCCCAGATGGGACCGGGCCAGGCCGCATCCGAGCTGAAGCGGGCCACGTGGTGCAGGTGCAGCTGAGGCACCAGATTGCCGAGGGCCGCCACGTTGATCTTGTCCGGGCCGAGTGCCCGCTCCATCAGGGTGGCGACGGCGCAGGACTCCTGCATCAACTGCTGTTGCTGCTCGGGGGCCAGATGATGGATCTCCCGCAGGTTGGCGACCCGGGGCACCAGAATCAGCCAGGGATACTGGCTGTCTTTGGCCAGCAGGACGCGGCACAGGGGCAGATCCCCGAGTATCCGGGTATCCGCCTGAAGGCGGGGGTGCAATTCAAACATGGGGGCCTCGCTGATCAACATGGGCACATCGGGAATCAAAGATGTGCCCACGTTACTGCAACGGGGAGCAAACTTAAAGGCGCGGCACGGCCCAACCGATGAAGCGCTTGCGAAGCGCGGGGTCCGCCTGCAGGAAAAGCTGTTGCAACTGCCCTTCCAGGGCGCTGGCAGGCACGGAGGAGGCCCGGGGCGTCGCTACGGCGGCCGCAGCCACATCCGCCGCACCGGCGAGCACGGCAGGCCCCTCGCCACGGTTGTACTCCATCAGCCTGGCATGCCAGTCCATGCCGATCTGCATCCCCTGCACCATCATCGTATCCTGGCGCACCTCGAGGGGCTGCCCCCCCGCCACCAGGCCCAGGACAGGGGCCCTGGCGTAGCGTTCCATCCCGGCCTCGTCCGCAGGCACGGGAGCCTGCAGGCGCACCGACTGCCCGCGTGCCTCATAGCGAAGCACCTGGGGCTCGGAGCGAACCTGGCGATCGTTGTCGCTGCTGTTGCGACTCGGGATCACCCCCTCGTAGCGCACCAGCAGTTGCTGCTCTCCGTCGGCCAGCACGGCATGCTGCTCGTCCTGCACCTTGCCGGCGCTCACCGCCAGGATCTGGAAATCCCGGGGCACCTCGACCCTGACCTCGGCCTGCACACCGCCGCAGCACAGCAGCGCAACCCCTGCCCAACCCTGATGACGCTTCATTCCCTGACTCTCCTTTCGCGATGAAGGGCGCAGGGTAGCAGCCCCAGATGACAGAAAAATAACGGGATGCAGGCTCACCCCAGCAGATAATGGGGCCGCTCGGCAAACCACTGGGCCAGCACCTGCTTGAACAGCCGGATCTTGCGCGGCACCCGGCGCTGCTGGGCGTGCAGCACATGGATCGGGTGCAGGCCGGTCTGCCACTCCGTCAGCACGGCCACCAGCTCCCCTCGGGCCAGGCTGGCCTCCACCAGCATCAGTGGACACTTGGCAAAGCCCATGCCCGCCCGGGCCAGTTGCAGCAGGGTGCTGTAGTGGTTGGCCCGCACTCGCCCCTGCACCAGGATGTGCGCCTCCTCCTCCCCCTGGCGAAAGTGCCACTGCTCCCAGTCCGGGTTGTGGCCCTGCAGCAGGCAGGAGCGACCCCCCAGTTCATAGGGAGTGGCGGGGATCCCCTCCCGCGCCAGCAGGGCGGGGCTTGCCACCACCACATCCTTGAGCCTGCCGAGCGGCAGGGCCACCAGGTTGTCGGGGATCAGCTCCATGGCCCGCAGGGCGATGTCATTCTCCCCCTGGCTCATGTCGATCATGGCATTGGTGAAGTTGAGCTCGACCTGGACGCCGGGGCAGAGCTCGGCAAAACGGGCGAGCAGCTCGCTCACCATGCGGTCCCCCGTGCTGACCGGGCAGGTGAAGCGCAGGCGGCCGCTGTCCTCCTCGGTCAGGGCGCGGATCCCCTCCTCCGCCTCCCGGGCCAGGGCGAAGATCTCACCGGCCTGCTGGTGAAGCACCCGCCCCGCCTCGGTCAGGCTGAGTCTGCGGGTCGTGCGCTGGAGCAGCTGGGCATTGAGGGCGGACTCCAGGGCGCTGACATGGCGACTCAGCATCCCCTTGCTCACCCCCAGGGCATCGGCAGCGGCGGAGAAACTGCCCCGTTGCACCACTTCATAGAAACTGGCCAGGTGGGTGATATCCATCATTAGCACCAATATGGAAACAATGGGTTCATCATAAGCGCTTTTTCTCCCTTTTTATCCCGCTATCATCAACTCATCTCAACCAGGAGCGATAGATATGAAGATTGTGATTGTGGGTGCCTCCGGCACCATTGGCGCCGCCGTCAGCGAACTGCTTGCCCAGGATCACCAGGTGATCCGGGTCGGTCACAGCCAGGGGGATGCCAGAGTGGACATGCGCGACCCCGCCTCCATCCGGGCGCTCTTCGAGCAGATCGGATCCTTCGATGCCCTGGTGGTCGCCAGCGGCAGCGTCGCCTTCAATGCCCTGACCGAGATGACGGACGAGCAGTGGCAGGTGGGGCTTCAGAGCAAGCTGATGGGCCAGATAAACCTGACCCGGGCCGCCATTGCCCACCTGAGCGACCGTGGCTCCATCACCCTCATCAGCGGCATTCTGAGCGAGGAGCCCATCCACTGGGGGGTGAGCGCCACCACCATCAACGGTGCCATCGAGCACTTCGTGAAAGGGGCCGCCTGCGAGCTGCCAAGGGGCATTCGCATCAACGTGGTCAGTCCCACCGTGCTGGAAGAGTCCATGAGCAAGTATGCCGACTTCTTCCCGGGCTTCGTGCCGGTACCCGCCGCCCGGGTGGCCCAGGCCTACAAGAAATCGGTACTGGGGGTACAGACCGGTCAGATCTTCCGGGTCAATGGCTGAGCGCTCCGGACAACCCAATGAAAACGGGCCCCGTCATGGGGCCCGTTTTGTCATCTGCGTTGCAAGCGCCTCCCCTGCCACCGGCAAACGTTTGTTCGCCTGCGGCAAAAAAAGCGGTCGGCCTCAGTCGATCAGGCCGTACTGCTCCCGCAGTACCTCGATGAGCTCCTGCTTCGGATTGGCACTGCGTACCAGCGGCTGACCGATGATCTTCTCGGCGATCCCCACATAGGTGCGGGAAATATCCATCATCACCTCGGTGGGCAGCTTGTTGTCACGGGCCAGGGCGAAGCGCTCGGGCATGCGGTTCTTGTTGAGCAGGATGTCCGGATCCGGGAAGTGGTTCAGCAGCCACTGGCGGAAGCCCTCTTTGGACTTCTCGATGATCTCGCCGCCGCGAAGGGCTGCGCCGTCCCAGATGCGGGAGCTGTCGGGGGTGCCCACTTCATCCATGTAGATGAGCTTCTCGCGACCGGCGGCATCGGTCACGTAACCGAACTCGAACTTGGTGTCGACGAAGACCTGATCCAGGGCAGCCAGCGCCTCGCTGATGACGTTGAAGCCCTCTTTGAGCAGCGCCTCGTAGCGGTCGATATCCGCCGGGGAGCGGAAGCCGAAGGCCTGATGGTGGCGCTCGATGTCGCCGCGGGAGACGTTGACGTCGTCCGCTTCCGGCACGCCATCCAGCCCCTTGAGGATCCCCTTGGTGGACGGGGTGATGAGGATCTCGGGCAGCTTCTGATCCTTCTTGAGCCCTTCCGGCAGGGTGATGCCGCAGAATTCCCGCTCACCATCCTTGTAGGCACGCCACATGGAGCCGGTGATGTACTGGCGGGCAATGGCCTCGATCATCACGGGACGGGCTTTTTGCACGATCCAGACGAAGGGGTGCGGGATGTCCAGGATGTGGCTGTCCGCCAGCCCCTGCTCCTTGAACAGCTTGAACCAGTGGCTGGAGATGGCATTGAGCGCCGCGCCCTTGCCCGGCACGCCGTTCAGACCGTCCACCCCTTGCCAGATGCAGTCGAAAGCCGAGATGCGATCACTGATCACCATGAGGGCCAGGGGCGTATCGGCCGGCACATCATAGCCTTTCTCCCGAATGAGCCGGGCACTGTCTGCCGGGGTCAACCAGTAGACGCTGCGCACTTTGCCGGAATGGACAGGTTTATCGGTACGGATCGGCAAATCGTCGTTCACCGCCAATACTTGATCTGCAAGACTCATGGCTAATAACACTTCCTGTTGTGGGACTAGTTAGGCAGGGGCACCAGACCCCTGTCTGTGGGGGATTCACATCATCAGGTACTCAGGCCCGGGGCAACCGGCTCGGCACGCTGGCCCTGCGGCAACCCGGACATAACAAAACAGGGGCGCGAGGCCCCTGTTTCCATGCTTACTTCGCCCCCTGATCGGCCAAGCCCTTGGCAAAGGCCTCGGACAGGCTGATGTACATCTGGGAGATGACACCGGATGCGACAGGTTTCTTGTCCTTGTCGAACAGGGTGATGGAGGTCTTGCCGCCCGTCATCTCGCCGAGCTGGAAGCGATACTTGTCTTCCTCGAGCTTGAAGGGCTCCGCTCCCTTGGCCTTCCAGAACTCGCTGTCCGGCTCGTCGTACTCCACGTCGATCCAGCCCAGGGACTGCTGGGTGTCCTTGATGGTGAAACCATAGGCAGGCAGCACCTGATTGAGGCGGCGCCACACCTGGTCAAACGACCCTTCGGCAATCCAGGCGCTCAGCTCGTTGTTGTCCAGACCCAGCTCCAGCCCCATGCCATCGCTGGACTTGTGCTGTTCACGGGCCTTGAGCTGCTTGTCGTAATAGAGGGAGAACTGGTTCAGGGCGCGGGTAGCATAACGCTGGGCGTCCGCTGGCGTCAGCACAGTGCTGGTCTCGCCGTCGATGGTCTCTTCGTGATCCAGCACCCGTACCGACATCTTGATGGCGTGACGCTGCACATCGTTGCGCAGGGTGAACTGGTAACGCTGACGGATCTTGAAGTCATCGTCATCTTCCGCCCAGCCATCGAGCACCGCTGAGTTGTCAAACCAGCCGGTCTGCAAGACGCCGTCCTGTTGATCCAGCTTCTCGGTGGTGACCTTGTGTTCGGCCAGGAAGTTCATCAGGAAGGCCCAGGTATCGCGCTCCACGCTCTGGGAGGTGCTGAGGGCATAGAAGGCGACGGTCGGCTCGCTGGCATTGGCCACCACCTGGCTGCCGGGCACCACGGTGAGCAACTGGGCAGGCGGACGCACGTCCACCTTGGCCCCGAGGGCGCCCTCACGGCTGCTCTCGGGCAGGGCCGGAATGTCGAAATTGCTGTTAAAGGCGGGGGTACTCAACCCGGCGGGCACAAGGAAGGCGCGGCCTTCGAGGCGGCTCTCTTCATACTCGAAGCCACGGTTGGCCATTTTGCGTTCCTGGGGTGAGCTGCAGGCAGCCAGCACGGCCACCGTCGCGACACTCAGTACCAGGCGCACTGCATTTCCCTTTCCATTTGCTTTAAACACTCGCCATCAACTCCGCAGTCGTCAGTGCTCGCGCCATCGCCGCTTCCCCCTCGGGGGTGAGATCGGTCAGGGGCAGACGCAAGGTCGCCGTCGCCATCAATCCCAGCCGGGCACAGGCCCATTTCACCGGGATGGGACTCGGTTCACAGAACAGAGTCTGATGCAACGGCATCAATCGATTGTTGATGTCATGAGCCTGCCCGGCATCACCGGCCAGGGCAGCACGACACATGTCGGCCATCTGGGGCGCCGCAATATTGGTGGTGACCGAAATGACACCATCGCCCCCTTGCAGCATAAAATCACATCCGCTGGCGTCATCGCCACTATAAAGCGCAAAATCCGGCCCGCACAGTTCGCGCAGCAGCGGAGTACGGCCAAGATCGCCAGTCGCTTCTTTCAAACCTATGATGCCGGGCACCTTGGCCAGACGGGCCACCGTCTCGGGTTTGAGGTCACAGCAGGTGCGACCGGGCACATTATAGAGAATTTGAGGCAGACCACTAGCCTCGGCGATCGCACAATAGTGACGATAGAGGCCTTCCTGGGTGGGTTTGTTGTAATAGGGGGTAACCGAGAGACCCGCCACCACGCCCATGGTGGCGAAACGCCGGGAGAGGGCGATGGCATGAGCAGTATTGTTGGAGCCGCAGCCCGCGATGACGGGAATGCGTCCGGCGGCGTATTCCACCGTCTTCTCAACCACGGCGATATGTTCCTGCTCGCTCAGGGTGACCGACTCTCCCGTGGTTCCCACGGCGACGATGGCGCTGGTCCCGGCATCCACATGATATTCCACCAGCGCTGCCAGACTGACCCAATCGATGTCGCCCGAGGGCAGCATGGGGGTAACGAGCGCAACAATACTACCGCGTAACATGGATAATTCTCCCGATTTTCAGGGGCGTAATGGTAAAGCTGCCCCTTTTGAAAAACAAGGGAGGCACGGGACAAGCCGTGTTACCATCCGGCACAAAACGTATGAATGCACGAGCGCACAAGAGGCCTCACGGCAGGGTGCCGGCACCCGCGGTCAACGCATTCTCAATAATGGACGAGAGACGATTTATGACTCACTACCTGGTCGTAACGGCCATCGGCACGGACAGGCCTGGCATCGTCAATGAGGTGACCCGTCACGTCAGTGGCTGCGGTTGCAACATTGTCGACAGCCGTCTTGGCATCTTCGGCAACGAATTCACCTTCATCATGCTGCTGTCCGGTGACTGGAACAGCCTGATGCAACTGGAAATCAGCCTCCCACTGCGCAGCCAGGAGTGGGATCTCATCACCATGATGAAACGCACCGAGCGCCACCACTCCCTGCAATATGACATCAGCGCCAGCGCAGAGGTGCTGATCCGGGATCAGCCGGGCATCGTAAGTCAGTGCACCCAGTTCTTCAGCGATCACGGCTGGGACATCCAGGCCATGCAGACCATCACCCTGGAACAGCAGCCCTTCAACCTGCTCAAGGCGAACTTTCAGTTGAATCTCTCCAAGCAGGGAGAAGAGCCCGGTTCGAAGACGGCCTTCGCCGATTTCTGTCGTGGACTGGGCGCCGAGTCGTTCGAATTCATCGTCAATCACAAGTACGCCTGACGGCGTTTATCCGAGGAGACCCCATGTCACCACTAGAAGCTGGTCCCCAGGCCCCCGATTTCTCCCTCTCCGATCAGGACGGCAATCAGGTTCGCCTCGCCGACCTGCGCGGCAAGAAGGTGCTGATCTATTTCTACCCCAAGGCGATGACCCCGGGTTGCACCACCCAGGCCTGCGGTCTGCGCGACGTCAATAGCGAGCTGGCTGCCCTCAATGTGGTGGTGCTCGGCATCAGCCCGGACAGCGCTAAGCGCCTGAAAAAGTTCGAGGAGCGCGACAACCTCAACTTCCGCCTGCTGGCCGATGAGGATCACGCGGTGGCCGATGCCTTTGGCGTCTGGGGCCCGAAGAAGTTCATGGGCAAGGAGTATGACGGCATCCATCGCCTGAGTTTCCTCATCGACGAAGAGGGCAAGGTTGCCCATCGCTTCGACAAGTTCAAGACCAGCGATCACCATCAGGTGGTGCTCGACCTCGTCAAGGGGTAAGCCACCAGCGGCATTGTTGCAGGGCTCGCCATGGCGGGCCCTCCTCGTTTCACCACGGCATCAGCCCCCACTCTCTGGCGGCTCACCAGGGCGCCTCTTCCCCCCTTTTCTCGCCAACCTCCCCTCTCAGATCAAAAAATTCATCCTGGATATGGGTTAACGTGACCCCAGATTCATTTTCCAGCGAGACAGCCCATGAACATGAGCCACACCGAACGCCTGATCCTGAGCAACCAGTACGAGATCCTGGCCAAACTCAATCCGGAAAAGGCGGCGTTTTACCAGCGTGCCAGCACCATCGTCGAGCGCGGCTACTGCCTGCAGATCCTCGAGCTGGAGAAGAGCTTCGGCCACCTGGATCTCGCCACCTGCCAGGAGGTGCTGGACACCCTGGAGCTGCACCATGCACTGGCCATCTCCTGGGGCAACCTGGATGCCAGCGCCCGGGCCGATGTCAACGAGAGCCGCCTTGCCTTCAACGGCTACAGCCGCAGCCAGGAGCGGGAACTGGCGGATTACGTCTGCTTCCTGCTGGAAGTGGACAAGCGCTTCCCCGAACTGCCCTGCCCCTGTGACGAGCTCTCCAGCGACATCGCCATGCGGGACAAATACCAGCGCATGCTGACGGTCTGGCGTCAGTGCCCCCGTCAGTACAAGCTCTCCATCCAGGAGATCAGCAAGGTGCTGGCCGCCTGAATGTGAAAAAGGCGCCTGAGGGCGCCTTTGTCGTCAGTCTGACTTCGGAAAGTCATTCGTAGAGGAAGGATTTGTCCAGCTGCTTGAAGGCGGCGTTGAGGGTATCGGCCAGCTCTTCGTAGCGGGGACGGGCCACCAGCTGACGTTGACCGCCCTGCTCGTTCATCTTGCCGTTTATCTCCCGATACCAGGTGGCGAGGGAGGGGGGCAGCCGGGTATCGGCGCGCTGGCCGAGCCAATAGTACCCTTGCAGCGGCAGGCTGAGCAGGAAGAGCACGGACGCCATCACGGAGGGCCAGTAATGAAGCTCGCCAAACTGGAACTGCACCATGACGCTGAGCACCGCCAGTGCCGGGATCACCTTGAGGGCGAATTCGGTGGCCCTGATCACCCGATTCTCCGGGAACATGGAATTAAGCTCGGGACGGCGCGGCCAAAGAGTCATATAATGACGGCCTTGCTGTAATTTAGTTCCAAAAATGTTCATGCTCATGCTACCTCCGAGCTCTTTTCGAACGTATTAACGGCAAAACCTCGACAATATTTGAGAGGCAATAACAAAGGTTGAGGATGACTTTGTTATTTTTCAACAATCAGGTTATCCTTTGTACGCCCATTTTTACGCTGGGGCACGGCCACTGACCAGTCAGGGACGTCTGAATTTCGGGTCTTGTATCACTATACAAGGGGCAAGCAACAGATTGCCAACCCTCATAAGGATAAGTTGATAGTTTTTGGACGCACCGCGTCCGGCGCATCCTCCAACCCAACCCAATCTGCGATAGGATTTATTCATGAGTAAGCTGGTTCTTGTTCTTAACTGTGGCAGCTCGTCCCTGAAGTTTGCTGTCATTGACGCAACCACCGGTGATGACCTGCTGTCCGGCCTGGCCGAATGCTTCAACCTCGACGACGCCCGCATCAAGTGGAAGCTGAACGGCGAGAAAGGCAACGCTGATCTGGGTGCCGGTGCCGCTCACCAGGAAGCGCTGGACTTCATCGTTCACAAGATCCTGCCGCTCAACCCGGAACTGTCCAAGAACCTGATCGCCATCGGCCACCGCGTGGTACACGGCGGCGAGCGTTTCACCTCCTCCGTTCGCATCTGTGATGACGTCATTGCCGGCATCGAAGCCGCCATTCCTTACGCACCGCTGCACAACCCGGCTCACCTGATCGGTATCCGTGCCGCCCTGAAGGTCTTCCCGGAACTGGCCGAGAAGAACGTCGCCGTGTTCGACACCGCCTTCCACCAGACCATGCCGGAAGAAGCCTTCCTGTACGCCCTGCCGTACAAGCTCTACAAAGAGAACGGCATCCGTCGCTACGGCGCCCACGGCACCAGCCACTACTACATCAGCCTGGAAGCGGCCAAGCAGCTGAACAAGCCGGTGGAAGAGCTCAACATCATCAACTGCCACCTGGGCAACGGCGGCTCCGTCTGCGCCATCAAGAACGGCCAGTCCGTTGACACCTCCATGGGCCTGACCCCGCTGGAAGGCCTGGTGATGGGTACCCGTTCCGGTGACATCGATCCGGCCATCATCTTCTTCCTGCACGACAAGCTGGGCATGAGCGTTGCCGAGATCAACACCATGCTGACCAAGGAATCCGGCCTGCAGGGTCTGACCGAAGTCACCTCCGACTGCCGTTTCGTTGAAGACAACTACGACAGCAAGGAAGAAGCCAAGCGCGCCATGGACGTGTACTGCTACCGTCTGGCCAAGTACATCGGTGCCTACGCCGCCGCCATGGACGGTCGTCTGGATGCCGTGGTCTTCACCGGCGGCATCGGCGAGAACTCCGCCCCGATCCGTGAGATCACTCTGAACAAGCTGGGCCTGCTGGGCTTTGACGTCGACCACGACGCCAACCTGAAGGCTCGCTTCGGCAAGGGCGGCGAGATCACCAAGGCTGGTTCCACCAAGGCCCTGGTTATCCCGACCAACGAAGAGTGGGTCATCGCCCACGACGCGCTGGAACTGGTCGGCGCATAAATTAGCTGTAGAGCAAGGCCGCCCCAGGGCGGCCTTTTCCTGATCCCAAAAAATGAACAAGGGGTAATAAGTGGCACGCACTATTATGCTCATCCCGGTCGGCACTGGTGTCGGCGTAACCTCCGTGAGTCTTGGCGTCGTTCGCGCCATGGAACGTCACGGTGTCAATGTCAGCTTCTTCAAACCGGTCGCCCAGCCGCGTCCGGGTGAAACCGGTACCGAGCGCTCCACCGCCGTGATCCGCGCCGCTGCCAACATCAACCCGCCCGAGCCGTTCGCCCTCTCCTACGCCGAGAACATGATCACCTCCAGCAACACCGACATCCTGCTGGAAGAGATCGTGGCCCGCTTCGAAGAGCACGTGAAGACCAGCGGTGCCGAAGTGGTGGTGATCGAGGGCCTGGTTCCGACCGACAAGCAACCCTTTGCCAACAAGCTGAACTACGACGTCGCCAAGGCGCTGGACGCCGACATGGTGTTCGTGACCCATCCGGGCAACGACTCCAGCCAGAAGCTCAAAGAGCGCATCGAGCTGGCCTGCTCCAACTTCGGTGGCGTCAACAACCCGCGTATCGTGGGCTGCGTCATCAACAAGGTGGGTGCCCCGGTTGACGAGCACGGCGTGACCCGTCCCGACCTGACCGAGATGTTCGAAGCGCACCACCACGGCGCCGACACCGGCCACAACCTGGAAGTGCTGCAGGTCTTCGGCAAGAGCCCGCTGCGCATCCTCGGCTGCATCCCCTGGAACACCCAGCTGATCGCACCGCGCGCCAAGGATCTCGCCAAGCACCTGGCCGCCAAGATCATCAACAAGGGTGAGCTGGAAAGCCGCCGCCTGCAGACCGTGACCTTCTGCGCCCGCTCAATCCACAACATGATCGAGCACTTCCGTCCGGGCAGCCTGCTGGTGACCTCCGGCGACCGCTCCGACGTCATCGTCTCCGCCTGCCTCTCCGCCATGAACGGCGTCAAGCTGGGTGCCCTGCTGCTGACTGGCAACTACCATCCGGAACCCCAGGTGATGGCACTGTGCCAACAGGCCATGGCCACCGGTCTGCCGATCATGATCACCGGCACCAACACCTGGCAGACCGCCGTCAGCCTGCAGAACTTCAACGTCGACATCCCGGAAGATGACCGCGAGCGCATCGAGCTGGTGCAGGACTACGTTGCTGGTCACATCGACAAGCACTGGATCGAGTCTCTCTCCGCCAAGTCCACCCGCTCCCGTCGCCTGAGCCCGCCGGCTTTCCGCTATCAGCTGACCGAGCTGGCCCGTCAGGCCAACAAGCGCGTCGTGCTGCCGGAAGGGGAAGAGCCGCGCACCATCAAGGCGGCCGCCATCTGTGCCGAGCGCGGTATCGCCCGTCCGGTGCTGCTGGGCAACCCGGACGAGATCCGCCGCGTCGCTGAACAGCAGGGCGTAGTACTGACCGACCGCGTCGAGATCATCGATCCCGTTGCCGTACGCGAGCGTTACGTGGCCCGTCTGGTCGAGCTGCGCAAGAACAAGGGCATGACCGAAGTGGTTGCCCGCGAGCAGCTGGAAGACAACGTGGTACTGGGTACCATGATGCTGGAGCGCAATGAAGTTGACGGTCTGGTATCCGGCGCCGTGCACACCACTGCCAACACCATCCGTCCGCCGATGCAGATCATCAAGACCGCCCCGGGCTCTTCCCTGATCTCCTCCATCTTCTTCATGCTGCTGCCGGATCAGGTGCTGGTCTACGGTGACTGCGCCATCAACCCGGATCCCACTGCCGAGCAGCTGGCCGAGATCGCCATCCAGTCCGCCGACTCCGCTGCCGCCTTCGGCATCGAGCCGCGCGTGGCCATGATCTCCTACTCCACCGGCACCTCCGGCGCCGGCGCGGATGTGGAGAAAGTGCGTGAAGCGACCGAGCTGGCCAAGGCCAAGCGTCCCGACCTCATCATCGACGGCCCGCTGCAGTACGATGCGGCCATCATGGAGAACGTCGCCAAGTCCAAGGCACCGAACTCCCCGGTTGCCGGCAAGGCCACCGTGTTCGTCTTCCCGGATCTGAACACCGGCAACACCACCTACAAGGCGGTACAGCGCTCCGCCGAGCTGGTCTCCATCGGCCCCATGCTGCAAGGCATGCGCAAGCCGGTCAACGACCTCTCTCGCGGCGCCCTGGTGGACGACATCGTCTACACCATCGCCCTGACCGGCATCCAGGCAGCCCAGGCCGAGTAATCGACCCGCAGTCCGATGCAATGAAAAACCCGCCGAAAGGCGGGTTTTTTTATGGCTCGCGCCCAGAAATGTTGATCCGCAAGATCAGGTCGGGATCCCGTCCGGATCCACAGACAGATCCGCGTTCCGCCCTTGGCAAGGCTCGAGGGATAAGCAAACGCTCACACCCTCGCCTGGGGATTGCACAAATGCGATCCAGCCAGGATCAAATTGAAATATCCCTTTAAGATCATGCGACTAACGCCAGACACACCGCTAATCTACAGAGTTTTCCACAGCTTTTGTGGATAGTTTACCGATCATTTGAAAGAAAATGACAGGTGAAGACCCTCCCTTGCCCCTTCTCTTTCACCCCCTCGATAACCTCCTGATGCTGTGGCCATCATCCCTACCGGCGCCCCCACTTGCCCGCAACGCTGCCAGACACGAAAAAGGGCTCCGAAGAGCCCTTGAACAGCTTTTTTCACATCCGGCCACATCAGGGACGCAGGGATTTGTCCGCCCGGGAGATGCCGCAGACACCGGAGCGCACCACTTCGATGATCTCGTTGGTCTGGGCAGCCGTCTTGATGAAGGCGTCCAGCTTTTCGCTGGTCCCGACGAGCTGCACCGTGTAGAGCTCGGGGGTGACGTCGACGATCTGGCCACGGAAGATGTCCGCCAGCCGCTTCAGTTCGTCACGGGCACCACCGGCGGCGCGCGCCTTGACCAGCGCGATCTCCCGCTCGATGTGCTCCCCTTCGCTGAGATCGCACACCTTGAGCACGTCCACCAGCTTGTGCAGCTGCTTCTGGATCTGCTCCAGCACCCGCTCATCCCCCATGGTGACGATGGTCATGCGGGACAGGGTAGGATCCTCGGTAGGGGCCACCGTCAGGGTCTCGATGTTGTAGCCGCGCTGGGAGAAGAGGCCCACCACACGGCTCAGGGCACCGGATTCGTTCTCCAGCAGAACGGAAATTATATGTCTCATCAGGTTCTCTCCGTCTTGCTCAGCCACATCTCGTCCATGGCGCCAAATTTGATCTGCATCGGATAGACGTGCTCGTCCGGATCGACCGAGATGTCCATGAACACCAGTCTGTCCTTCATGGCAAAGGCCTTCTCCATGGCGCTCTCCAGCTCCGCCGGATCGCTCACCGCGATGCCGACGTGGCCATAGGCTTCCGCCAGCTTGACGAAGTCAGGCAGGGATTCCATGTAGGAGTGGCTGTGACGGCCGCCGTAGAACATCTTCTGCCACTGCTTGACCATGCCCAGCGCACGGTTGTTGATGGAGATGATCTTGATGGGCACCCCGTACTGCATGCAGGTAGAGAGCTCCTGGATGTTCATCTGCACCGAGCCGTCGCCGGTGACGCAGCAGACCACGGCTTCCGGGTTGGCAAACTGGGCGCCCATGGCGGCGGGAATGCCAAAGCCCATGGTGCCGAGACCGCCGGAGTTGATCCACTGGCGCGGTTTGGCAAACGGGTAGTAGAGGGCGGCAAACATCTGGTGCTGGCCGACGTCGGAGGCGACGAACGCCTCCCCCTTGGTCACCTTGTAGAGAGTCTCGATGACCTGCTGCGGCTTGATCAGGGTGGGATGGGTCTCGTAGGCCAGGCAGTTGCGGGAGCGCCACTGGTTGATCTGCTCCCACCAGTCCGCCAGCGCCTGCTTGTCGTTGTCAAAGCCGCACTCGCGGATCACTTCCAGCATCTGTTCCAGCACGGTTTCCACCGAGCCGACGATGGGCACATGGGCCTGTACCGTCTTGGAGATGGAGGTGGGGTCGATGTCGATGTGGACTATGGTAGCGTTGGGGCAGAACTTGGCTACGTTGTTGGTCACGCGATCATCGAAGCGGGCACCCACTGCGAAGATGAGATCCGCGTTGTGCATGCTCTTGTTCGCTTCGAAGGTACCGTGCATCCCCAACATACCGATAAACTGCGGATGGGTGCCGGAGAAGGCGCCCAGCCCCATGAGCGTGGTAGTCACCGGCAGGTTCAGCAGCTCCGCCAGCTTGGTCACCAGGTGATCCGCATTGGCGTTGATGGCGCCGCCACCCACGTACATGACCGGGCGGCTCGCCTCGGTCAGCAGCTTGGCAGCCCGCTTGATCTGGCCCTTGTGTCCGGCCTTGGTCGGATTGTAGGAGCGCAGGGAAACGGACTCGGGATACTGATAGGGGAACTTCTCTTTCGGATTCTGCACGTCTTTGGGCAGATCCACCACCACGGGCCCCGGGCGGCCACTGGCGGCAATGTAATAGGCCTTCTTGATGGCCTCGGGAATGTCGCTGGCTTTCTTGCACAGGAAGCTGTGCTTCACCACCGGGCGGGAGATGCCGATCATGTCGGTCTCCTGGAACGCATCCTCCCCGATCATGCTGGTCGGCACCTGGCCGGACAGGATCACCAGGGGAATGGAATCCATGTAGGCGGTGGCGATCCCCGTGATGCAGTTGGTGGCGCCGGGACCCGAGGTCACCAGCACAGTGCCCACCTTGCCGGTGGAGCGGGCGTAACCGTCCGCCATGTGCACTGCGGCCTGCTCATGCCGCACCAGGACATGCTCCATCTTGCCGTTTTCGAAGAGAGCGTCATAGATGTCGAGCACTGAGCCACCAGGGTAGCCGAAAACGTGTTCCACTCCCTGATCTTCCAGCGCTCTAACCACCATCTGGGCGCCTGATAACATCTCCATGATAAAGCCCTCCAGGCTTTGCTCCGTTAAGCGAAAGCTATCGACAGTCCGCTGCTTCCCGGCAGCGCCGATCCGAGTCTTGTTGTTGTCTGCAGGCAGATCAGGCGAGTTCGGAGCCGTCGATAGTAGAAAAATAGGGGTTTTCCATCATTCACCCGAAAAGCGGGTGAAAAACCAACTTAACCCGCCCGTGAACGCTTGTCCACGGCTTTGTCTGGCCATAACAGTCATAAATTTCAAACAGCTATTAACATTCAGTGACTTGGCCACCAGACGGGCAACAAAGAGGGGCCCTGGGGGGAACAACCAGCGGATCATGCTGCCCGCGTCGGTCAGGAACAAAATAAACGGCCCACCCCGAGGGGGTGGGCCGTCAAAAACTGGCTGGTTTCACTGCTCGTCTTCGGGTTCTGCCAGCCAGATCTGCTGATCCGGATCCGTCTCTTCGCAGACCGAGATGCTGACACCCATGTCGAGCAGCTCATGCAGGGTGAGATTGTCTGCCAGGGTCATGGTGTCGCCGTTTTCATTGGTAAAGCGCATGGTGTCCGTCCTCTCCGTGGTGGGATCGACTCAGTTTAGTCAAAGGCGCTGAGTTGGGATAACCAGGGACGCTCCTGGCCGGTGCGGCTGGCAAGCTCCCCCAGGCTGTCACACACCTCCTCCGGAAAGAGAGTCCTGCCCCAGAGGCGGCGGGAGAGCGCCCCCACCGCCTCCCCTGCCCCGGCCAGCAACCAGTCGGCCAGCTCTCCTGCCACATCGGGATAGCGTACCCTGCCAGGAGAAGGGGCCTCCAGCCAGCTTCGCACCGCATTGGCATCCAGGCTGTCCATCAACTGGGCCAGCCCCATCAGCTCCAGGGTCCTGCCGTTGGTCAACTGCTCGAACTGGCCACCCAGGGGTTTGACCAGCAGCTTCTTGCCAAGGGAGAGCGCCTCGGAGGCAAGCTCGAATCCCGCATTGCTGATGACCCCGCGACAACCGGCCAGCGCCAGCTTGAACCCCTCTCTGGCCTGAGGTTCAAAGCGGATGTTGCGCCACTCGCTGCGCTTGCGCACCTCGGGATGGAAGCAGATGAACGACTGCGTGCTGAAACGCGACAACAGGGCCGCGATCGTCTCTGTCTGCTCGAATGGCAGATAGACCAGGATCTGCTGGTTGTCCGGCACCGGCTCGAGGGGATCGACGATGGGAGGCAGCAGGGGCTGGCCGAAATGGAACCAGTGTAGCCCCAGGGACTGGCGTACCGGCGCAAAATGGCGCATCAGCTGGCGGTTGAAGCCGCTCTCTCCCCAACGCGGGATCGGCCAGTCGAAGCTCGCCTGATGGCTGATGGTGAGGCTGGGTTTGCCCCAGCGGCGAGCCGCATGGGCACTGAGCGGCTCGAAGTCGCTGATGACCAGATCGTACTCGCGACAATCGAGGGCACGCAGATCGTGCCAGAAACGCAGGGGAGAAAGTCCCTTGAGGGTGCGCCAGCCCGAGATGCGCCCCTGATGGCTGGCGAAAGTGATACCGGGGAAGGTGCGATAATCCCCGAACTCCCCCATCTCGAAGTAACCGTCGGCGGCGCGCCCGCTGAACAGATAGTCCACCGCCACGCCCCTGCTCTTCAATGCGCGCGCCAGGGTCCGGCTGCGACTGATATGACCGTTGCCGGTCCCCTGAACGCCGAACAGTATCCTCATCCCTGGCTCCAACCCAGTGCCCAGAGGGCGCAACCACCGCCAAGCAGCGCCCCGGCCACCAGATCACTCAGATAATGCACCCCGAGCAGCAGGCGAGACGCCCCCACCAGCGCGGCCCAGACAAACAGCAGCGGTGCCCAAAGCGGGAAACTGGCGGCCAGTACGGTCGCCATCAGAAAGGCGGCCGCGGTGTGGCCCGAGGGCAGGCTGTAACGATCCGACGGGGTGATGAAGACAGGCAACCCTGCCGGGCGCTGGCGTTTGAGGGCATTCTTGAGCAGCAGGTAGAGCGGCAACTCGAGGGCAAACGCCCAGAGCGCCACCCTGACCGCCTCCTGCCCGGCGCTCCCCTGCCACCAGAGCAGGCAGGCCGCCACGGCATAGAGGGGGCCGTCACCGGTACGGGAGACAAGCCGGCTTATCCTGGCCTGCGGCTGATTGTAGGGGTGGAGCAGGCAGACACGGCACACCCGCAGGTCCCATTGCTGGATCTTGTTCATCACGGCCCTCCCTTGCATCCTGAGTGCAGACTAGGAGGGCGGCATGACACTTCGTTGACGCCCAGATAACAGATTGATGAAAAAAAGGGCCCAGGGGCCCTTTTTCATCCGTCATCCCGAAAAAGTCAGTTCAGGGCACCGCGCAGGCCGTTTTCCATCAGGCGGCAGTTGTGGGCCGCGAGGCGGCTCATGAAGTGCTCGTCCACCGTCAGACCAAACACCTGTTCGTAGAGATCCTTCATCACGAAGGGCTGCCACATCATGCTGAGGAAGGAGATCTTCAGCATCTCGGGGTCCAGGTTGTCCGCCAGCTGGCCGTTGGAGCGCATGGATTCGAGCAGGGCATCGAACTGGGGAAGTTGGCGATCCAGCAGGCGGCTCAGCACAAAATCACGCCCCGGGCTCTTTTCAGTGGACAATGCGCTGGAGATGGCGGAGGTCAGCTCGCTGTTGGGCGCCATCACCTGATAGTAGGTGTTGAGCAGATCGGTCAGACTGCGGTTGCTGCTCTCGTCGTGCCAGGCTTGCTCGAGGGGCTCGGCCACATCCCCCAGCACCGCCTTGTAGAGGCCTTCCTTGCTACCGAAGTAGTAGTGGATCATCGCCAGATTGGAGCCTGCCAGCTCGGCAATCTCGCGGGTCGTCACCTTGCTGTAGGGGGTGTTGAGAAAACGTTCGCGTGCGGCGGCAAGCAGCTTGTCACGAATGTCGGAACGTCCGACTGGACGGCCAGGTCTGCGTTTTTCCATGGAATACCTCAGATAATTCAGCAAGGGCTGATAAGTCGATCTGATTGTGCGGGTGATCGAGTACAGCAGGAATGACCAGATAATCAGGCATGAACCGAATATGGGACAAGAGAATTTGCACTCCTTTACAATCCGATTAAATAAACCAGTGGATTGAACCTGTCCATTCCGGTTGACACAGCATAAAAATCTCGTTATTGGTAGTAGCGTTATCGACTGGAAGGATTGAGACATCATGCGTATTGCCGCTCCGCTACTACTGCTCTCCCTAATTGCGACTCCTCGCGCGGGATCCTTGTAGCCGGGCTAAGGCATAGCCGGAATTTACAGAAACCCGTGCACCCCGCACGGGTTTTTTTATGCCATGCAGGATGCACGCAGCGAACTTAGGAAGAGGGAAGTCACATGTCAGATCGGGTCATCATATTCGACACCACCTTGCGTGATGGTGAGCAGGCGCTGTCGGCCAGCTTGACGGTCAAGGAGAAGCTGCAGATCGCCCAGGCGCTGGAGCGGCTCGGTGTCGATATCATGGAAGTGGGTTTCCCCGTCTCCTCTCCCGGCGATTTTCAATCGGTTCAGACCATCGCCCGCCACATCAAGAACAGCCGGGTCTGCGCCCTGGCTCGCGCCCTGCAAAAAGACATCGATGCCGCCGGCGAAGCCTTGAAAGTGGCAGAGGCGTTTCGCATCCATACCTTCATCTCCACTTCCTCCATCCACGTGGAGAGCAAGCTGAAAAAGAGCTTCGAAGACGTGCTGGAGATGGGGGTCGGCGCCATCAAGCACGCCTTGCGCTACACCGATGACGTGGAGTTCTCCTGCGAAGATGCGGGCCGCACCCCGATAGACAACCTCTGCCGCATGGTGGAAGCCGCCATCAAGGCCGGCGCCCGCACCATCAACATTCCTGACACCGTGGGCTACACGGTGCCGACCGAATTCTCCGGCATCATCCATACCCTGTTCAACCGGGTACCCAACATCGACAAGGCCATCATCTCGGTGCACTGCCACGACGATCTGGGCCTCTCGGTGGCCAACTCCATCAGTGCCGTGCAGATGGGGGCCCGCCAGATCGAGTGCACCATCAACGGCATCGGCGAGCGTGCTGGCAACTGCTCTCTGGAAGAGGTCGCGATGATCCTGAAGACCCGCGCCGACCTGCTCGGGGTACACACCAACATCCGCCACAGCGAGATCCACCGCACCAGCACCCTCGTCAGTCAAATCTGCAACATGCCGGTGCAGCCCAACAAGGCCATCGTCGGCGCCAACGCCTTCTCCCACAGCTCAGGCATCCATCAGGATGGCGTGCTCAAGGCGAAGAACACCTATGAAATCATCACCCCAGAGAGCATCGGTCTCACCCAGAACAACCTCAACATGACCTCCCGCTCCGGCCGCCACGTCATCAAGCACCGGATGGAGTCCATGGGCTACGCCGAGAGCAGCTACGACCTCGACGATCTCTACGCCAAGTTCCTCACCCTGGCCGACAAGAAGGGCCAGGTGTTCGACTACGACCTGGAGGCCCTCGCCTTCTTCAGCCAGATCCATGAGGAACCCGAGCACTTCAAGCTGGAGTACCTTGGCGTGCAGAGCGGCAGCTCGGTGCTCGCCACCGCCTCGGTCAAGCTCAAGGTAGGCCAGGATCTGGTGTGCGAGGCCGCCACCGGCAACGGCCCGGTGGATGCGGTCTACCAGTGCATCAACCGCATCACCGGCTACGAGATCCGCATCGACAAATACGAACTCAAGGGCAAGGGCGAGGGCAAGAACGCCCTCGGCCAGGTGGACATCGTCGCCGAGTACAAGGGGCGCAAGTTCCACGGCATGGGGCTGGCCACTGACATCATCGAATCCTCAGCCCAGGCCCTGGTCCACGTGATCAACAGCATCTGGCGCGCGGACCAGGTCGCCGAGCAGATGGAGCGCAACCACACCATCAAATCGGAAACCGTCTGAGCCCGCCGCCGGACAAGATGACAGCATGACATGGGGAGGACCGGGGCCTGGGCAGTGGTCCGGACCGGCCTCCCGGATGAAACGGAATCACACTATCAAGACGGAGAGAGTATGAGCAGTTATCGGATCGCAGTATTGCCGGGTGACGGCATTGGCCCGGAAGTGATGGCAGAGGCCATCAAGGTACTGGAAAAGGTGCAGACCAAATTCGGCTTCTCCCTCGACTATGACCGTCACGACGTCGGCGGCATCGCCATCGACAACCACGGCACACCGCTGCCCCAGAGCACGATCAAAGGCTGCGAAGCGGCCGATGCGGTGCTGTTCGGATCGGTGGGCGGCCCCAAGTGGGAGCACCTGCCGCCCAACGATCAGCCGGAGCGCGGTGCCCTGCTGCCCCTGCGTGCCCACTTCAAACTGTTCTGCAACCTGCGCCCGGCCCGCATCTACACCGGTCTGGAGCAGTTCTCCCCGCTGCGTGCCGACATCTCCGATCGCGGCTTCGACATCGCCTGCGTGCGCGAGCTGACCGGCGGCATCTATTTCGGCCAGCCCAAGGGGCGTGAAGGGGAAGGCGCCACCGAGAAGGCCTTCGACACCGAGGTGTACCACCGCTTCGAGATCGAGCGCATCGCCAAGATAGCGTTTGAATCGGCCCGGGTGCGCAAGGCCAGGGTCACCTCCATCGACAAGGCCAACGTGCTCGCCTCCTCCATCCTGTGGCGCGAGGTGGTGACCGAGGTCGCCAAGTCCTACCCGGACGTGGCCCTGAACCACATGTACATCGACAACGCCACCATGCAGCTCATCAAGGATCCGTCCCAGTTCGACGTGCTGCTCTGCTCCAACCTGTTCGGTGACATCCTCTCCGACGAGTGCGCCATGATCACTGGCTCGATGGGCCTGCTCCCCTCCGCCAGCCTCAACGAATCCGGCTTCGGTCTGTTCGAGCCGGCCGGTGGCTCGGCCCCGGATATCGCCGGCAAGGGGATTGCGAATCCCATCGCCCAGATCCTCTCCGCCGCCCTGATGCTGCGTTACAGTCTCGGCCAGGAAGCCGCCGCCCAGGCCATCGAGCAGGCCGTGGCCCAGACCCTGGCAGAAGGCTATTTCACCGCCGACCTGCATCAGGCCAGCGCCACGCACCCGGTGCAGAGCACGGCCGACATGGGCAGCCAGATCGCCGCGCGCATCTGATCCCACGGCATCGATAACAAGGAAACCGAGCAATGTCCAAGACCCTCTATCAGAAAGTGTTCGACGCCCACGTGGTGCGGGAAGTGGAAGGGGAAACCCCTCTCATCTACATCGACCGTCATCTGGTGCATGAAGTGACCAGCCCCCAGGCATTCGACGGCCTGCGCGCCATGAACCGCCAGCTGCGTCGCCCGGATCTGACCTGGGCCACCATGGATCACAACGTCTCCACCACCACCAAGGACATCGCCGCCTCCGGCGAGATGGCCCGCATCCAGATGGAGACACTCGCCGCCAACTGCAAGGCGTTCGGGGTTCGTCTCTATGACTTGAACCACAAGTACCAGGGCATCGTCCACGTGATGGGCCCGGAGCTCGGTATCACATTGCCCGGCACTACCATCGTCTGCGGTGACTCCCACACCGCCACCCACGGCGCCTTCGGGTCGCTCGCATTCGGTATCGGCACCTCTGAAGTGGAACACGTGATGGCCACCCAGACCCTGAAACAGGGCCGCGCCAGGACCATGCGTATCTCTGTCAACGGCAAGCTGGCCGCAGGCATCAGCGCCAAAGACGTTGTGCTCGCCATCATTGGCAAGGTAGGTCACGCAGGCGGGACCGGCTACGTGGTGGAGTTCGCCGGTGAAGCCATCGAGGGGCTCACCATGGAAGGGCGCATGACGGTGTGCAACATGGCCATCGAGCTCGGCGCCAAAGCGGGCATGATTGCCCCCGACCAGACCACCATCGACTACATCCGTGGCAAGGAGTTCGCTCCCAAGGGGGAGGCGCTGGAACAGGCCATCGCCTACTGGCTGACCCTCAAGAGCGACGAAGGTGCCCACTTCGACGCCGAAGTGGTACTCGACGCCGCCGACATCGCCCCGCAAGTGACCTGGGGCACCAACCCGGGCCAGGTGATTGCCGTCAATGAGCCCATCCCTGCACCGGAATCCTTCGCCGATCCGGTGGAGCAGCAGTCCGCCCGCAAGGCCCTCGCCTACATGGACCTGCAACCGGGCCAGAAGCTCTCCGACGTGGCCATCGACAAGGTGTTCATCGGTTCGTGCACCAACAGCCGCATCGAGGATCTGCGCGCTGCCGCCGCCATCGCCCGCGGCCGCAAGGTCGCCGCAGGGGTACAGGCCCTGGTGGTGCCGGGCTCCGAGCAGGTGAAGGCCCAGGCCGAGGCCGAGGGGCTGGACAAGATCTTCATCGAGGCAGGCTTTGAGTGGCGTTTGCCCGGCTGCTCCATGTGTCTGGCCATGAACAACGACCGGCTGCAACCAGGGGAGCGCTGCGCCTCCACCAGCAACCGCAACTTCGAGGGGCGTCAGGGTCGTGCCGGTCGCACCCACCTGGTGAGCCCGGCCATGGCCGCCGCCGCCGCCGTCACCGGCCGCTTCGCCGACATTCGTGCGCTGTAACGACAAGGAGAACATGATGACAGGTTTCAAACAGCATAAAGGGATCGTCGTTCCCCTCGACAGCGCCAACGTCGACACCGACGCCATCATTCCCAAGCAGTTCCTGCAGAAGGTGAACCGCATCGGCTTTGGCAAGCACCTGTTCCACGACTGGCGCTTCCTGGACGATGCAGGGGAGCAGCCCAACCCGGAGTTCGTGCTGAACAAGCCGCAATTCGCCGGTGCCAGCATCCTGTTGGCCCGCGAGAACTTCGGCTGCGGCTCGAGTCGCGAGCACGCCCCCTGGGCGCTGGCGGACTACGGCTTCAAGACCATGATCGCCCCGAGCTTTGCCGACATCTTCTACGGCAACGCCATCAACAACGGCATGGTGCCGGTTCGTCTGAAGGAGGAGGAGGTCGACGCCCTGTTCCAGCTGGTCGCCGCCCAGCCGGGCATCGAGATCGAAGTGGATCTGGAGGCGAACCAGGTGCGTGCAGGCAGCCTCACGTTCAGCTTCGAAATCGACGAGTTCCGTCGCTACTGTCTGCTCAACGGGCTGGATGCCATCGGTCTGACCCTGCAGCATGAGGCCGCCATCAGCGCCTTCGAGGCGAAGCAGCCAAGCTGGATTTGACGAGCCTGCGACAAGAAAGCGAGTAGAATCAACAGGGAGCCGAGGCTCCCTGTTTTATTGTCGGGTCGCTGTACAAAGCCCGCCACCTCTGCATGTCCGACAGGAGACACCTATGTCCGCAAGGGGCGCCCTTTCATTGCTCTGCCTGCTGCTCAGCCTCCCGGCCCTGGGCGGGCAGACCTCTTTCACCAACAGTGGCGGTCAGCTCAACGTCGGCTGGCAGGACAGAGAGGGCAAGGCGCAGCAGCTCAGCTACCGGCTGGAGGCGGGCAAGTTGCCCCCTCTCATCGCTTACCGTCCGGCCAGGATGCAGGAAGACGTACTGCAAAGCCTGCTGCAACAGGCCCCCCTGGCGTTCCCCGAGGTGCAGTTCTCCCTCGTGCGCCCCGCCATGAGCCTCAGCATCAAGAGCCGCAACGCCGACAAGGCGCGGGAAGCCTCCCAATGGGTCAAGCCCGAGCAGGCCAAACTGGAGGCTGCCTGGCTCACGCAACACTACTTCCAGCCCTTCACTGCCCCCGACGGCGCTCCCGCCATCAAGCAGGATCATGTGCGCATCGCCCTGGAGAGCCGGGACGAACTGGCCCCGTTGATGGAGCAGCTCAAGCAGGAAGGGGCCACCGAGACCGAGGCGCGCCAGAAGACGGTGGCCCACATGCTCGACTTCATCCAGGCCATCCCCTATCAACTGCTCGACAGCCAGTCGGGCCGCTCTGGCAAGGGGTTTCTGAGCCCGCGCCAGGTGCTGGAGCAGAACCGGGGGGATTGCGACAGCAAGGTGACCCTGATGGCCGCCCTGCTGGCCCAGGGGTATCCCGATCTCAAGCAGGCCATGGTGTTCGTGCCGGGACACGCCCTGCTGGGGGTGGCCCTGCCAGCCAAACCGGGGGAGGCCACCTTGAGCCGGGCGGGGGAGACCTACCTCCTGATGGAGCCGACCGGCCCGGCCCAGCTGCCCATGGGCCAGCTCGCGCCCACCAGCAAGACGCTGGTCGACAGCGGCCAGTTGAGCGTGCAGCCGGTGCAGGATGAGGGGAAATGAGACAGGCCAGCCCATGGCTGGCCTGTCTCGAGGAGGACGGGCGCCCGGGTCTCAGGTGAGGGAGAGAAACTCCAGCGCCAGCAGGAGACCGTCTTCTTCCTCCAGCACCCGCACGATGCGGGCCTGGGCCTCGAAGGGAGGCAGAAGATTGCTGCTGGTCGCCAGGCTCACCCGGATGGGCTGGGCCAGATCGAACGCGTGCTTGTTCACCTCGACGCCCATGCCGTTGGCGCTGAGATCCCGGCAGACCCCCTCCAGCACCTGCTGATGCTGGAACAGGGTGACGGGGGCATTGATGACCATGCGCTGGAAGGCACGTCTTTCCTTGGTGCTGGTGATCACTGGGGACTTCCTCCTTGGTGGTGGCTCGCACGATGCGGCCCGTGAAACATAGTGCTGGCCTCCCCCCAGGAACGCCAATACAATGCGATGCGTTGCTCAAACGGGGTGCGGTTTACCGCTGAGATTATACCCGTGAACCTGATCCAGATAATGCTGGCGGAGGAATTTGAGGCATGGCGCGCGTTTTTTGTGCCCTCATCCGCCGGCGCTCACCACACGCGAGGTGCCATTGATGAGCACCCCGATACCCACAGGAGTGCCATTGATGAAGACCCTGCTGCTGATCGCCACCAGCCTGCTCTCTGCCCAGGCGTTTGCCGCCGACACCCTCACCGTCTACACCTACGGCTCCTTCGCCGCCGAATGGGGGCCGGGTCCCAAGATCAAGCAGGCCTTCGAGAAGGAGTGCGGCTGCACCCTCAATCTGGTGCCCCTCGAGGATGGCGTCGCCATCCTCAACCGGCTGCGGCTGGAAGGCCAGCACAGCAAGGCCGACATGGTGCTGGGGCTGGACGATGCCCTCATCAGCGAGGCCAAGCAGAGCGGCCTGTTCGCCCCCCATTCCACCAGGCTCGATGGTCTCAAGGTACCGGGTGGCTGGCAGGACGACACCTTTGTCCCCTATGACTACGGCTACTTCGCCTTCGTCTATGACAGCAACAAGCTCAAGCAGCCCCCCAAGAGCCTGAAGGAGCTGGTGGCGCGCCCCGATATCAAGGTGATCTATCAGGATCCCCGCACCTCCACCCCGGGTCAGGGCCTGATGCTCTGGATGAAGTCGGTCTACGGGGATGAGGCACCGACCGCCTGGGCGCAACTGGCCAAAAAGACGGTCACCGTCACCAAGGGGTGGTCAGAGGCCTACGGCATGTTCCTCGACGGCGAGGCGGACATGGTGCTCTCCTACACCACCTCCCCCGCCTATCACCTGATTGCCGAGAGCAAACCCCAGTACCGGGCGGCCGCGTTCGAGGAGGGTCACTACCGCCAGGTGGAAGTAGCAGCCAAGCTCAAGGGCGCCACACAGGGCAAACTGGCTGACCAGTTCCTGCAATTCATGGTGAGCCCCGCCTTCCAGAACGAGATCCCCGGCGGCAACTGGATGTATCCGGTGACAGACGTGGCGCTGCCCAAGGGGTTCGAACAGATGATCACCGTAGCTAAGCCACTCACCTTCAGCTCTGACGAGGTAGCCGCCAACCGCAAGGGGTGGATCCGCGAATGGCTGCAAGCCGTCACCCAGTGAGTTCAGGTCGTCGCACCCTCTGGTGGCTGCCCGGCAGTGCAGCCACCCTGGTCATCCTGCTGCTCTCCATTGGGCCGCTGGTCGCCCTGTTGTGGCAGGCGGGGGCCCTCTCCCCCCGCGCCCTGCTAGGCGATCCCTACCTGCGCCACGTGCTGGGTTTCAGCCTCTGGCAGGCACTGCTCTCCACCCTGCTGAGCCTGGGGCTTGCCATCCCGGTGGCCAGGGCCCTGGCGCGACGCCGTTTCACCGGACGCCGCCTGCTGCTCAAGCTGTTCGGCCTCTCCCTGGTATTGCCGGTCATCATCGCCATCTTCGGCATGGTGGCGGTGCACGGTCGCCAGGGCTGGCTGCCGCAACTGCTGCACGGCCTGGGCCTGGATCCCGGCAACTACCTCTACGGCCTGTTCGGCATCCTGCTGGCCCATGTCTTCTTCAACATGCCGCTGGCCGCCCGCCTCATCCTGCAGAGCATAGAGAGCATCCCCGAGTCCTCCTGGCGCCTCGCCAGCCAGCTCGGCATGCGCTCCTCCCACATCTTCCGGCTGCTGGAGTGGCCGCTCATCCGCGGCATCTTGCCGGGGCTCGCCAGCCTCATCTTCATGCTCTGCTTCACCAGCTTCACCACAGTGCTGGCGCTCGGGGGCGGCCCCAAGTCCACCACACTGGAGGTGGCCGTCTACCAGGCGCTGCGCTTTGACTTCGATCTCGCCACCGCTGGCGGGCTCGCCCTGGTGCAACTGCTGCTGACCCTGGCCCTGCTCCTGCTGCAACACAAGCTGCAGACCACTCCGGCCAGTCGCCTCACCAGCCGTCGCCCCTGCCTGCGTCCCGACAGACACCAGAAGGGCAGCGCTCTGGTGGATGGCCTGGCCCTGACCATGGGGCTCGCCATCTTCCTGCCGCCCCTGCTGGCCATCGTGGTCGCCGGGTTCAACCCCGGTCTGCTGGCGGCGCTCGGCTCACCCCGGCTATGGCAGGCAGGGGGGCAGTCCCTGGGCATAGCCCTGGCGGCGGGCTCCCTGGCCACTTTGCTCGGCGCCGGGCTGCTGCTCACCAGCCGGCATCTGAGGGTGCGGGATCGCAAACGGCGGGCCGCCGCCCTGTGGGAGGCCAGCGGCTCCATGATCCTGATGATCCCGGCGGTGGTGCTCTCCACCGGCCTCTTCATCCTGTTCATGCCCTTCACCGACGTCTTTGCCCTGGGCCCCTGGCTAGTGGTGCTGGTCAACGCCCTGATGGCGCTGCCCTATGTGCTGCGCACCCTCTCGGCCCCCATGCAACTGGTGGTGCGCCAGTACGATAGGCTGGCGGACAGTCTGGGGGTGCGCGGCCTGCATCGCCTGCGCCTGGTGGAGTGGCCCCTGCTGCGCCGTCCGCTGGCCCTGGCCATGGCGCTCTCGATGATATTGTCCCTCGGGGATCTCGGGGCCATCGCCATGTTCGGCAGCCAGACCCTCACTACCCTGCCCTGGCTGCTCTATCAGCAGCTCGGCAGCTACCGGCTGACCGAGGCGGCCGCCACCGCCCTGCTGCTGCTCACCCTCTGCTTCTCCCTGTTCTGGCTGGTGGAGCGGGGACTGGGAGGCAGGCATGTGGATCACTGATCCCCGGCGGCATTGCCGCCTCCCTGCCCCCAGGATCCGGCCGGGCACGCCCCTGGGGCGCCCCTTGGAGCAGTCACTCACCCTGCCTTTCATCAATTTTTCTTACTTGTTGTTCTATAAAACGACATTCAGGAGCCAAACATGCTGGTAATTGAGGAACTGGTCACCAGTTATCCCGACTGGCAGGTGACCTTCAGTGCGACCTTGCCCAAGGGGGAGATCACCGCCCTCATCGGTCCGAGCGGCGCCGGCAAGTCCACCCTGCTCGGCATGATCGCGGGCTTCGTGCCGGTGGAGTCGGGCACCCTCACCTTCGACGGCCAGGATCTGCTGTCACTGGGCCCCGCCGAGCGCCCGGTCACCACCCTGTTCCAGGATCACAACCTCTTCCTGCACCTGTCGGTGTTCGACAACATCGCCATCGGCCTGCATCCCGGCCTGCGCTTGAATCCGACCCAGAAAAGGCAGGTGCAGGAGGCCGCTGACAAGGTAGGCCTGGGGGAGATGCTGACGCGCCTGCCGGAGCAGCTCTCCGGCGGCCAGCAGCAGCGGGTGGGGCTGGCCCGCGCCCTGGTGCGGGGCAGGCCGCTGCTGCTGCTGGACGAGCCCTTCTC
>NZ_CDBK01000088.1:0-5950 GCF_000819785.1 Aeromonas caviae | reverse complement strand
CATCGCCTTGCAGGGCAAGCCGGATATTCTGCACAGCAGCGATCACCCCGGGCTGCTGCGCTACCTGGGCCGCGCTCTGGCGCCACAGTGAAGGGCTGACAAGCTGATGGTCTCTCCCTGTCGTTCCCAGGACGATGCCCAGCTCATCGCCGATCAGGTGCTCTTCATCGACGCGGGACCCATCGCCTTGCAGGGCAAGCCGGATATCCTGCACAGCAGCGATCACCCCGGGTTGCTGCGCTACCTGGGCCGACCGAGAGAGGCATGAGATAGGCGGGATCAAAAAAGGGGAAGCCGTCCGGCTTCCCCTTTCTCATGCAGAGATCCCGTCAAATCAGAGATTTTCCTCGGCGAACGAAGCCAGCCGGCTGCGCACCACCCCGTTCAGGAAGATGTTGGCACTGCCGTCGAAGTCCTTGAACCGCTCGACGATGTAAGTCAGACCCGAGGTCACCGGGCTCAGGTAGTTGGAGTCTATTTGAGCCAGGTTGCCGGAGCAGACGATCTTGGTCCCCTCACCGCAGCGGGTGATGATGGTCTTGATCTGGGACGCGGTCAGGTTCTGGCACTCGTCCAGCAGCACGAAGGTGTTCTGGATGCTGCGCCCGCGCATGAAGTTGACCGATTTGAACTGGATGTTGGCCTTCTCCATGATGTAGCTGAGGGACCCGCTCATGTTCTCGTCCTGCTTGTGCAGCACCTCCAGAGTGTCGGTGACCGCCGCCAGCCAGGGCATCATCTTCTCTTCTTCGGTGCCGGGCAGGAAGCCGATGCTCTCGGCGATTTCCGGGGTATTTCGAGTGACGATCACCTTCTCGTAGATCCCCTTCTCGATCACCAGCTCCAGCGCCGCCGCCATGGCGAGCAGGGTCTTGCCGCAGCCCGCCGGGCCGGTCAGGATCACCAGGTCGATGTGCGGATCCAGCAGGGCATCCAGCGCCATGCCCTGATAGACGTTCTTGGGATGCACCCCCCAGGCCTTGCGGGACATCAGCCGCTCGCGGCCGAGATCTTTCAGGCGGATCTTGTTGCCGTCGTGGCTCAGCACCCGCGCGGCAAAGAAGTTCTCCTCGTCCAGCAGGTACTGGTTGACGTGGACTCCCTCCAGCAGGTTGGCATCGATGACGTGGACCGTATCGCGGCCATGGGTTTCGCTGTCGCACTCACCGACCCGCTCCCAGAAGCTGCCGGGCACCACCTGGAAGCCCTTGGCGAGCAGGCGGATGTCGTCGATGAGCTGGTCGCTGCGGTAATCCTCCACATGGGCAAGACCTGCTCCCTTGGCCTTGAGGCGCATGTTGATGTCTTTGGTGACCAGCACCACCTGACGCTTCATCTCGTGCTTTTGCAGGTAGAGGGCGGCGTTGATGATGCGGTTGTCCGCCTCCTTGTCGGTGAACACCTCGGCATCCTGGGGCAGATGGTGGTCGCTGAAGATGGAGATATGGCCGCTCGCCTCGCCGGCCAGCGCCACTCCTTGCACTATCTGCTCCGGAGTCGCATCGCGGAACACATCTTCCAGGGCACGGATGGCGATGCGGGCATCACGGCTGACGTCCTTCTGGCGATCCTTGATGTTGTCGAGCTCTTCGAGCACCGTCATGGGGATGAGCACGTCGTGCTCTTTGAAGGAGTAGATGGCGAGGGGTTCGTGAAGCAGAACGTTGGTATCCAGGATAAACAGCTTTCGGTCCGTGTTGTCCATAAGCATCCTCCTTGGCACTGAAGGTGCCACGTGTGTGAATCTCAGATGTCATTGAAACCACACGGCCGTGACAGTTTTATTACCCCCAACGCTACGCCCGAATTTACCGGTGCGCAACAAATCGCTGCCATCATGGGCGTCGTTCGAACATAAAATCAGCAACGAAAAGGCCGGCATGTCGCCGGCCTTTGGTGGCAATCAGCCCCTCAACCGCACTTGGAATCCCCGCAGTTGAGACAGGTCATGCAGCCATCCTTTTGCACCAGCGCCTTGGTGTGGCACTTGTAGCAGAGCGCGGCACTGGGTGGGAAACCGCTGCCCGCCGGCTGCTCTTCTGCCTGTTGCTGTGCCTGCAATTGCGCCTGCTTCTCGGCCAGGAACGCCTGCTGGTGCTCGTCCAGCCCGGGCACCTTGAGCATGCCGATCTCGGTGAGATGGGTTTCGATCACGTTGCCAATTTCGGCGATGAGCGAAGGCACGTACTTGCCCTTGTTCCAGTAGCCCCCCTTGGGATCGAACACGGAGCGCAACTCCTCCACCAGAAAGGTGACGTCCCCTCCCTTGCGAAACACCGCCGAGATGATGCGGGTCAGCGCCACTATCCACTGATAGTGCTCCAGGCTCTTGGAGTTGATGAAAATCTCGAACGGGCGCCGGGTCTCGTGCACCGTGCCCTCGTTGAGAATGATGTCGTTGATGGTGATGAACAGCGAGTGCTCGGAGACGTGCTCCGGCGTCTTCAGCTTGTAGGTGGTGCCCATCAACCGTTCCGGGCGCAGCACGGTTTCATGCATGTGCACCACGTCATCCTGGGGCGTCGGCGCATCTTGCGGCTCATCCCGGGTTTTTACCTTGTAGGCGACGATTTTTCTGTCGATCTTCTTGACCATGTCTCGTCCTCAGAACTTGCCGTAATAGCCTTCTTTCAAGGCGTCATAGAGGTTGGCGGCGGTGTGCAGCTCGCCATCGTATTCGATCTCCTCGTTCCCCTTCGCCGTGATGACGGTGCCATCTTCCAGGGTAAACTCGTAACTGGTGTTCTCCAGATCCTTCTCCTTCACCAGCACGCCCTGGAAGGCGGCCGGGTTGAAGCGGAAGGTGGTACAGCCCTTGAGGCCGGAGTCCGAGGCATAGAGGTAGATATCCTTGAACTGCTCGAACGGAAAATCGGTCGGCACGTTGGCGGTCTTGGAGATGGAGGAGTCGATCCAGCGCTGGGCCGCCGCCTGGATATCCACATGCCCGGTCGGCGTGATGTCGTCCGCGGTGATGAAGTAATCCGGCAGGCGGCTACCTTCCTCCTCGGCATAGGGCATGGCGGCCGGGTTCACCAGCTCGCGATAGGCCAGCAGCTCGAAGGAGTAGACATCCACGCTCTCCTTGCTCTTCTTGCCCGGTTTGATGACATTGCGGCTGTAGTGGTGGGCAAAGCTCGGCTCGATGCCGTTGCTGGCGTTGTTGGCGAGCGACAGGGAGATGGTACCGGTCGGCGCTATGCTGCTGTGATGGGTGAAGCGTCCGCCCACCTCGGCCAGCTCGGCTACCAGAGCGGGATCCACCTCGGCCACCTGCTGCATATAGCGGCTGTAGCGGGCATGCAACACCTTGCCCTTCACCTTGTCGCCGAGCTTGATGCCATCTGCCGCCATTTCGGGGCGCAGACGCAGCATCTTGCCGGTGACTTCGAACTCCTGCTCCATGATGGGGGCGGGCCCCTTCTCCTTCGCCAGACGCAGAGACTCCTGCCAGCCGGTCATCGCCAGCTCCTGGGAGACCTGTTCGGTGAAGGCGACGGAGGCCGCAGAGCCGTACTTGATGCGCAGCATGGTGAGGGTCGAGCCCAGCCCCAGGAAGCCCATGCCGTGGCGACGCTTGGCGGTGATCTCCTCGCGCTGCTTGGCCAGCGGCAGCTGGTTTATCTCCACCACGTTGTCGAGCATGCGGGTGAAGATGGCCACCACCTTGCGAAACGCGGGCCAGTCGAAGGCGGCCTGCTCGGTGAAGGGATCGCGCACGAAGGTGGTCAGGTTGACCGAGCCCAGCAGGCAGGCCCCATAGGGCGGCAGAGGCTGTTCACCGCAGGGGTTGGTGGCACGGATCTCTTCGCAGAACCAGTTGTTGTTCATCTGGTTCACCTTGTCGATCAGGATGAAACCGGGCTCCGCATAGTCGTAGGTAGAGGTCATGATGACGTTCCACAGCTTGCGCGCGGGCAGGGTCTTGTAGACCTTGCAGGCCACCTGACCCAGCTCGTTGATCACCACACCCTCCTTATTGGGCCAGTCCGCCCAGACCACCCTCGCAGGGTCATCCAGCGCGATGCCATCCTGCTCCACCTCCTTGGCGGTGTAGGGGAAGATCAGTTGCCAGGGGGCATCCTCCTTCACCGCACTGACGAACTCTTCGGTGATGAGCAGGGAGAGGTTGAATTGACGCAGGCGACCATCCTCCCGCTTGGCCTGGATGAACTCGACGACATCGGGGTGACGGATATCCATGGTGCCCATCTGGGCGCCACGACGGCCACCGGCAGAGGAGACGGTAAAGCACATCTTGTCGTAGATATCCATGAAGGAGAGCGGCCCGGAGGTATAGGCTCCCGCTCCCGAAACGAAAGCTCCGCGCGGTCGCAGGGTCGAGAAGTCGTAACCGATGCCGCAGCCCGCCTTCAGGGTCAACCCCGCCTCGTGCACCTTGCCGAGGATATCGTCCATCGAATCCTCGATGGTGCCGGAGACGGTGCAGTTGATGGTGGAGGTCGCCGGCTTGTGCTCAAACGCCCCGGCGTTGGAGGTGATACGGCCCGCCGGAATGGCACCATTGCGCAGGGCCCACAGGAAAGATCCATACCAGGTGTCGGGTTCGCGCTCCTGCGCAGCCAGCGCGCGAGCGACACGCTGGTAGGTCTCGTCGATGGAGCCGTCGATGGGGGCGCCATCCTTGCTCTTGAGACGATACTTGCTGTCCCAGATCTCGAGAGACGTTTCCTGCAGAGGGATCTGGCGGCTGGCGGTGACGCCCTCCAGTACCGGAATGGATTTAGCCATGGTCAATCAACCTCCTGTGAATGGGGCAATATCGTGACAAGAATACTACCAGTAGTAAGTTTAAGAATTTAAAACACAATATATTGTGATTTATCCGTCAAAAGGGCGCCGATTCTATCCTAAAAAAATGCCCCGGCCAGCAGATTTCTGGGCCAGGGCATTTAACCGGTTCAATTTCCGAGAGATTTAAAGCGAGAGACTATCTCAGGGTTTCTTGACGTATACGCTCGGTGTCTCACCCGCCATATTCAGATAGAACTCATAGACGCCATCCGCCTCGGGCGAGAACTTCATGTCCTCATACTTGGAGCACGGGTTGACCGGTACAGGTTCCCCGCCGAGTACGGCAACGCCATCGCTCGGGCTCTTGTAACCGAAGTTGGTGCCACAACTCCAGCCGGAGTCGGCAAACTTGAACTTGTAAGGAGCCCACTCTTTCTTGAGCGTCCCCTTGGCCATGTAGAGCTTGTCGGCAACCTTGACGACCTTGCTTTCGTCGGTGGCCATCCAGTCGTTCATCTCACCACGCAGGTAGATGGACTTGCCGCCGAAGTCGCTGTTGTCCGCCGCTGCCTGCTCTGCACCACCATTGGATGCGCAACCGCCTAATACCAGGGTTCCCGCCGCCAGCATCATCGTTACTGTTCTTTTGAACATGTGTCCATTCCTCAAATTATTGTGATTCCTTGGTCCATCGATGTGGACCCGGGAATTAAACCAGAGCAGGCATGACAAGAAAGGTAGAAGCATCACATTCTGTGCTTTTTATATCCAGAATGCAGGCTTTCGAATAGATATTGAACAGATACAGGCCGCAAACAAGTCGATATTGGCTGGGATGATGAATGCGAGTATCAGAAAACACGGCGGGAAACAGCACCATAGTGCCCGTTTGCCCTCCAGTGAGGGCTGAATTTCAGGCAATAAAAAACCCCGCTCGATTGAGCGGGGTTTCTTGTATTGGGTGCCTGGCAGTGTCCTACTCTCGCATGGCGAATGCCACACTACCATCGGCGCTACAGCGTTTCACTTCTGAGTTCGGCATGGGGTCAGGTGGTTCCACTGCGCTATTGCCGCCAGGCAAAATCTTAATCCAGAAAGCTGACGTGAATAACGACTTCGCTAGTTGCTTGTCATTATCACTGAATTAGTTAGTAGTTCGCTCATTCGCTACAAGGCCAGAAACACTTCTTGGGTG